>NZ_FQXH01000012.1 GCF_900129915.1 Tepidibacter thalassicus DSM 15285
TATACTTTTGCATAATCTGTATTTTGCTTACGAAGTAACTTAATTTGACTTCGCTGTTCTGACATTTTCATGTTTTTATTGTAACAAGTATAATATTCTTTTCTTTGAGCTAAATAAGTATTATAAAGGAGTTTACATAAAAAACTATCTCTTTCTATATCTGCTATTTGCTCTTTTGTAGGATATATTTGAATTTTTTTGCATAATATAATACTATTTTCATTTTTCTTCTTGAACCCCATTTTCTAGAATCCCCTTTATCTCTTTTTTTAGTTTTTTCTGTTTATAACTTCTACTACCATAAAGCTTAGCAGAAAAAACATGAACTATTATCATCAAATCTAATGTATAAAATAGTCAACAGATTCTTATATGTTTTTTCAGATTTTATTTAGCTGTTAAAAGCACCTCAAAATTTAGGTTGTTTTGTATTTATTTTTAGTTTCTCCTAAATGTGTAAGAATATTATTTGATAATTTTTCCACTTTGTAAAAATTAAAATTAAAAAATATATTGACATAAAAAAATAAACGTGATAAACTAACAGTTGTGAAATAAAGCAGAAGTTATCCGCTTCTCACCTTACTCCGATGGTTGTAGGGTTAATGACTGGATTTTGAAGTCTTAGTTGTGGTATGTGTACGGATAGCTTATGCTATCCGTTTTTTATTTTTAATATATTTGGAGGTGTCTAACTATTAAAGAGTTACCAATTAATGAAGAGATAAGAGATAAGGAAGTAAGACTTATTTCTAACACAGGTGAGCAATTAGGTATTATGTCTGCAAGGGAAGCACAGATAATAGCAAATAACAATAATTTAGATTTAGTAAAAATAGCACCTAATGCAAATCCACCTGTATGCAAAATAATGGATTATGGAAAGTATAAGTACGAACAATCTAGAAAAGAGAAAGAATCAAAGAAGAAACAAAAGACTATAAATGTTAAGGAAATAAGATTAAGACCAGCCATAGAAGAACACGATTTAAATACAAAAGCTAAACAAGCGATTAAGTTCTTAAACAAGGGAGATAAAGTTAAGGTTGAGCTTAGATTTAGAGGAAGAGAGCTTGGACATAAAGATGCAGGTCTTGAGGTTGTTAATAAATTTATAGATTATGTTAAGGATGTTGGTACACCAGCTAAATCCCCAAAATTTGAAGGGAATAAATTGGTTGTGACATTAGATCCTAAAAAATAATTATACTTTGAGAGGAGGAAATTAATATGCCAAAAATGAAAACTCATAGAGGAGCAGCTAAAAGATTTAAAGCTACAGGAAAAGGTAAATTAAAAAGAGCAAAAGCTTATAAAAGCCATATATTAACTAAGAAAAGTGCAAAAACAAAGATGAATCTTAGAAAATCAGCTTTAGTAAGTGCTGGAGATCAAAAGAGAATAGCAAGATTATTACCATACGTGTAAAATAGATGTTTGAACAAAGGAGGTCGTAAAGATGGCAAGAGTTAAAAAGGCAATAAATGCTCGTAAAAAACATAAAAAAATATTAAAACTTGCAAAAGGTTTTAGAGGAGCTAGAAGTAGATTATTTAGACCAGCTAATGAATTTGTAATGAAGGCTTTAAGACATGCTTATGTAGGTAGAAAGCTTAAAAAGAGAGATTTTAGAAAACTTTGGATACAAAGAATAAATGCAGCTACAAGACTTCATGGATTATCTTATTCAAGATTTATAAATGGATTAAAATTAGCTGGAATTAATATAAATAGAAAAATGTTATCAGAAATGGCAATAAATGATCCGGAAGGATTTAAGCAATTAGTTGAAACTGCTAAGCAAAAAATAAATGCTTAATAAAAATTCCTTAGATTTTATCTAAGGAATTTTTTTGTAATTCTTTAATTGTGTTTAATATGTTTTTTGATTGCATTATTCCGGACATAATAGCAACTCCATTTGCACCAGCTTTATATACATTTTTTATATTGTATTTGTTTATACCTCCAATGGCAATTACAGGTATATTTACATTTTTTTTTATTTCTCTTATGAATTCTAATCCTCTTGGTTTTAGGTTTTTTTTACAATCAGTTGGAAATATATGTCCTGCAATTATGTAATTAGCTCCGAGATTTTGAGCAGTGATTGCTTCATTTACACTATGTACAGAAACTCCTGTTATTCCGTTAAATTTAGGTAAACTATTATTTATAAAATTAAAACCTATGTGGAACCCATGGCATTTTAAATCTTTAGCTACATTTAAGTTATTGTTTATTATAAGAGGAACATTTTTTTTATCTGTTATGCTTTTGATTTTTTTAGCTATTGAGTAAAGTTCATCGTATTTTAAATCTTTTTCTCTGAGTATAACAGCGTCAATTCCAGCGTTTACAGATTCTTCAATGACTCTAAATATATTATTATCAGGTATCAATTTTCTATTGGTGATAAGGTATATCATGTTAATTATCCTCTCTTAATAAATTGATGTTTTTACCTTCTAGTATTTTATTCATATTTCTCATAGAACACATTTTTCCACACATTGTACAGCTGTCATTATGTTCTGGAATAGATGAGTTTCTAAATTTTCTAGCTTTTTCTTCGTCTATGCAAAGTTTAAACATTTTTTCCCAATCTAAATTTTGTCTTGCTTTGCTCATTTCATAATCCCAATCTTTTGCATATTTAATTCCCTTAGCTATATCAGCTGCGTGTGCTGCAATTTTTGATGCTATTATACCTTCTTTCATATCATCTAGAGTAGGGAGTCTTAAGTGTTCAGCAGGTGTAACATAGCATAGAAAATCAGCTCCAGAGCTTGCTGCTATGGTACCACCTATTGCACTTGTTATATGATCATATCCAGGAGCGATATCAGTGACAATAGGACCTAGAACATAAAATGGTGCACCATGGCATAGTTTTTTTTCAAGAAGCATATTAGCTTGTATTTCATTAATAGCCATATGACCAGGTCCTTCAATCATGACTTGAACATTTTTTTCCCAAGCTCTTTTTGTAAGTTCTCCTAAAATGATAAGTTCTTCAATTTGAGATGCATCAGTAGAATCATTTATAGAACCAGGGCGGCAAGCATCTCCCAGACTTAAAGTAACATCGTATTTTTCGCAAATATCTAAAAGCTCATCATAATATTCATAAAAAGGATTTTCGCTGTTATTAAGTTCCATCCATGCAAACAATAAAGAACCACCTCTGGAAACTATATTAGTAAGACGTTTATTTTTTTTAAAAGTTTCGCAAGTTCTTTTTGTTAAACCTGCATGAATAGTAACAAAATCTACGCCATCTTTAGCGTGTTTTTCAACTACATCTAAAAATTCTTTGGCTTTAATATCTTTGAGTTCTTTATCGTAAAAACCAACAGCATCGTAAATTGGAACAGTACCAATCATGGCAGGAGACAACTCGATTATTTTTTTTCTAAACTCTTCGGTTTTACCAAATGAACTTAAATCCATTATGGCTTCAGCTTTAAGTTCAATTGCTTTTTTTACTTTTTCTATTTCAGGTTCTATATTTGGACAATCTTTTGATATTCCCAAATTTACATTTATTTTAGTTCTAAGACCTTCTCCTATACCTTCTGGATTTAATGATTTATGATTTTTATTAGCTGGAATAACTACTTTACCATTTGCAATCAAGTTTTTAAGTATATTTACATCTATTTTTTCTTTTTGAGCAACTATTTCCATTTCTTTAGTTGTAATTCCTTTTTTTGCAGCATCCATTTGAGTTGTATAATTCATATTAAATTCTCCTTTCTATATATGATCCCAATCTTTAAAAATGGGTTGATATCCTTTTTTAAGAAGTGAATTTTTAATTTCTGAAACACTTCGTGTATCAGCTATTTCAAATTGGTTAGAGCTTTTATTAACTTGAGAATGTCCTCCAACACTAGTACAAACTCCTGCTGACATCTTGGTAATCCCAAGGGGGATGAGGTTTTCTCTAAATTCTTTACTTTCTCTAGTTGAAATATTTATTCCGGCGTAAGGCATAAATAGTTTAAGAGCAAGCATTACTTGTACTAGATTTTTATCAGTTACTTCATATATATCAGCAAAATTTCCTATATGAGGTCTAATTCTAGGAAGAGAAAAGCTTATTTCTACATCTAAATATTTATTTTGAAGATAATATCCATGAAGACCTGTAAAAAATGCTTCACTTCTAAAATCATAAAGGCCAAGTAAGGCACCGATATTTACTGACCTCATTTTAGCTCTGCATCCTCGTTCGGGTGCGTCTAATCTAAATTTATAATTTTTCTTAGGACCAGATACATGAACTTTATCGTAAATAGTTTCATTATATACTTCTTGGTAAATGGTGAGAGAATCTACACCAGCATTTACAAGTTCTAAGTATTCTTTTTCTGTAAGAGGATAAATTTCAATACATATGGAATCAAAGTAATTTTTTAGTATGTAAATACAATCTTTAATATATGAAATTGGGGTTTGTGATTTAGATTCTCCGGTTAAAATTAATATATGTCTAAGACCAGTTGAAGAAATTTTTTTAGCTTCAATTTCAATTTCTTCAAGAGTTAATTTTTTTCTTGAAATTTTATTTTCAACATTAAAGCTACAATAAGAACATTTATTGGAACAGTAATTTGAAATATACATAGGAGTATATAAAATTATAGATTTTCCAAAATGTTGTATAGACAATTTGTTTGATTTTTGAGCCATTTCTTCTAAATAATTTTCTGCGGTGGGGGATAGTAGCGTTAAAAAGTCAAATTCATTTAATCTATTTTTACTAATAACATTTAAAATATCAATATCAGTTATATTTTTAAAATAATTATCGAAATCAAAATGTTTATATTTGACATATTCATCGTAAAAACTCATTTAAATATCGCCTCCATACAGAAATCCTGTAAGTGGAGAAGAAGCACTAGCATATTTCTTAACAGCTCCCATTTTAGCAAGATATGCTTTTCTACCAGCTATTACAGCATGATGAAAAGCTTCACCCATAACAACTGGATCATTTGATGATGCAATAGCGGTATTTACAAGTACTGCGTCTGCTCCCATTTCCATTGCTTTTGCAGCTTGAGAAGGTTTGCCTATACCTGCATCTACAATTATGGGAACATTAATTTCATCTATTAAAATTTGAATCATTTCTTCGGTTCTAAGTCCTTTGTTAGTTCCTATTGGAGCTCCGAGAGGCATTACAGCAGCTGCTCCAGCATCAACCATTCGTTTTGCGTCCATCAAATCAGGATTCATATAAGGAAGAACAATGAATCCTTCTTTTGCCAGTATATTTGTAGCTTTAATTGTTTCATAGTTATCTGGGAGAAGATATTTATTATCAGAAATAACTTCTATTTTTATCCAATTTCCACAACCTGCAGCTCTTGCTAGTTTAGCTATTCTTACAGCTTCATCAGCATTTCTAGCTCCAGATGTGTTTGGAAGAAGAATACAGTTTTTATCTATATAATTTAGTATATTTTCTTCAGGAGAGTTTAAGTTTACTCTTCTTAAAGCAACAGTGATAACTTGAGAATTAGAAGATTTTATAACTTTAGGTAGTATTTCGTTTGAAGAATATTTTCCTGTTCCAATAAAAAGTCTGCTATTTAACTCGGTTTGACCGATTTTTAATCTATCCATAATAAACCTCCTTAAGCTTTTTCTTTGCCTAAAATAAGTCTTAAAACCATGTTAGCTTGATGATATGCAGCTATTCCAACTCTTGGAGCCATAAGTCCACATCCAGGTTTTGATTGTGATGTATTATCACCGACTATATAAAAATTGTCCTTAATTTTTTTTGTAACTATTGAATTAGAAGAAAAATATCCTGCAACTCCCGAAGATGATATTAATTTTTTTTCAGGCATTTTGGATAGAATAGTATTTGCTAAAATAGCTTTTGATTTTGGATTGTCAAATGCTTCTACTATAATATCAACATCTTTGAATATTTCTTCTATATTGTTTTCATCAATAAAAATATTTTTAGTTTCTATATCAACAAAAGGGTTGCAATTATTAATAATATCTTTTAGCGCACAGGTTTTTTTCATTCCGATGTGTTTTATAAAATATTGTTGTCTATTTAAGTTGCTTAAATCTACTACATCAAAATCTACAAGAAGAAGTTTACCAATACCTATTCTAGCTAGAGATATAGCTACATTTGAACCGAGACCACCAAGACCTGCTATTCCAATTTTTGCTTTTTTTATTTTATTTTGAACATTAGGAGAATGTCTTAATGCTAAAATATATTCGAATTCTTCTTTTGATAATTTATTCAAAATTAACCTCCTCCTACAAAATTAATTATTTCGATTTTATCTTTTTTGCTGAGCTTTTTATCTGTATATTCACTTTTAGAGATTATGTTAAAATTTACTTCAACTACTACTGTGTCAGGATTTAAATTGAGTTTTTCAAGAAGATCTTTAACTGTTATTTCTTCTTTAAAATCTATTTTTTCACCGTTGACAATCATATTTAACCTCCTTTCCGGATAATATAAAAGGCACAAATCCCAGAATAAGGATTTGTGCCTATATATTTACATATAAAAATACATATACATCCACTTCCCTACGCTGGTATTATCCAGATCAGGTTAAAGGGTTAAAGACTTCATTGGGTCTTACTCTCAGCTGGCCTTTCCAGCACCCCTAGCGAAATTTTATTTACTTTTAGAATTATAATAACATATGAATAAATTTTATTCAATTATATTATTCTAAAAATTTCCTAGAAAAATAAAAAGTATATTTTTTTATATAATGGAAATGATATACAAAGAGTAGGTTATAGGAGGTTTTTTTATGAGGATTCCAAATCATATAGGTATAATACCAGATGGAAATAGGAGATGGGCTTTAAAGCAAGGTATGAGTAAAGAGAAGGGATATGATAAAGGATTAAATCCAGGACTTGAAGTGTTTAAAATTTGTAAAGAAATTGGAATAAAAGAGATTACATATTATGGGTTTACAGTTGATAATACTAAAAGACCATCTGTTCAAACTAAAGCTTTTACAAAAGCTTGTATAGATGCTGTTAATATGCTTTCAAAAGAAGATGCATCTTTATTAGTGGTGGGAAATACTAATTCACCTATGTTTCCTAAAGAATTAATTCCATATACTAAAAGAAGAGATTTTGGAAAAGGCGGCATAAAAGTTAATTTTTTAGTTAATTATGGCTGGAATTGGGATTTGGGTAGTTTAAATCAGAATGATTCTATTGGCAAAAACAATATAATTAAGAATTTAAAGTCAAGAGATGTATCCAGAGTAGATTTGATAATAAGATGGGGAGGCAGAAGAAGATTGAGTGGTTTTTTACCAGTTCAATCTATTTATTCTGATTTTTACGTTGTAGACGATTATTGGCCAGATTTTAAAGCTCAGCATATATATGATGCTCTTAGTTGGTATGATAAACAAGATATAACGCTTGGAGGATAATTTTTGTGTATTTATATGCAAAACTTTGATATAATGTATTTGTATGGTAAAATTTACACATTATGATTTAAAATCAAACTGGGGGTGTCGAGATATGAGTTTTAAACTACCACAATATAAAGAACCTGATTTTGAACAAGCATTTTTAAAAAATGCTCCAAATGTAAAAACTCAAAAAGTTGTAAAAGAAGGAGTGGCACCAGATAATTATCATGGAACTACAATATTTCCGGAGTATTTTAAAATAAATGGAAATTGGGTTTTAGCTAAAGAAAGTAGAATGGATTGTGTAGTTGTTGTAAAGAATGATAATGAAGTTGAGATTAAGGAATTTAGAAATTTAAAAGTTGGAGAAAATGTTGTAGTTGGAAGAACTGAAGATGCAAGTGAAGGTATATATGTATATACTGAGGGATTTAAAGGAGAAGAAGATGTTGATGAAACATTTGCATTTAGAAGTGGAAGATCAAGAGAGACTGCATACTCTAAGGATTATGATGATTTATATGATGTGTTAAGGCATGAAAAAGAGAATGGATACATAGTTTGGGTTTTAGGACCTGCTGCTGTTTTTGATAAAGATGCAAGAGAAGCTATGGCGTCTCTTATAGACAATGGATATGTTCATGCGTTTTTAGGAGGAAATGCAGTAGCTACACATGATTTAGAAGCTGGTATGTTTGGAACTGCACTTGGACAAGATATATATACTCAAAAATCTATGAAAGATGGACATTATAATCATTTGGATTTGTTAAATAAGGCTAGAAGAGCAGGTTCGATAGAAAAGCTTTTAGAGCAAGAAAATATCACAGATGGAATAATACATGCATGTGTTAAGAATAATGTTCCTGTAGTTTTAGGTGGTTCTATAAGAGATGATGGACCGCTTCCAATAGTAATATCAGATGTATATAAAGCTCAAAATGAAATGAGAAAACATACAAGAAAAGCTACAACAGTTATATGTCTCGCAACACAGCTTCATTCAATAGCAACGGGAAATATGACTCCTTCTTATACAGTTGTCGATGGAAAAGTAAGACCGGTATTTATTTATAGTGTTGATGTATCTGAATTTGCAGTTAACAAGTTAAGAGATAGGGGAACTTTGGAAGTTAAAACTATAGTCACAAATGTACAAGATTTTTTAGTTAATTTAAAAAATAACTTAGTAAAATAGAAAATTGTATATTAAATTAAAAACTCATGGTTAGCAATTTGTATAATCATGAGTTTTCTTCATTAAATTTTGTGTTTTTGGTATTTTAGTATTTTGTTTTGTGTTATATAATCTTATTTGTGTTGAGGGAATAATATAAAAAGATATTGTACTAGTTAAAGAGGTGAAAAAATGTTAGGTACTTATATTCGAAAAAAGAACAGGTTATCTCCTGCGCAGTTTATGGTATTGGGATTTGCAATTATAATATTATTAGGGGCATTGTTTCTTAATTTACCAATAGCATCTCAAAATGGAGAAAGCGTAGGATTTATAAATGCATTATTTACATCAACTTCAGCAGTTTGTGTAACAGGGCTTGTAGTAGTAGATACAGGAACTCATTGGACTGTTTTTGGAAAAACTATAATAATTATACTAATACAAGTTGGAGGACTTGGATTTATGTCCATGGCAACATTATTTTCAATACTTATAGGTAAAAAAATATGTTTGCATCAAAGACTTTTAATACAAGAAGCATTAAATCAATATGATTTATCTGGACTTGTAAGACTTACAAGACATATACTTGTGGGAACATTTATTATAGAAGGAATTGGTGCTATTATTTTATCTATGGTTTTTATACCTAAAATGGGATTTTTAAAAGGATTAGGATATGGGGTTTTTCACGCTATATCTGCATTTTGCAATGCTGGGTTTGATTTGATGGGTAATTTTAGTTCTCTTACTTCGTATACTGAAAATATTGTGGTAAATATTGTGATAATGGCTCTTATAATTTTAGGAGGATTAGGATTTACTGTAATATTTGATATTATAAAAAAGAGAAATTTTTCAAAATTAACACTTCATTCAAAAATAGTTATATTTATGACTTCTTTTTTAATATTAATTGGATTTATATTGTTTTTTGCAATTGAATACGATAACCCTAAAACTTTGGGTAATCTGTCTTTTAAAGGCAAAATTATTGCATCTATGTTTCAGTCAGTAACTACGAGAACAGCTGGTTTTAATACGATAGATTTAGCTGCTATGAAAGACAGTTCTAAATTTTTAACTATAATATTAATGTTTATAGGTGGTTCTCCAGCTTCAACAGCAGGAGGAATAAAAACAGCAACATTAGGAGTTTTAATATTAGCAGTTATAGCTTTTATAAAAGGAAAAGAAGATGTAGAAGCATTTGGAAGAAGGATTTCCTATTCTGTAGTAAATAAGTCATTAGGAGTAGTAGCCATAGGATTAAGTATTGTAGTATTTGTAGTTATGAGTTTGAGTTTAACTGAAGTGAAATTTGATTTCCTTGACACATTATTTGAAGCAGTATCAGCATTTGGAACAGTGGGATTAAGTCTTGCTGGAACTCCTAATTTATCTTTGATAGGTAGAATTTTGATAGCATTATCTATGTTTGCAGGTAGAGTAGGAGCACTTACAATATTATTTGCTCTTTCAAATAGAAAACAAAAGAATTTAGTTAGATATCCGGAGGATAAGGTAATTGTAGGATAGAAAGGAGAATTGTTTAATTATGAAACAATATGTAGTAATAGGATGTGGAAGATTTGGTTCTTCAGTAGCTACAACACTTTATTTATTAGGACATGAAGTGATGGCAATAGACAAGAGTTATGATATAGTACAGGATATATCAGATAAAGTAACTCATGCAGTTCAAGCGGATGCAACTGATGAAAATGCATTAAAATCATTGGGAATTAGAAATTTTGATGTAGCAGTTATTAGTATAGGATCAGATGTTCAATCTTCAATAATGGCGACATTAATAGCAAAAGAACTCGGAGTAAAATATGTGCTTTGTAAGGCACAAAATGAACTTCAAGCAAAAGTACTATATAAAATAGGTGCAGATAGAGTAGTATTTCCTGAAAGAGATATGGGGGTAAGGGTGGCTAATAATTTAGTATCTCAAAATGTACTTGATCATATAGAACTTGATCCTAATTATTCTATTGTTGAAGTAGTAACTCCTAGCGATTGGGTAGGAAAAAGCTTGAAAGAATTAAATTTAAGAGCTAAATATGGAATAAATGTCATGGCTATAAAGCAAGGAACTAATATAAATATCTCTCCAGAGCCAGATACTAAGTTTAAAATGGGGGATATATTAGTAGTTATAGGTGAAAATACGAAAATAAATCAAATAAGTAAAGAGGATAGATAATTATGATTTTGGAGATAACAAGTAAAGAAAATGAAAAAATAAAATATATTAAATCTTTACTGAAAAGTAAGAAGAGGTTACAGGAAAAGAAATACATAATAGAAGGATATAGAATTTTAAACCAAGCTATTGAGTGTAGTGCTGATATAGATTATGTAGTTTTTACTGATGAATTTTTAAACAAAGAAGAACATAAAAAATTTATAGATTTTTTAATGGACAATGGTTTTAAACTATACAAAACAACTAATAAACTTTTTAAAGGAATAACAGATACAGAAAAACCTCAGGGTATATTAGCTGTTGTTAAATATAAGGAATATGATTTAGATGAAATTTTAAATAGTAATTCTAATTTTTTTATAATATTAGATAGAATACAAGACCCTGGAAATATGGGTACTATAATTAGAACAGCAGATGCAGCTGGAGTTTATGGAGTAATTCTTCTAAAAGGCTGTGTTGATGTGTATAATCCAAAAGTTATAAGGTCTACTATGGGGTCTATATTTAATATGCCTATTATACAAGCAAATGAAGAAATTATAGATGATTTGAAAGAAAAAGGGTTTAATATTGTATCTAGTTATTTAAATACAGACAATTATTATCATAGTGTTAATTATGGTGATAAGGTTGCGTTAGTTATAGGAAATGAAGGAAATGGAATAAAAGATGAAATAATAAATAAATCTGATATATTAGTGAAAATACCTATTTATGGTAAAGCTGAATCGTTAAATGCAGCCATGGCATCTGGGATATTAATGTATGAGATAAGAAATAAGCAGGGTTAATTCCTGCTTTAAAAATGTTTTTAATATTTTATCGAATATTTAAACCTTGAAAATAGATGTTTATTATGCTATAATGCAAGGTAAAGTTTAATAGCAATAAAGGCTGTGAAGGAGAGAGTACTTTGAATTATCTTAGTTCAGAGAGGAATATATATGCTGAAATTATTCCCTAAGATTTCAAAGGAAGTTCGCTCTTGAGCTTTAAAGCTGAAATGAAAGTAGGTTTTAACGTTAGGCGCGTTAAGTCTTTTAAGAGGTCTATATTTTAGACTATTAGGGTGGTACCGCGGAAGATGATGAGCCTTTCGTCCCTTAGTGGGATGAAGGGCTTTTATAATTATAAAAAACTAAAGAAAGGGTGATAAAAATGAAAGAACAATTACTTAATATAAAAGAAAATGCCCTAGAGGAAATAAGTAAATGTGTGAAAATGGACGAGATAGAAAAATTAAGAGTTAAATATCTAGGAAAAAAGGGCGAAATAACTAGCATATTAAAGGGAATGGGGAAATTATCTCCTGAGGAAAGACCGGTTATAGGTAAAGTTGCAAATGAAGTTAGAGAAGAATTGGAAAGACAAATATCATTAAAAAAAGAAGAAATAAAAAATATAGAAAAAAATGAAAGATTAAAAGCTGAAATAATAGATGTTACAATGCCAGGTAAAAAATTCAAAATAGGCAAAAAACACCCTATAACGCAAATAATAGATGAAGTTAAATACATATTTACTGGAATGGGGTTTAAAGTGGCAGAAGGGCCTGAAATAGAGACTGTTTTTAATAATTTCGATGCGCTTAATGCTCCTAAAAATCATCCATCAAGAGATATGAGTGATACTTTTTATATAGATGAAAATTTACTTCTTAGAACTCAAACGTCTCCAGTTCAAATTAGAACTATGAAATCAGTAAAACCTCCAATTAGAATTATAGCTCCAGGTAGATGTTTTAGATCTGATGCACCTGATGCAACTCATTCTCCGATGTTTCATCAAATAGAGGGGTTAGTTGTAGATAAAAATATCACCATGGCAGAACTTAAAGGAACACTAGATGCTTTTGTAAAGCAGTTATTTGGAGAAGACACTAAAACTAAATTTAGACCTCATAATTTTCCTTTTACAGAGCCAAGTGCAGAGGTTGACGTAACTTGTTTTAAATGTAAAGGTAAAGGGTGTTCTGTGTGTAAAGGGGAAGGTTGGATAGAAATATTAGGAGCAGGAATGGTTCATCCAAATGTTCTTAGAAATTGTGGAATAGATCCAGAAGAGTACAGTGGATTTGCTTTCGGTATGGGTGTAGATAGAATAGCAATGCTTAAATATGAAATAGATGATATAAGATTATTATTTGAAAATGATATGAGATTTTTAAATCAATTTTAAGGGAGGTAAAAAAATATGTTAGTACCTTTAAAATGGCTTAGGGATTATGTTGATATAGATGTTGACGTAAAAGAATTTGCTGATAAAATGACAATGACAGGATCGAAAGTTGAAAAAGTAGAAAATTTTGGAGAGGATATAGAAAAAGTAGTAGTAGGGAAAATCTTAGAAATAAAAAAACATCCAAATGCTGATAAATTAATAGTTACAAAAGTCGATATTGGAAGTGAAGTTCTTCAAATAGTAACAGGTGCTAAAAATGTAAAAGAAGGCGATTTAATACCATTAGCATTAGTTGGAGCAAAACTTCCAGGAGGAATTAAGATAAAAAAAGGAAAGTTAAGAGGAGAACTATCACAAGGTATGATGTGTTCAAGTGAAGAACTTGGAATACCTTTTAATATGGTAGAAGAAAGCAAAAGAGATGGAATATATACTTTAGATGAAGAATATGAATTAGGAAAAGATATAAAAGAAGTTTTAGGAATTAATGATTCTCTAGTTGAGTTTGAAATAACCTCAAATAGACCTGATTGTTTATCTATTATTGGAATTGCTAGGGAAGCTGCAGTAACTTTGAACAAAAAGTTAAGATATCCACAAATAAATGTAAAAGAATGTGATGAAAAAATTAAATTTGACGTAAACATAGAAGACAATTCTCTATGTCCGAGATATGCTGCTAGAATAATAAAAGATGTAAAAATAAAACCATCTCCTTACTGGATGCAAAGAAGGCTTATAGAAGCAGGAGTTAGACCAATAAATAATATAGTTGATATTACTAATTATGTAATGTTAGAGCTTGGACAACCTCTTCATGCTTTTGATTTAGATAAAATTGAAAGTGATAATATTGTTGTTAGAAAATCAAAAGAAGGAGAAAAATTTACAACATTAGATGGTGTTGAGAGAAATTTAGATGAAAATATGCTTCTTATAACAGATGGTAAAAAACCAATCGCTATAGCAGGAGTTATGGGTGGAGCTAATTCTGAAGTAACTTCGGATACAAATGAAATACTCCTTGAAAGTGCTAATTTTAATGCTGATAGCATAAGAAGAACTTCTAAAAAGTTAGGTCTTAGAACAGAAGCATCATCGAGATTTGAAAAAGGAATAGATGTAAATTTAGTTGAAACTGCACTTAATAGAGCTGCACAGCTTATAGAAGAATTGGGAGCAGGGAGAGTATTGAAGGGATTTGTAGATAATTATAAAAATCCTGTGGAGAATAAAAAGATTGTTGTAAGACCTCAAAGAATAAATAAACTATTAGGTGAAAATATACCACTTAATCAGTTTATAGAAATACTTGAAAGTCTTGAATTTGAATGCTCTTTAGTAGATGATAAATTAGAGATTGTAGTTCCAAGTTTTAGACTTGACATAGATATGGAAGCTGATATTTTAGAAGAAATAGCTAGAATATATGGTTATGATAATATTCCATCTAATATGATATATGGAAATACTACTATTGGACTTAAAACAATAGGTCAAATATTTGAAGAAAATATAAAAAATAGTTTAGTTGCTATGGGACTAAATGAAATACTTACTTATTCATTTGTAAGTCCTAAAGGAGTAGATAAAATAAATTTACCAGAACATTCTATAAAGAGAAAATTTATAAAGATAATAAATCCTCTTGGGGAAGAAACTAGTGTTATGAGAACTA
Organism: Tepidibacter thalassicus DSM 15285; assembly: GCF_900129915.1. Classification (GTDB taxonomy): domain Bacteria; phylum Bacillota; class Clostridia; order Peptostreptococcales; family Peptostreptococcaceae; genus Tepidibacter; species Tepidibacter thalassicus. Next base: position 14,706 of record NZ_FQXH01000012.1, read on the forward strand.
CATTACTTCCTAATATGTTAGATGTAGTGTCTAGAAATTATTCTCGTAAAGTAGATGAATTTGCTGGATTTGAAATAGGTAATACATTTATGCCAAAGGATAATTTATTACCAGTGGAAAAGAAATCTATAGCTTTGGGATTATATAGTGATGAAATGGACTTTTTTACTATAAAGGGAATAATAGAAGAATTATTTGAAAATATAGGATTTGAGAATTACGATGTAATACCGGAAAAAAATCACCCTACATTTCACCCAGGAAGATGTGCTTGTATAGCTTATAATGATAATATCGTAGGTGTATTTGGAGAAATACATCCAGATGTTTTAGAAAATTATGATATAAATACAAGAGTTTATGCTGCAGAAATTGATTTTGAACTTCTATTTACTTTTGCAAGAAATAATAAGACTTATAAGCCTTTACCTAAATATCCAGCAATAACTAGAGATATAGCACTTTTAGTGAAAGATGATGTTTATGTAAAAGAGATTGAAGATGTAATAAAACAAAATTCTAAAGGTTTAGTAGAAAGTTTCAAATTATTTGATGTTTATAAAGGGGAACAAATAGAAGAAGGATACAAGTCTGTTGCATATTCTATAGTGTATAGAAGTATAGAAAAAACACTTACAGATGATGAAGTAAATGAAGTTCACGATAATATAGTAAGAGAACTCAAAGAAAAAATTAATGCTAATTTAAGATTGTAAAAATTGAAAAAAAATTTTACAATAAATATAAGTAAAAGAATAGTCTAAGGGGCTGAGTTAGGGTGAATAAAGTTACCGTAAAGATAAATGGTCAAGAATATAATATGGTTGGAGAGGAATCAAAAGAGTATTTATTTAAAGTTGCAGATTATGTAGATGGGAAAATGGAGGAGATAGCAAAGGCTAATCCAAGGCTTAGTACAGCCATGGCAGCTGTACTTACTTCTTTGAATATAGCAGATGAACTTTTCAAGTGTTCTTATGAATTAGATGAAGTAACATCTAAATATAAACAACCTCTTCAAGACTTAGAAGATGTAACTACGGTATTAGAAGAGCTTAAGAATTCTATACAAATAAAGGATAGTAAAATACAAGAATTACAAGCTCAGTTAGAAAAATATATAGAAGAAATTACTAAATTAAAAAAAGAAAAAGAAAAATTAGAAAAGCTGGTTAAAGAAAAAGAAGAAAAATTAGCAGAAGCTGAAGAAATAGCTAATGATTTTCAAAATAGGCTTTATGATATGCAGATGAGAATTGTTGAAATGGAAAAAAAAGAATAAATTGAAATACCTCCAGGGAAAAATAACCTGGAGGTTTTATTCTGTGGAGTAGGAGTTGATATTTTGAATAATATAGAGATACTTGCACCTGTTGGAAATTTTGATTCTTTAAAAGCTGCTGTTTTAAATGGAGCAGATGCAGTTTATTTAGGGGGAAAGAATTTTAGTGCAAGAGCATCAGCAAATAATTTTGATAAGGAAGAGTTAAAAGAAGCAGTTAAGTATGCTCATATAAGAGATGTTAAGGTGTATGTAACAGTAAATACACTTATTAAGGAAAGTGAAATAAATAGTTTTTTAAAATATATAAACTTTTTATACAATATAGATGTAGATGCTTTAATACTTCAAGATGTTGGAATGGCTAGTCTTGTAAAAAAACATTTTCCATATTTTGAAATTCATGCAAGTACACAGATGGTAGCACATTCTTTAGAGGATGTAAAATACCTTGAAAATTTAGGATTTAAAAGAGTAGTTTTAGCTAGAGAACTTACTGTAGAAGAAATAGAATATATATCTAAAAATAGCAATGTTGATATAGAAGTATTTGTTCATGGAGCTTTATGTGTATGTTATTCTGGACAATGTCTTATGAGTAGTATGATAGGGGGAAGGTCTGGAAATAGAGGGAGATGTGCTCAACCTTGTAGAAAAGTATATGAATTAATAGATATAGAGAAAAACTCTAAAGTACATTTAAATGATAAATACTTATTAAGCCCTAGGGATTTAAACACAATAGAGGAGCTTGATAGGATAATAAAATCTGGAGTGCTATCTTTAAAAATAGAAGGAAGAATGAAAAGAGCTGAATATGTGGCTACGGTAGTAGGGGCTTACAGAGAAGTTGTAGATTATTATTTGGAAAATAAAAAATTGAATGTAAAGAAAGAGACATTAGATGATTTATATAGTATATTTAATAGAAAATTTACTAAAGGATATATATTGGGAGAAATTGGAAAAGATATAATGAATCCTCAAAAACCTAATAATACAGGACTTTATATAGGAAAAGTAATTGATATAGATAAAAGAAAAAATAAAATTACTTTGAAACTTGAAAATACACTTAGAAAAGGCGATGGATTGAGTATTGGAGGAGGAAATGTAGGTAGAATATTAAAAGGTAATAAAATATTAGATGTAGCGTATAGAAATGATATTGTTCAGATTGATTTTAAAGAAGAAATAAAAGTAGGACAAGATGTTTATAAAACTTTAGATACAAACCTTTTGGATAGGGCTAGGAAAACTTATGAAAATAATATAGAAAATAAGAAAATACCTATAAGATCAAAAATAATTTTAAATTTAGATGAATATCCAGTTCTTTTAGTAAAAGATTATAGAAATAATAAAATAAAAGTTGTAGCTGATAAAAAAGTAGAAAAAGCAATAAAAGTTTCAATAAGTGATGAAAAGATAAAAAATCAGATAGAGAAACTTGGAAATACTCCGTATGTTTTAGAAAATATAGTTATAGAAAAAGATGAAAATATAAGTATACCTGTAAGTGTATTAAATGAGATTAGAAGAGAAGCTATAGAAAAATTAGATAATAAAAGGAAAAATATAAATAAAAGAAAACTTATAAAGTTGGATATAGAAAATAAAGGAGTAATTTATGAAAAAAATAAAAACTTGAAAATAAGTGTGAGGGTTAGAAAATTATATCAACTTAAGAAAATTTTAGATTTAGATATAGATATTATTTACTATGAAGACATAAATACTTTAGAGGAAGCCATGGCGTTGTGTGATAAATTAGTTTATTCACCTCCTAGAATATTGAGAAATAAACAGTATTATGTGCTTGATAAGGCATTAGATATGGGAGTTGATAAATTTCAAGTTAGTAATTTAGGAATGATAAATAAATTAAGTCAAAGTGAAATCTATGGAGATTATTTTTTGAACATATTTAACTCGAGAACTATTGAAAAATTTAAAAATCAAGGGTTGAGAAGTATTTGTATATCACCTGAGCTTAACTTAAAAGAGATAAAAGAAGTTTTAAAACATACTGATATAGAAGCTGAAGCTTTAGTATATGGAAGAATTCCTTTGATGATTAGTGAATATTGTCCAATGGGAGTTTTAATTCGCAATTGTAAAAAAGATAAAAGATGTGGTATTTGTAATAAATCAAAATACGGATTAAAAGATGAAAAAGGAGAATTATTTCCTATAGCTCAAGATATGTTTTGTAGAAGTGTTATATATAACTCTAAAGTTTTGTGCATGATAGATCATTTAAAGGATATTTACGATGCCGGTATTAATATTTTTAGACTTGATTTTACTTTTGAAAAAGAAGAATATATAAGAGAAATATTAAAAGCATATATAGATATAATTAAAAATAATTTTGAATTTGATGAAGAAATTAAAATATATGAAAAGTTAAAAAGAGAAGGAATTACAAAAGGACATTATTTAAGAGGTGTTGAATAAATTTAAGGTCTATATCTTTAGTTTAAAGATATAGACCTTAAATTATATAATTATTTAATTGCTTTTAAAATATCAAGTAAATATTCCCAAGTTCTTTGAGTTGAAGATATACTTAAGTGTTCATTAGGAGTATGAACATCAAACATATCTGGGCCTAGAGAAATTGCATCTACATTTGGCATCTTTTCGAGTAAGAGTCCGCATTCAAGACCTGCATGTATAGCTATTATTTTTGGTTCTTTTCCATATTTTTCTTTATAAACTTTTTGACATATTTCTCTTAATTTAGAGTCTTTTTTATATTCCCATTCAGGATAATCTGAATCTGCTATTAGTTTACAATCTAAAATATTTGCGATTGCGTTCATTTCTTTTAAAATACTATATTTTAAACTTTTAACAGAGCTTCTAACGGCACTTTCAAATGTAACTTCATTTTTATGTGTTGTAACAACTCCTAAATTTGTTGAACTTTCTACAAGGTTTTCAATATCCATGCTCATACTTTTAATTCCATTTGGGATTAAAAGTAAAGAAGTTATAACTTTATTCATTGTCTCTTTAGAAAAAACTTTTTTATATGTATTTTCTGTTTCTTCGATTGTTACAATTATATCAGGATCTGAAGTTTTTAGTTCATTTTTAAATATATTATTAAATTCTTTTATTTTTTCTTTTAATTTAGATGAATTTTTTGAATTTGTCAATATTACAGCTTCACATTCACGAGGAATGGCGTTCATCTTGGCACCGCCATTTATGTCAGCTATATAGTATTCAAATGAGTTAGATAAATCATCAAGTATTCTACCCATTAATTTATTTGAGTTTCCTCTTTGTTTGATTATATCCATTCCAGAGTGTCCACCTTTAAGGCCTTTTATAGAAATTATATATGATGATAAATCTTTTTTAGCATCTTCCCAGTTTATATTAAGTATTTGTCTTGTTCTTACTCCACCAGCACAGCTTACTAATAAATAGCCTTCTTCTTCAGAGTCGAGATTTATGAGATATTTTCCAGTAAGGTTAGAACTGTCTAGAGCCATGGCACCTCCCATACCGGTTTCTTCTTCAGTAGTAATTAAAACTTCAAGTGGAGGGTGAGGAATATTATTTGATTCTAAAATTGCAAGAGCATAAGCCATGGCTATTCCGTTATCTGCTCCAAGGGTAGTATCGGTTGCATATATAAAATCATCTACAATTCTCAATTTAATAGGGTCTTTTTCAAAATTATGAACAGTTTCTTTGTTTTTTTCACAAACCATATCCATATGTCCTTGGAGTATTACAGTGGGAGCATTTTCATATCCTTTTGTACCAGGTTTTTTTATAATAATGTTTAAAGCTTTATCTTGAATGACTTCTAAGTTGTGATTTTTAGCAAAGTTAACTAAATAATCACTGATAGCTTTTTCGTTACCAGAACCTCTGGGAATTTGAGATATTTCTTCAAAATATTTAAAAACAGTTTTAGGTTCTAAGTTTGTTAAAATATTACTCATAAGAGATCACTCCTTACCTTTTTTGAGTATTATATCCATAAAATGTATTTTATATATAAATTACTTTTATTATATAACATATGATTAAATTAATTCAATATGCCTTACATATAATTTAGTTTATTGATAAAATATAGAATGTAATTTGTAATTATCAATATGGAATTTAAGGAGGGCGTAATGAGAGAAAAATCTTTAAGAGTATTAGAGTATTTTAAAATAGTAGAAATGTTAAAAGAAAAAGTATCTTCATCATTGGGAAGTAAATATGTAGAAAATTTAACTCCTTCAAACGACTATGAAGAAGTTATTCAAATGCAGAAAGAAACTAGTGAAGCACAATCTATACTCATAAAAAAAGGTTCAGTTCCTTTAGGAGGAATACATGATATAGAATTTTTAGTTAAAAAAACTAAAATAGGATCATCTCTTGATGCTGGACAACTTTTAATGGTTGCTGATACTTTAAGAGCTGCAAGGCTTTTAAAAAATAGTATAGGTAATTTTGATGATGAATCGTATCCTATAATACAATCTTTAACGTCGTCATTATATACATTTAAGAATATAGAGGATGAAATTTATAATGCAATAATAAGTGAAAATGAAATTTCAGACAATGCAAGTTCAGAGCTTAGAAGTATAAGAAGAAGGATTGTTCAAAAAAATCAATCTATAAGATCGAAACTTAATTCCATTATATCTTCTACAACTTATCAAAAGTATTTACAAGATTCAATAATAACTATGAGAGGAGATAGATTTGTAGTACCAGTAAAGCAGGAGTATAGATCTAATGTTTCGGGTATTGTTCATGATCAATCATCATCTGGAGCAACTCTTTTTATTGAGCCAATGGCAATAGTTAATATGAATAATGAATTGAGAGAGTTAAAGATTAAAGAAAGAGAGGAAATAGAGAGGATATTAAAAGAACTTTCTCAAATGATTGGGGAAAATGCTGATGAGATAATATCTAATGGAAAGGTACTGGGAAGGTTAGATTTTATATTTGCTAAAGGAAAATTATCTATTTCTATGAGTGCTATAGAGCCTAAAATTAATAGTGAAAAATATTTGAGTATAAAAAATGGAAGACATCCTCTTTTAGATCCTAAAAGTGTAGTTCCGACTAATATATGGATTGGAAAAGAATTTAATACTTTAGTTATAACAGGACCTAATACTGGTGGTAAAACTGTAACTTTAAAGACAGTAGGATTATTTTGCTTGATGACTCAAAGTGGTCTTCATATACCAGCTGATTTTGGAACAACTATGTGTGTATTTGACAATGTATTTTCGGATATAGGAGATGAGCAGAGTATAGAGCAGAGTTTATCCACTTTTTCTTCTCATATGACGAATATTGTGGATATATTAGGTAGTGTTACAGAAAATTCTTTGGTATTGTTTGACGAACTTGGAGCTGGAACAGATCCTGTTGAAGGGGCAGCGCTTGCCATGGCAATACTTGATAATTTATATAATTTGGGAGTATTGACTATTGCTACAACTCATTATAGTGAACTTAAACATTATGCCCTTACTAAAAAGGGAGTAGAAAATGCAGCTGTGGAATTTAATATTGAGACTTTAAGTCCAACATATAACCTTTTGATAGGAGTTCCGGGAAAATCAAATGCATTTGAAATATCTAAAAGGCTTGGACTTGATGATTATATAATAGAGAAGGCTAAAGAATTTATAAATAGTGAAAATATTGAATTTGAAGATTTACTTCAGAGTATAGAGAAAAATAGAATAAAAGCGATTGAAGAAAAAGAAGAAGCTAAAAGGCTTAAAGAAGAAGCTAAGAAATTAAAAGAAGAATATGAACGAAAAAATGAAAAACTCTCAATACAGAGAGAGAAAATAATAAATGAGGCAAAAAGAGAAGCTTTGAAAATAATGAGAAATTCTAAAGAAGAAGCAGACAGGTTAATAAAAGAGCTTAGAAAATTAGAAAAACAAGGATATAGTTCAGAAAAAAATAGAAAAATAGAAAATATAAGAAGAGAAATAAATGAGTCTATGGGAAGTCTTCAAGGAAGTGTTAAAAATATAATACTACCAAAAATAGCAAAAAAAGAAATTAAAGATTTAAAACCTGGAGATGAAGTTAAAGTAGTAACTCTTAATCAACAGGGAAGTGTACTATCTGTTGACAACGATAAAAAAGAAGCACAAGTTCAAATTGGAATTATGAAGATGAATTTACCTTTTGCATCTCTTGAAAAAATTAAATCTAACAAAAAAGATATCTTAAAATCGGGAGCAGGAAAAATACTAAAGAAAAAGGCAAGTAGTATAAAAAGTGAAATTGATTTGAGGGGAATGAACTTAGAAGAAGCAATGGTAGAAGTTGATAAATATTTAGATGATGCATATCTTGCTGGAATTCCTAAAGCTACAATTATACATGGAATAGGAACGGGAGTATTAAAAGCAGGAATAAAAGAAATGTTAAAAAAACATAGACATATCAAAAGTTATAGAGATGGTGTATATGGAGAAGGAGGAGCAGGGGTTACTATAGTAGAATTTAAGTAATTAAAAAATGTAAAGGGGATAGATAAAAATGATTTTAGTATCAGCTTGCTTGCTTGGAGTTAATTGTAAGTATAATGGAAAAAATAATGAGAATGAAAAATTAATTGATTATTTAAGAGATAAAAATATAATACCAATTTGTCCTGAACAGTTAGGAGGACTTTCAACTCCTAGGATACCAGCAGAAATTGTTGGTGGAGATGGAGCAGATGTATTAAATGAAAAAGCCAAAGTTATAAATAAAAATGGAGAAGATGTAACAGATGAGTTTTTAAAAGGAGCATATGAAGCTTTAAAGATTGCCAAAATGTTTAATTGTACCGAAGCAATATTAAAATTAAAAAGTCCTTCTTGTGGAATAAAACAGATATATAATGGAACATTTACAGGCAAGTTAAGAGATGGATTAGGAGTTACAGCAGCGCTTTTTAAAAAAAATGGTATAAAATTGAAATCAGAAGAAGAATTTTAGAAAAGGGGAGAAAAGTATGGAAATAAAAGAATTAAAAAAAATAGCAAAAGATAGAATGAAGGGTTACTGTAGACTTTGTAAAGAATGTAATGGTATAGCTTGTGCCGGTGAAGTTCCGGGTATGGGAGGAAAAGGTAGTGGAGAATCTTTTAAAAGAAATTATGAAACTTTAAAAAATGTAAAATTAGTTTTAAAAACTATACATGACGTTAAGGACCCTGATATGAGTGTTGAAATATTTGGCAAGAAGATAGATTTACCATTTATTACAGCACCGGTTACAGGAAATTCAATAAATATGGGAGGATTTTTAACAGAAGCACAGTATAGTGATTATGTAGTATTTGGAAGTATTGAAGCAGGAACTTTTGCAATGACAGGAGATAGTGGAAATCCACAGTTTTATATAGATGGATTAAATTCTATAAAAAAAGCAAATGGTATAGGTATTCCTATAATAAAACCTAGAGAGAATATGAAAATAATAGAAAATATTAAAAAAGCAGAAGAAACAGGGGCAATTGGTGTTGGAATTGATATAGATGGAGCAGGTCTTTTAACCATGGCACTTCATGGTCAACCAGTAGGACCTAAAACTGTCGATGAATTAAAAGAACTTACATCATCAACTAAACTACCTTTTATATTAAAGGGTATAATGAGCGTAGAAGAAGCAGAACTTGCAGTAGAAGTTGGAGCAAGTGCTATAGTTGTATCTAATCATGGAGGAAGAATACTAGATTACACATTGGGAGTTGCCGAGGTTCTTCCTAAAATATCAAAAGCAGTAAAGGGAAAGATAACAATATTTGCAGATGGTAATGTAAGAAATGGAGTTGATATATTAAAATACATAGCACTTGGAGCTGATGCAGTACTTGCTGGTAGACCTATAATTTGGGGAGCTTATGGAGGAGGAAAAGAAGGAGTAAAATTAATTATAGAAAATTTGAAAGAAGAGCTTAAACAAGCAATGATTTTAACGGGATGTAAAGATGTAAAATCTATAGATTCAAGTAAAATTATCAATTTAAATAAACAATTTTAACTTAAAGTACTTGATTTTAAATTTTATTTTTTATATTATTATTATAAATACATCTAAATAATATAGAATCCTATGACGGGAAGAGTAGATATAATGATTGTTTCAGCGAGCTAGAGGTTGGTGGGAGTCTAGTAACATAGTTATATTGAAGCGCATCCTAGAGGAGATTTTCTGAACATTAAGTAGGAAAGTACGGATTGTTCCGTTAAAAACATGTGAGTGGATATGATTTTTCATATCAATAAGAGTGGTAACACGGGATGTAACTCTCGTCTCTTAAGTATTAAGAGGCGGGAGTTTTTTGTATTATTTGAATTTTAAAAAATATATATAAATAAGAATATAGGAGGAATTTATATGAAGGACTTTAAATTAGAAATAGCAAATATTATTTCTTCTCAAGTTTCAGATTTAAGTTTAGATGAGATTGTATCGTTAATAGAAGTACCACCTAATAAAGATATGGGAGATTATGCTTTTCCGTGTTTTAAATTAGCTAAAATTTTTAGAAAAGCTCCTAATCTTATAGCACAGGAACTTTGCGATAAAATAGAAAAAACAGATTATATACAAAAAATAGAAGTTGCAGGGGCATATATAAACTTTTTTATAGACAAATCATCTTTAGCTAAATCTGTATTAACTGAAGTTTTAAATAAAAAAGATGATTATGGGAAAACTAATGTAGGAGAAGGAAAAACTGTTATAGTAGAATTTTCATCTCCAAATATAGCTAAGCCTTTTCATATAGGACATATTAGAAGTACAGTAATAGGAAATGCACTTTATAAAGTATACAAAGCTTTAGGATTTAATACAGTGAGAATTAATCATTTGGGAGATTATGGAACTCAATTTGGTAAACTTATAGTTGCATTTAAAAGATGGGGAGATGAAGAAGAAGTTAAAAAAGCTCCTATAAAAACTTTATTAAAATTATATGTTAAGTTTCATGAAGAAGCAGAAAACGAACCATCTCTTGATGAAGAAGCGAGAATGTGGTTTAAGAAACTTGAAGAAGGAGATAAAGAAGCGACTGAGTTATGGCAGTGGTTTAGAGATGTAAGTCTTCAGGAGTTTAACAAGGTTTATGATATGTTGGGAATAGAATTTGATTCATATGCCGGAGAAAGTTTTTATTCTGATAAAATGCCAAGAGTTATAAATATAATGAAAGAAAAAGGAATTATAAAGGAATCTAAAGGAGCTCAAATAGTAGATCTTGAAGAGTATAATATGCCTCCAGCACTTATTACAAAAAGTGATGGATCGACTTTATATTTAACAAGAGATATAGCGGCTGCTATATATAGAAAAGAAACTTATGATTTCTATAAAAATATATATGTAGTTGGATCTCAACAAATTCTTCACTTTAATCAGTGGATAAAAGTGGTAGAGCTTATGGGATTTGATTGGGCAAAAGACTGTGTTCATGTGCCTTTTGGAATGGTAAGTCTTGAAGAAGGAACTATGTCTACGAGAAAGGGAAGAGTAGTATTTTTAGAAGATGTTTTAAATAAGGCTGTAGAAAAAACTAAAGAAATAATAATGGAAAAAAATCCAAACCTTGAAAATATAGATGAAGTAGCTAAACAAATTGGTATAGGAGCTGTAGTATTCCAAGAATTATCAAATAATAGAATAAAAGATTACACATTTTCTTGGGATAGAACGTTAAATTTTGACGGAGAGACAGGTCCGTATGTTCAATATACTCATACTAGAACTTGTTCTGTTCTTAGAAAAGCTAATGAAGAAATATCTTCAGATGTAGATTTTTCTGTTTTAACTGATGATGATAGTGTTAATGTTATAAAAGAAATAGGAAATTTCCCTAAAGTAGTGAAAGATGTAATTAAAAATAATGAACCTCATATAATAGCTAGATATGTTGTGGATTTAGCACAAGCATTTAATAAGTTCTATCATGATAATGTAATATTAGTTGATGATGAAAAGACAAAAAAAGCAAGACTTGCACTTGTTGAAGCTACAAGACAAACTATAAAGAATGCATTATCATTACTTGGGGTAGAAGCACCTGAAAGAATGTAGTTTGTCGAAAATTAAATCTTTACAGCTAAAAATATAATATTATATAATAAAGATATAAAATATATAGAAAATTGTAGCATATTGACTTGGGTCTGTGCTACTACCCCCCTATAGTGGCAGCTTATTGCTGCTATTTTTTTTAAAATGTTTATGGGAGTTGTAATTGTTATGGAAGATAAAATAAAAAAATCTTTTATATATTCTTTTTTTTGCGATAGCAAATATTTGAAAGGTTTAATAGTGTTGAATGTAAAATCTTTAATTGATAATAAAAGTGAAAAAAGGATTGTTGTAGATTATAATAGATTGAGAGATGAACTTATTTTTTATAAATACTATGGGGTAAAATACAACAATTCGCTGTATAATATTAATTTTGTACTTCCAATAATACTTTCAAATATTAATTTAGAGAGATCGCAAAATGAAGTAATAAAAAATATTTTTTATTATTGTAAAGTCAATAAAGAAGATATTAGAAAGTATGAGAATATTTTAGTGGGTATAGCGTATAATTATTTAATTCATATGCTTGTAAAGAGTAGAGATGTGGAATTTGAATATTTATTGGAAAATATGAAAAATCATATAATAGAATTTAATTTTGAAGAAAAAATAGAGAAGAAAGATATTATAAGATTTGAAAGGGCTAGAATAAAATTTATTCAAAAAATAGATAGAATTATTGATAAAAATTTAGAATCTGTAAAAGAAGAATCTATAATAGATGGATTTTTAAGAGTGATTTATCAAATATATGTAAAAGATTATGAAGAAAAAAATGAAGAACTTAAAAGTATAAAACATTCTATACTTGGTATTTTAGGATTTAATATTGATAATATTGATATAGAAAATATAGAATTTATAAAGTCTCTTTCGAATTATTTATTAAAACTCAGAAAATATGAGATAAACAAAAAAGAATATGTAAAAAGTTCTCATCCTAAAGAACTTATTAATTTAAAGGTAGGAGATGTAGTTTACAATCCTATACTTAATAATATAAAGGTTGTAGATAAAAAAATAGAAGGAGAAATACTTTACATAAAAGTACAATCAAAATCAGGAGAGTATATATTTAGATTTAAAAAAGTATGAAAATAGAACCTAAATTCGTATTGAATTTAGGTTCTATTTTACTTTTCGAGATATTTAAGAAAATCTTCTTCGTTTGTATCAGCTAGAAAACAAAGTTCTTTTATCATGTTGTTTCTTAAATTTATAAATTCTTCTATTTTAGTATTTTCGAAAGTATATTCTAAAGATTTAAGTATCAAAAGTAAATCTCTTTTTGAAATTTGATCTATAGATATTTTATCGAATTGATCCATGGCAATCTCCTTTCAAATTTTGCAAAATATATGAGTAATAATATTATTTTCTATAAAATAATCTAAAAACCTTCAAAAAATGAAAAAAATTTTTAAAAAAGCATTTAAGCATTCAACAAAAAGCCCTATAGTATCCTCGATATGATAGTATAGGACTTTATTTTTTTAGACTGTAACTTTTTCAAGAGAAGTTACTATGGAATTTTCTACGATTAATATTCCTATTGCACAGGATATATTTATTGATCCTTCTACATCATTTTCAAATCCCATTGTGTTATTTTTATAAATACTGTGAAGTTCTTCTATGAAATTTTTTATATTTTCTTTATCTATATTTTCTAAATATGGAATTCTTATTTTATTTAAACCTTTAAAATTGACAAAGTATTCATGTAAATTTTTTTCGTATTTTAGATGTTCCATAAGTTTATCGTGATAATATTCTCTGTTATGATGAGGAAGGCAAAAAAAATCAGATAAGAAGTGACTTATAACCCCTAATTTAGTAGAAAATTTATTTATAGATATTTGATTTTCATTAAGACCATTATTGATTAAATTTAAAATTTCATTTAGTACAAAATCAAAACTATGCTCTTTGTAGTGTTTTTTTATAGCAAGTCTTGGAGAAATATCGGGTTTCATAGCTCCGTATACTAAAAATTTTTTGTTTAATTTTACATTTAAAGAATTTTTTATATTATTATACATGTGATTTGCTATTATTTTGTGAGTTTGCATTAACAAAATATCTACCTTCTTTCGAAATACGTTACAAAAAATATTTTAAATTAAATGATAATAAACTTCAACTGTAAATATATAACATAGCTGAAAATTAATAAATGGATATTTTCTTTTATTTGTGATAATATATAGTGATGTATTATGAGGAAAGGGCTGATTATATTGAAAATACTTTTAACTACGTTAAATTCTAAGTTTATACATACAAATTTAGCAATCAGATATTTAAACAGTTTTTGTAAAGATTTAGCTGATATAGAAGTTGAAGAATATACTATAAATAACAGCATAGATTATATATTAAAAGAAATATATAAAAAAAATGCAGATTTAGTTGTTTTTTCAACGTATATTTGGAATGTAGAAGATACGTTGAAAATTTGTAAAAATCTAAAGAAAATAAGCCCTCATACTAAGATATTACTTGGGGGACCAGAAGTTTCTTATGATTTTATAGAATTTATGAGAAAAAATGATTTTGTTGATTATATTATATATGGAGAAGGAGAAATTACCTTTAGAGAATTTATAGAGTATTCTCTGGGAAGAAAAGATATAGATAAAATAGATGGGCTAGTTTATAGAAATAACAATGAAGTTATTGTTAACAAACCGAGAAAATTAATAGAAGATTTAAATATAATACCTAGTCCTTATGAGAAAATAGATAAAAAAGAGTATGAAAATAAAATAGTTTATTATGAAACATCAAGAGGGTGTCCTTTTAATTGTCAGTATTGTTTATCTTCTACAATAAAAGGACTTAGATTTTTTGATATAAATAGGGTTAAAATGGAGCTTAAAAATTTAATTGATGCAAGAGTAAAACAAGTTAAATTTGTAGATAGAACATTTAATGCTAATAAAAAATATGCTCTAGATATAATGAAATTTTTAATGGAGAATGATAATGGATATACTAATTTTCATTTTGAGGTTACAGCACATTTAATAGATGATGAAATGCTTGAATTTTTATCTACATGTAAAGAAGGATTATTTCAGTTTGAGATAGGAGTTCAATCTACAAATGAAGATACTTTAAAAGAAGTAGGAAGAATTCAAAATTTTGATAGATTAGCTTATGTTGTTAATAAGGTATCTAGTTTTAAAAATATACATCAGCATTTAGATTTAATAGTTGGACTTCCTTATGAAAGTTATGAAAGTTTTCGAAATTCATTTAATATGGTGTTTAATTTAGATGTAGAACATCTTCAAATTGGATTTTTAAAAATGCTTAAAGGATCAGGTATAAGAAAAATGGCTGATAAACATGGATATATATTTAAGGAGTATCCTCCTTATGAGGTTTTGGGAAATAAGTATATAACCTATGAAGAAATATTGAGAATAAAAGATATAGAAGAAATTTTTGAGATTTACTATAATTCTAAAAACTTTATTCTTTCCATGAAATATATAATTAAAAATTATTATAATGAAAATCCCTTTAAGTTTTTTGAAGATTTAGCGTGTTTTTGGGATGAGAGGGGGTATTTTAAGTTATCTCAAGGAAAAAATAGTCAATATAAAATCTTGTTAGAATTTTATAAAGAAAAAATAAAAAATAATTTTGATTTATTTAAAGAAATATTAAAATACGATTATATTTCACTGGGCAGGGTATCTTCTATTCCTAATTTTTTTGAGAAAATTGAAATAGGAGATTTTAAAAATAGATGTCATAAATTTTTACAAGATGAAGAAAATATAAAGAAATATCTTCCGGAGTTTAAAAATACTCCTGCTAAGAATATAATAAAATACGTTCAATTTGAAGTGTTTAAATATGATATTTTAAAGTTAAAAGTGAATATATATGAAAAATTAGATAAAAAATTGAGTATTGTACTTTTTATATATGACGTGGATAAAAAGATATTCGAAAAAAGTAAATCGTGTAAAGTTGTTATTTAGGAGGTTTGATATGAAATTTAGAATAGAAAATTATATATTTAAAAAAACAGAAAATATTGCTTTTTTAACTATAAAAGAAGATGCAGATATTCCTTTAAGGGGATATAAAATACCTAAAGGTGGAATAGATTTTCCGATTCTTAATGAAGAACTTGTAAAAAGTATAAAAGAAAGAGATGCTGAAAATAATTTGACACTTGCTTCATTTGCTAGAGGAATGATATATATAATAGGTATAGATTCAAATTTTAAATACAATGATGAATATAAAAAGTTTTTGTATGAATTTGATTCAAAAATTGAAGATTATATAGGGTATATGGGAGTGAAAAAAGCAAATGAAAAGGAATTTACAGATGCTTTAATATATTTTAAATCTCTTATAACTTTAAATCCTAACAATGTAAATGGTCTTTATAATTATGCTTTAGTTTGTCAAGATATAGCTAAGATACATGAAAAAAATCAAGAAGAAAAAAAGATGAATGATTTTTTATTAGAGGCATTAGATAAATTAGAAACTATAATTGACATTTATCCTGAATTTGCTCTTGCATATTATCAATTGGGATATCATTATTATAATCAAAAGCAGTATATAAAAGCTAAGCTTACATGGGAAGAAGCTATAAAGTTTGGGCTTGATGAAGATAGGGAAATAGAACTTAAAAATGAACTTAAAAAAATAGAGTATAAGGTAGATTATGAATATGGATACAATTTAGTTTTACAGGGACAAGCTGAAAGAGGATTAGAAAAATTACTTCCTTTAATGGATGAATATTCTGATTGGTGGAATTTATTGTTTTTTATAGGTTTAGCTTATAGACAACTCAATAATGTAGATGAAGCAATAAAGTATTTTGAAAAAATATTGATATTAAATCCAAATCAAGTTGATACTATTGTAGAAATAGGGCTTTGTTATGCCATGATAGGAGATTTAAAGTCTTCTATAGAGCAGTTTGAAAAAGCATTGAATTTAAAAGAAGATTCGGAAATTATGTGCAATTTAGGAATGGCATACCTTCAATTAGGAGATATAGACAATGCTAAAAAGTATATACAAAAAGCATATGATTTAAATTCTGATGATGAAGTAACTATAGCATGTATGAATGAATTGAAAAAATACGAGAAGTAATTTTACTTCTCGTATTTTTTAGTAATATATTCATCAATAGCCATGGCAACTTTTTTAGAAAGATTTACAGCTTCTACAACGGTTTTAGCTCCAGTTACAACATCGCCTGAAGCAAATACACCTTCTCTAGTAGTTCTTCCGTAATCGTCAGTCATTATAAGACCGGTTATATCAGTATCTATGCCATTAGTATTTGAAACTATATTAGCTCTAGGGCCTTGGCTTACGGCTATTATAACAGAGTCTGCAGTAAATATTGACTCTGAATTTTCTATATTAACTAATTTAGTATTTCCCAATTCATCTTTAATTTTTTTTGTCTTTACGTATTTAACTCCTTCATCTAGTATTTCAATAGGGGTTTTAAAAAGTTCAAATTTAACTCCATCAATTTTTGCGTATTCTATTTCGTATTTTGTAGCAGGCATATCTTCTATATCTTTTCTATACATTATATATACTTCTTTTGAACCTTTTCTAATTGCAGTTCTTGCTACATCCATTGCTACATTTCCAGCTCCAATTACACATACTTTTTCGCCTAAATTGTAAACATCAGGATTTTTTAAATAATCAATTGCGTAGTGAACATGTCCAAGGCTTTCTCCTTTTATATTTAATGTATTAGGCTTCCATACTCCTGTTCCTATAAACACAGCATCATATCCATCTCTAAAAAGATTATCAATAGTTATAACAGGACCTATTAGAGTATTTGGTCTTATTTTAACTCCGATTTCTATTAATTTACGTTTTAGTTTTTCAAGAATATCTTTAGGAAGTCTAAATTCTGGTATACCATACCTTAAAACACCACCAATTTTATCGTGAGCTTCAAACATAGTTATATTATATCCTTTTAAAGATAACATAAAAGCTACAACAATTCCTGCGGGACCAGATCCTATTATAGCTACTTTTCTATTTAAATTTTTTTCTTTTTTTAATGTTGAACTATTTAAGTAGTAATCAGATATATAATTTTCGATTGAACTTATTTGGACAGGACTACCTTTTATTCCAAGAACACAATGTCCTTCGCATTGATTTTCATGAGGACAAACTAATGAACAAATAACGGAAAGGGGATTGTTATCAAATAATATTTTTCCTGCTTTTTTTATATCTCCTTCTAAAAGTAAATTTATAATTTCTGGAATAGATGTATTTACAGGACAGCCTTGTTTACATTTTGGATTTTTACATTGTAGACATCTGCGTGCTTCTTCTATTATATGTTTTCCCATAGATATCACTCCTATTAAAATAATTATTGAAAATATATTATAACACAATAGATTATACAATATACAAAAATAAAAGAAAGACTTTTTTATATTAGAAGGATAATATTTGCATCTCTAGAAGTATATAAATGAAGAAAATTTTAATTATAAAGAGGTGAAAAAATGATAAAAAAATTAGATGAAATTGTAGAAAAAGTAAAAAGTATATCTTCTATGAAATTAGCTGTAGCTGCAGCTCAAGATAAGGAAGTTTTACAAGCGATATTTGATGCAAAGAAAAAAGGTATAATTGATCCTATATTAATAGGAGATGTAGAAAAAATAACTGAAATAGCTAAAATTTTGGAAGAAGATATTGATAATATTAAGTTAATACAAGGAGATGATTTAAAGGATTGTGCACAAAAAGCAGTGAAACTTGTATCAAGTGGAGAAGCTGATTTTTTGATGAAAGGTTTGTTGGATACATCTATACTTTTAAAGGAGGTTTTAAATAAAGAATATGGACTTAGAACAGATAGTTTATTAAGTCATGTTATGGTTTATGAAGTTTTGAGTTATCATAAGCTTTTATTATTAACTGATGGAGGAATGAATATAGCTCCAGATGTTAATCAAAAAGTAAAAATAATAAATAATGCTGTGAAAGTAGCTAAATCTTTAGATATAAAAGAAGTAAAAGTAGCTTGTATTGCTGCTAAAGAAAAAGTAAGTGAAAAAATGATAGCTACAGTTGATGCTAAAGAGCTTTCGGAAAATAATTATGGAGAAAATGTGATTGTCGAAGGGCCTCTTGCTTTTGATTTAGCTGTGTCAAAAGAAGCAGCAAAAATTAAAAAGTTTGAAAGTAGAGTATCTGGAGATGTAGATATAATACTTGTTCCTACTATAGAAGTTGGAAATGGTATAGGAAAATCTCTTACATATATGGCTAATGCTAAATCAGCTGGAATAATAATGGGAGCCAAAGCTCCTGTGGTGCTTGTATCAAGAGCAGATACTCATGAATCAAAACTGTATTCTATTGCGTTAGGAGCTCTTATTGCTAGTAGTAAAAAATAGTAATTATAAATTATAGTATAACATATTAATATTATATATGTTGAAAAATTAACAATTTGTTCTTGAAAAAGAAAATAAACAATTATTTAAGTAAAAAAATAATTGTTTATTTTCTGAAAAATTACGCATAAAAATACGAAAGGTATTTTTGAGATTGAAAGTTGCTCGAGTTTAGGAAAACATTTTTTTGGAGGGTTGTGTAAAATGATATTACAAGAAACGATTTTTGTGTTATAATAAATTTATAAATGGATGAATTTATTTTGAATAAATATACATGGATATTTTTTTAAAAAACATTGTTTTTAATTTAACAATTTTCTTCATAAATCTTCAAAAATATATCAATAATGACGAAAATATTAAAAAATTATTTAGGGATAAAGGGAAAAATATAATTAAATTTTAATAATATGTAGTATAAACTATCTGAAGATAGACAAAAAAGTCATGAAGACTCTTTTTGTTATATATTTTAAAGTTTATAAAGAGGTTATCATAAAAAAAGGGGGAAAGAAAAATGGATGAGAAGTTATTATCAATTGACAGTGCAGTTAATGAACTTATAAAAAAGGCTAAAGAAGATGGGGTAGAAACAATTTTTGATAGGAAGGAAAATATGAAACCCTGTCCTATGGGGGAAAAAGGAATTTGTTGTAGAATTTGTGCTATGGGGCCTTGTAGAATAACGCCGAAAACGCCTAGAGGACTTTGTGGAGCTACTGCAGATGTTATAGTTTCAAGAAATTTTGCTAGAATGGTAGCGGGAGGAGCAGCAGCACACTCTGATCATGGTAGGGATATAGCGCATGTATTACATATGACGAGTAAAGATGGAAATTATAAAGTAACAGATGAAGAGAAATTAAAGGAACTTGCTAAAAGATGGAAAATAGAAACTGAAGGAAGAGATATTTATGATATAGCACATGAGGTAGCTGAATTTGCATTAAATGAATTTGGTAAACCTTTTGGAACATTGGAGTTTCCTCCATCTTTACCAGAACAAAGAAAGAAAGTTTGGGAAAACTTAAATATAGTTCCAAGAGCTATAGATAGAGAAGTAGTAACTATAATGCATTCTACTCATGTTGGATGTACGGCAGATGCTGATAGTATGCTTAATATTTCTATGAGAACTGCTATTTCAGATGGATGGGGAGGTTCTTATATAGCTACAGAACTTAGTGATATATTATTTGGAACTCCAATACCAAGAGAAACAGAAGCAAATCTTGGAGTGTTAGAAGAAAATCAAGTTAATATAGTACTTCATGGGCATGAGCCATCACTTTCAGAAATGATAGTGTTAGCCGCAGAAGATCCAGAACTTATAGAACTTGCAAAAGAAGTTGGTGCAGATGGAATAAATTTAGCTGGAATGTGTTGTACTGCAAATGAAGTAACTATGAGACATGGTGTAAAAATAGCAGGAAATTTTGCTCAACAAGAACTTGCTGTTTTAACGGGAGCGGTAGAAGCTGTAATTGTCGATGTTCAATGTATATTTCCAGCATTGGCTTCACTTGCAGAGTGTTATCATACTAAATTTATAACTACATCTCCAAAAGCTAGAATTACAGGGGCGACTCATATAGAATTTGATGAAGAAAAAGCTCTTGAATCTGCTAAACAAATAGTTAGAGAAGCTATACTTAATTTTAAAAATAGAAAGAAAGAAAAAGTATTTATACCAAAAACTAAAAGTCATGCAATGGTTGGTTATAGCACAAAAGCTATAATTAATCAATTAGATAAAGTAGTTAATTCTCATATAGATAAACCAGGTACAGTAAAGCCTCTTGCTGACTGTATAACATCAGGAGTTTTAAGGGGAGCAGCCGGAATTGTAGGATGTAATAACCCAAAAGTTAAACATGACTATGGGCATGTAGAAATGATAAAAGAGTTAATAAAAAATGATGTTATAGTAGTTACTACAGGATGTGCAGCTCAGGCTGCAGCAAAAGCAGGTCTTTTGAGCAAAGATGCTAGAAAACTTGCAGGAAAAGGACTTGCTACTGTATGTGAACTTGTAGATATACCTCCTGTACTTCATATGGGTTCTTGTGTTGATATAAGTCGTATATTAGAACTTGTAGGTTTAGTTGCTAAACAATTAAATGTAGATATATCTGAATTACCAGTAGTTGGAGCAGCACCAGAGTGGATGTCAGAAAAAGCTGTATCAATAGGAACATATGTGGTTTCATCTGGTATAGATACATGGCTTGGAGTGGCACCACCAGTGACAGGAGGACCAAGAGTTCTTGAAATATTAACTAGTGAAATGGAAAATATGGTTGGTGCTAAGTTCTTTGTTGAACCAGATCCAATTAAAGCTGCACATCAAATGATAGAAAAAATAGAGCAAAAACGTAAAGTGTTAGAAGAAAAATTTGAAAATATAAAAGCTGTAGCACAAGCATAAAATAAATAAAAAAGGTGATAGAACATGAAAATAGCTATAACAGGAAAAGGTGGAGTGGGAAAAACAACATTTTCAGCAATGCTTGCTAGATTATATGCAGATGAAGGTTATAGGGTTTTATCAGTTGATGCAGATCCTGATGCCAATTTGGCATTGGCATTGGGGTTCCCTAAGGAATTGATGGACACAATAGTACCCATATCAGAAATGAAGGAATTAGTAGCCGAGAGAACGAATGTTCCGATAGGTGGCTTTGGAAAGATGTTTAAGATGAATCCAAAAGTTGATGATATACCTGAGAGATATTGTAAAGAGTATAATGGAGTAAGACTTTTAACTATGGGAACAGTTGATACAGGAGGATCTGGATGTGTATGTCCAGAACATGTTCTTTTAAAAAGACTTACTTCACATTTAATACTTCAAAATAAGGATGTAGTAATAATGGATATGGAAGCTGGAATAGAGCATTTAGCAAGGGGGACAGCACAGGGAGTAGATGCTTTTATTGTAGTAGTTGAACCAGGGGAGAGAAGTATTCAAACTTATAGAAAAGTAAAAAAATTAGGGGAAGATATTGGAGTTAAGAGAGTTTTGGTTGTTGGTAATAAAATAAGAAATAAAGAAGATGAAAATTTTATAATAAATAATGTTCAAGATGGGGAATGTTTGGGATTTATATATTATAATGAAGAAGTGATAAATTCTGATAGGTCAAATTTATCTCCTTATGATAACTGTACAAAAACAGTTGAGGAGATTAAATATATAAAACAAAAATTACAAGGGGGAATTTAATAATGGCTTTTAAATCAGATATTGAAATAGCTCAAGAGGCTAAACTTAAGGATATAAGGGAGATTGCTGCAAAACTTAATCTTACTGAAGATGATCTTGATCTTTATGGAAAGTACAAAGCAAAAGTAGATTATAATTTATTAAAAAAAGATAATGGGAAAAAAGCTAAATTGATATTAACTACTGCCATAAATCCAACTCCAGCAGGAGAAGGAAAAACAACTACTACAATAGGAGTTGCTGATGCTTTATCAAAACTTGGAAAAAATACTATTGTTGCATTGAGAGAACCATCACTTGGACCTGTATTTGGAGTTAAAGGTGGAGCTGCTGGTGGGGGGTATGCGCAAGTTGTACCAATGGAAGATATAAATCTTCATTTTACAGGAGATATGCATGCAATTGGAGCAGCTAATAATTTACTTGCAGCTATGATAGATAATCATATTTATCAAGGAAATAAACTTGACATAGATCCAAGAAGAATCACTTGGAGAAGATGTGTTGATATGAATGATAGACAATTGAGATTTGTAGTAGATGGGCTTGGTGGAAAAACTAATGGAATGCCAAGAGAAGATGGATTTGATATAACTGTTGCATCTGAAATTATGGCAGCATTTTGTCTTGCAAATGATATTTCTGATTTAAAAGAAAGACTTTCCAGAATAATAATAGGATATAATAGAGCGGGAGAACCTGTTACAGCTGGACAGTTAAATGCACATGGAGCCATGGCGGCGCTTTTAAAAGATGCATTAAAACCAAATCTCGTTCAAACATTAGAAGGAACACCAGCATTTGTTCATGGTGGACCATTTGCCAATATAGCTCATGGGTGTAATTCAGTTATAGCTACAAAAATGGCTATGCATTTTGCAGATTATGTAATTACAGAAGCTGGATTTGGAGCAGATCTTGGAGCGGAAAAATTCTTAAATATTAAGTGTAGAATGGCAAAATTAAGACCAGATGCAGTAATAATAGTAGCTACTGTTAGAGCTCTTAAGTACAATGGAGGAGTTAAAAAAGAAGATTTAAATAATGAAAATTTAGAAGCTCTTGAAAGAGGACTTCCAAATTTATTAAAGCATGTTGAAAACATAACTAAAGTATTTAAATTACCGGCAGTAGTTGCTATAAATAGATTCCCATTTGATACTGAAGCTGAAATTAACTTAGTTAAAGAAAAATGTAAAGAATTAGGAGTAAATGTTGCACTATCAGAAGTATGGGCAAAAGGTGGAGAAGGTGGAATTGAAGTTGCTAAAGAAATTCTTAGATTAATAGAAGAAGAGGAAAATAACTTTACATATGCTTATGAAGATGATATGTCTATTAAAGATAAAATAAGAGCTATAGCTCAAAAAATATACGGAGCTGATGATGTAGATTTTACACCAGCTGCATCTAAAGAGATAACTAATTTAGAAAAATTGGGATTTGGAAATATGCCAATTTGTATGGCGAAAACTCAATATTCATTAACTGACGATCAAACTAAACTTGGAAGACCTACAGGATTTAATATTACAGTAAGACAAGTAACAGTTTCAGCTGGTGCTGGATTTATAGTAGCTTTAACTGGTGAAATAATGAAAATGCCAGGACTTCCAAAAGTTCCAGCTGCAGAAAGAATAGATGTTGATGAAAATGGAGTAATATCTGGTTTGTTTTAAGAAATTTATACAATAGGAGGAAAGAACATGAAATTAGTAGATAAAAATTCTGTTGAATTTATTGAAGTTCTTGCCTCTAAAGCAGCTGTCCCGGGTGGTGGTGGGGCAGCAGCTTTAGTAGGAGCTATAGGAACAGCTCTTGGAAGTATGGTGTGTAATTTAACTATTGGAAAGAAAAAGTATGCTGAATATGAAGAAAAAGTTAAAGAGATACTTCAAAGAGCTACTGAAATTCAAGATGAGCTTTTAAAAATGGTTGATGAAGATGCAGAAAATTTTTTACCTCTTTCAAAGGCGTATGGAATGCCTTCAAGTACTGATGAAGAGAAAAAAATAAAAGCTGAAACTATGGAAAAAGCTTTAAAAAAAGCGTGTGAAGTACCTGTAAAAATAGTAAGAACATGTTATGATGCTATAAAACTTCACGAAGAATTAGTTGATAAAGGATCAAAACTTGCTATAAGTGATGTAGGTGTTGGGGTTCAATGTTTAAGAGCTGCACTTATAAGTGGACAATTAAATGTAATTATAAATATAAATTCTATAAAAGATGAAGAGTATGTAAAAAAAGTAAAAGAAGAAATTGATAGATTAGTTCTTGAGGGAACTAAGTTAGCAGATGAAGTTTATAAAAAAGTAGAAAAAATTCTTTCTAAATAAATAAAAAGGGGGCTTTTAAATATGGCTATGGGGCAAATTATAAAAGGTAAACCGGTTGCAGATAAAATAAAAGAAGAATTAATAAAAGAAGTAGAAGAATTAAAAGCTAGAGGAATAAATCCAAAACTTACAATAGTTAGAGTGGGAGCAAGAGGAGATGACTTAGCATATGAAAGAGGAGCATTAAAGAGATGTGATTCTATTGGAATATTAACAGAAGTTAAAGAACTTCCTGAAGATATAACTCAAGAAGAGTACATAAGTGAAATTAAAAAAATAAATGAAGATCCAGCTACTCATGGTATTTTATGTTTTAGACCACTTCCAAAACAATTAGATGAAGAAGTTATAAAATATGTAATAGCTCCAGAAAAAGATATAGATTGTTTTAGTCCTGTAAATGCTGCAAAAGTTATGGAAGGAGATAAATCAGGATTTTCTCCATGTACACCTACAGCAGTAGTTGAAATATTAAAACATTATGGGGTTGACTTGACAGGTAAGAAAGTTGTTGTACTTGGAAGATCTATGGTTGTTGGAAAACCAGCTGCGATGCTTTTATTAAATGAAAATGCGACAGTTACTATATGTCATTCAAAAACTAAAGATTTAGATTTAGTTACAAGAGAAGCTGACGTTTTAGTAGCAGCAGTTGGAAGAGCAAAAATGGTAAAAGAGAACTTTATAAAAGATGGAGCTGTAGTTATAGATGTTGGTATAAATGTAGATGAAAATGGAAATTTATGTGGTGATGTTGACACTGATGTTGTAAAAGATAAAGTATCTATGATAACTCCAGTTCCAGGAGGGGTAGGATCTGTTACAACGTCTATTCTAGCTAAACATGTAATAAAAGCTTGTAAAATGCAAAACAACGCATAAAACAAGAGGGGGAATAGAGATGATAATTTCAGAAAAAAAACCTTTAGAGGAAATTTTAGAATACGTAAAAGATGCTAAAAAAATAATTATTACAGGATGTTCATTATGTGCAACTACTTGTAAGGTCGGTGGGGAAGAAGAATTAAAAGAGATGAAGAAAATATTGGAAGAGAACGGAAAAGAAGTTTTGGGAGCAAAAGTTTTAGATCCATCTTGTAATTTTTTAAAAGTTAAAAAGGATTTAAAAGAATTAAAAGAAGAATTAAAAGAAGTTGATGCTATAATTTCTTTAGCTTGCGGAGATGGAACTCAAACTGTTGCTAAAAATGTTAAGGTTCCTGTATATCCGGGAAATAATACAATGTTTATAGGGGAAATTGAAAGAGTTGGACAATTTGCAGAATCTTGTAAAGCTTGTGGAGAATGTGAACTTGGATGGACTGGGGGGATCTGTCCAGTTACTATGTGTGCAAAAAGTCTTTTAAATGGTCCTTGTGGAGGAGCTAAAGATGGAAAATGTGAAGTGAATCCAGAAAATGATTGTGCTTGGATTATGATATATGAGAGATTGAAAGAATTAGGTCAACTTGATAATTTAACAGCTATAAGACCGGTTAAAGATTATAAAAAAGCTGTAAATCCAAGATATATAAATTTAAAGAAAAAACAAGAAGAGTTAGCAAAAGCTTAGAAGGTTAAAAGGGGGATTTAAAAAATGAGCTTATTAAGAAAAGCTTTAGAAAACGGAGAATTTGCTGTTACAGCTGAAATGGCTCCTCCTAAGGGGATTGATTTTAATCATTTGGTAGAATGTGCAAAAGCTATAAAAGGAAGAGTTCATGGGGTTAATGTTACAGACTTTCAATCTGCAGTTATGAGAACTACTTCACTTGCTACTTGTAAAATTTTAAAAGATGAAGGGCTCGAGCCTGTTCTTCAAATGACGGGAAGAGATAGAAATAGAATAGCAATACAGGGAGAACTTTTGTCAGCTGGATTGTTTGGAATAAAAAATATGTTAGCTCTTACTGGTGATCATACAGTAGTAGGAGATCATCCAGGAGCAAAGCCAGTTTATGATTTGGATTCAGTAGGAATACTTGATGTAGCAACTACTTTGATGAATGGAAAAGATATGGTTGGGAATGAACTTAAAGGAAAACCAGAATTTTTCTTGGGAGCTTGTGTAACTCCACGATATACTCCTTTAGAAATTCAAATATTAAAAATGGAAAAAAAAATAAAAGCAGGAGCTAAATTTTTTCAAACACAAGCTGTATATGATTTAGATACTATGAGAGAATTTAGAGAAAAAACTAAGCATTTAAATTGTAAAGTGTTAGCTGGTATTATACCTTTAAAATCAGTAGGAATGGCTAGATTTATGAATAATAATGTTCCTGGAATATATGTTCCAGATGATGTAATACAAAGAATTAAGGGTGCTGAAAATAAAGTTCAAGAGGGAATAAAAATAGCTGGAGAATTTATACAACAGTTAAGAGAAGAAAATTTATGTGATGGAGTACATATAATGGCTATCGGTGCAGAAGAGAATGTACCAGCGATATTAGATGTAGCTGGATTGTAAAAACGTTTTTGCAAAAATATTAAATTTTTGGGGGATTGAGATATGAAAATAGCAGTAATAGGAGGAGGCCCAGGAGGTTACGTAGCGGCTATAAAAGCAGCAATGATGGGTGCTGATGTTACTTTGATAGAAAAAAATAAAGTGGGCGGAACTTGTTTGAATGTTGGTTGTATACCAACTAAAGCATTACTGGCTTGTTCAGAATTGCTTATGGGAATAAAAGAAGCTAAAAATTACGGTATAAATATAGATGGGGAAGTAAAAGCTGATTTTGCAGCTATTATGGATAGAAAAGATAAAATTGTAAATCAACTTATAAAAGGAATAGAATTTTTGTTTGATAAAAAAGGTGTAAAACTTGTAAATGGATTGGGAAGGCTTTTGGATAAAAATAAAATAGAAGTTTTTAAGGAAGATGGATCTAAAGAAATAATTGAAGCTGATAAAATAATATTAGCTACAGGGTCGGTTCCGATAGTTCCTCCGATATTTCCTTATGATGGAGAAAAGGTTATAACTAGTGATGAAGCTTTAAATTTGTGTGAAATTCCAAAATCAATGATAATAGTTGGTGGTGGAGTAATTGGTTGTGAATTTGGTCAATTTTTTAGAACTTTAGGAACTGAAGTTACAATTGTAGAAATGGCAGATCAAGTTCTTCCTTTTGAAGATAAAGATGTTGCAAAACAGTTGCAAAGAGCATTCAAAAAGGATAAAATTAAATTATTAACAAGAAATAAAATACAAAGTTGTGAAATAAAGGAAGGGAAGGTTGTTGCAAATCTTGAAAGTGGAAAATCAGTGGAAGCTGATATAATGCTTGTTTCAGTTGGAAGAAAACCTTACCTTGAAAATTTAGGAATAGAAAAATTAGGAATTAAATTAGAAAGAGGAAAAATAGTAGTAAATGAAAAAATGGAAACTAATATTGAAGGAATATATGCAATAGGTGATATTGTTGATAGTCCATTTCTTGCACATGTAGCTTCTAAAGAAGGTATGATTGCAGTGGAAAATGCACTTGGAAAAGATAAAAATATAAATTATACAGCTATTCCGAGATGTGTATATACAGAGCCTGAAGTTGCATGTGTTGGATTAACTGAAAAACAAGCTCAGGAAAAAGGAATTGAATATAAAGTAGGACAATTTGAATTTAGAGGACTTGGAAAAGCACAAGCTATAGGGAAATTTCAAGGATTTATAAAAGTACTTGCTGATAAAGAGGGTAAAGTGATAGGAGCATCTATTGTAGGACCTCATGCAACTGATTTACTTAGCGAATTAACGCTTGCTGTTCACTTAGGACTTACAGTAGAACAAGTTGGAGATGTTATTCATCCACATCCTACATTATCAGAAGGATTAATGGAAGCACTTCATGATGTAGATGATAAATGTATTCACTCAATTGGGAAAGTTAAAGCTAAAGCTTAAAAGGATAGAGCTTGAATTAAAAGCTCTGTCCAAGATATGATAGGGGGTAACATTATGGGATATACAATAGCTGTAGCAGGAAAAGGTGGAACAGGAAAGACTAGCTTGACAGGGCTTTTAATTGATAATTTAGTAAAAAGGGGAGAAAGTCCAATACTCGTTGTTGATGCGGACGCAAATGCCAATATAAATGAAGTATTAGGCGTAGAAGTAGAAACGACTATTGGAGAAATAAGAGAAGAAGTGAATCGAAGGGAAGTATCTGGTAATGGATTTCCTGGAGGAATGACTAAGGCACAATATTTAAAATATAGGTTAAATACAGCTATAACTGAGGGAGATGGATATGATCTTTTAGTTATGGGTAGAGCTGAAGGTCAAGGTTGTTATTGTTATGTAAATGGTGTATTGAGAGAACAAACGGATTCACTTTCAGACAGTTATAAATATTTGATTATAGATAATGAAGCGGGTATGGAACATTTGAGTAGAAGAACAACAAAAC
This sequence comes from Tepidibacter thalassicus DSM 15285, assembly GCF_900129915.1. GTDB lineage: Bacteria > Bacillota > Clostridia > Peptostreptococcales > Peptostreptococcaceae > Tepidibacter > Tepidibacter thalassicus. The sequence goes on from NZ_FQXH01000012.1 coordinate 43,527, forward strand.
ATATAGATACATTGTTTTTAGTTAGTGATTGTTCAAGAAGAAGCATTCAAGCTGTGGGAAGGATAAAAGATTTAGTAAAAGAATTGAATTTAAAGGTAAGCAATATGTATTTAATAGTAAATAAGGCTCCGCAAGGAAAGTTAAATGAAGGGATAAAAGAAGAAATTAGAATTCAAGGACTTAATTTAATAGGGGTAGTTCCTATGGATGAAATGATATATGAATATGATTCTAATGGAATACCATTAGTTGAATTACCTGAAGATAGTAAAGCTAAATTAGCTATTAAAGAAATATTATCTAAAATAGAATTTTAAAAGTAGTTTTTAAGGGGGCGATTTTAATGGCATTTAAGATGTCTGTTCAAAAGTATGCAGGAAAAATTTCTGAAGTAGAAATTGGAGCAGGGGAAAAAGCTATAAAATTAGGTGGAGAAAATGTAATGCCATTTTATAGTTTTGATGGAGAAACTGGAAATACTCAAAAAATAGGAATAGAGATATTAGATGTTTATCCAGAAAATTGGGTAGAGCCGTTAAAAAATTTGTATAAAGATGTTGCAAGTAATCCAGTAGATTGGGCTAAGTTTGTAGAAGAAAAATTTTCTCCAGATTTTATATGTTTAAAATTTGAAGGTGCAGATCCAAATGGGTTTGATAAATCTCCAGAAGAGTGCAGTGAAATAGCAAAATCTGTAGTTGAGGCTATTAGTATACCTCTTGTTATTGCAGGATGTAACAATCATGAAAAAGACGCTAAGTTATTTGAAAAAGTTGCAGCAGCAGTAGATGGGTATAATTGTTTGTTTTTAGCTGCGGTTGAAGAAAATTACAAAGCTGTAGGGGCTGCTGCTGGTCTTGCTTATCCACATAAAGTAGGGGCAGAATCATCTGTTGATATAAACCTTGCTAAACAATTAAATATATTATTAACTCAATTGGGAGTTAAAGGAGAAAATATAGTTATGAATGTTGGGTGTTCTGCAGTAGGTTATGGTTATGAATATGTTGCTTCGACTATGGATAGAATTAGACTTGCTGCATTTGGTCAAAATGATAAAACTCTTCAAATGCCTATAATAACACCTGTTTCTTTTGAAACTTGGAATGTTAAAGAGTCTGTAGCATTAGTTGAGGAGGTTCCGGAATGGGGATCTCAAGAAGAAAGAGGTATTGCTATGGAGGTTTCAACTGCTAGTAGTGCATTAGCAGGAGGGGCAAATGCAGTTATACTTCGTCATCCAAAATCTTTAGAAACAATAAAAAAATTTGTTAATGAATTAGCATAATAAATGAGGTTAAGGGGGAAAGAAAAATGGCTTTAAAAGGTTTGGATATATTTAAGTTAACTCCAAAGAAAAATTGTAAAGATTGTGGTTTTCCAACTTGTATGGCTTTTGCTATGAAAGTTGCAGCAGGTGCTGCAAAAATAGAAAAATGTCCTCATATGAGTGAAGATGCGTTGGCTAAATTATCAGAAGCTACTGCACCTCCAATGAAAACTTTAACTATAGGTAAAGGGGATAGTGAATATAAATTAGGAGGAGAAACAGTACTTTTCCGTCATGAAAAAACTTTTGTAAATAGAAATAGATTTGCAGTGTTACTTTCTGATTCTATGAGTGATGAAGAAATAAATGCAAAAATTGAAAATATGAAAAAAGTAAATTATGTGAGAATTGGAGAAGAGATGAAAATTGAAATAGCAGCATTAAAATATGAAGGAAATAAAGAAAATTATATAAATTTAATAAACAAAGTAAAAACAAGTGAGCTTAAAGTTGTATATATGTTAATTTGCGAAGATAGTGCTGTATTAAAAGATGCTTTAGAATTAGTTAAATCTGAAAATCCTATAGTTTACGGTGCTACTAAAGAAAACTATAAGGAAATGGTGGAACTTGTTAAAGCTGATAAATTGGCTCTTGGAGTAAAAGCAGGTAATCTTGAAGAATTATATGCTTTAGTTGAAGATATTCATAAATTAGGGTATAAAGAATTAATATTAGATCCTGGCAGTTCTTCACTTAAAGAAGCTTTTACAAATACAGTTCAAATCAGAAGAATTGCTTTAAAAGAAGGAGATAGAACATTTGGATATCCATCTGTGTTATTTGTAAATGAAATTGCTAAAGATGATAAGTTTATGGAAATAGCTTTAGCATCATTATTTACAGTTAAATATGGTTCTATAATAGTATTAAATGATATAGATTATGCAAAAGCTTTACCTTTGTTTGCTTTAAGACAGAATATATATACTGATCCTCAAAGACCAATGAGGGTTGAACCTAAAATTTATCCTATAAATAATCCAGATGAAGATTCTCCAGTACTTGTTACTGTTGACTTTGCTTTAACTTATTTTATAATTGCTGGAGAAATAGAAAGATCTAAAGTTCCAATGTGGTTAGTTATTCCTGATGCTGGAGGTTATTCAGTTCTCACAGCTTGGGCAGCTGGTAAATTTAGTGGATCAAGTATTGCAAATTTTATTAAGGAATGTGGAATAGAAGATAAAACTAAATGTAGAAAACTTGTAATTCCTGGAAAGGTTGCGGTTCTTAAGGGGGATATTGAGGATAATTTATCAGGTTGGGAAGTTGTAGTAGGAACAAATGAAGCTATGGAACTTCCTAAATTCCTAAGAGAATTTAATGAGGAATTAAAGACAGCTAAAGCTTAATAATTAAATGATATAAATAAAATTTATGAATGGGGGTATCATTAATGGAGAGATTTATGATAATAGGAGAAAGAATTCACTGTATTTCACCAACTATAAGAAAGGCATTAGAAGAGAGAAATCCTGAGCCTATTTTAAAGAGAGCTAAAGAGCAAATTGATGCAGGTGCTCATTATATAGATTTCAATATAGGACCAGCAGAAAGAGATGGAGAAGAATTAATGACTTGGGGGGTAAAACTTCTTCAAGAGCATTTTGATAATGTACCTATAGCTCTTGATACAGCAAATAAAAAAGCTATAGAAGCAGGTCTTAAAGTCTACAATAGGGAAAAAGGAAAGCCAATTATAAATTCTGCTGATGCAGGACCTAGATTTGATCTTTTAGATTTAGCAGCAGAATATGATGCAATAGCGATAGGGCTTTGTGCTAAAGAAGGTATTCCGAGAGATAATGATGAACGTATGGCATATTGTACACAGATATTAGAGAGAGCTATGGAGCTTGGAATGGATCCAGAGGATATATTATTTGATCCACTTTGTCTTGTAATAAAAGGAATGCAAGAAAAGCAAATGGAAGTTTTAGAAGCGATACGAATGATGACTGAAATGGGACTTAAGACTACAGGAGGACTTTCTAATGTATCAAATGGTGCCCCAAAACATATAAGACCAATATTAGATTCAGCTTTTGTAGCCATGGCAATGGCTAATGGATTTAGTTCAGCAATAATTAATCCATGTGATGAACAACTTATGAATACAATAAAATCTTGTGATGTTATAAGAGGAAATATACTATACGCTGATTCTTATTTAGAATTGTAGAATTAATTAGGGGGGAATTGAGATGAGTTTATTTAAAACTATATTTACGGGTTCTAATCAAGCATTGCAAGCAGCTAAAGAGTTTTTAAATAAAGTTATAGAAGAAAAAGGTAGAGATCATAAAGTGGCATTTCCTGATACTGCATATTCACTTCCAATTATATATGCAGCTACGGGACAAAAGATGAATACTTTAGGAGATTTAGAAGGAGCCTTAGAGGTAGTTAAAAGTTTAATAGGAGAAGAAAAAGAAAATCTAGAAAATGCGTTAAATGCAGGACTTGGAACAGCTGTTGCATCAGAAGTGATAGAAGCTATTAAATATGCAACTATAGATACTCCATATTCTGAACCTTGTGCAGGGCATATAACAGACTCTGTTATTCGTTCTCTTGGAGTACCATTAGTTACTGGAGATATTCCAGGGGTTGCTGTTGTCCTTGGAGAATGCCCAGATTCTGAAATAGCAGCTAAAATAATAAAAGATTATCAATCTAAAGGTCTATTAACTTTTCTTGTAGGAAAGGTAATAGATCAAGCAATAGAAGCTGATGTTAAGATGGGACTTGATTTGAGGGTAATTCCTTTAGGATATGATGTTACAGCAGTAATTCATGTTGTATCTGTCGCTGTAAGGGCAGCACTTATATTTGGGGCATTAGAGCCTGGTGATCTTGAAGGGTTATTAGATTATACGCTTAATAGGGTACCTGCATTTGTAAATGCATTTGGTCCTTTAAGTGAACTCGTAGTATCAGCAGGAGCAGGTGCTATAGCACTTGGATTTCCAGTTATAACTGATCAAGATGTCTTTGAAGTTCCAACTAGATTATTAACTCAGAAAGATTATGATAAATTTGTAGCAACTTCTTTAGAAGCTAGAGGAATAAAAATAAAAATAACTGAAATTCCTATACCGGTTGCTTTTGCTGCAGCGTTTGAAGGTGAAAGAATAAGAAAAGGCGATATGTTTGTAGAATTTGGTGGAGGAAAAACTGAATCTTGGGAATTAGTAATGAAGAGGGAGATTTCTGAAGTAGAAGATCATAAGATTGAAATTATAGGACCGGACATTGATACAATAACAGAAGTTCCAGGAAGACTTCCGCTTGCAGTGTTAGTCGAAGTGGCTGGAAAGAACATGCAAGAAGATTTTGAACCAGTTCTTGAAAGACGTATTCACTATTTCATGAATTATATAGAAGGAGTAATGCATGTTGGTCAAAGAGATATTACTTGGATAAGAATAGGTAAAGAAGCTTATGAAAAAGGATTTAGATTAAATCATATAGGTGAAGTGTTATATGCTAAGATGATGGATGAATTTGATTCAGTTGTAGATAAATGTCAAGTAACTATAATTACTGATCCTGAAAAAGTATCAGAATTAAGAGTTAAATATGCTACGCCAAGATATAACGCAAGAGATGAAAGATTGGCAGCTTTAACTGATGAAAGTGTAGATACTTTTTATTCTTGTAATCTTTGTCAATCATTTGCTCCAGCACATGTATGTATAGTAACGCCAGAAAGACTTGGGCTTTGTGGTGCTGTAAGTTGGCTCGATGCTAAAGCAACTAAAGAATTAGATCCAACAGGACCATGTCAACCTGTACCAAAAGAAGGAGTAGAAGATGAAGTTAAAGGTATTTGGCGTGCAGTAAATGAAACTGTCGCTCAAATATCTCAGGGGGCAGTAGAAAGAGTAACACTTTACAGTATAATGGAAGACCCGATGACTTCCTGTGGATGTTTTGAATGTATTTGTGGAATAATGCCTGAAGCAAATGGTTTTGTAATAGTAAATAGAGAATATGGTGGAATCACTCCACTTGGAATGACATTTGGAGAACTTGCTTCAATGACTGGTGGAGGAGTTCAAACTCCAGGATTTATGGGCCATGGTAGACAATTTATTTCTTCGAAAAAGTTTATTGCTGCTGAAGATGGAACTAGAAGAATAGTTTGGATGCCAAAAGAATTAAAAGATTATGTAAGAGAAAAATTAGATGCTACAGCAAAAGAGCTATATGGAATAGAAAACTTTACAGATATGATTTGTGATGAAACTATATCAACAGATTCTGAAGGAGTATTGGCATTTTTAGAAGAAAAAGGACATCCAGCATTAGAACTTGAACCAGTTATGTAATTTTAAAAGGGGGGAATATAGTGAATTATCCATCAGATTTAAAATACGCTAAAAATCATATTTGGGTTAAAGTAGAAGATGATGAAGCATATATTGGAATAACAGATTATGCTCAAGAGCAATTGGGTGAAATATTATTTGTTGAAATGCCAGAAATAGGAGATGAGTTGTCAAAAGGGGAAGAATTTGGAGTAGTTGAATCTTCAAAGGTAGCTTCTGATTTAGTAGCTCCTATAACTGGAGAAGTAGTTGAAATAAATGAAAAATTAGATGATGAACCTGAGTATATAAATGAAAATGCATATGATGCATGGATTGTAAAAATTAAAATAGCTGATAAGAGTGAATTAGATGAACTAATGGATTCATCAAATTATGAAACTGCTTTAGCATAAAATCAATTTCCCCAGTTTTTTCCTGGGGAAATATTTTTTGGAGGGATATATATTGATAAGGGTAAAATTTATTCCGGAAAATATAGAAATTAATTGTGATTATGGGGATAATTTATTAGAAGTTGCTAGAAAAGCTGATGTTTTTATAGATGCACCTTGTAATGGCAATGTATCTTGTGGAAAATGTAAAGTTAAATTAATAAAAGGTAAAGTAGATACTAAAAAAACTTATCATATAAAAGATGAAGAATGGAATGAAGGATATATTTTAGCTTGTAATTCTAAGGTTATAGAAGATATAGAAATTGAGGTTCCTTCAAAATTATCATCGTCAATGGATAAAATGAAAATAGAAGATTTATCGACTGAGAGAGACAAACAAATATTTCAAAGAACTAAAAAACTGTTAATAGATAATAATATGAAACTTAAATCGTATGTTAGAAAAGACTACATAGAGATAGATATTCCAAATCTTGATGATAATATATCGGATTGGGATAGAATAAAAAGACATTTAAGAAATTATTTAGGGTATACAAAAGTATTTTGTAGACTTCAAATGCTTAGAAAAATACCACATATATTAAGACAAAGTAATTTTAAGGTAACTATAACTCATATACCAAGAGGTAATGATAGAACTACTATAGTAAATATGGAAGAAGGAGATACTACTAATAGGCTTTATGGTGTAGCATTAGATATAGGAACTACATCAGTAGCAGCGTGTTTAGTAGATCTTTATAAGGGAGAACTTATTGCTAAAGCTTCTTCTGGGAATGCTCAAATAAAGTATGGAGCTGATGTTATAAATAGAATAATATATTCAACAAAGAAGGATGGACTTGATCAATTAAATCGTGCAATAATACATGAAACTATAAATCCTCTTCTTAATAAAATGTGTAAAGATTCGGGTGTTGATAAGAATGAAATAATAGCTTTTGTATGTGCAGGAAATACTACAATGTCTCATTTGTTACTTGGAGTTTATCCAGATTATTTAAGACTTGAACCATATATACCAACTTTTTTAAAAGCACCATTTATAAAAGCATCAGAACTTGAACTTGATATAAATCCTGAAACATTTTTATATATAGTTCCATCTGTTGCAAGTTATGTTGGGGGAGATATTACAGCAGGCGTTTTAGCATCTGGAATTTGGGCATCTGATGAAAATGTTCTTTTTATAGATTTGGGTACTAATGGTGAAATAGTATTTGGAAACAAAGATTATTTGATGACTTGTGCTTGTTCAGCTGGGCCTGCATTTGAAGGTGGAGAAATAAGCTGTGGAATGAGAGCTGCAAGTGGAGCAATAGAAAAAGTAAAGATAGATAGAGATACATTTAAACCGAATTTAAAAATAATAGGGGATACTAAGCCAGAAGGAATATGTGGTTCTGGAATTATAGATTTGATAGCTGAAATGATGATAATAGGAATTATAGATAGAAGAGGAAAGATAAATAAAAATATAAATTCTAGAAGGATTAGATTTGATGAACATGGAATAGGAGAATATGTAATAGCTTTTAAAGAAGATTATGATTTAGAGAAAGATATAACTATAACTGAAGTAGATATTGATAGTTTTATAAGAGCTAAAGGAGCTGTTTATTCTGGAGCATCTACGTTAATTGAAAGTTTAGGAATGGATTTTAGTGTAATAGATAAGGTTTATATTGCAGGAGGTATAGGAAATAGTTTGGATATTGAAAAATCAATAATTATTGGACTTTTGCCAGATATAGATAGAAACAAGTTTTCGTATGTAGGAAATAGTTCACTTATGGGATGTTACTTAACTTTAATGAGTGAAGATGCTCGATATAAATTAGAAGAGTGTAGCAATGCTATGACTTATGTTGAATTAAGTGTTTATCCTAGCTATATGGATGAATTTGTATCTGCTTGTTTTTTACCTCATACTAATATAGAGAATTTTCCTACAGTAAAAAAAATACTGGAGGTTTAATATGAAATTAAAAGAGAAAATGGAGAAAGCATTAAAAATTAAAGAATATAATTTTGGCAATAAAATTAATTTTTCTTATCCACATAAGACACTTGCAGTAACTACGACTGGAAATGAATGTAGTTTAAAATGTGCTCATTGTAATGGTCATTATTTAAAGAATATGACTTGTATAGATAATTTATGTGAAAAAATAAGAAAAAGAGAAATAAAGAGTTTTCTTATAAGTGGAGGATGTTCTTTTAAAGGAGATGTTCCAATAATTAGATATGTAGAAGAGATTAGAACTTTAAAACAACAGGGATATAGATTAAATGCTCATTTAGGCCTTATGAGTGAAGAAAATATAAAAAATATATCTAAGTATTTAGATGTTGTTTCTTTTGATTTAGTTTTGGATAATGATACTATAAAAGAAGTTTATAAAATAGATAAGACTAAAGAAGATTATATAAATACATATAAGATATTAAAAAAATATGTAAAGGTAATTCCTCACATCTGTATAGGACTTTATAGAGGAAAAATAAAAGGAGAATATGAAGTATTAAAATTTTTAGAAAAAGAAAATCCTAGGGGAATAACTTTTATAGTACTTATTCCTACTAAGGGAACTGATTATGAAAGTATAAATCCTCCTAAAATAGAAGATGTTATAGATATAATTTGTGAAGCGAGAATAAAATTTCCAAATATTCCAATAAATCTAGGGTGTATGAGACCAAGGGGTAGATATAGAAAAATTTTAGATGAGATGGCTATTTATTCTGGTGTCAATAACATAGTTTTGCCATCTAAAGAAGCTATTGGTAAAGCTGAAAGACTTAGATATGATATACAAATATTAGAGGAGTGCTGTGTGTTATGATTAGAGTATCTTGTGGAACTGCCATGGAGCTTAACATTTTAAATGGAAAATTAGCTATAGCTCCAACTACAGCTTATTTTATGATAGGAAATAAATGTAACAATAAATGTGCATTTTGCTCACAATCTATAGAAAGTACTTCGAGAAAAGATAAGCTTTCTAGAGTATTATGGCCAGAGTTTGAAAAAAAAGAGATACTTAATGCACTTTTAAATTACAAAAAAAACAACATAAAGAGAATTTGTCTTCAAGTTATGGGGAGTAATGAGTCGTTAAAGGAAACTATAGATTTTATAAAATACATAAAATTAAATTTAAATATACCAATATCAGTTTCTGCGAAAATTGAAAATGAAGAAAATTTAAAAAAATTATTTGATATTGGTGTAAATAAAATTGGTATAGCAATAGATGGTGCTAATAAAGAAGTATATGAAAAAGTAAAGGGAGATGATTTTGAACAGAAAATAAAATTTATAAAAGATATGGGAAATAAGTATACAGATAAAATAACTACACATATTATAGTAGGGCTAGGTGAAACTCATGAAGATATATTTATATTATACGAAGATTTAATAAAAAATAATGTAACTGTTAGTTTATTTGCTTTTACTCCTGTAAGAGGTACAAAGCTTGAAAAACATGAGCCTCCTTCTATAGAAAGTTACAGGAGGGTTCAACTTATGACTTATTTAATTAAAAAAGGATATACAAAAGATAAATTTAAGTTTGAAAATGGATATTTAACTTATATATCACCTATAGATATAAGTATTTATGAAGAAATAAAAATGGGAATGCCATTTAAAATATCTGGGTGTAAATATTGTAATAGACCTTATTATAATGAAAGACCAGGAGGAACAATATATAATTATTCTAGAAGTTTAAACAGAGAAGAATGTAGTAATGCTATATTAGAGCTTAATATGGAATTAAAGGAGTATTAATGATCGGAAGTTAATATAATTCCGATATTTTTTTGCAAAATGTTTGACTTGAAAATGTTTTCCTCGACATGTTATAATGTTAAATATAAAATAAATGACATTAAATGGGGGATAATATGGAAAAATGGAGAATTATAAAGAATACTACATATAATGCTTATATGAATATGGCAATAGATGAAGCTATAATGATAGCTCATAGGGAAGGAAAGGTAGAACCAACTCTTAGATTTTATACATGGAAACCAGCGTGTATTAGTATTGGGTATTTTCAAAAATTAGAAAAAGAAATAGATTTAGATAAGTGTAAAGAGCTTAATATAGATTATGTCAGAAGAACTACAGGAGGAAGAGCTGTTCTTCACGATGATGAACTTACATATAGTATAGTAGTTAGAGAAAATCATCCTTTAATGGATGGAGGAATAATTAAGTCGTATAAATTTATAAGTGAAGGACTTTGTAAGGGATTAAGTTTGTGTGGAGTAAAAACAGATGAATTGTCAAGAGGAGAGAGAATAGGGAGAGAGAATTTATCATCAGCTTGTTTTAATGCTCATTCAGCTTATGAAGTGACTATTAATAATAAAAAAGTTATAGGGAGTGCTCAGACTAGAAAGGATGGTATAATTCTTCAACATGGATCTATAATATTAAATTTTGATGTGAATAAGTTATTTTCAGTTATAAAGATACGTGATGAGAAACAAAAAGAAAGACTTATAAGGTTTACAGCAAATAAAGCTAGTGGGATAGAAAATGAAACAAAAATTAAAATAGATATTAATATATTACAAGAAAATATAGTTAAAGCTTTAAAAGAACATTTTAAAGTGGAGTTTTATGAATGTAATCTTACTGAATATGAGATAAGTATTGCAAATGAGCTTTATAAAAAGTATTCAAGTGATGAATGGAATAAGAAGAGGTAATGTATTTTAGTATCTATGCAAACGTTTGCGCAGATGCTAAAATATGAAATAAAATAATATGAAAAGGAGATGTTTTATGGACAGGAAAAAAGTTATTAGTAAAATTACTATCTTTTTGATGATTTTGAGTTTTGTTGTATTATCAAGTAAAAGTAGTTTGTATTCTTATACGCAGGAAAATGATTTTACGTTTAATGTGATGGCGCCACTTCATGTTGATGATTGGAGTAAGTTTGAGTATGAATTAGCCATGGCAAAAGATATAGGAGTAGATGCAGTAAGTGTTGATGTTTGGTGGGGAGATGTTGAAAAAAATGATAATCAATTTAATTGGGACTACTATGATCAGGTATTTAAAAAAATAAAGGAAGCAGGACTTAAGATTGTTCCTATTATGTCTTTTCATCAATGTGGAGGGAATGTAGGAGATAGTTACAATTCATATTTGCCAAATTGGATATGGGATAAATATAATGGAAAAAAATATATGAAGAAAACTCTTAACTATGATGATTTAAAATACAAAAGTGAATTAGGAAATACAAGTGCTGAATATTTATCATTGTGGGTAGATGATTTAGTAAGTAATGAATACATAGATTTTATGAATGCTTTTGAAGAACATTTTAAGGAGTATAAAGACGATTTTATAGAAATTAATATAAGTTGCGGACCAGCAGGAGAACTTCGTTATCCTTCTTATAATGCTCATGATAATAATAATTTTTATAGTGGATTTCCTAATAAAGGATATTTGCAATGTTATTCTGATTTGGCACAAGAAGATTTTAGAAAATATATATTGGAAAAGTATAAAAATTTACAAGGAGTAAATAAAGCTTGGGGATTGAATTTAAATAATACAAAGGAAATAACACCACCTATGGATGGAGGTAATTTCTTTTATGGAGAAGGAAAAGCATATTTAAATTCATCATATGGAAAAGATTTTATTGAATGGTATAATAAAAGATTAGTTAATCATGGAAGAAATATGATTACTTATGCTTTAAAAGCTTTTGATGATGAATTATCAAATGTTCAGTTGGGAATTAAAATTCCAGGTATTCATTGGCAGATAAACAATGGAAATTATCCTAGAACAGCAGAAATTAATGCAGGAATTATTAATACTGATTTTAGCGAACAAAATGGATATGGATATAATCCGATTATGCATATGATAAAAGATTTTAATGGAAAAGTAGTGCTTCATTTTACATGTTTAGAAATGAATAATGGAAGTGGAGGAGAATATACATCGGCAGCTAAAACATTAGTTAGATGGGTAGGTAACGCTGCAAGCAATAATGGAGTAGAAATTAAAGGAGAAAATGCTTTGAATGCAGGAAATGATGATAAACAATTTTGGGATAATATAAAAGATGCATTAGATAATTATCATTATAAAGGTATTACAATTTTAAGAATGAATGATGCTGTATATGGAGATTCAAATAAATATTATCATGAATTAATAAACAGTAAGAAGTTAAATGTAAATAATAAGGTAAGCATTACATTTAGAGTTAATAATGCACATACAATTTTTGGAGAAGAAATATATGTAGTTGGAAATCATTCGCAACTTGGAAATTGGGATCCGAATAAAGCAGTAAAATTATTTGCATATAAATATCCTTCGTGGACTGTAACTGTAGATGGATTTGAAAAGGGAAGTAATATAGAATTTAAGTTTATAAAAAAGTCAAAAAATGGATTGGAATGGGAAAATATCGAGGATAATAGAATGTACAATGTAAATAGTGAGGTAGGGGAGTATGTAACAGATTGGAATGAAAAAAGATAGAGTTTGTTTATATACTATATTGACCATGAATATTTTTGCATGATATACTAGAATTGGAATTAAATATTAAAAGTTTAAATCATGAGGATTTCTTTAGGGCTCTTGAAAGAGCTTTAGGGAAGTCTTTTTGCTTATTTATAAGGAGGGATTTTTATGTGTGAGTCAACAGCTTATTTGATTAGAGAAGATGGGCTTGAAAAAATAATGGATAATGTAGTGTATATGAAACCAGAAGATGGAAAAGTGTATTTATCTGATCTTTTAGGAGACCAGAAAATAGTAGATGGAGAGGTTAAAGAAATTAGACTTATAGATCATAAAATAATAATACAAGAAAAATAAATTAAAATATTTGGGGGATAAGATATGATTATAGCAGTAATAGATGGGATGGGAGGAGGAATAGGCTCTCAAATTGTATCAAATTTAAGAGATGAGCTTCCTTCTTATATAGAAATATATGCACTAGGGACTAATTCAATAGCTACTTCAGCTATGATGAAAAGTCATGCAAATAAAGGAGCTACAGGAGAAAATGCAATATGTGTTTCTTGTAAAAAGGCAAATGTTATAATAGGACCTATATCTATAATAATGCCTAATTCTATGATGGGAGAAGTAACTACTAAAATAAGTGAAGCTGTGTGTGATGCAGAGGGGATGAAAATACTTCTTCCGTTAATGCCTGAAAACTTTGAATTAGTAGGACTTGAAAATAAGCCTTTAATGCTTTTAATAAAAGATGCAGTCAAGCTTATAAAAAAAGAGTTTAATATAAAATAGGGGGAAAATTATGAATAAGTTTGAATTTAGATTTCATCATGATCATTATATTAAAAATGATCATTATCATCATGATAGCCATGGCGCTTCTGGTGAAAGCAAGGATGAGAAAACTTTAAGAGTACTTCTTGTACATTGGGTTAATCACAATCAGTCGCATGAAGAAAGTTTTAGGGAATGGGTTGAAAAATCTAAAGAAATGGGAAAAGAGGAAGTTTCATCTTACATAGAAAAGGCAATAGAATATATGCAAAAAGCCAATGATATGCTGATTGAAGCTAAAAAACATATGTAGTTAAAATACTTGAAATACTAATTTTTAGTTAGTATTTCAAGTATAAAAAATATTGACTTATGATAGTTAATGTGGTATTATTATTTTTGTCAGCGAGGTAAAGTAATACGTGGAGAAGTACTCAAGTGGCTGAAGAGGCTCCCCTGCTAAGGGAGTAGGTCTTTTACAGGGCGCGAGGGTTCAAATCCCTCCTTCTCCGCCAGTGAAAAAACAACTTACATTTTGTAAGTTGTTTTTTTGTATTTTGTAAAATATAATATATAATTATAAGTATTATATATATTTGTAAATCAGGGGGAGTAATATGTTGAGTAATATAGATATTAATGAATATAAAAAGCTTAAGTTACAAAATGAAGATTTAAAAGTTAAAAATATAACTATAAATAAAGAACTTCAAGAATGCAGGGGCATAAAGTGGCTTTTGAGTCAGCTTATTAAAGTGTTTGGTACTTTAGATTCGTTTGAAAATTTGATGAGAAATACTACTGATGTACTTATGGGAATATTAGGGGTAGATACTTGTGCTGTATGGATAAAAAAAGATGATAAAGATGAATATGTAACTTATTCAAGGAGTGTCTATAATAGCAATAGATATGAAGTTAATGAATGTAGAAAATTACCAGAGTGTTTATTAAAATTTAAAGAAACATCACTTTTAGATATTAATAATAAATCTATATTAATAGCTCCTTTAGAAGATTTTAGAACCAATAATAAGTTGGGTTTTATTGTAGCAGAACATAAAAATAAGAATTTTTTTACCAAAACAACTATAGATTTTTTTAATATATTAGCTATTCAAATAAGTATAGTTGTTATTAATTCTAAACTTTTTGAAAAAATTAATGAGATAACTAATAAAGATGCTTTGACGAATTGTTATAATAGAAATTATTTTGAAAAACTAATGTTAAATATGAATACTAATCAAAGAGATTATACTCTTGCTGTTTTTGATTTAGATAATTTCAAAAAAGTAAACGATATTTTAGGACATGAAAGAGGAGATGAAATTTTAGTTGAAATTGGAAAATTGGCGATGAATATAGTAAAACGATATAATGGAGAAGTTATAAGGTATGGAGGAGATGAATTTATAATTATATTATTTAAACCTTTAAATGAAGCGATAAAAATATTAGAAAATTTTAGGAAAAGTGTTCCGGGTATTGAACTTATTAAGAAAATTGGTATTAATATTACTGTAACAATAGGAGTGGCCTCTTATTCTGAGACTGTAACTGAAATGAAAAATATATTTACTGTTGCAGATATGGCATTGATAAAAGGTAAAAAAAGAGGAGAAAAAAATACAATACATATAGGTTATAATAAATATAGATAAAGATTGCCCTATATCTTAATTTTAAATTAAGATATAGGGATGTTTATGTTAAATGTTTTTTTTGAGTAGATATTCTCCTAGTGATTTTATATTTTCTTCGATTAAAAGTTGTCCTATTTTTAAAGGTATGATTTTATCGTGTTCAAAATAAATTATGTTGTTTCCTGATTTATCTATTCCTTTCATTGTGTGTAGTATTATATTAATTGTTTGTTTGCTTCCTATTATGCTGTAATTGTCTTTGTATATTTCGATATTTATGGGGATAATGTAATTTGTTTTATATTCTAAGTTAAAATTATTTTTGATAAATTTATAGCTGGATAATTTTAATTTATAAGTATTATCTAAAAAATTTATTTCAATAAATTTTTCATTGGTATCAATTATGTCTTTGATTTTAAATAATTTTCCCAAATAATAAATATCTTCATAATTGTGAAGTAGTATTTTTTTCTTTAAATTTTCATCTTTGTTTAATTCGAATTTTTTATAGAGATCAATACTTTCTTTTCCACTTATTGTGTCTTTTCTTTCAATTCCTATTAATTTTTCAACTGTTTTGAGTTTACAGTTTTCAAGTCCTAATTTTTGTTTGTAAGGTTTTACTATTTTTAATATATCAATATTTTTATTTTTATCTATAAAAAAATTTAAATTGTTTTTTTCAAATCTCTGATTTAAAAATGGAATATCAAATCTATGACCATTGAATGTTATATGGTTTTTGAAGTTTTTAAATATTTCTTTAAAATAAAATAGAATTTCTTTTTCTTCATCGGTATTATGAGCGAAGAATTGTTGGATTATAGTTTGATTATTTTTTATGTATAGAATTCCGATTAATATTACTTTATTGTACTTGGGGCTAAGGCCTGTAGTTTCTATGTCAAATACGCAATGATTATTTGGAATATTTATTATTTCATTGAGTTTATGAGTTATTATATCCATATCATCACCTCGAATTAGTTTTATGTTTATATATTTTGACTATAATAATAATATCATAAGTTATTGTGGTATTATATTGTTTAGGTGATATTTTATGAGATTAAATTATAATAATTTAAGTGAAAATCAAAAAGCAGCAGTAAATCATTTTAAAGGACCATGTATGGTATTAGCAGGACCTGGGTCGGGAAAGACGAGAGTGATAAGTTATAGGATAATTAATTTGATTGAAAATTTAAATGTAAATCCTGAAAATATATTAGCTATAAGTTTTACAAGAGCTTCTAGTATAGAAATGAGGGATAAAAGTGTAAAGTTATCTTCAATAGAAGGGATAAATAAGGTTAGTTTTGGAACATTTCATTCTGTGTTTTTTAAGATATTGAGAAGTTTTAGAGGATATAAATTGGAAAATATATTAGATGAAAAAGAGAAAAAATATATTATCAAGAATATATTAAAGAGTATGAATATAGAAAATGGAGAGGAAGAAGAAATTATAAATGGAGTAATAAATGAAATATCTTTTTTAAAAAACGAGCTTATGAATATATATGATTTTGAATCGAGTATAATATCAAAAGATGAATTTTTGAAAGTATATATTATGTATGAAAATTATAAAGATGATATGAAGAAGATAGATTTTGATGATATGCTTATTAATACTTATAATCTTTTAAGAGAAAATGAAAATATACTAAATATAATTAGGAGAAGATATAAATATATTTTGATAGATGAGTTTCAAGATATAAATAAAGTTCAATTTGAAGTTTTAAAGCTAATATCAAAGCCGTTTGAAAATATATTTGTAGTAGGAGATGAGGATCAAAGTATTTATGGCTTTAGGGGGGCTAGACCTGATTTTTTATTAGAATTTGAAAAGTATTTTTCATCTGTTAAAATTATAGTATTAGATATAAACTATAGATCTACTATTAATATAATAAAAAAATCATGTAAATTAATTAGCAACAATAAAAAAAGATATATTAAAAATATAAAGGGAGTAAAGGGATATGGAGAGGATATAGTAATTATAAATCCTGATGATTCTGAAGAAGAAGCAAAAAAAATAGGCAATCTAATACTTGAAAATATTAGCAAATTTAATTTGCAATATTCCGATTTTGCTGTTATTTATAGAACGAATATACAATCACGTGCTTTGATAGATGTTTTTATGGATATGAATATACCTTTTATGATTAGAGATACTGTAGTTAGTATTTATGATCATTGGGTTGTAAAAGATATAATATCTTATTTGAAAGTATCTATTGATAATACTTTAAAAGAAGAATTTTTTAGGATAATAAATAAGCCTTTTAGGTATATTTCAAAGGAAAGTATAAAAATGGCCATGACAGATGGAAACTTTTTAGACAATATTAAAATGAAATGCGGTTTGAAGCCATGGCAAATAAACACTATAGAAGAATTAGAGAGTGATCTTAATTATATAAAAACCATGTCTGCAAAAGATGCTATATCATATATAAGGACAAGTTGTGAATATGATAGGTACTTAATTGAGTACTGTGAAAAGAGAAAAATCAAAATTACAGGATTATTTGAAGTATTAAGTGAAATTGAGGGTTCAGCTTCTAATTTCAGCAATATATGTGATTATTTAACTCATATAGAGAATGTAAAAGAAGAAATTTCAAAACAAAAAAGTGAAAATTGCAAAGATAGAGTAACTTTTACTACAATTCACTCGGCTAAAGGGCTTGAATTTAAAAATGTATTTATAGTAGGAGCGATAGAAGGTGTAATTCCTCATGATAAATCACTTGAAAAAGATGAATACGTAGAAGAAGAAAGAAGACTTTTTTATGTTGCTATGACTAGAGCTATGGATAAATTGTATATTTTAAGTCCTAAAAATAAATATGGAAAAAAGGCATGTATATCAAGATTTGTAGAAGAAATTAATGAACCAATAAAAAAAGAATTGTATTCGAGTATATATTAAAAATAGAGAGGAATTCCTCTCTATTTTTAATATATACCTTCTTCAAATATTTTTTTTATTTCATTAATATCGTTAGTTTTTCCGAGAGCTAACATTAATTTGATTCGAGCTTTTTGTCCAGGGAGATCTCCTCCTAATATACATCCGAGATCTATTAAATTTCTACCAGCACCTTCATATCCATAGGTGTCTAAAACTCTTCCAGAGTGACATCTAGATACTATGACAATAGGAACATTTTTTTCTTTAGCATATTTTATTCCATCAAGCATAGTAGGGGGAATATTACCTCTTCCCATGGCTTCTATAACAATGCCTTTGGCACCTGAGTCTATTGAGAATTTTATAAATTTAGAATTCATTCCAACTCCAACTTTAATTAAATCGACATTTTCTTCTATTTTATGAGTATGTATATGTTGTCTTCTTATTATATCTCTGTGAAGTATTAATACATTATTATCTATTATTCCTAAAGGGCCATATGTTAAAGATTTAAAAGTATCAAGACTTAATGTATTTGTTTTTGTAACTTCTGATGCTAAGTTTACTTCGTTATTCATAACGACTAAAACACCTTTATTTTGTGCTTTATCTGATATTACAGTACAAACAGCCGCTGCTAGATTGCTTGGACCATCATAACCAAGTTCTGAACTGTTTCTCATTGCTCCAACTACAACTACAGGTTTTTGAGTATAGAGAGTTAAATCTAGAAAATATGCAGTTTCTTCTAAAGTATCAGTGCCGTGAGTTATGACAACACCAGATATATCATCTTTATTGATAATGTCATTTACTAAATTTTTTAGTTCCATCATTTTTTGGGGAGTCATATGAGGGCCGGGAATTTCTGCAAAATTTACAACTTCAATATCTGCGATTGTATCTATGTTTGTAACCATAGACATTATTTGTTCTCCAGAAAGGGAAGGAATAGCAGCACCGATTCTAGGATCTACAGTCATAGATATGGTTCCCCCAGTAAAAATTATAGCAACCTTTTTTTTATTCATATTATACCTCCTCTTTAATAAATATAATAATTATATTATAACATTATTACTTAAATTTGAGAAAAAAAAAATCCTGCCATATTGGCAGGCCACATCCATGGATGTGAAAAATCCGTTCAAAAGGGGTATTGGGAATAGAGATTTTATTGAGGTTACCAGGGGGATAACCACTGAATATAGTTTAACAAAATACGACATATTTTTCAATAGGTTTTTGAAAAAAATTTTAAAATTTTATAGATAATCATAGAGTTTTGTTTAAATGTGTTGATAAGTTGTATATTTTTTGTTATTTAAAAATTTTTTTACGGTTAAAATATATTATAATAAAAAATAAGTATTAACTTTACAATGAAAATCAAATAATATAATATATTATTTGGTTTTGAGAATTTTATAGAAGGTGATGTGAATGGAAATATATTTGGATAATAGTGCAACTACTAAATCGTATAGAGAAGTTGTCGATAAAATGATTTACGCTTTAACAGAGGAATATGGAAATCCTTCGTCAATTCATCGAAAAGGGGTAATTGTCGAAAGAGAAATAAAAAATGTTAGAAATGAAATTGCTAAATTTTTAGGAGTAAAAGAAAAAGAGATATTTTTCACATCGGGAGGAACAGAGTCGAATAATACAGCTATAAGAGGTATTGCTTATGCTAATAAAAGAAGTGGGAAGCATTTAATAACTACTAAAATAGAACATCCTTCTGTACTTAATACTTTTAAAGATTTAGAAAGCGAAGGATATGTTGTTACATATTTAGATGTAGATGATAAAGGTTTAATAGATTTTGAGGAGTTTAAAAGAGCTTTAAGGGAAGATACAATACTTGTAAGTATAATGCATGTAAATAATGAAGTAGGAAGTATTCAGCCAGTAGATAAAATAGGAAGGTATTTATCTAAGCTTAAAAGGAAGGTATATTTTCATGTAGATGCAGTTCAATCGTTTGGTAAAATAGAGTTTAAACCTTCTAGGTATAATATTGATTTGTTATCTGTGAGTGGTCATAAAATACATGGTCCAAAGGGAATAGGATTTTTATATGTAAAAGAAAACACTAAAATAAAACCTATTTTAACTGGTGGTGGACAAGAAAGTTCATTTAGGTCTGGAACTGAAAATGTTCCTGGAATTTTGGGACTTGGTGAAGCTATAAGGATTACAATGACTAATATAAAAAGTAATATAGAAAATATTAAAAATTTAAGAGAGTTATTGTTAAAAGAAATAAAAAATAATGTAGATGATATAAAAGTAAACAGTAGTGATGATGGTGTTTGTCATATTTTAAATGTATCTTTTTTGGGAATAAAAGGAGAAATACTTCTTCATTATTTAGAAGAGGATAATATTTATGTTTCAACGGGGTCTGCTTGTTCATCTAAAAAAAAGGGAAGTCATGTATTGCTTTCAATGGGGCTTTCTGATAAAGAAATAGAAGGTGCTATAAGATTTAGTTTATCTTGTATGAATAGTGAAGATGAAATTAAAAAAGTTGTTAAAATAGTAAAAATGAGGGTTGAAGAACTTAGAAATATAATAAATAAGAGGTGATTATTTTGTATAATGTAGTTATCGCAAGATATGGTGAAATAGGAATAAAAGGGAGAAATAGATATATATTTGAAGATAAGCTTGTTAAAAATATAAAAAATTCATTAAAAGAATTGGGAAAATTAAATGTGTATAAGCAATATGGAAGAATATATATAGATGTAGAAGATTATGATTATGAAACTATAATAGATGAAGCAAAAAAAGTATTTGGTATAGTTGCTTTAACTCCTGCTATAAAATTGGAAAATGATTATGACAAATTAAAAAAAGCAGCTCTTGAACTTGTAAAAGAAAAAATAGAATTTGAAGATGTAAAAACATTTAAAGTAGAATCTAAAAGGACGGATAAAAGTTTTAGATTAAATTCAATGGAGATGAGTAGGGATATAGGTGGCTATATTTTATCTAATTTAGGAGATAAAATAAAAGTAGATGTTCATAATCCTGATGTGAAAGTAGAAGCTGAAATGAGAGCGGAATGTGCTGTAGTTTATGTAGATAAAATAGAAGGGTATGGAGGATTACCAATTGGAACTAATGGAAAGGCAATGGTGCTTTTATCTGGAGGAATAGATTCTCCTGTAGCTGCTTGGATGATTGCAAAAAGAGGAGTTGAGATAGAGGTAATACACTATCATAGTTATCCTTTTACGAGTGAAAGGTCAAAGGAAAAAGTTGAAGACCTTGCTAGAATTTTATCCAAATATTGTGGTAGAATAAAGATGCATAATGTAAATCTTCTCCCTATTCAAAAGGAAATAAATAAAAATTGTAAAGAAGAAGAGATGACAATAATTTCTAGAAGGTTTATGATGAGAATAGCCCAAAGAGTTGCTCTTTCTAGGGGTTGCAATGCACTTGTTACTGGAGAAAGTATAGGTCAAGTTGCATCACAGACCATTCAAGGACTTACTGTTACAAATTCTTCTGTAGATATACCTGTTTTTAGACCACTTATTGCCATGGATAAGAGTGAAATAGTAGAATTTGCTAAAAAAATAGGGACATATGAGACTTCTATAATACCAGAAGAAGATTGTTGTACAGTATTTTTGCCGAAAAATCCTGTAACAAAGCCTAAACTTGAGAAAATAATAAAATCAGAAGAAAATCTTGATGTAGAAAAACTTATAGATGAAGCTGTTGAAAATATTGAGGTAAAAGAAATAATGTTTTAATAAAAAATGTTGGAGTGAAGTTTAATCTCTCCAACATTTTTTATAACGAATAAAATCTTTAGAATGAAGACTTTTTTATATATAATTTATGAAGCTTTTTTTGCTTTAATTGTTAATCCGTATTTTTCAAATATTTTATTTGCCTTTTGAACATCTTCATCAGTTGCATCTGGAATTCCTTTAAGAGGATATTCATACCCAAGTTCTTCCCATTTAAATTCTCCCATTGAATGATAAGGGAGAACTTCTATATTTTCGACATTTTTAAGATTTGAAACAAATTTTGCAAGACTTTCTATGTCTTTTTCGTTATCTGTGATACCAGGAACTAATACGTATCTTATCCAAGTAGGAATATTTCTTTTTTCTAAGTGTTTAGCTAAATTTAATGTTTTATCATTAGATACTCCTGTTAGTTCTTTAAAAGCATTTTTATCTATATGTTTTATATCTAAAAGAACTAAGTCTGTATAATCTAAAATAGGATCTATCACATCTATATCTACAAACCCTGAAGTGTCTATAGCGGTGTGGATTCCATTTGCTTTAGCTTCAAATAATAATTTTTTTAAAAATTCTGGTTGAAGAGTAGGTTCTCCACCTGATACAGTAAGTCCTCCACCTGAAGTTTTCATAAAAGGAATGTATTTTCTTATATCATCCATAAGCTCAGTTACAGTGTATTCTTTTCCGCCTTTAGTAGACCAAGTATCTCTATTGTGACAATATTTACATCTTAAAGGGCAACCTTGAGTAAATATTATATATCTTATTCCTGGACCATCTACAGTCCCAAAAGTTTCTATAGAATGAATTTTACCTTTAATTGACATAAAAAATCACCGCCTAATTGATAAACTTTTAGCCGAGAGATAATATTTCTCTCGGCTGTATTAAATTACATTTTTCCGTGGAAAGTTCTGTTTATAACATCTAGTTGTTGTTCTTTTGTTAATTTTATAAAGTTAACAGCATATCCAGATACACGTATTGTAAGTTGTGGATATTTTTCTGGGTGTTCCATGGCATCAAGTAATGTTTCTCTATCAAATACGTTGACATTTATATGATGTCCAGATTGAACGAAATATCCATCAAGTAAGTATGCTAAGTTATTAATTCTTTCTTCTTCAGTTTTACCGATAGCTCCAGGAACTACAGTAAATGTATAAGAAATACCATCTTGAGAATGTTCGTATGGAAGTTTAGCAACAGAAGATATAGAAGCTAAGCAACCTTTAGTATCTCTTCCGTGCATTGGGTTTGCACCTGGTGCAAATGGTTCTCCAGCTTTTCTTCCATCAGGAGTATTACCAGTTTTCTTACCATAAACTACGTTTGAAGTTATAGTTAATATTGATTGAGTAGGTAAAGCATTTCTGTAAGTTTTATTCTTTCTTATTTTATCCATAAATCTTTTTACTAAATCAGCAGCTATTGAATCAACTCTATCATCGTTGTTTCCGAATTTAGGGAAATCTCCTTCAGTTTCGAAATCAACAGCCATACCATTTTCATCTCTAATAACTTTAACTTTTGCATATTTTATAGCTGATAAAGAGTCAGCACATACAGAAAGTCCAGCTATACCACAAGCCATAGTTCTGAATACATCTCTATCATGTAGAGCCATTTCTACTTTTTCATAGCAGTATTTATCATGCATATAGTGAATTATATTTAATGCATTTACATATAAATTAGCAAGCCAATCTAAGAACATATCGAATTTTTTCATAACTTCATCATAATCAAGATATTCAGAAGTTATAGGTTCAAATTTTGGTCCAACTTGAATTCCTTTTTTCTCATCTTTACCGCCATTTATAGCATAAAGAAGAGCTTTTGCAAGGTTACATCTAGCTCCAAAGAATTGCATTTGTTTTCCTATTCTCATTGCAGAAACACAACAAGCAATTCCGTAATCGTCTCCCCAATATGGTCTCATTAAGTCATCATTTTCATATTGGATAGAACTTGTATCTATAGAAACTTTAGCACAGAATTTTTTAAAGTTTTCTGGAAGATCTTTAGACCAAAGTACAGTTAAGTTTGGTTCTGGAGCAGGTCCTAAAGTGTATAATGTATTTAGTATTCTGTATGAAGTTTTAGTAACAAGTGTTCTTCCGTCAACACCCATACCACCAATTGATTCAGTTACCCAAGTTGGATCTCCAGAGAATAATTCATTGTATTCAGGAGTTCTTAAAAATCTAACCATTCTAAGTTTCATAACAAAGTGGTCCATTATTTCTTGAGCTTCTTCTTCTGTTAAAACTCCATTTTTGATATCTCTTTCAAAGTATATATCAAGGAAAGTAGATACTCTACCTAAGCTCATAGCAGCTCCATTTTGCTCTTTAACTGCTGCAAGGTAACCAAAGTAAGTCCATTGAACAGCTTCTTTAGCATTAGTAGCAGGTTTAGATATATCAAAACCATATTCTGCAGCCATTTCTTTTAATTCTTTTAATGATTTTATTTGTTCAGATATTTCTTCTCTTAATCTTATAGTTTCTTCATCCATTGTAAGAACATTTAAAGAATTTTTTTGTTCTTCTTTATCTTCTATTAATCTATCTATACCGTAAAGAGCAACTCTTCTGTAATCTCCTATTATTCTACCTCTACCATAAGCATCTGGAAGACCAGTTATTATACCAGCACTTCTAGCAGCTCTCATTTCTGGAGTGTAAACATCAAATACTCCGTCATTGTGAGTTTTTCTATATTTAGTAAAAGCTTCTTTAATAGATGGATCAAGTTCATATCCATAAGCTTTACATGAATTTTCAACCATTCTTATTCCACCAAAAGGCATTACAGCTCTTTTAAGTGGAGCATCTGTTTGAAGTCCAACTATTACTTCTAAATCTTTATCTATATAACCAGCTTTGTGAGAAGTTATAGTTGAAACTGTTTTAGTGTCGACATCAAGAGTTCCGCCTTTTTCCACTTCTTCTTTCATTAAATCTGAAACTTTATCCCATAATTTTTTAGTTTTTTCAGTAGCTCCAGTTAAGAAAGAATAATCTCCTTCGTATGGAGTGTAGTTAAGTTGTATAAAGTCTCTTACATCGATTTCTTTACACCATTTACCTTCTTTGAAGTTTTCCCATGCTTTTGTCATTGCAAAATCACTCCTTTTGTTAAATCATCTACAATATATCTTACGAATATATAATAACATAATTTTGAAGAATTTTGTATACAATATGCTAAATGTTACAAAAAATTAATATTTATATATTTTTGAAGTGATTTGACGTATTATATGAAAATAATTATTGCATAATGTCAATAATATATATATAATTGTAAAGATGAGCAAATGATAAGAAGATGAAAGGAAAGAGGATATAAATATGAATAATTTTACGTTTGAAGAATTAAATTTATCAGAGGAAATAAAAAAAGCTATAGCTGATATGGGTTTTGAACAACCATCACCTATTCAAGCTAAAGCAATACCGTATATATTACAAGGAAGAGATATAATTGGGCAGGCTCAAACAGGTACAGGAAAAACAGCAGCTTTTGGTATGCCTATATTAGATATAGTGAATTCGCAAGATAAAAGCTTACAAGTATTAGTTTTGTGTCCTACAAGAGAACTTGCTATTCAAGTAGCTGGAGAAATAAGAAAACTTGCAAAATATAAACATGATATAAAGACTTTACCAGTGTATGGAGGTCAACCTATTGATCGTCAAATCAAAGCATTAAAAAAAGGGGTTCAGATAGTTATAGGTACTCCAGGTAGAGTTATAGATCATATAAACCGTAAAACGTTAAAAATGGGCAATGTAAAAATGGTCGTATTGGATGAAGCAGATGAAATGCTTGATATGGGATTTAGAGATGATATAGAAGAAATTTTACAAAAGGTTCCAGAAAATAGACAGACTATCTTCTTTTCAGCTACTATGCCTAAAGCGATATTAGATCTTACTAAAAAGTATCAAAAAAATCCTGAAATTGTAAAAGTTGTTCATAGAGAATTAACTGTTCCAAATATAGAACAATTTTATATTGAAACAAGAGAAAAAAATAAACTTGAAGTTTTGACTAGACTGATAGATATATATAATCCGAAATTATCTGTGATATTTTGTAATACTAAGAAGAAAGTCGATGAATTAGTAGGAGACCTTCAAGCAAGAGGATATTTTGCTGATGCTCTTCATGGAGATTTAAAACAAGCACAAAGAGATAATGTTATGAGTAAATTTAGAAATGGAACGATTGAAATATTAGTTGCAACAGATGTAGCTGCAAGAGGTATTGATGTAGATGATGTAGAGTGTGTGTTTAATTATGATTTTCCACAAGATGATGAGTATTATGTTCATAGAATAGGTAGAACAGGGCGTGCTGGAAGAAAAGGCAAAGCATTTTCTTTTGTTTCAGGCAAGGAAATGTATAAATTAAGAGATATAAAAAAATACACTAAGACAAAAATAAATAGACATGAAATACCTTCTCTTAGTGATGTTGAAGAAATAAAAACTAATTTATTTTTAGAAAAAGTAAAGAGTGTTATAGAAGAAGGTCATTTAACAAAGCAAGTTAAGTTTATTGAAAAGTTGATTGAAGAAGATTATACTTCTTTAGATATAGCTGCAGCATTGCTTAAAATGTCAATGGGTGATCAGATTAAAGAAGAAATAAGAGAAGAAATCTTTGAAAATACTGGTGCAGAAGAGGGAATGGTAAGGTTATTTATCAATATAGGAAGAAGACATAAAGTTAAAGCGAAAGATATAGTTGGAGCTATTGCTGGAGAAACTGGAATTTCGGGAAAATTAATTGGAACGATAGATATTTATGATAGATATACTTTTGTTGAAGTTCCAAGGGAATATGCTAAAGATGTACTTGAAATTATGAAAAATATTAAGATAAAGGGTAAAAAAATAAATATAGAACCTGCCAATAAAAAATAGAAAAAGGGTGTCTTATAGATACCCTTTTTCTATTTAAAATACGAGTTTTAATCTTTTTAATCTGTTTTTTAATTCATTAATAATTTTTTTCTCTTCTTCATAATCTTTAGCTTCAAATGTTACAGAGATTCTAAGAAAAGACCCAGCATCATCCCAAGGTATAGTTGAAACTAGGGCGTTTTTAAGTATGAAATTTGAAGCATCTTCTGCATTTTTGAATTTATAACCAGATTTTGTTCCTTTAGGTATAGGGACATAAGTATAAAAAGTTCCTTTTGGTTTTTTGGCATCAAACCCAATTTCTTTTAAAGCTTTTATTAATAAATCAAATCTTCTTGAATATCTTAAGCAGTTTTCTTTTATAATTTCAGGGTGGTTTAAAGCATATACACCTGCTTTTTGTATAGCTCTAAATTGACCAGAATCAGTATAACCTTTTATATTAGAATATACTTTTATTATTTTTTCGTTCCCTACAATAAAAGCAAGTCTCCATCCGGTCATATTGTATGATTTAGATAAAGAATGAATTTCAACACCTACATCCATGGCACCGTCTACAGATAAAAAGCTCAAATGATTATTATCAAACACAATAGCACTGTATGCAGCATCGGATACAACTAATATATTATTTTTATAAGCGAAATCTACAACTTTTTCATAAAATTCTCTTGTAGCTATTTGCCCTGTTGGATTATTGGGATAATTTATATATAGTAATTTTGTTTTTTTTAATATATCTTTTGGGATTTTAGAAAAATCTGGATAAAAATTATTTTCTTTATACAATGGAATGTTATAAACATCTCCTCCTAAAAACTTTGTATAATTAGACAGTATAGGATATCCTGGAACAGTGGCGAGAGTGATGTCTCCAGGATTTATAAAACACAAGGGAAGCATAGCTAAAATAGATTTAGATCCAATGCCGTGCATAATATTTTTATATGGATCTAAATTTTTTATATTATATAATTTTTTTAAAAAATTTGCAGCGGCTTCTTGAAATTCTGGTATACCGTTATCAGCGTATAATCTATTTTCAGGTTTTGTGCATTCGCTACAGAGTGTTTTACATATTTCAATGTGAGCTGGAATATCAGGTTCTCCGACTCCTAAATCTATTATAGGTATGTTTGGATATGATTTTTTTATTTTTTCTTTTTCTTTTTTTATTTTTTCAAATTTATATGTTTTAGATTTTTTAAAAAAATTTACTCCATTTAAACGATTAGCAATTTTGTTATCGAAAAAGTCCATCGAATCTCCCCCTTAGATGTAAAATCAAATCTTTAAATTATTTTATTAGTTATTGAAGAATTTTGATACTTTATTATTCTACAAAAATAGTTAAATTTTTATGAAGGAAAAAAGTAATATTTTATAGAAGTTATCTAAAAGTATTTTAGATAATTGCAAAACTCATTGAATTAAAAAATTTTTAAAAAAGAAATATAAAAGAACGTTCATTTCAGATAACTTTTGAAAAAACTAAACTTTATATAATGAAAAATCTTAAACCTTCAAAACTCACTTCGTTCAAACATTGAAGGTTTTTAACAGATTTTTCATTACATCTCAGTAAGTTTTTTTACAAAAGTTATCAGAGTCATTCACTTATCTTTATATATTTCTTTTTTATGGATTTAGGATTTTATAATAAGTTAAAAGTATTTATATAGGGGGGGATAGTATTGAACATAGGCTATAAAATAGATCATAGAAATTTAATAGTTAAGTTGCATGGTGAATTAGATCATCATATAGCTGAAGATGTAAGAGAAGAAATTGACATTGCTATTGAGCAAAATTCCATTAAAAATGTAATTTTTGATTTTAAAGATATAAATTTTATGGATTCTTCTGGGGTAGGTGTAGTTATAGGGAGATATAGAAAAGTATCGAAAACAGGAGGAAAGGTAGTAGCAATAAATTTGAATAAACATGTAAAAAGAATATTTGATTTATCTGGGATGAACAAAATAATAGGGGTTTATAATAACTATGAAGAAGCGAAAGCTTCTTTATAAGGGGGGGATTTATAGAATGAAGAATTATATGGAAGTTAGTTTTTTAGCTAAATCTGAGAATGAAGCTTTTGCTAGAGTTGTAGTTGCTTCTTTTGCATCTCAATTAGATCCTACTATAGATGAAATTGCAGATATAAAAACTGCTGTATCAGAAGCTGTTACAAATTCTATAATTCACGGATATGATGAGGATGAAACTAAGCTTGTATATTTAAAATGCGAAATAGAAGGAGATATTATAAAAATAGTAGTAGAGGATAATGGAAAGGGAATAGAAAATATAGAAATGGCTAAGCAACCACTTTATACATCAAAACCTGAACTTGAGAGATCAGGCATGGGATTTACTGTTATGGAGACATTTATGGATGAAATGGAAGTTTCTTCGATTTTAGGTGAAGGAACTAAAATAGTTATGAAAAAAAGAATTAAATCTAAAAGAGAATATTAGAGGTAATAAATATGTCAATGCCTGCCTTTAAAGAAGAAAAAAAAGATTTGCTTAGCCATGAAGAAACACTTAGACTTATTAAAAAAGCTCAGAATGGAGATAATGAAGCAAAAAATAAATTAATAGAAAGTAATTTAGGACTTGTAAGAAGTGTTGTAAACAAGTTTATGAATATAGGTTATGAGAGAGATGATTTATTTCAATTAGGTTCAATTGGACTTATTAAGGCTATATATAAGTTTAATGATGAATTTAATGTTAAATTTTCTACATATGCAGTTCCTATGATATTAGGGGAAATAAAAAGATATTTAAGAGATGATGGAATGATTAAGGTTTCTAGATCTTTAAAACAATTGGCAACTAAAGTAAAAATAGAAACTGAAAAATTATCTAAAAAATTGGGAAGAGAACCTACCATTGAAGAAATTTCAAAATCTTTAGGAGTTTGTAAAGAGGATATTGTCATGGCTTTAGAATCGAGTTCTTCAGTTGAATATTTATATGGAGTAATACATGAAGATGAAGGTTCTCCTATTTATTTAATAGATAAAATAAGTCAAGATAAAACTATAGATGATGAAAAAATTATAGATAATTTACTTTTAAAACAAGTGTTAAATAAATTAGAAAAAAGAGAAAGACAAATTATCATGCTTAGATATTTTGAAGATAAGACGCAAACTGAAATAGGAAAAATGCTTGGAATTTCTCAAGTACAAGTTTCACGTATAGAAAAGAAGGTTTTAAATAAGTTGAAGAATATGATAAGTTAAAGAATATCCCAATATTGTTAAATAATGATATTGGGATATTTTTATTTTTTTTTGTAAATAATAAAAATATAAAAAGGTGCTTTTAACAGCTAAATAAAATCTGAAAAAACATATAAGAATCTATTGACTATTTTATACATTAGATTTAATGATAATAGTTCATGTTTTTTATGCTAAGCTTTATGGTAGTAGAAGTTATAAACAGAAAAAACTAAAAAAAGAGATAAAGGGGATTCTAGAAAATGGGGTTCAAGAAGAAAAATGAAAATAGTATTATATTATGCAAAAAAATTCAAATATATCCTACAAAAGAACAAATAGCAGATATAGAAAGAGATAGCTTTTTATGTAAACTCCTTTATAATACTTATTTAGCTCAAAGAAAAGAATATTATACTTGTTACAATAAAAACATGAAAATGTCAGAACAGCGAAATCAAATTAAGTTACTTCGTAAGCAA
>NZ_FQXH01000045.1 GCF_900129915.1 Tepidibacter thalassicus DSM 15285
TTTAAAAAAGAATATAGTGAAATAAAAACAGCCCTAGATAGATGGAGTGCGTTTTTATGTAGAGCGTATGAAATGGAAAAGGGAAAAATACCAAAAGAGATAGAAGTAGATGAAAGTGTAAAAAAAGCAATAGAGAAATTAGATACAATGTATTTAGAAAAGGAAGAAAGAGAAATATATGAAAATGAAAGAAAGGCTATGATGATAAGGAAAGCAGAAGTGAAAACTGCTGAAATTAAAGGAAGAAAGGAAGGAAGAAAGGAAGGAATAAAACAAGGAATAAAACAAGGAATAAAACAAGGAGAATATAAAAAATCTATAGAGATAGCTAAAAACTTATTAGATGTTTTAGATAATGAAACAATAGCAATAAAAACAGGACTTTCTGTAGAGGAAGTTAATAAATTAAGGGAGTAAAAATAGCCATGGCATTTGCCATGGCTATTTTTAATAAATAATTTTAGGATTAATTTTATTAATTTTTTTTATTAAATTCTTTGCATTATTTAAAGCTATAAAATAAGATTTATTGTCTTTAGTATGAATAAGTATTCTATCGGGCATTGTATAATATGCTGTACTTGTGTAATAGCATGAAGAGTTTTTATTTTTTTCCATAGAATACATATTTGAATCTTTAATTTGAGTTATATCGTTTATTGAAATTTTTATTTTTGAAAAACCACTTCTTATTATTAACTTGTCATTTTTTATTTTATAATTTGTAGTTAATAATAAAGAAAGTGTAAATAAAATACCTATGCTTAATATTATATACATTTATTTCACCTCCTTTCGACTAGTATATATTTTAACAATGGAAAGAATTAATTTAATATCGACATTATGACATGTATGGTAATATGAATATAATTCGTATAGAGAAAAAATAGAACTTTTTAAATTAGCCATGGCATTAGCCATGGCATAGTTATTTAATATAAATTGTTTTCTTTTATAAAATTGTTTTGCTTTGAATAAAAACGTAACAGAGTAAATACTAAACACACTAAACCTATTAATATAAATAAAATAGAATATTTAGCTGGATATTTTAATATTTTTGGGAAAACCATAGTTCCTAAAATATTGTATGTAATATGAAGTAATATTGGAGCATATATTGAGTTTGTAAAATTGTAAATTAAAGCTAATATGATTCCCATTAAAAATGTGTAAATTCCTTGTACGATATTGCCATGACAAATAGCAAATATAAGGGATTGAATTATTATACTAGCTGTTATATTTATATTTTTTTTAAGTTCATTAAAAATTAATCCTCTAAATAATATTTCTTCAAAGGCAGGTAATATAAGTAATATACATAAAGCGTTAAGTGGAGATGATACTCCTGTTAATAAGATTTTGGATACTTTTTTATAACTTTCAAATATTGTACTCATGAAGATTGCAATATTGGAACTTGTAAAACTTATTATTATAGAAATTAATATAATTGATATTATATTGTTTGAGCTTATTTTTTTAAATTTGCATCTTTGATATAAATTTTGTTCTTTATTTTTAAATAATAATATGTATACAAAAAATGTTATAATTGAAGCTATTCCTGTTGTTAGATATAAGTTATTCATTATTAGTTGTACAATTTTAGATTTAGGTAAAGTTTTATAATATTTTATACCATATATAATTCCTATTGAAAATTGAGATATAAAAGTAATAATGAAGTATATTAAGTAGTATTTTATTATATTTCCTGTCATTGATAGATATTTTTTCATTGTTTTACCTCCGAATATAATTAGTATTGTTTATTGTATTTTTTTGAGAAAGTTTTTTTAGTACTGTTAATATTATAATAATTAAAACAGATTTAACTTTTAAGGTCAATATATATGTCATGAATTGTCAATATAATATCATGAATTGCAAAAATTACATTTTAGGAAGTTAATGGATTGAGGGATTAAAGGTAGCCATGACATGATATTTGCCATGGCTATGTTTATAAAAAGAAGTAAAAAGATTATAATTAAAAATATAAGATGATTTGAAATGGAATAAAAAATGTTATAATATGTTTTATATAGATAGAATTTACTATATATAGGGGGAGTATATGTTTAACGTCATAATTTGCGAAGACGATAAAGAGATAGTTAAGCGTATTGTGCGTGTAATTAATAACTACAATGATAGTATTTTAAAAGATGAGTATAAATTTGATATAGTTTTAATAAGAGATAGTACAGACGGGGTTATTGATTGTGTAAAACAAAATCTAAATAAGAAAAATATTTATATTTTAGATATAGAGCTTAAATATAATCAAAGTGGAATGAAATTAGCAAAAGAAATTAGAAAATATGATAAAAATGGAGAAATAATAATTATAACTAATTATCCTATTATGGTTATGAGTATATTTAAATACAAATTAAAAGCTTTAGATTTTATTGATAAAACAGATGATATTGAATGTAGATTACTAGAAAATTTAGATATAATACGCAATTTGAGTGAAGGAAACAAGCGAGATAGTATAGTAATTAAATCGGGAAAAAGGGAGTATATATTAAAATTTAATGAAATTATAAAATTTGAAACTACTGGAATACCTCATAAAATTAGGGTATCAACTGTGGATTCTATTATAGAATTCCATGGCAGTTTTAAAGAGATAGAAGAAGAACTCGATAAGAGATTTTATAAATCTCATAGAACTTGTATTATAAATAAAGACTATATAAAAATAATAAATAAAGATTTAAATGATTTATATGTTCTTATGAAAAATGGAGAAAAAGCTATTTTATCGAGAACTGCTATTAAAGGATTGATAAATGATGGATAGTTTACAAAATTTTATTATGACATATATATTTACTTATTCATTTATATATGTTTTCAAAAAACTAGGAAATTATAAGTTGTATAGCTTATTTTATGAAATGAATCTAGTAATTTTTTTATCTTTACTAGAAACACTTTTAGTAAAGATATTCCCTGATTTTTTAAGATTAGGTATTTACTATTTGGTTTTGAGTTTTGGAATGTATTTAGTATATTCAAAGAATAAATTGCGTTTTTTTAAAATATATATCATAACGTTTGGTATATTTCAGATATCTGATTTGTTTATAGGTTATATATTATATGAGTATACTAGCATTTTAGATACATATAGTTTTTTAAAAGATGTTTTTTTTGAGCTGTTGATAATTTTTGTGGCTGTATTAATATCTAGTTTGTTAAAAAAAGTTAAAATTTTAAATTTAAAAGAGGATATTAAATTAGAAGAAAGTAAAATACTTTGGTTTTATATAATATTTATGATAATGGTATTTGTTATAATTGTGTATTCTTTTGAATATGCGAATTATGATATAGATATGAATAAATTTGTTTTATTGTGTATGCTTGTTTTTTTTGTATGTGCAATTATAAGTTATGTTATTTTTTTTATTTTGTACAAATTGTATATAGAAAAAAATGAAAAAAGAAATATCCAGTTATATGTAAATATGATAGAAGAATCGCTTGAAAATATGAGAGTATTTAGACATGATTATAGAAATACTTTAATGTGTATAAATGGATATATATTAACTAATAATATGGAAGGTTTAAAAAAATATTTTTATGAAAATTTGATGAATGATAAATATATGAATGTTAATATATATGGGCTTATAAATATAAAAAATATTCCTGTTAAAGGATTAGTGAGTATAAAATTGGCGAAAGCGAGTTCTTTAGGATTAAATTTAAATTTAAATATAGAGAATAATATAGAAGATTTTTTATTGAGGGATATAGATATTTGTAAAATTTTAGGTATACTTATTGATAATGCAATAGAAGCTAGTATTGAATCGAATGACAAAATAATCAACATTGGAATGGAAGATGATGGAGATGAAATTTACATTATAATTTCAAATTCATTTAAAAGTAAACCTAATATAAATAGAATTTTTGAAAAAGGATATTCGACAAAAGGAGAAGATAGAGGTTTAGGTCTTAATATAGTAAGGAAATTAAATAAAAAATATCATAATATGAGTATTAATACATTTATAAAAGACAATTTATTTCATCAGGAAATATTGATTAAAAAGGTTTTATAATAAATGTTGGGGTGTATAAAAATCTATCTGCCTCAACATTTATCACATAAACTAAGGCGAAAGAGCCCATATTTAACAATTTTAAACTTCCTAATATAAATATTATACTGATTCCGCTCATTTACATTCATTTCTCTCATTAAAATCTCTTCCTTTTTAATTCATAAAATCAATATATATGTCATGAACTGTCAATATAATATCATGAATTGCAAAAATTACATTTTATGACATTGGCTTAATCATTCGTGATATTTATATTGATTTTTGTTTTTATGATATAATATAAAATGGAGGGTGAAAATAATGTGCAGATTAAACCCTAAAGTAGACTTTGTATTTAAAAAGTTATTTGGAAGTGAAGAAAACAAAGATATATTAATTTCATTTATAAATTCAGTATTATCAGAGGAAAATCAAGTAAAAGATATAAAGATAAAAAATCCATACAATCTATCAAGTTATATAAAAGGAAAAATGAGTATATTAGATATAAAAGCAGTAGATGAAAAAGGAGTATGGTATGATATAGAAATGCAAATAGCAGAGCAAAGTTTTTATGATAAAAGAGCATTATATTACTGGGCAAAAGTATACTCAGATCAAATAGAAAGTGGAGAAGATTATTTTGAACTTAGAAAAACAATATCAATAAATATATTGG
>NZ_FQXH01000024.1:0-24580 GCF_900129915.1 Tepidibacter thalassicus DSM 15285
TACAAATATAAAGGATGAAATTAAAACTCTGTTTAGCATTTTATCAGCTTTATAAAATCTATAAAAATCTAAATAAATATATAAAAATTATAGATTTTATTCATACACTCAATATTTTTACAAATATTAGTGTACATAATAACATATCTCTACAATGCTATACCGCAAGCCAACGGTACTTTTGTTCACCTCTCTTTTTTAAATCAAGCAACTAATTTTCCAAAATGAAAATGTAGAGTAGTTACTTGATTTATATTTTTATAATTAAGTATAAAGTTTTCTTTATATTTATTAAAATTCTGACTTCATTCTAAAATCTACTCTTACTGCCGTCTTTGGCTTTTCTCCTGTTATATAGGCTATGTATAAATCTCCTTTTATTAAATTACCTACCAAATTATTTATATTTTAACATTTATATTACAGTATCTAAAGTTATTTGTATTATTCCTTATCTTTGTGTTATTTTTATATATTTCATATACACCTCTCTAATTTTTACTCTAAATAAAACTTTGTTCAAGAGTAATCTAAATAGTACATATAATTAATATAAAAGTATCTGCCGAGGTCGCCTATACACACATTCACTTCAACCTTGACAGATACTTCCATATAAAGTATGCTTTTATAAGTTAAGGATTTAAAAACCATTTGTAAAAACATAAAATTAATTACATACTACATAATTTTAATTAAATATATTATAGGAGCGTTTGATTTATGTTATTTTTAAAAATATGCGTATCAATTACAAGCCTACTATTTCTAATTTTGTTAATTATATCAGTAAAATTAAAAAGAAATTTTGAAGTAACAATAGTTCCTTTGTTTTTATTTATTGCAAATTTTATTTTATTTTTACTTATTCAATTTAATATTTTTTAATAATATTTCTGCATCAATAGCCATGGCTAATCTAAAGTATATAATACTTGAGAGAGGAGATAACAAGAGAAGAATTTGCAGAGCAAGAAGCCCTTATTTCAGCGTGAGCAAGTGGAGAGAGAGTTTATTTTTGTGAAGATGGAGTGATTTTATGAAATTTTTAAAAGGAATAATTTTGTTAGGTTTTATATTTTCTCTTTTTGTTTTTTCTGTAGTTATTGAAATAATTAATTCTCAACTTTTAGATATAATGTTAAAAGGAATTATTTTATTTATTATTTATATGGTTTTTATTATAGTTAAATTCAATATCAGACTTAAATATTTTTCTGCTTTAGAGAAAGAATATAAATACGAATTACTTCTTAAAGAACTTGATAAAGATTTGTCTAAGTTAAAAAAACAATACGGACCTAAGATAACATTAATGATGTTCAAATCAAAGATATTAAATCATAAAGGTGAATTTAAAGAAAGTTTACAAGTTTTGTATTCTATAATTTTGGAAAATGTTTATATGAAAAAATATAAACAGACATATTATGAATTAATTATTTTAAATTTATTAATGCTTAACAAACTTGATTCAGCTAAGACAATGTACGATATGTACCTTGAAAAAATTAAGCAGGAAAAATTAAAAAAACCATCAAAAGCTTTTTTAGCAATATACAAGTTTTATATGGGAAATATAAACGAAAGTAAAAAAATGTTTGAAGATTTACTTAATAAAAAAAATATTTCTGAAAAAAACAATGCTTATATAAACTATTATTTAGGGCTTATTGATTTGAAAGAAGGTAAATTTGAAGAAGGAAAAAATAAGCTTGAGAAAGTCAGTTCTTTTAAAAAAGAACATTTCATAACGGAAAAAGCAAAAAAAATACTTGAAGAAACATTTAGCCCCTTATCGAATTTGAACGAGGATGTAAATATCTAGGAATAGAGCAT
This sequence comes from Tepidibacter thalassicus DSM 15285, assembly GCF_900129915.1. Taxonomy (GTDB): domain Bacteria; phylum Bacillota; class Clostridia; order Peptostreptococcales; family Peptostreptococcaceae; genus Tepidibacter; species Tepidibacter thalassicus. The sequence goes on from NZ_FQXH01000024.1 coordinate 1,840, forward strand.
GAAAGAATACCTCCTAGAACTCCAAATATGAATGCTCATATTGCGTCTTTTCATAAAATATTTGAAGTAGTAGAAAGCTAATTCTTACCCGTTACCATAAACTCAAAGATGAAAATAAAAGGGCTGTTGACTTAATGCTATTATATAATGATGACCTTACTGGGGTTAGGATTTTACTGCAAGGAAAACATTGAAAGGAATTGAAGCTTTCCATATGATAAGAAAAGGGCAGATCGACGGTATAAATCGATGTGCTCTTGCTGAAGTTGGATTTATAAATAAATTATTTGGATTAACAGCATAATCAAAATCTGTCAAAGGGATTTCTGGATTATTTTATATTTTTTGCAGTAAAACCAAATTTTTTACACTTCCGGAATTATCTTCATTTAATCTACATAATTTACTTTATACTCCTCTGAACTATTACTCTATATTCTCTAAAATTTGCAATATCCATTTTTCAAACTCATAACATAATTCATCCCAATTAATTTTTTCTTTTTCTATTTTTAAATATTTATTATTTTCTGTAGTTAGTTTTAATTTTTCCATACATTTTTTATTTATCTCACTGTTATTACACTCTGTATAAAATACTCTATAGGTGCCATCTGATAAAAAATAACAATACCCTTCAAAACTAATACTATTAATATCACAATATAGATGAGAATGACTTTTATACAATTCAGCATTAAATCCTAAGTTTTGGATATGTTTTATAGCTTTACTTAATCTTTCACCATTAATATAAAAACCATGTTTTACATCACAATAAAATTTTTCTTTAAAATCTAAAATATCTAAATATATCTCTATAGCTTTTTCATTTATTTTATCTTCACTTATTTCTTCTATCTCTTTCGTTCCAAAATTTCTAACTAAAAATTCATTTTGTAGATTTTTAAATAAGTTTAATATATATTTTTCATCTAATTTTTCACTATAAATTAAAAGCTTATTATTTAAAGACATGTATAGTATACCGTTACCAAAAGCCTATAAAACTTTATAAGAAGATTTCAAAAGTCTATAGCTTTTGTTTCTTTCCTATTTCATAGTGTCCCATTTTGCCGTAGCTACTTTGGTGTTTATAACACTCCATAGGCTTTGCTACATCTATCGATGTAGTAGGGTGTAACGAATCCCCAATTTAGAAAATCTTTTAAATTGATTTTTCTAAACCATAATTTGCAAGGTTATAAGCACTATTTTTATCTCTATCACAAATAAATCCACAGCTACATTTATAAAGTCTATCTGAAAGTTTCCATAACTACTCTTTTTGGCTTGGTTTTCACCATTTTAGAAGTAGCTTGATGTATATAATTAAATCTAATATTTTTAAATTTACTATGAAGTTTTTTAATCTTCTTTTCAAGTTTTATAATATTTTTAGTTTTTTGGTAACGGATTTCACCTCCTTCTGTTTTTTTAAATTTAGTAAGTTCTTTTCTCGATTCTGCAACTGATAATCTTTTACCATATTTCTTATAATTTTCTATTTGCTTTGCTAATGCCCAATTATAAATAAATCTCATTGAACCTGTATGTTTATACATTAAAACTTCTTGTTGTTTTGTCGGATATAATCTTATAATTAATCCTCTAATCATCTTCTTGACTTTGTTAACTCTTTTACCTTGAAGTTTAGCACTAATTCTTGCTTATCTTTTATCCCAATTTCTTAAAGTTTGCTCTGTTTTTCCAATTAATTTAGCAAATAAAATCACCTCTTGATATTATTATAATCTATAGATTATTAAAAACCAAGGGATTTTTATAAAGTTTTGTAACGTTTTCTTAACTGTTTTACTGTCTCCTAAATAGTTTATTGCTTTAACTAGCACAACGAGTTACTTTAGATATTTTTATCTATATAATATGATTACTTATTAATCCCAAAACTTCAAATCTACTATAGGAATTTTTGCAATTTCAAGGTCTTTTTCAACTAATAATTTTTTTAATTGTTCATTTTCTTTTTTATATGAACGTACCCAACGATTTACCAAAGTTTATGCTATTTCATGTTTTCTAGCAACTAATGAATGGTTGCCAACTTCCTTTTGTTTATCAGCCCTAGTAAGTAAAAAACTTTACAGATTTTATTTTAAGGAACAAAATGTAAGAATCTTGTTAAAAGAAGAAATATTGTTAAAAGAAGAAATATTATTAATAAAATTTTTAAAAAAACATCATCATTCGATTTGGGATTTTTATGATTCATAGTAGAAACCTCTCTTTGGTGAATTTATAAAATTATACCATTATATGAATGATTGATATAAAAGAAATTATAACGCTTATAAAAGTACATATAATAAATTTTTTAAAGTAATAAATAAATATATTATAGTTTTTTTTGTTCAATGATTATATCTCCTTATTATTTAATGTATTGATTTATATTTTAGCTTCTTTAATTGACATATGTCAATCGATTATATACATTTATTATATTTATTTTTAATTCTTTGAAACAATGGCATTTAATTATAATTATAATAATCAGTAATTAATATTCTTGAATTTAAAAAATTAGTTAATAATTTACATTAAAATGTCGATATAATTTATAGATATTATATCTAATATAATAAGTTATTTAAGAAGTTATAAAGGGGGATATGTAGTAATGTTTAAACTCAAAAAACTTAACACCAAAAGTATTAAATTACAATTAATTTCAATGTTTACTGCAATAATTTTAATTACTATGTCTGTTTTAGGTTTTTCTGCTTATACTACATCTAAAAAAGCACTTTTAAATTTTGGACAAACTGCTTTAAAAAATAAAATAAACATGGGTATTTCTTTAATGGAAACATTAGAAAATCAAGTTCAAGCAGGTAAACTAACAAGAAAAGAAGCTCAAGAAATATTTAAAAATAAGATGTTAAATCCTAAAAAAGAAGATGGAAAAACCAGAGGACAAAATGACAAACTGGAATTAGGCATAGGAGCTTATATGTATGCAATAAATAGTCAAGGTATAGAAATGATGCATCCATATAAAGAAGGAGAAGACATATCTCAAATAAATGACCCTAAGGGCAATAATATAGTTAAACTTATAATTGAAGAAGGTAAAAATCCTAAAAATAATGGCATTATACATTTTTATTGGCAAAATCCTGGTGAAAAGAAAATGCGTCCTAAAATTAATGCAGTTAAATATTTTGAACCTTGGGATTGGTTTATAAATGTAGGTGCTTATAATGAAGACTTTGATAAGCCAGCAAGAATAATTCTTAACATGATACTTATAACGTCAATAGTAAACTTAATAGTTGGTTGTGCACTTATTATATGGTTCTTAAATAGAAAACTTAATCCTCTTAATGAACTATCAAAAACAATGCAAAAGGCAGCAAATGGTAATTTAGATATAAACATTGATATTAAATCAAATGATGAAATAGGAAAAGTACAAGAAAGCTTTAGGAAATTGATTTCCTCTCAAAAAGAAATTATAAGTAAAGTTAAACAAAGTGTAAATGATGTAACATTGCAATCAAAAAATTTAGTAACAACATCAAATGAAATGTCTGCATCATCTCAAGAAATGGCATCAACTATGCAACAAGTAGCAGAAGGAGCTACAAATCAAGTACAGGATTTAACTGATATAACTAATGCGATGCAAGAAGTGACAAATAGCATTGAATATGCATATGAAACTTTGAAAAATGTTTCAGATGAAACTAAGAATACTGCATCTAAAGCTGATGTAGGTAAAAAAGAACTAAATAAATTAAAAAAATCTATAGGGGATCTAAGAAAATCTTTTGAAATAGTAGTTAAAAAAGTAGAAACATTAACTGATTCTGTGAATGAAATAGGAAGTATAACAGAAATTATATCATCTATATCAGAACAAACAAATCTCCTTGCATTAAATGCAGCTATTGAGGCAGCAAGAGCAGGGGAATATGGTAAGGGATTTGCCGTTGTAGCAGAAGAAGTGAGAAAGCTAGCGAAAGAATCAAGAGAATCTACAGAAAAAATTTCACATTTAATATCATCTACATCAAAAGATACTGATGAAGTTATTGATACAGCAACCAATGTTAAAGTTCTTGTAAATGACCAAGCAAATATTTTTGATAAAACATTAAAATCTTTTGAGGATATATTAGAATCTGTAGAAAGTATTGCTCCACATATAGAAGAAACATACAATTCAATACAAGAGATTATAGATAAAAAAGATATAGTAATAGAAAAGGTAGATAGTGCAAGTGCGGTAGCAGAAGAAAATTCAGCAGCAACTGAAGAAGTAGCTGCAGCTTCCGAAGAACTTAGTGCATCATCAGAAGAAGTAGCATCTACAGCGCAGAATTTAAATAATGTAGTGAAAGGACTAATAGAAACTGTCAGCAAGTTTAAAATTTAGTTGTTGATAGATATGAATTGCCATGGCTAGTATGAACAAAAAAGAGTTACAATGGATTGTGCCTGTAACTCTTTTTTAATATATAATTAGTATATCAGTTGTCCTTGTTTATTTATATATAAGAGCTTGCCTTTTATTTCAACTTTAGCTATTCCTTTTTTAAAAAACATTGCTCTATCATATTTTCTAGATATAGTTATAACTCCTTTTTTATTAATAAATCCCCATTTGTTGTCAATCGCAACAGCAGCTAACCCTTCTGAAAAACTATTGACCATTTGAAATTGAGGATCTATTACGAAATCTCCTCTTTTATTAATAAATCCCCATTTATTGTTAATAGCAACAGCAGCTAACCCTTCTGAAAAACTATCGACCATTTGAAATTGAGGTTCTATTATGAAATCTCCTCTTTTATTAATAAATCCCCATTTGTTGTCAACAGCAACAGCAGCTAATCCTTCTGAAAAACTATTAATCATTTGAAATTTGCATGCTATTATGAGATTGCCTTCTTTATTAATAACTCCCCATTTACCATCTTTCATTACTGACATTAAACCTTCACGAAAAGAAAAATGAACTCGTTCGTATTTAGGAGAAGAAATTATAATTCCTTTTTTATTAATAAATCCATATCTATTATTTTTTTTTACTACAAACATATTATCATCAGGCATAAAATAAATTTCGTCAAATTGAGGATTTATTATTTCTTTTCCAAATAAATTTATTACTCCAAACTTTTGGTTTTGCTTCACTTTAATTAAATTATAAGAAATTCTACTTGTTTCCGAATATTTAGTTTTTAAGAAAAAATTATATGCTAAAAAAATAAATATAATACACCATACCCCTATTATTATTGCATATGATTTTATGTTATTAGTAAATTTCATAAAAACTCCTTTCTTTTATTTTATTAATGTTTTTTAGATTAGTTGAATTAGTAAAATTTTGATTAAAGTTAAAAGACGTTTAAAATCCATTAGATTTTAAACGTCTTTCAACTTTGTGATTTTACTTACTAACACTATTTAACAAAGAGGTATTAAATACTTTTATAATTTACCATTGATATTCGTTGTATCCGCCTAGGAAACTATTATCATCATCATACCAACTATCTAATAATTCAAACCAGTTACCAACTTTATTTATTTCTTCGTCTAATCCGTCTTGACACCATTTTAGTTTTCCATAGCATTTATCTCCTAATTGTAAATAAGGAGTTAAATCAAGTGGACTATACCAGTATTGATATTCAAAATGCTTATGAAAACTACGATTAGCAAAAATTTTACTATCTCCTGAAGGGAAGAATATAGATAATCCATTTTTTCCATCTTTAAATCCTTTATAACTTTCTCCACCATATGAATAAAGAACCATATTGTCTACTTTAGTCATAACTTTTTTTGCTTTATCTTTTATATCGTCATTAAAGTCTTTAGACTGTCTTATTTTTTGAGCTAAATCATATAAATCGAAAAATGGATAAAGTATTTGTTCTCTTTGTTTTTCTGAATTAAAATAATGCATTATTTTAGGATTGTTCATTTTTCCTCTTACATTTTCAATTTTAGCTTTTTCGTCTTTAATTGCTCTTGCTAAATCATCTACTGCATTTTTAACTCTTTTTATTTTAGACATATCATAACAAGCTAGTGATTGGTCTGTAACAACACCTTCACAAGAATCTCTTTGTTCTTCAACGATAATTCCACCTATTTGTGCAGCTGTTACAGTTTTAGGAGAATAATATTTTTCTTTTCCTCCAAAAGTTGTATCTTCTTCACCGTTATCTCCATCTTTTGTTTGAAGTCTATCAAGTATTTTATCGTATTTCCAACCATCACCCCATTCAGTTGGAGCTGAACCTACCATTACATCTGCTTCAAATCCACCATTTCCTTTGTGGAATTGATAAGCAAATTCTGCATTTCCCATAAGACAAGCATCTAAGCCAAAAACATCAACTGATTGATCTTTTGTCAATACATCTGAAATTTCTCCTGTGTATAAAACATCCATATCATTTGATTCGTCTACACAAATTTGTTTGCGTTGTTCAGCTTCATCATCTGTTTTTGGACCACCACCGTGATTTGAAAGAATTAAAACGTATTTATCAGCAGGATATCTTTCTTTACAATAATCAATAAAATTCTTTAATGTATGAGCATCTCCCATATTTGCTTCAAAATCAGTTGAATTTGTAGTTATTTCTGGAAATTGACTTCCTCCATCTATTCTTTTGACTTCTCCTGGTTTTATTTCATATAATCTTGTATCAGAGAAATCTTCTCCAAGAACTGATTTGTTTGAAGTGTAATCTTCACTTCTGTCTATTAGTGCTATTAAGTTAATTTCGTCTGTTTTAATACCTTTTTTCATTTCTTCAACATCACTTAATAAACTCCATTCAAGATCATTATCTGCATCACAATAGTACATAATTGTAATAGGTTTTTTTGCTTTTGATATTTCTTCTGCTTTAACAACATTTGGCGTTGTGAAAAATAAAGATGTCATTAAGGCTAGTCCTAAAGCAAGTATCCTTTTTTTACCCATTGGCCATCTTCCTTTCTTTTTTATATTTATTAAAAATTACCACATTCTCAAATTTAAGTCAATTATTTTTTTGAAAATTCTTGTTTTTAAATTTTATTTAGAAGGATATTACATTTTTTAGTAGAATTCATAAATGTATAATAATTACACTTTTTGGGGGTGTTAGAGTGAAAAACACTTTAAAACTTGAAGATATTCCAGTTTCTTATAGGGATATTGCAGATACTGTCGGTGTAGATAGTTTTATTAAATTATGTAAACGTTTTGGAGGAACGAATATGTACGTTCCAACTCCTAGAAGTGTTTTTAAACCTATAAGAGATGCGAATATAAAAAAAGAATTTAATGGTTCAAATTATAGAGAATTATCTCTTAAATACGGTATTTGTGAAACGCAAATTCGAAAAATTTTATCTAAATAGTAAAAAACCTAGCTCCTCCAATAAAGTTACTAGGCCATGGCGATTATTTTAAATTTTCTTTATTGATTAAATTGTTATTCCATAAAGCAATTACTACATCCATTTGATAATTATGAGATATTTTGTTATTTTCTATTACTCTATTCCAAAGTTCTTTTTTATTATTTTTTAAATAAGGTTCTTTTAAAAGTATTTTTATAGCTTTAATTGCATAATTTTTATTTTTTTTTGATTTAGTATATTTTCCATGCGATATTCCTTTTATTATTCCTTCTTCACAAAGGCCTAAAAAAGCGGACTTAGGACATCCTTTAAGTTGGCCAGTTGTTCCTTTTCCAAAAATTTCACTACTTGCTCTTTCCCATGCATTTCTTGGATTGTTGATTTTACCAGATTTAATTAGATTAATAGCTTTTATCGCACATTTTTCATATTTAGACATTTAAAACCCCTTTCTTATTTTTTAATATATCAATAGTTGCATATTACAATATACACCTATTTTAACATTTAATTGTTAATATGTAAAATAATAGCCTCAATTTTTAAAAATTGAGGCTATTTATTTGTGATTATTTAGAATTTTGAAAATAAAAAATATTTTTTTAAATTTAAAGTTTACATTACCTCCCTTATTGACTTTTTGATTTATAAAAGAGTGAAATAGGGGGGGTTTTATGCAAAAAAAATTATATGAAATAATTGCTGAAGCTCAAAACGGGAATAAAGAATCAATGATGCTAATTATAAACAAATTTAATTTATTAATAAAAAAATACAGCAAAAAATTAAATTATGACGGAGCATATTCTGATTTAATAATAAATTTAATTGAAATAATAAAAAACATACCTATATATGAAAATAAAAATATTAAAAGAGAGGAATGTATAATCAAGTATATATCAAGCTCATTAAAATACAAATATATAAAATTATCAAAAAAGTATAAAAACATATATGTTTCAGAAATTGAACTGAATGAAAAAATCACAGTATCTAAAAATCAAACTGAAAATACAATTGAAATTAAATTTTTGCTTAATGAATTTTTAGATAAATTATCAAATAGACAAAGATACATTTTGCAGAAAATTTATATATATGGATACACGGAATCTGAAATAGCAAAAAAATTACAAATATCAAGACAAGCAGTAAATAAAACAAAGAAAAAAGCTTTGAAAAAATTACAAAATAGCATACAAAATTTATACATAATATTTTTTTACAAATTTGGTTTACTTTTTGCAATAAAAAAACTCTTTATTATATAGAAACTGAAAAATCAGTTTCTAAAACAAATTAAAAAATTTATTGAGAAAGGATGATGATTTATATGACAAAAACAAGTAATATCAAAAAATTTGATGCGGTATTTGAAGGAGGAGGTGTAAAAGGTATAGCTTTTGTAGGAGCAATATGTAAACTTGAAGAAGAAGGTTATAAACTTGAAAGATGTGCTGGTACATCAGCAGGAGCTATAATATCAGCACTTTTAGCTGTAGGATACACGGGAAAAGAAATAAAAGAACTTATGCTCAACACTGATTATACTAAGTTTTTAGACAAAAATATATCTATATTTAGTTCAAGTAATATATTTGAAAAAGCATCACATGCATATAATTTATTTACTGATAAAGGATTTTATAGTGGAGATTATTTTGAAAACTGGATACACAATCTTCTTAAAGCAAAAGGTAAAACAAAATTTAAAGATGTTTATATAAATGGAAAATCAAAACTTAAAATAATTGCTGCAGATACAACTAATAGCAAAATGTTAATTTTACCTGATGATCTTGAAAAATACGGTATAAATTCTATGGAATTTGATATTGCTAAAGCAGTAAGAATGAGTATGAGTATTCCTATTTTCTTTAAACCAGTACAATTAAGAGGTAATTTTATAGTAGATGGTGGAATTTTATCAAATTATCCTATTTGGATATTCGATGTAGAAGGAAAACCAAGTTATCCTACTTTTGGATTTAATCTCGATGAAAATAAGTTAAGTTATACTGCACAAGGTAAAACTGATTTTATTCATTATTCGCTTGATGTGTTTAATACTTGTATTTTTAGTGGAAAAAATGAAGATGTTTATATTAGAGATAAAGATTTAGCTAGAACAATAAATATTCCAACATTAGGAGTAAATACAACAGAATTTGATTTATCTAAAGAAAAAAGTTTAGCTTTATATCAATCTGGATATGAAAGTACTGAAAAATTTTTACGAGAATGGGACTTTGAAAAATATGTAAAAGAATATAGAAATGAAAATAAAGTAGTAGCTTAGAAGTTTTTAATCTATTTATTATAAAAAAGGAATTGAGTATATAATAATTATGCTTGATTCCTTTTTTATTTATAAAATAATTTTTTCCAAAATCCTTTTTTATTTTTATCTTCTTCTCTTATTTTTGCTATATAATTCATTAATTTTTGATTTTCTGCTTTTACTTGTTTAATTACCTTTTCAGTTGTTTTGTATTGTTGTTGTTCAAATATTTGTTCAAGTTCTTTTTTAAATTCTTCTTTTAGTTTTTCTTCTCTTTCAATTAAAATTTCAGCTATGTGTCTACTCATTAATTCTTTTATTTCTTTTCCAGTTAATTTGTTTAAAGTAATTAGATCTAGTGCTTGTTCTTTTTGTTCTTTAAATTTATCTGTTTTTCCTAAGTATTCATTGATAATTTTTTTAGTTGCTCCTTTTTCTTTCCATATTTTTATATTTTCTAAAATTTCAATTTCTCTATCTGTATAGTATCTATGTCCCATATCATTTCTAGGTATTTTAAGTTCAAAATCATTTTCCCACTTTCTTAAGGTTTGACTATTTAAATTTAATCTTTCAGCTACCTCGTTTATAGTATACATATTATCCCCCCTTTTAAATTTAATTTCATTATAAAAAAACTTACTAAAATGAATGTTCTTTTATATTGCTTAATTCAATTAAATAGTTAAATACATATACTGTTTATATTGTATTTATGTTTGAAAACATATAATTATAGTGTTTGATATTAAATATTGTATTTAACATAAATACATTTATATATTTATCTTCAATACAACATAATTACAATCCTTCTTTAATTAAAAATAAGTAAAAAAAAAAGCATATTAACTATGCTTTTTCTGTATATATTTTCAAATCCTTATTTATTATATAAATAGAAATTATTCCTAATATTGAAAGAAAAACTATACAAACTATATTAGATACATACAATTCAATTTCATCTAAAAATATACTGAAAATAAATATAATAGCTGAATACCAAAAATAATGATTTAATTTTGAACATAAATGTTTTTTCTTAAAATAAGCTAAAATTTCTAAAAAAGTTGTAGTTAATAAGGTTAAAAGAATAATAAAAGAAACTATTAATTTTATAAAAATCATCAATATCCCCTCCTATATCCTATAATAAAGTATACGTTCAAATTCAAAGTAATATTATGCTAAACTTCCTTTACAAACTATTTTTTTTAATTTCTTTATCTGTAATATTATCTTAAAATTATATATTCTTAAATCAGATAAATGAAAGGGGGTTACATAATGGCAATAGTAAAAATACCTAAAGAAAGCTCTATAAAGCTGACATTTTCACTTGGCTTAGATGAGCATGGAAAAGAAATATTCAAAAGAAAATCACTAGCTCATGTAAAAAATGATGCAACAGATGATAACATCTATGCCGTAGCTAAAGGAATATCAGGACTTCAACAGCATAATCTAGTAGATGTCATAAGACAAGATAATTTGAGTTTAAGTGAATAGAGAGGAGGGAAATTTAGATGGCTAAAAAATTACTTATGACGTTTGAAAATGAACTTGGTAAAAAGGTAAGTATATCAATAGATGATCCAAGAGAAGATATAACTTCTGATGAAGTTAAAACTGTAATGAATGATATAGTAACTAAAAACATATTTACATCAAGTGGTGGAGATTTAAAAAAAGTTGATAGTGCAAAAATAGTTGAAACTGATATTACTGAATTTGAATACAACAACTAACTTTAAGGGCTAAGAATTCTTAGCCCTTTTAAGTAAGGGAGGATGTTATGGAAGATTTATATACAAGTATAGCAAATTTAGGTTTTCCAATAGCAGTATCAATATATTTACTTGTTAGAATTGAAGGGAAATTGAGTAATTTAACTACTTCAATAAATGAATTAAGTAAAGCAATTATAAGTTTAAAATAATCGCCATGGCCTAGTAACTTTATTAGAGGAGCTAGGCTTTTTTATTATCTTTCTTTTTATTAATTTTATTGGATCCATTTTATTTTCTTTAACTTTCTGAATTTGTTTTTGAATGGCTAATTTTTGTTTAATTAAACCTTTTATAGCATTATCTTGAGGGTTAAGTGTAGATATTTCCATTTTAATGGATTGTTTGTCTGTATAACTGAATAAATTTTCATAATTATTTACAATTAATTTACTATAATAGGAAAATAATATGTAATTTTAAATATTGACAATTTCTAAATAATGACATAAAGTAAATTTATTAGAAAATACTTAAATTATAAGTGGAAAAGAGGTGTTTTTTTTGATTTTAGAAAATAAAAAAATAAAAATTTTATTTTATTTAATAATTATTTTAGGTTGTTTAGGATCTGTTTTAAAGTTTATTTTTAAAAATGATTTTTTAATGGTAATTCCATTTATATTAATGTTTTCAATATTTATATATCGATTGTTTTTATTAATAAAAAATTAATAAAACTTAAACATTTTAAGAATTATAAGTTATTAAGAGGGGATTTAAAATTGATTCAAATTAAAAATTTAAAAGCATGGTATAAAAAAAATGAATTTATTTTAAAAGATATAAATATAAATATTGATTCAGGATTGATATTTGGATTACTTGGAGTAAATGGAGCGGGTAAAACTACATTTTTAAATTGTCTTACTGGAATTCATAATAAATTTGAAGGTGAAATATATTTAAACAATGATAATTTTATAAAAAATCCTATAGGATTTAAAAGAAATAGATACTTTATACCTGATTATCCAATATTATTTGAAGAAATGAGTGGATTTAACTATATAGAATTTGTTCATAATCTTTATAAGAAGTATTTAAATTTAGAAAAATTATATTATTATTGTGAATTATTTTCGTTTAATAACTATATTAATAAAAAAATTCAAACTCTTTCTCTTGGAAATAAACAAAAAATTGCAATAATATGTGGTTTACTTTTAGATACACCTCTTTTAATATTAGATGAGCCTCTTGTAGGACTTGATATTGTATCTATAGATAATTTTTATAAAGAAATGAAAAATTATGTAAAAAGAGGTAATTCTATAATTTTTTCAAGTCATTTAATAGAAGTTATAAATTCAGTATGTGATAAAGTTGCAATTTTAGATGAAGGAAGAATAAAAAAAATTATTACTATAAACGAAGACACAAATATTAAAACTGTGTTTTTCAAGGTGACTAAAAATGAATATGAATAGTATAAAAAACATATTAAAAGAAGAATACTATTTAAAAACAAAAAATAATTATAAAACTTTTTTAGCATTCTTTTTTCTAGGAATTTTTTTCGTTTTTTTTATTCTTCCTACTATGTATATAAATTTAAAATCCAGTATGCATATTATTCCAGGAATAACAGGAGTTACATTTTACTATACATACACTTTTATTTATTCAAAATTAAGTAGTAAAAAAGTCTTGATTTATAATATTTTACCATTTGAAATGATTGATATTTTTTTAGGATATATTACGATACTATTTATAAATTTAGTATTAAAAAAAATTATAATATTTTTAATTCCTTTTTATACTTATTCTATTTATAAAGATTTTAGTTTGTTTATTTATTATGTAAATGATTTTTTAAAAATATTATTTTCATCAACTGCAATTTTATTTTTATCAATTTCATTCAATATGGATTTTTTAAACAAAAAATTTTTAAATTGTTTAAAAAATATTTTATTTGTTTATTTATTTTTGTATTTTTGTATATATATGAATTTAATATTTTTATTAATTTGTAATATTTTATTTTTAATTAATTCTTTTTATTCTTTTGCTAATAATTTTAATTTTATTATGCTTACTAATGAAAAAATATTAAGTAAAAGAAAAATTTCAATTTTAAAAAGAGAGTATATAAGATTTTATAATGAAAAAATTATTTTTATAAATCATATCGCAACATTATTATTTTTTGCTTTTTTTGTTTATGTATTTATAATTGATTATAAAGTTTTTCAAAAATATAACTATATAATCTTATTATTTCCATTGTTAATAAATACAAGTTCTATTATTTTTTCAATAGAAAAAAAGTACATAAATTTAATTAAATCATTACCTATAAATATGAATAAATTTTTTATAGCAAAATATATTTTTATTTTATCTATAACTTTACCTGCATATATAATAGTTTTTATTATTTTTAAATTTATGAATATATCTGGTTTTAATTATAAAGTTGCTAGCCTTTTTATTTTAGTATCTATATTTACATTATTTATTAAAATTTATTTTGACTATAAAAATCCATGTTATGAGTTTATCCATATAAAGCAAATTTTTGAACATAAAAGAAGATTTTTATTTTACTTTATTTGTATATTGTTTTTTTTACCGTTATTATTGATTAATATAATAGATTTTAAAATAATTTTTATAATAGAATTATTTATATTTCTCTTATTATTTTTTTTAATAAAAAAATTTTCTATTAACTAAATAAAAATTAACTTTTTTATTGCCAAAATATATTTTCCCTTTTATGACTTTTAAAAAGTCTATTTATAATTATAAGAATATTTCATAAATACATAACATATTTTATACTACATTATTTTAATAGGAGGGAAAATATGTCTGTTTGTCCGTCTATACATACATGTCCATTTTTTAATGATAAAATGAGTTCTAAACCTACTTTAGCAGAAATGTATAAAAAAAATTATTGTAAAGGTAATTATGAAATTTGTGCTAGATTTAAGGTTTCTAAAATACTAGGAAAAAAGTATGTTCCTGATAATTTATTTCCAAATCAATTTAATCGAGTTAAAGATTTGATAAATAAGGAATAAAATTTTTTATTCCTTATTTCTAATTTATCATTCTGTTTTTTCTGTTCTATAAGAAATTCATTATATTTAGAAAGAGCAGATAACTTAGTATTTATAGTTTCAGCTTTAAGTTTTTTACATTAAGCATGTAACTTTTTTTACGATATAGCTGAGTAAAGGATATATTAAAACTTTCATGAAACCACTTTAAAAAGAGGTAAAGCTTATTAACTTTGAGGTGAAAAATAATGAATTATAGTTATAAATTCTTATTAAAAGATCTATCTATAGGAAGGGAAATTGAGTTTAAATATAATAATAATGTATATGGCTTACTTAATTCTTCACAAGGATGGGTTTTTGTATGTAACAATACCAAGGAAAGCAGTTATTATGATGACGTTTATGAATTTATTGAATTATTAGATAAGACTCTTATTCAAGGCAAGACAATCAAGCAAATTTTTGATAATAACGAAATAAATGATAGTGATTTAACTATATATTAAACTATAAGAATTACTGAATAATTCTTAAATATTGAAGTATTTATTTCGAAAAAAATAGAACAAATTGCAAAAGACAGCAGTATCATCTCAAGCAATAAATCAGCTGTTATTAAATATTGCATACCCATAATATATATCATGATTTTTTTTTATTTATATAACTAAATATTATAACATTTATAAGAATTCAACTCGTTTTAAAAAAATATAACCAAGATAATTTCTTATAATTTATTGTATATGTATTCTTTCATTCATACCTAATTCAACATCACTACAAAAACTTACATAACTATAAATTAAAGAAGCTAAAGCACTCAAACTATCTGTGAAAAATTTTAAATTTTTTGCTTTTTTTTGAAACTTTTTTAATGTTAATTTGTCTTTATTTGTAAAAGAAAATAAATTGAGGAGGTATTTTTTTATGAAAAAAATAGTTTCACTATTTATATGTACAATTTGTTTCTTATCATTTAGTTTAGTAAGTTTTGGAGAAGATTCAGATATTCATCGTTCTGAAAAATCCAACGAATACTTATGCTCATCAGTATGTAGGATAGACCTTTATAAAAATAATAAGTTAGAAATAAGTGGATATACTGAATCACTTGAAAAGGCAGATACTATATCTATCAAAATTTATCTTCAAAAATACGATAAAAAATCACGAGTATGGAGAATTTTTCGTACAGTATCAGCAAGTGAAAAAAATTCAGATTTCGTAATTTGTTCTAAAACTTACAAAGTTACTCCAGGACTTTATAGAGCTAAAGCATATCATTCTTTAAAAAAAGGATCTACAAAAGAAAGTGAAAGAAATTCTACTAAAATAATAGAAGTGAATTAAAGGATTAATCCTTTAATTCACTCTATTATTTTAACGATTTTATAATATTTATAGCTTCATTTTTTGATATATTATAATTCATAATTATATCTGATTTCAATCCAAAAGAACACCATACAATTTTAGAATACTTATCATTTATGTTTATCAAAGAATACTTTATATTTCCTATTTTGAATGATTGAATATCAGAAAATTTAGATACTGTTATAATTTCACTTGATTTATCTCCTTCTAAATGTTGAATAAATTTAACATTTCCATTAGAATTGTTATAATTTAATACAATCGTATTTTTTCCTTTAACAAAAACTTTATTTAATTCATAAGGGAGTTGTTTAAATTCAAAATTTATAAATTCATGAACATTTTTGATATCTATTATCTCTAATTCATTATCAATTTCATCATAGTTTTTTAATTTTTCTATAGAAGAGTACTGCTCTATACTTAAAGTGTTTTCTGATTTTTTATTAATATTATTTTTTCTAAATATTTTCCATGAATAAGAATTATTTAAATAAAATGAATTAGTTATTATAAAAGAAACAGTTATTATAGCTGCAACAGAAGCTATCTTAGTATATTTGAATTTATTTTTATTTTTGTTGTTTTGAAGGTTTTGAAATTTTCTCCATTCAAGTTCAATCTCCTTATTTGATATATTAACATTATTTACATCTTCTTTTAAAATATCTTGTATTAAAATATCTAAATTATCTTTTTTATTCATCGTATTCACCTTCTAGTTTAATCAAATTATGTATTTTTTCTTTAGCTCTATTTAATCTACTTTTAACTGTGTTTATATTTAAATTAAGTTTTTTAGAAATATCATTATACGATAATTCATCATAATATCTTAGAAAAATAATTTCTCTATATTTAATATCTAATTTCGAAATAATACTCCGTACTTTTTTTCTTAAGTTCTCTTTTTGAATACTTTCTATTATTTTATCTTCAATTCTTTCAGTTTGTAAATTTAACATTTCAGTATTACTTATTAAAGTAATTTTTTTATTTTTATTTACATAATTTTTAGCAAGATTTAGTCCTATTGTACATATCCAAGATTTAAATTTATCTATTTCATTTAAAGATTCATAGTTTTCAAATGCTTTTATATAAGCTTCATTAGTTAATTCTTTAGAAATTTCTTTATCTCTTGTAAAATAATAAATTGTTCTAAAAACACTTTTATAATATGTTTTATATAAAATATACTTTTGCTCGTCACTTAAAGTTCTGTTTTGTTTGTTGTTTTTCAAGATTTTCAACGATAAACCTCCTATTAAAATAATTGGTTGATAAATTACTATATTATATAATTTTAACAGTATTAGCCTTAATTTGCTATAAATACAAACAAAAACCCCTAGAGTAACAATTTTCCCTAGGGGTGCGTGAGAGGTAATAGTATATTTACTTGATTTTTTATACAAAAAATAACTTACATCACCTCCTAACATAAATAAAGACAAATAAATACAAAAATTGTTTCATTAAATTGATTCATTTTTAATATTTTTTTCAATATTTTTAGGAATATCTAAAGCTGTCGATTTACCGAAATAATATCCTATAACCATACTGAATATAGGAATAAATTTATCTATGTCAACTTTTCCTACTATTGATAAATAAGAAAAAACACAGGTAAGTATAATCGCTATAATTTTTCTTACACTAAACCAATCCATAATAGTTCCCCCTTAGGTATTTTTTGTTTAATATATAATATTTTATTGTTCAATTAAGTGCATCTGTTTTATATGTTGTTTTGTTAATTCTTAAATTCTTAAATATTTAACTTCTTAACTTCTTAAAAATTTAAGAAGTTGTTTCTAATAAAAAAAGAATTGTAGTAGAACGGAAAGTAAAAGCTAAAAAAGAAAATTTTTATATCGAAACAAATGTTGAATAAATGTTTCAGAAAAGTAAAAATGATAGGCTAGCTTTGGAAAGTTCTATTATAGATTTGTTTAATTAAGTATATTAATTTATATATTATTTTATTAATTCCTAAATTCTTAACTTCTTAAGAAGTTAAGAATTTAGGAATTAATTACACTTTGTAGTTGTATTTTTAAGTAAAAACAAAACAATAGTTATAACTCCAAAAATTAATATTAACATACCTAAAGATAAACCAGCACTTACTTTATGTGCAACAAATGCTTTTGTCGGTCCAGCAATATCACCAATATCTTCACTTAAATTTGCACAATTTCTTACTGAAGTTTTGATAAAAAAAGGAAATACAAAATTCACACAGATATAAACCAATCCCAACAAAACGGTTATAGTTCCGCTAATGTAAGTTGTAATTTTAAGTAATTTTTCCATTTAAATCACAATCCTTTATTTATGTTTTGTAAAATAATTTCAGTATATGTTAATTATAACAAAATATGCGATTAAATGTAAAATTATTATTAAAGTAAGTTAGCCTTTTCTTTCATTTTCTCTTTAGAAGGATTAGTGTAAATTAAAGTAGTATGAATATTACTATGTCCTGCTTGATTTGCTACTTCATGTACTGAATATCCACATTCTAAAGCATGAGTACACCAAAAATGTCTTAGCTTATGAGGAGTTATTTTATCACTAAACTTATTAAATACTTGATTTACTCTAGTTCTATTTAATTTGTCACTTTGCCTACTTACGAATAAATAACTACTTTCGCTGTTTCTTTCTCTAATATAAGATTTAATAGCATTTACAATTTTATCATTTATGTAAACAATTCTCTGTTTATCTCCTTTTCCACTTCTCACTAATATTTCTTTTGCTGCTAAATTTACATCATCTAACTTTAAATTCAAGGCTTCAGATATTCTAAGTCCAGAATAAGCAAGAAGTGTAATAATGGCATAATCTCTTTTAGAACCCTTTTCTAGAACTATTTGTCTAAATTTCTCTACATCGGTTTTATTTATATCTGTAGGATTTGTTCCTTGACTTTGAATTTTTATATTATCTTTTTTAGATACAACTATATCATTTTGAATATTTTGTTCAATTAAAAATTCATTAAATTTTGTAAGAGCTGCTAATTTAACATTAATAGTTTTAGCTGAATCTTTTTTTATATTTTTTAAGAAACTTTTATAATCTAATACATTTTCTCTATAAAGTTTTTTAAATTCTGAGCCGAAACTATCTTCAAACCATTTTAAATATAGTTTTATATGTCTAATATAACTTTTTATTGTATTTTCACTTTTTCCTTCATTTTTAAGAAATTTTTCAAATACACTTAACATAAACCCACTCCTATAACTTATGTTTAATTTTTCAATCATATTATATCATGTATAAAATTTGTTGAAAAAACTTTAAATAAATCGTATACTTTGTATTAGGTAGTTTATGGAAATGTCTATAAAACTTTATACTTTTTAAAATTTAATAGATTTATAATAATTTTAACAACTTTAATTAGTTTCAGTGTTTGAAGATTAATAAACAAAGAGTGTATAGCCATTAGAATTCTAATGGCTATACACTCTTTTTATATCTAATATACGGAAATTAAAGCACTTATTTTAGGAAAAAATAATAGAATTATAGAGAAGAACAAAATGAGTATAGTTTCAAAGTCAGCTTAATATCACATAAATTATTACTTATTAAGTATAAAATGGTATAATAATACAGATCGAATTATATATTACATACATTAACAATAGATTCAAATGATGATTTTATGCAAATTAAGGGTTTTACAATAAAGTATATATAGGAGGGGTTATTTATGAAAGCAATATTCATTTGTATTTTTTTTATACTACAAGTAATGTTTGTTCATGCTACAGATAATTCTATTAAAACTGCAAATCTAAGTATGCATTGTGAACGTGATATACAGGAAGTTGGATATCAAGAACTAATTCCTATAGAGGAGTATGTTTTTTCAAATGGGATAAAAATTAATGCTTCAGAAGAAAATGCACAACCTATTATGCTAATTAATGGTTCTTTTAGAGCTGATATAAAAGCAATAAATAACAATAATAGATTACTTGTTCCTATAAGAACTATAAGTGAAGCTTTAGGACTAAAGGTAAGTTGGAAGAAAGAAAGTAATAAAGTAATAATTGAAAATAAGGACTCTACAATAGTTTTGAAAATTGATGATACTTTTGCAACTGTTAATAATAAAGAATATACTTTAACATCACCACCAATACTTATTAATAATACCACATATGTACCGTTGAGGTTTATTTCTGAAAAAATGGGATTAAAGGTTGGATATTACAAATCTTCCGAAATTGATTTGTTTACATGGAATCCTGTCGTTACTATTGATGAAGAATTAAATATTCCATATATTTCAGAGGAAGAAGCTTGTAAAAATTTAAAAAGTAAACTAGAGGATGCCTATAATAAATACGAAGATAACTACAAAAAACTTCATAACCCTGATGATGATTATTTAACTAAATCATCCAATGCCCTGAAAGAAGATATATCCAATATAAAGATTACAAAGACTATTTCTAGATATTATGTATTTGAAGGACTTAATAACACAATATATTTAGATAAGTATAGTGGCATTGCTTATTTTAATATTAGAGGTATATCGTTTTCTGAAATAACAAAAATAGATTTTGATGATCCAAGATTGTTTGAATATGGTTATATGGTTGACTAGTACAAAGAAAATTTTTTGGTGTGCTCAATATATAATTGAGTAAGAAATAAAAAAAACCGACATTTATTTGTCGGTTTTTTTTATTATCAATAAAGAAGTTATTAGCATTGATGAAATGCTAGTTATTGTCGAAATAGTTATTTTGTCACTTAGAAACAATTTTAAAATATAACTCAATATTATATAAAGAATTACAAATATAAAGGATGAAATTAAAACTCTGTTTAGCATTTTATCAGCTTTATAAAATCTATAAAAATCTAAATAAATATATAAAAATTATAGATTTTATTCATACACTCAATATTTTTACAAATATTAGTGTACATAATAGCATATCTCTACAATGCTATACCGCAAGCCAACGGTACTTTTGTTCACCTCTCTTTTTTAAATCAAGCAACTAATTTTCCAAAATGAAAATGTAAAGTAATTACTTGATTTATATTTTTATAATTAAGTATAAAATTTTCTTTATATTTATTAAAATCTGACTTCATTCTAAAATCTACTCTTACTGCCGTCTTTGGCTTTTCTCCTGTTATATGGGCTATGTATAAATCTCCTTCGGGTTTTACTGCTAGGTCTTTTCCTTCTTCTGCCTTTGTTGGTTGTTGTTCTCCTTCATTTTCCTCAAACGTTATTATTCCATGTTTCTTTGCCATTCTTGCCACTACTACTATCCCTTCCTCTTTTGTCATCGCCTTCTTCGGTCTAAATCTTCCATCGGGATACCCTTTTATCACTCCTTCCTTACTCATTGTTGATACTCCTTCCTTCGCCCATTCCGATATTTCTTCTTTATCCTTAAATCTATTTTCTCTCGTTATTTCTAATCCCTCTTCTATCATTTTTTCTACCCTCATAAACATCGTTGACGCTTGCTCTCTTGTTAGCTTTTCATATGGGCTAAATTTCCCTTCGCCTGTTCCTTTTACTATCCCTAGCCTTCCTGCTAATTGTACTAAAGGACTTAATGTATCCGTAAATACCTCTTCTCCTTCTATTGTTTGTGGTTTAAATTGTATAAAATAAGTCGTTACTAACTCTGCAAATTCTTCTCTTGTTATCTCCTCTCTCATGTTCTCATCTTCTCTTAATGTCTCTGGTATTAGCCCTCTCTCTTTCATTACTTTAAACGGTGTCTGAGCCCATGGCGATATTATCTGTACTGCATACGCTTTTGTTCCTACTTCCCCTAGGGATAATAATAAAACCAACACTATAATTACTAAATTTTTAAACATCGTTATAAACCTCCTTTTATTAAATTACCTACCAAATTATTTATATTTTAACATTTATATTACACTTTTTACCCATTACTATTTGAAGTACATAAATGTACTTCCCATATAAGACGGACATTTCAGTTGTATTTTTTAATCCTCCAACTCTTTTTTATATTTTGATACCATTTGTTGAGATATTCCAAGCTTTTCAGCTATCTCTCTTTGCTTAATTTTTGGATTTTCTTCTATTAATTTTTTTATAATATTTATTTTTTCCTTCTTCTTCTGTTCTCTTTTAGTTAATCCCTGTTCGTTTCTACGAGCTTTCTTTCTCTCTTCTTTTCTTTTTTCATCATACTCTCTTTGTCTTCTCATATACTCTTCATCACTTATTATTGTTTTGAGTTCTCTCTACTCATAATCCTTTATATTAAGCATTTCAATAATAGCTTCATTTCTGAAGTTGTACTGTTTTCTTTCAACGTTTCTTGTCTTACTTTCAACATTCTTTTCTATAAGTGTTTTTTTAAATCTTCGATTAAACTCAAGCATCATTCTCTGAGCTTCTTTTGCTGCATCTTTAGGGCTATCTCCTATTAAAAAGACTTTGCATAGCAAAATTTCTATATAAAAAACACATAAGCTCACGATACCCATGGCAGTTAAAATCCCTAAGCTCTTGAAGTTTTTCCAAATCCCCAAGCCTTGTTATAAGTAAATTATATAAATTAAAAAAGTTATATACTTTCTTTTTATTCTTTTTCTTTTGCTCTTTCCATTTATCATACCAACTAGGCAAATCTGGCATACATTTTTGAAGATCTCTCAGTTTATATAGCTTATCCTCATAAATTTTAACACTAACTGTATTCATAGTTTTAAAATTACGTGTATATATAAATCTCGTTGAAGTAGTTAAGTTAACTGATTTATCAGCGTTAAAATCACTTAGCTTATTAGATATTTCTTTTTGTATTCTTTTAGCAAGTGTT
>NZ_FQXH01000024.1:24590-32865 GCF_900129915.1 Tepidibacter thalassicus DSM 15285
TTCACCTCTCTTTTTTAAATCAAGCAACTAATTTTCCAAAATGAAAATGTAAAGTAATTACTTGATTTATATTTTTATAATTAAGTATAAAATTTTCTTTATATTTATTAAAATCTGACTTCATTCTAAAATCTACTCTTACTGCCGTCTTTGGCTTTTCTCCTGTTATATGGGCTATGTATAAATCTCCTTCGGGTTTTACTGCTAGGTCTTTTCCTTCTTCTGCCTTTGTTGGTTGTTGTTCTCCTTCATTTTCCTCAAACGTTATTATTCCATGTTTCTTTGCCATTCTTGCCACTACTACTATCCCTTCCTCTTTTGTCATCGCCTTCTTCGGTCTAAATCTTCCATCGGGATACCCTTTTATCACTCCTTCCTTACTCATTGTTGATACTCCTTCCTTCGCCCATTCCGATATTTCTTCTTTATCCTTAAATCTATTTTCTCTCGTTATTTCTAATCCCTCTTCTATCATTTTTTCTACCCTCATAAACATCGTTGACGCTTGCTCTCTTGTTAGCTTTTCATATGGGCTAAATTTCCCTTCGCCTGTTCCTTTTACTATCCCTAGCCTTCCTGCTAATTGTACTAAAGGACTTAATGTATCCGTAAATACCTCTTCTCCTTCTATTGTTTGTGGTTTAAATTGTATAAAATAAGTCGTTACTAACTCTGCAAATTCTTCTCTTGTTATCTCCTCTCTCATGTTCTCATCTTCTCTTAATGTCTCTGGTATTAGCCCTCTCTCTTTCATTACTTTAAACGGTGTCTGAGCCCATGGCGATATTATCTGTACTGCATACGCTTTTGTTCCTACTTCCCCTAGGGATAATAATAAAACCAACACTATAATTACTAAATTTTTAAACATCGTTATAAACCTCCTTTTATTAAATTACCTACCAAATTATTTATATTTTAACATTTATATTACACTTTTTACCCATTACTATTTGAAGTACATAAATGTACTTCCCATATAAGACGGACATTTCAGTTGTATTTTTTAATCCTCCAACTCTTTTTTATATTTTGATACCATTTGTTGAGATATTCCAAGCTTTTCAGCTATCTCTCTTTGCTTAATTTTTGGATTTTCTTCTATTAATTTTTTTATAATATTTATTTTTTCCTTCTTCTTCTGTTCTCTTTTAGTTAATCCCTGTTCGTTTCTACGAGCTTTCTTTCTCTCTTCTTTTCTTTTTTCATCATACTCTCTTTGTCTTCTCATATACTCTTCATCACTTATTATTGTTTTGAGTTCTCTCTACTCATAATCCTTTATATTAAGCATTTCAATAATAGCTTCATTTCTGAAGTTGTACTGTTTTCTTTCAACGTTTCTTGTCTTACTTTCAACATTCTTTTCTATAAGTGTTTTTTTAAATCTTCGATTAAACTCAAGCATCATTCTCTGAGCTTCTTTTGCTGCATCTTTAGGGCTATCTCCTATTAAAAAGACTTTGCATAGCAAAATTTCTATATAAAAAACACATAAGCTCACGATACCCATGGCAGTTAAAATCCCTAAGCTCTTGAAGTTTTTCCAAATCCCCAAGCCTTGTTATAAGTAAATTATATAAATTAAAAAAGTTATATACTTTCTTTTTATTCTTTTTCTTTTGCTCTTTCCATTTATCATACCAACTAGGCAAATCTGGCATACATTTTTGAAGATCTCTCAGTTTATATAGCTTATCCTCATAAATTTTAACACTAACTGTATTCATAGTTTTAAAATTACGTGTATATATAAATCTCGTTGAAGTAGTTAAGTTAACTGATTTATCAGCGTTAAAATCACTTAGCTTATTAGATATTTCTTTTTGTATTCTTTTAGCAAGTGTTTTAGCTTTATCAGTTGCATTAACTGGATATTTTATCTTATATGTAATATGAAAATTGTTCCCCGTATAAATAATTGCACTTGGGCATGGAATTTCTATTCCAAAGTATTCATATTCCATCATATTTATAAATTTATCTTTATTTAATTTATTAAAATATGACTTTTATGCAATAGCTACTGCCATGGCATCAAAAACATAACTTTAAATTTATATATAAGTTTTTTTGACTGCAACTAAATTGTGTTTTTGTTTCTCTTATTTTTAACAATACTTTAAATTTGATAACGTACATTAAACGAAGTGAAAAAGACTCCCTAATTGAGAGTCTTTCTTACTTTTAATATTCAATATAGCTTAATATGTAAATACTGCTAATTATAAAATATTATATTTAACAAGTAAAAGTACAATAAAATTTATAATAAATAAAATCAATGGAACTATTGTCACTATATGATTTCTTTTTAATTTCATTGACATTATTGTTAAAATTAAGAAAACTAAACTTGAAATTGAAAAACATAATTTCAAAAATACCATAATTTCAACACTCCTATATAGTAAAAAAACATACACATTTATATTTTTACGTAGCTTATAGAGTTTTGATATAAATTGTAGTAGATATTCAATTTAAACTTAATATTTAGATTGTTTTATAATTTATAATATAATGCATGAGCATCTTTTGTTTTTTGTATTAACTTGCGTGCACTTTTAATAGCTTCTCTACCTAACCCTAAAGCACCCTATTCCTTTTTTATTTTAAATTTCTTATGTATTCAAAATATTTCTATTTACCTGATCGCTATCGCGTTCAAATAATTTATTTCTCTTTTTTATTTTCATATAAAAGACATATTGCTTCATCTACTATTTCGTTAAAAGTTATATTAGGATCATCGTATATAAATATTTTCAGTTCTTGAAGTTTTTTAACTGTAGACGGTTTTAAAGAATAACTTCTTTTAATGCTAAGTTCTTCACTTCCTAAATTCTTAAATTCTTTAGAATCTAAATTCTTATCTTTTTTAGAATTTATATTCAAACCTTCTAAAATTCCTCTACTACCTTTACTCATAATTTATCACCTCATCAGCTAAATTCATATAATCCGTATATCCATTACAGTTTTTATTAAAATAAATAATTGGTGTTTGTCTGTCCTGAGCATATTCTATTTGAGAATTTATTCTTATAAGTGTATTAAATACTTTATCTTTAAATACAGATTTCAAACTATCTTTTATATCTTTTGATATATTTTTTCTTGCATCATACATCGTAATTAAAACGCCCATTATATCTAAATCTTCTTTTAAATTTTCTTTAACAAGATTATAAGTTTCTATTAAATGTTTAATGCCTTTTATAGAAAAATAAGATGTAGATACAGGTATTATTAAACTATCACTTGCAACAAGTGAGTTAACGCTTAAAAGACCTAAAGATGGTGGACAATCTATTATTATGTAATCAAAATCATTTTTTATTTGTTTTAATATTCTATTTAATATGTTTTCTCTACTCAATGCGCTGCTTAGCGTTATTTCTGCATTACTAAGAGTTATATCAGATGGAAGAATGTATAAATTTTTATAAGAAGTTTCCTTCATAACTTCCAAAATTCTTTCCTTCTTAAATTCTTTAGAAATTAATAAATCATATATTGTTACTTCTAGTTTTTCTTCATCTATCCCAACCCCTACTGTTGTATTTGCCTGTGCATCCATATCAACTAATAACACTTTTTTGTTTTTAGTTGTTAGTGCTGCACCTAAATTTATTGCTGTTGTAGTTTTAGCTACTCCTCCTTTATGATTGAAAATACTTATTATTTTAGCCATTCAACATCTCTCCATTCTTTTATTCTTAAATTCTTAAGAATTTAACTTCTTATATTCTTATTATATAATAATTTCCAAATTATCAATAGGTTTTATAAACCCCATTTTTCTTTCTGCTTCTTCAAAACAATTCTTTCAAATTCTTCTGGAGTGTATTCTGATGTTCTTTGAGTAAAATTATGAAATCTAGTTTTTATAATATTCTCATTAGTAACAGCTATCTCTGAATAATCATTTTTAATAGCATCTATCATAAGTCCAACAAAATTGTCTATGTTCTTTTTATTTTTTATTATCATATATTTTTCAATTACTTTAGCTAAATCCCAATTTGCTATATATAATATACTTCTTATCTCATATTCTGTTACTTTTTTAGGAAATAACGCTTTTAAAGTGTCTATTTTTACTTTTTGTTCTGAAGATAATTCAAATTTTTCTTCTTCTACTACATTCTCTATTTTTTTAGAGTTAATTATAAATCTAATCTTTTCTACTTTTCTTCCAACTTTAATTTCTTCAAATTCAAAATTTATATCTGTTTTTTTATTAATTTCTGCTTGTGCTCTTTTTAATATCCTTTGTTTTAAATTCCCATATTGAGAATATTCATTTTCTTTTAATCCTAATATGTATCTCAATTCTTCTAATTCTACTACCCTATCCTTTATTTTTTCATATTGTTTCATTAATTCATAAATTCTAATACTGTACTTACTTTTTAATTTTAAAATGTTCTTTAATTCATAACTCGTAAATCTATTTTTTAATTGCAATAAATACGGTTTCAATTTAGATGAAAATTCCAGTTCAACAATACCCTCTTTTTCTAAATATTCTGCAGATGCCAACCAAGAAACTTGAAGTTT
Organism: Tepidibacter thalassicus DSM 15285; assembly: GCF_900129915.1. GTDB lineage: Bacteria > Bacillota > Clostridia > Peptostreptococcales > Peptostreptococcaceae > Tepidibacter > Tepidibacter thalassicus. The sequence goes on from NZ_FQXH01000024.1 coordinate 29,157, forward strand.
TTTATGCTTATTTGGATTATCCTCATACGAAGTAATTATAGTTAAAGTTTTGCTTATCAAATCACTTGTAGCTTGTTGTAGCTCACTATATATTCCTTTCCCTTTAACATCAAGTATATCTATTATATCTTTTATCTTAAATCTCATTAATCGAAATTCTTCATCAGTAGGCTGTATCTTAGATGCAAGAAATAATATTATCCTCTGTTCATTTGTACTTAAATTATAACTTGCTTCAATTAATGTATTTGATTTTGTAACTAAATTTTTTTGCAAAGATTTTTCCATATTTTTTTCACCTCAACTCAATTATAAATATAACACCATACTCAGTCAAGTTATATATAACATTTATTTTTTTTTGTTATAGTCGTACCTTTTTTGTTATAGTCGTACCTTTTTTGTTATATTTCGTACCTTTTTTGTTATACTCCTCGTACCTTTTTTGTTATACTTCGTACCTTTTTTGTTATGCTTCGTACCTTTTTTGTTATATTTCGTACCTTTTTTGTTATATTTCGGCGTCAAAAATATAGTATTTTCAATATGTACAGCTATCCGAAAACATTAAAACAAAAAAAAATATTTAAAACATAATATATATAAAACAACAAAAAAGGTACGTGTTGTTATAAAAAACAAAAAAGGTACAATTATTACAAAAAATAAATTCTTATTATTAATTTTCACCTAATAATATAAGTCAATATTTAAAATATTATTAATTGCTCTTTATTTGACTATACAAGCGTTTTTATACTATTAATGGATAATTTATATTACAAACTAAATAAAACATTAAATTTCGTCATTTATAGGGGTTATGGAAGATAATAATTTTGATGTTACGAGAAGTGAAAAATAATACAAGTAAATTATGTTTATAGAAAAGGAAAAGTAAAAGAAAAAGAAAAGAACTAAATTATAAAAAAGAGTTACAAATACAATTTTGTTGTAACTCTTTTTTTATGCTTTTTTAAATTCATTTTGATAAAATAAAAAAGACAATAAATTGAAAGGAGATTTTGATTATGAAAAAAACAAAAACTATTTTAATTTCATTAGCATTAACTCTATTTGCATTTAATTCAAACATTTATGCGACACAGATAATATCGCCATGGGCTCAGACACCGTTTAAAGTAATGAAAGAGAGGGGGCTAATACCAGAGACATTAAGAGAAGATGAGAACATGAGAGAGGAGATAACAAGAGAAGAATTTGCAGAGTTAGTAACGACTTATTTTATACAATTTAAACCACAAACAATAGAAGGAGAAGAGGTATTTACAGATACATTAAGTCCGATAGTCCAATTAGCAGGAAGGATAGGGATAGTAAAAGGAACAGGCGAAGGGAAATTTAGACCATATGAAAAGCTAACAAGAGAGCAAGCGTCAACGATGTTTATGAGGGTAGAAAAAATGATAGATGAGAGTATAGAAATAACAAGAGAAAATAGCTTTAAGGATAAAGAAGAAATATCGGAATGGGCGAAGGAAGGAGTATCAACAATGAGTAAGGAAGGAGTGATAAAAGGGTATCCAGATGGAAGATTTAGACCGAAGAAGGCGATGACAAAAGAGGAAGGGATAGTAGTAGTGGCAAGAATGGCAAAGAAACATGGAATAATAACGTTTGAGGAAGGAGGAAAGGAAGGAGAAGAACAACCAACAAAGCCAGTCGAAGAAGGAAAAGTAAGCGAAATCAAGCCAGTAGAAGAAGTGATGAAGAATTATCCAAGCGAACATAGATATTATAAGCAAATAAAAGAATTAGCAAGTAATGGTTTAAGAGTAACAAACACATTAACACCAAATGTAAAATTAGGAAATGCGATAATAAAAGATATAAAGATGTCAGGTTATGAAAATGGCTACTGGTCAACAACAAAGTTAGAAATAAATATGGTAGATGATGGTACGACATTATATCAAGTTTATCTCTTGAAAAAAGATGGAACTTATGCAGATACAGACGCATTACTAGGAACTAATAGTACGAAATTAGTAGTAGAGGCAGGATATTGTAGACAACAAGATGTCAAAGCAATTTTCATAATAGAGCCTGATGATACAAAAGAAGGAATAGTAATTAATTTAGATAATTAAGAGGTTTATAACGTAACTTATTAGTAGATAAAGAGGTTTATAATTTAGTATCAAAGAGTATTGGAAATATATATTAAGATAGAGAAATAACAATATTTCCAATACTTATTTTAGAATTAAGAAAAGGAGGTTAAAGAGATGAGCTTTAGGCAAAGGATAAAAAAGCTAGTAACCTACCTAACGGTAAGTACAATGTTAGTAGAAACAATACCAATTCAAAACATAGGAATAAATAAGGTTTATAAACACTAAAGCCTATGCAGAAGAAACAGAAGAAAAAACCGAATTTAAGCTAATGGATATACAAAAAGAGATGGAGAACATAGAGAAAGGAAAAGGACATTTTATTTTGATAAAATAAAAAAGACAATATCTAATTTAAACAAATATTTTTATAACTTGTATCTGTAAAATGTGAATAATATAATATAAAATATAGTTATAGATTTAAAATTCAAAAAATGGAGGTAAAATGAGCGAAAATATAAAAAATGAACATGATTTAGGATACAAATATATACTTTCACATAAACAAACATTTATAGAATTTTTGAGAAGTTTTGTAAAAAAAGAATGGGTAAAATCAATAAAAGAAGAAAATTTAATATTAATAGATAAAGAATTTATACTAGAAGATTTCAAAGAAGAAGAAGCAGATATAGTATATAAAGTAAATATAGATGGCAAAGATATAATATTTTATATATTATTAGAATTACAATCAAAAGTAGACTATATGATGCCTATAAGATTGTTAATGTACATGACAGAAATATTTAGAGATGAACTTAAAAATACAGAAAAAAACATAAAAAAAAGAAAAGACTATAAACTGCCAGCAATAATTCCAATAGTTTTATATAACGGAAAGAATAATTGGACAGCAGTTAGAGATTTTAAAGAAGTATTAAATGGATATGAATTATTTGACGATAATATAATAAATTTTAGATACTTATTATTTGACATAAATAGAATGGAAAAAGAAGAATTAATAGAAATAGCAAATGTAATAAGTGCTATATTTTTACTAGATCAAAATGTAGAAATAGAAGAAATAATAAAAAGACTAAAATTAGTAGGGAAAATAATAAAAAAAGGAGCAACAAAAGAACAAGAAAAAGTATTTAAAAATTGGATTATAAATATATTTAAAAACAGATTTGAGGGAAAAGTAAAAGAAAATGTATATGAATTATTAATGGAAACATCCAGAATGGAGGTGGATGATATGATAAGCAATTTAGGAAAAAAACTTGAAGAAGAATTTAAAAATAGAGAAAAACGAGGGATACAGCAAGGGATACAACAAGGTATACAACGAGGGCTAAAGAAAGGATTACAGCAAGGGATACAAAGAGGAAAAAAAGAAGGAATAATACTTACAGCTAAAAACCTTTTAAAATTAGGTATGGATATAGAATTAATAAAACAAGCTACAAGTCTTTCTGATGAAGAAATAATAAACTTAAAAAAAGAAATAGAAAAAGAAAAGAACTAAATTATAAAAAAGAGTTACAAATACAATTTATTGTAACTCTTTTTTTATGCTTTTTTAATTCATTTTGATAAAATAAAAAAGACAATATCTAATTTAA
>NZ_FQXH01000051.1 GCF_900129915.1 Tepidibacter thalassicus DSM 15285
TATGATGATAAGGAAAGCAGAAGTGAAAACTGCTGAAATTAAAGGAAGAAAGGAAGGAATAAAACAAGGAATAAAACAAGGTGAATATAAAAAATCTATAGAGATAGCTAAAAACTTATTGGATGTTTTAGATAATGAAACAATAGCAATAAAAACAGGACTTTCTGTAGAGGAAGTTAATAAATTGAGGGAATAAAAGTAGCCATGGCATATGCCATGGCTATTTTTACGACAATAACTAGCATTTCATCAATCTTTATTGATAATAAAAATCGACAAATTGAGTATTTGTTATTGCACCTGTAAGTGTCTCTACGCCTAAAGTCAAAGGAGCTAATATAGCAGTTAAAGTAGTTCCTGTAAAAGTTTTTACTATTTTAATAAAGACGATTTTATTTCCCAAAATGTAAACCTAAAATGATAAAAATTTTAAACGTCAGTATGATATTTTATTTGAAATTATTTTTTATAAATATGTTTAGATATTGTTAACATAATTAAATAAGCAACTAAAGTAGTTATTAGGATAGATACTATAAAAAATAATATTCTATATAAAATAACAATGTCAGTATCAGTTAAGCAATTCAATGATATAATTAGAGCAAACTAATTAGATAAACATAAAATGAAATTCTTAAAATATTTATTTTTTGTTATATCAGATTTTAAATTTTTTTTATCTGTTTTAAGGTTGAATAAAAAATTATATTTTGAGGTATATAAACTAATAAAAAATAAATATAAAAATACAAAGGTAAAAATATATATATTATTTATTTTGAAAATATTAATAAGTTCTTTTGTGTTAAGTAATATACCTAAAAATAAATATATTAATATTTTATTTCTAAAAATCATTTCATTTAATTTTAATTCTTTCATTTCAAGTACCTCCATATGATATTTGTTATTTTGATTAATACTGTGACCGTTGCGATAAGATTATTAAAACAATATACATTTTTATGTTGATTAACAATTTTTGTTTAATGATTTTTATTTGTTTTTTTTAGAACAAAGTAGATAATCAATGTTAAATCAATAATTACTATACCAATTATATTTTTAAAATGTTTATAGTCTGAATGTTTTATAGCTATAATTGAAAACACTATTATGAACAAAAGTGATATTGTCCATAATAATAAAGCAATTTTTTCCTTTAATTCTAAATTAGTTACAAATTTTTTTATATCTTTCATTAATATTTTAAGCCTCCTCATCAAATACATCAATAATATCCGCATATCATACCTGTTAACATATCATACCTGTTAACTTTTCATAATCTTTGTATGGTAATGATATAAAGTGGTAATATTTGGGTTTGATTGTATATAAATGCAAGAATTATCAATGTATGTTGAGTTAAAATAGTTAAACAATTTAGTTATTATTAATATTAATTTTTTGATAAAATTATTAAAACAAATTTAATTCATAAAATCAACATATATGTCATGAATTGTTAATATAACGTCATGAATTGCAAAAATTACATTTTATGACATTGGCTTAATCATTCGTGATATTTATATTGACTTTTGTTTTTATGATATAATATA
>NZ_FQXH01000025.1 GCF_900129915.1 Tepidibacter thalassicus DSM 15285
AATGACGCGGGGTGGAGCAGTTGGTAGCTCGTCGGGCTCATAACCCGAAGGTCGTAGGTTCAAGTCCTACCCCCGCAACCAAAAAAAATATGCGGGTGTAGCTCAGTGGTAGAGCCCCGGCCTTCCAAGCCGGTTGCGAGGGTTCGATTCCCTTCACCCGCTCCATTAAAAAAGATTATGTGGTTACAATAGCAAGGAGGATACACCTGTTCCCATTCCGAACACAGAAGTTAAGCTCCTCAGCGCCGATGGTACTTGGAGGGAGACCTCTTGGGAGAGTAGGACGTAGCCACGTAATCTTTTTTTGTGATTTTAGCGGTTTTTTTGATATAATTATTATACTTTTTTAAGGGTTTATTTTTTTTATCAAGTAAGATGCTAAAAAAGTTATAAAAATACCTAAGTGTGATTTTAATTTTAAAGCAATAATCAATGAAATCATAAAAATACTTATTATTAGAATTCTATCAATTGTTTTTTTGTGTGTAGTTATTAACTAAAAAATATAGGGCTTATCATCTCATTATTCCTTTCTTAAAAATTATTGTTTCTATTGGTCGTATTGTTTTCTCTATTTATTATATACTTTTATAAATTTTTTTTAATAATTGTAGATTAATCTTAACAGTTATACTTTTATGTAAATTTTTATAACTAGTTAAACATAAGATAACTTATGTTTAACTAGTTGCGAAATATGATTTAATAAACCTTGAAAGTTAAACATAATTTACAATATATCAACATTAATAAGTTAAACATAATTTCAAACAAAAAACATTAAAAAAAACATTAACTAAAGAAACTATTCGCCATGGCCTAGTAATTTTATTGGAGTATCTAGGCTTTTTTGTATATTAAAATTTAATTTCTTTATATTATAAAAATTAAAAATTATCATTTTGCAATTTAGCATATTTTTGTTTCCTTAGTTTCAATACTTTTTTATAAATTGCTATGCAATCTTTTTCATTTTTAGCTGGAGCATATACGTATATAGTAGGTTCTTTATTCGAAAAAATATATACTTCCTTAAAGTTATTGAGAATGGTAATAAATAATATTTCTTTATTTTTTTTTATTTGTATATCTCCAATCATATATTCTTTTGATTTATTAGAAAATAAATCTAAGTCATATACTTTATTATCTATTTCTATAATTCCTTTGAATTTATCACGGTTATAGAATAATTTTCTATATAATTTACCTTTAATTTTAATATGTATTATTTTTTTAAAATTTTTATTGATTTTAGATACGAGTAAACCTTGATGATTTTTTTCAATATTTAACGGATATGTATAAATGCTATATATGATCATCAATATAGTTAAAGATATAAAGATAATTTTATTTTTATTCAATAAAAACACCTTCCTTAATCTTAAAGTTTGTTACATAAATTATGAATTTTATGTTTGGGATGATTCTACAAAAAGCTTTGTCAAAGTGAAATGCGATGAGATTATTTCATATTTTGAAGTGCATTATCAAGCTGATGAATAATTAAAGTATTTCAGGACATGTTGGATTAGGATGTGCTATAAAATTAACAACAAGTAAAATTGTAGGAGCTTTTCATAAGGGTTTTATTGTTTTTAAAATATTAGGTATATCAGACTGCATTTTTAGAAATAATTCTATTTCTGGATGATTTTCGGGTAAAGGAAAATCAGTCGGAATGCATATATAGTACTGGCGGTTGCCAATTTCAAAAAAGTTTTTATCGCTAATTGTGTCGAAATTTTCTTGGTTAAAATAGCTAGATTTAGTATCAATTATTAGAAAGAATTCTCCACCTTTGAAATCTACATTTTTGGAAGGATTAAAATATACAATCATATACGTATCATATTCAACAATTTTATATTTATTTTTCCAATTATGGGGGAATGTGATTGAAAAACCTAGTTTATTGCTTTTAAATTCTAATTTCTCTAATACCTGCTCTAATTGAATTATTCTTTTAATATTATCATGATCAACAGAAGTCAATAATTGTGATACATTGTTACTAGTTGGCTTATACCAATTGAATTGTAAAAAATAATCATTATATTTTTTTTGGGTAAATATATAACCATGTTTTGCGTAAATTGCATTTCTTAAAATTATCAATTCATCTTTATCTAATGTCGAGAGAAGATCTTCTTTAAAAATTTGAGTAAGATTAAATTCATAACCATTCAATACAAGCGTTGTATTAGGTGATGTAAGTTTATTATTATTAATCTTTTGATTAGTTTTATTGATTGTGCTTAAGGTTAAATTACTTTCAGAAATATTATTATTTTTAATAAGATTGAAATAAATGAAAAATATTAATATTAACACTGCTGAAATTAATTTACTTATTTTATACTTCATAACATTCACAAATAACTCTCCTTTAAATATTATTTTATATGTACAATATTTACGGTTTACTGTTTAGTCAATTGATTTAGCTTTATTGTTATTAATATTGATCCATTAGTTAAAATAGGTATAATATTTCTTAAAGTTAAGTAAAGATTGTATTCTTTTCTTAAAGATATACAAAAAACACTAAAACTAATTAAAGTTGTTAAAATTATTATAAATCTATTAAATTTTAAATTGTAGCGTTTTATAATTTTAATATTTATAAATATACATATAAATTTTACAATAGAAAAAATAGAAAAAACAATCAATTCATTCAAAGGATTAATATTAGGTTTTCCAAATTCAATAGAATCAGATATTAAAAAAAACAAAAAAATCTCAATACACATTAAAAATAATATTGATACTAATATTATAAAATTTAAAATGATATTTTTCCTGTTTAATTCAACGTTATTAATCATTACTATTACTTCCTTTTTTATTTTTTTAATTCTAATTATAATTTTAAGATTAAAGTATAAAGTTTTATAGACATTTCCATAAACTACCTAATACAAAGTATACAATTTATTTAAAGTTTTTTCAACAAATTTTATACATGATATAATATGATTGAAAAATTAAACATAAGTTATAGGAGTGGGTTTATGTTAAGTGTATTTGAAAAATTTCGTTAATTCTCTAGATACTATAGAAAATAGTGAACTTAAAGAAATTAAAAGATGGTTTAGTTAAACTTTATTCAAAACATTATAATATGGAATTTGACTATTCTATCTAATATTAGTAATATAGATACATAGAAGCAAATCACTAAATATATTTTTTAAGGAGATTTATTTATGATTGAATTTATATTTCAGATAATAAATACATTATTATATGTTATGATTTTTTATTTTTTATTTTTCTTTTTACCTAAGAAAATAAAAATAAAATCAAAACAAATTGATAATATAGAAAAAATTTTAAAAAGTATAAAAACTAATAAATAGACAAAAAAGCAACCGAATATTGAAGTGCACCTCCGAAAGTTTGCTATATGTCTAACTTTCGGAGCTACACTTTTTATATGCGTAGAACTAGCAAGCATGTCACTAGACGCGAAGTATATGTAAGAATTTAACACTATTTTGTGATTTAGATATTGACTATGCCTTGAATTTATGTTTAAGGCATAGTCAATATCTAAAGAGAGTTAATAAAACGCCTTCGTGGGGAGAAGAATCATCGTATATAAAACTTTCTGTTTCAAATTCCATAATGAATCATCCATTTGTTTTCCTTAATTGCAATAAATATTTTTTCAATCAACATTTTCAATTCTTTTGATTTATATTTCAAATTTGTTTCAACAATGATATCTAAAAAATATTTAAGAGATTGTGTTGGTATTAAAGTTATTCCACAATATGCAAGGCCTTTAAATGGTCTATTTACATTATGTGCAAATGTTTCAAGGTTTTTTATTTTATTTTTTAATCCAGCATGGTATATTTCAGTTAAAAAATCATCATCTACAGAAATACAATTATATTTTTTAGGTTCATACTTATCTTCATTATAATCTTCTAAACTATCTATTATTCCAAATTCATGAATACAAGGCATTAATATCATTCCTATTAGTATAAAGTTTATTTTTATAACATTATATCAAAACTCATCATTTACACTTCCTTTAATTTCAAATATGAGAGTTTGAATGATGAGTTTTAGAATTGTTTTTTTGAACAATTTTTAGCCATCTAAATTTCCCTCCTCTCTATTCACTTAAACTCAAATTATCCTGTCTTATGACATCTACTAGATTATGCTGTTGAAGTCCTGATATTCCTTTAGCTACGTCATAAATATTGTCATCTGTTGCATCATTAATTTAGCTATTTATAAATAAAGACAAACAAAATAGAAAAAAGTTGAAACTTTTTTTTATTTCGTTTGTCTTTATCTATGTAAAGGATTTTATTAAGTTTTTAAATGGCCATTTGAAACTGAAAATCTTAAATTAATTAGAAAAGGGGATTAAGTTATGAATAACAAATTAAAAAAATTTATAGCAACATCTTTAGCTAGTATAATACTTGTTTTTCCGATGAATAGTATTTGTGCAAATGAAACTATAAATGATGCAGACACAGATACCAGTATTAATTTAAATTTAGATAAAAAAGAAGAATTGAAAAAAAAATTGACTGAGCAATATCAAAATGATGAAGAGTTTCAAAGGGAAAAAGATGAATTAGGAGAAGAAATAGGACAAAAAATGATTGACTATATGGCTGAAAGAACATTAAAAAGATCTCCAATTAGAATAAAGCGTGGTGGTAATGGCTCTGTTTTTTTTGTGGATATGCCTTATGTTAAACAAATAAATGGATACTATTGTGGACCAGCTAGTGTATTACAAATATTATATGGTATGAATAAAGAAGATAGAGTAAGTGGGAGTAGTAACAAAAAGAAACAAGAAACTTTAGGTAGTAATATGGGAACTAGAAAAAACATTGGAACTTATGTTAGTTCAATGAAAAATGAAATCAATAAATATTCTGACAACAACTATGTGTACAAGTCAGGTTCTAATATGACTATTGATGAATTCGAAGATAATTTAACTTATAGTTTGATGTATGATGCTGCTCCTATTTTACATTCAAAAACAAAATATTTAAGTTATTATAACGGTAAAAATTTAGGTCATTATATAAGCGTTGATTTTATAAATAGATCTGATGATACAGTTGGTTTAATGGATTGTAATTATAACTCTAAATATAGCGGACAAAGAGAAGTATCTCTTAGAGAAGCTTACAACGCTATCTCAAAAGAATCTAGATATTTAATATATTTACCATAATAATTGTATTTTAAAATATAAATTCTCTCAGTTATTAAAATATTAAAATCTGAAAGGATTTATATTTTTATTAATCTATGAAAGGAGATTATGCATTAAATTAATAATGAATTTCTTATGCATACAAAAAATATATGAATAAAAAAAATATATTTTTAAGTTGTCTAATATTCTTTATAATCACTATGTTTTTGATTTATCCCCAAAATACAAGTATTGATCTAAATAAAGGAAACGATATATCTCATCAATTCCTAATTAAAAAAAAATCTAAAAATATTTATAATAACATAAATGTACAAGAATATAAATTACCTGTGCCTAAAGATGGAGAAATAGGAGATCAAACTGTTTACGGAAATCAAGTTTATTACACTGTTCTATATATGAAAGATATGTCTAATTTTGCAGAAAAAGTAGATATATATAAATACAATGTAGACAATGGAGACTGTGACTTACTTTATGAAGATAACAATTTAGATTCTGATATATATATTAATGAATTAAGAGCTAATGAAAATTATTTATTTTGGGAAAAATTCACTCCTCAGAATGATTGGAGTTTAAATAAATTCAATCTTAATAACAATAAAATAGAAGTTATAAGAACATCTAAAGATACAAATTCTAAAATTTTACCAAGCATTGAAGTAACAAATAAACATTTAACTTGGTATGAATATGTAAATAAAAAACCGCGCTTGATTATTTATTCTATAAAAGAAAACAAAATAAAGATTATTGATAAAAACATTTATTTGGAATCTCCATATGACAGAGCTTATATTAGAGATAATAAGCTTACTTATATAACTAGTAATAATAAAAATAAATACATAAATATATATGATTTAAATAAAAATCGAAATAAAATATTAAGTATGCCTAAAAATATAAAGATTAAAAATATTTTATCAAATAATAATTTTACAATTTGGCATGAAGATTACGGTATAAGTAATGTATATGTTTATGATCATCGCATTAAAGAACTTTATTTGATTAATTCAAAAAATAATGGGCATAATGTATTTGCTATTAATTTGTGTAAAAATTATATATTTATAAATGATAGCAATAATTCAAATATATTTTGTTTCGACATGAATACTAAGAAAAAAATAAATTTAACAAAAGAAATAAATTATGATAAAAATTTATATACATTAACAACAGTAACATCAGATAATAAATTCATAGCCCAAAACACTACAATTAAAGGTGTATTTTGTTTGATAGTTACATTTAAGTAAAATATTTAATAAAAACAAATGCAAATCATATAGGGGTATGGCCACGATTCGTGTAAAAAGTGCAACAGGGAGTAAAAATATGGAAATAAAACTTTTTTACTCCGTACTTTTGAATATATCTATATCGTAATTTAACGAAGGAGTGTTTCTGTTTTTATTTATCTTATATTCACCAAATCTATTTATATGGCTTGTAATGTAGGGCGACAATGAAGAAAGTATATTTTCATCTATTTTATATCCTTTTATAATAAGTTCTTGTAAAATTTTTGACATATGATAAACATTGTAAAAAATAACACAATTGGCAACAAGGTGATTATACTTTATGATTTTTCTTTGTTCATCTCTATTGTTTTCAGCAATAATACCTTCACCACCAAAAAATAACCACTTTATAAATCCGTTGAAAGATTCATTTTTGTTTGTAGCTTCTTGTATAGTGGTTCTTAAATCTATATCAGAAATATATTTTAATAAAAATATGGTTCTGATGGCTCTTCCTAATTCTTTAAATGCTTGGTATAGTTTATTTTGTCTACTATAACTTCCGAGTTTCTTTAAAATTGTTGAGGGAGCTATCCTTCCCATTTTTATGGATAAAACAATTCTCAACATATCTGGTAAGTAAGTTTTTATAATATCGAAATCTATATAATCAGAAAAAATTTCATCTATATGTTTACATTTGATGCTTTTATCGGGTTTACATAAGTCTAACTTTTTCCAGTTTCTAATTCGAGGCATCAAATCTATTCCTAGTAAAAATGATAGTCCGAATATTGTTGTATTTTGACCTTGAGTATCTGCATGAACAATATTTGGTTGTATATTTGAATCATTCTTTATAAATTCATCGAGTATATAAACACCTTCCCATACGCCACATGGTATAAAACGACTAAAAAGAGCTATGTATAAATCAGATACATGGTAATAACCAATCCCACCATATCCACCATATCTAATATGATATTCAGATAAAAGATTCTGTTCATACATGTCCCATTTTGTACCATCAGCAGCAGACCTTTTTCCTGTACCCCAGTATTTAGGTAGAGGGAAAAGATTATATGCATTTATTAAATTTTTAAAAACGAGTGAAAAAAATATATTTTTAAGTTGTCTAATATTCTTTATAATCACTATGTTTTTGATTTATCCCCAAAATATAAGTATTGATCTAAATAAAGGAAACGATATATCTCATCAAAACGCGATAGCGATCAGGTAAATAGAAATATTTTGAGTACATAAGAAATTTAAAATAAAAAAGGAATAGGGTGAATTGGGTTTATACTCTATTTCTTTTTTGTAGTTATGAGAAGAAATAATAAAGATGGGTATTAATATATTAAAATGTTAAAATATAGATAATACAGTACAGATAATATCGCCATGGGCTCAGACATCGTTTAAAGTAATTAAAGAGAGAGATAATATATATGAAAAATAAGAAGTTAATTATTTTTGCATTAATATTAACTTGTTTTTTAGTAACATTTAATCATAAATTTGTAGAAAATAAAAATATAACTAATAATATGGATTTTTATTTTAAAAAACATATGAGAAAATTGCTAACAACTTTAAAGTATTAGCCCAAAAAGAAATAGATAATAAAAATGTTATAATATTTAGTTATATAAATAAAAAAAATCATGATATATATTATGGGTATGCAATATTTAACAATATAGGAAATAAAAAATATAAATTTGAAGATTCTAGTAGCAACAATCAACCTTTACAAATATTCAAATTGAAATCTGAAACAATACAAAATAAACAATATATAGTAATTGCAGGGAAAATATCAAATAATTCTTCAAATAAATTTAAAATTAGGAAGGGATCAGAAGAATTTATTCAAGTATTTGATAAGAATAAGATATTTATTAAAGAGATTGAATTAAAATATGGAGAAAAGTTTGAATTTAATAAAGTTGAGTTATGAAATACTTATATTATAAATTAATATACATTGAGATAAGCAATTATAAAATTAGATTTTAAATCTATCTGTTACAGTAGTTCTCGCTATTCCAATATTTTTACATATTTTACTTATAGATAAATTTTCTTTGAGTTTTTTATTAAAATACTCAATTTGATTTAAAATATCAAGTTCATTAAACTCATTTCTATCCAATTTCATCCCCCCTTAATAAGTGTTTCTAAAGTATTACTTTTGTAACTCTATTATACTAAAAATAAAAAAAGAACAGGGTACATAAAAGTTGTACTCTATTCCTTTAATATATTCATAAAATCATCTTTTTTCACAAATTAATTTATGAAATTCCGTGCCATGGGGTTTTATAAAAAAACCCTGAAACTAATCTCTAAAAACATTTTTAAAGATTAGTTTATTTTTCATTTTTAATCATTATTTTTGCCATAAAAAAAATAATAATTAGTCCATAGTAGTGCAAATACAATACATGAACAAGCAAAAAGATACATATAATAATTATCCCTATTAAAATCAATTCTTTTAACTACATACAACCCAACAAGTACTATTATTCCATCAATAAATTTTTTCTTCAAAAAATCAGCTTTATAAAATCTATAAAAATCTAAATAAATATATAAAAATTATAGATTTTATTTATACACTCAATATTTTTACAAATATTAGTGTACATAATAGCATATCTCTACAATGCTATACCGCAAGCCAACGGTACTTTTGTTCACCTCTCTTTTTTAAATCAAGCAACTAATTTTCCAAAATGAAAATGTAGAGTAGTTACTTGATTTATATTTTTATAATTCAATTTTTTAATTCAAATATGCTATAAATCAATAGCCATGGCTAGTTTAAAGTATATCCTATTTCAAGTATAACTTAATTTTTATATAAATTTATTGGAAATGTTAAGGTGAAAAACACTTTAAATATTGAAGATATTCCAGTTTCTTATAAGGATATTGCCAGAACTTTCTCTTAAATATGATATTTGTGAAACACAAATTAGAAAAATTCTTTCTAAATAAAAAAAGCCTAGATCCTCCGATAAAGTTACTAGGCCATGGCTATTTTAAACTTATTTACCATCAGCATACCCAATGATTTCACGATTATATAGGTCTAATAATATGCATATATAATTCTACTTACCCTTAACATTCACATTAATTAACCTCTACATCATACTAGTTAATTACTATCTTCAACCCAATCGCACTTATATAGTTTTCCGGGAACTATAACAAAATCTCTATACACAACCACATAAGCAATTCTCTCTTTATTGTTCAAAATATATACAACTTTATATACTGAATGAATAATAAATCTCTTTTTTTTCATTATTTTATTAACTTCCTTGATATAAGAGTTATTTCTATCTATAGAAATGACCTTGCCACCCATTTCTTTAATCTTATTTCTAATTTGATCTTCGCGAGTTTCTGTCAAAAATTTTATTATTATGTGTGCTACTGATATGAGAAGTAGTAGTGTTATACATTTTCTCAAGTTTATCACAACCTTATTTTAGAATTTTAATATAATTATACTATAATTTTAGATAAAAAAATCTAGTATTTTTAAAGATACTAGATTTTTTTATCTACTACTTTTATTTAACATTTTTATCATGTAATTTGTATTTATTATTTTTTTACAGCAGCAAAAAATTTATCAATCATATATCTAACAAATTCATTTTTATTTCTATTTGTCTTTTTAGCATATTTTTTTAATAGCTCGTGCTGACTTTTCTTAATATAAAAACTTACTCTTACCATTTCATCTTTTTCTTGTTTTTCTAAAAATATTACATCTTTAGAAGTGTTAATGGATGTATTATTGTATTCAAAATTGGTTTCAAGTTTATCGTATTCTTTTGTGTCTTTTTTTATTTCATTATTTAATTCTTTTCCAGCATTAAGAATATCATCAATATTGTTATTAAATTTGTCCTTATTTTTGAATCTATTACTCATATTATTACATCCTTTCTATTAACTCATCTGTAAGATTTTTATATGCTTTATACCCTGTACTATTTGTATCAAAAATATTTATAGGTTTATTCTCTAATTCACTTTCAGAAAGTTTTATATTAACAGGAATAACTGTATTAAAAATAATATCTAAGTTAGGTATTTCTTTAACTGTTGCTATTTTTTGAGCATCTATTCCAAAATTATTTGTAAGATTTCCTTGTGGATCTACATCAATACATAAAACTTTTTTATAAATATTGTTACTATTAGCTATATCATATTTATATTCAAAAATAAATAAATAATGGTTTCAATTTTGGTTTCAAAAATATTTTAAATAATGTATAAACATCCAAAAAATGTTGATTTTCAAAAATAAATATGGTATTATTTTCTAAAATATAAATTAAAGCTTTTGTGTTATATATATCTTTGATTTTAATAGAAGCTTTTGGTGAAATGTTTGCAGGAAAATGAAGATAAAAAACAAAATGTATATAAAGTCAAATCATAAAGGAGTTTATAATGGATTTTAAAAAAACCATAATAATAGGTTCCCCTGGGAGTGGAAAAACATATTTTTCGAATATTTTAGAAGAAAAACATAACATAAAGATATATCATTTAGATGATATATTTTGGTCGGAAGATTGGAAAGAAATGTCTATGGATGAATTTAATAAAAAAATAAAATATATAGTAAATCAAGATAGCTGGTTTATTGATGGAAACTTTATTTCAACGTTAAATATAAGATTAAATAATTGCACACACATAATTTATATGGATAAATCTTTATTTAAGTGCCTGTATCAAGCTACGAAAAGAATTTTAAGAATATTTTTTGGAGAAAAGCATTTACTTCCTAAAAATATCTATAAAGCTAGTAAATATAAAAAACAAAAAAGTACAGACGGATATATTAAATTTATGATTTATATAATTAAATTTCATTTAATAACAAAAAAAGAGTTAATGAACAAGATTAAAAAATTTACTAATGTAAGCATAATAAAAAATAATAAAGATTTTGAAAATATGATTAAAAAAATTGGAGAATGGCAAAAGTCATTAAAAAAATAAAAATAATAAAGAAGTTAAATGATTTTTCATATATTTTTTCAATAATTTTGATACAACAAAAAGTAATATCATTACTAAAACATATATAAGATACAATCTTTTAATGCCTATTACGGGAATATTAATAAATCCTTCTGGATGATTTAATGCATATACAAAAAAAAGAACTGCAATCACAAACATCGTACCACTAATTGCCAATAATACTTTTGATAACTTCATCCTTCTCACCCTCATTTCAAATATTAATAAAATGAATCATATTTCATATTTATAAATAGTATTTACTGAACAAATGCTTTATTTATTTTACATAGTCACTACTAATTCATTGTATTCTTTGAAAGCATAGGCCTAAATTTCTTTGTTATTATAGCTCTTATACCTAGCGAATATACCCATAGCCATTATTAACACTTCCTTTTCTTATCTTTATTTTAAAGTGTTCG
This sequence comes from Tepidibacter thalassicus DSM 15285, assembly GCF_900129915.1. Taxonomy (GTDB): domain Bacteria; phylum Bacillota; class Clostridia; order Peptostreptococcales; family Peptostreptococcaceae; genus Tepidibacter; species Tepidibacter thalassicus. The sequence goes on from NZ_FQXH01000025.1 coordinate 11,982, forward strand.
GCTTTTCGTGTCTACAATGTTATACTAACATCAATTTCGTCATTTATAAGGGTTATAAATGTACTTCCCATATAAGACGGGATACTTTGCAAAGATTGTGGGAATAATTCTAATTAATCTTTTCATATCTTTGCCATCTATGAGGCAACAAATCAAACAAAGGATAAGTTATTATTATTATTAATGTTTGCAATTTAATTTGTAGCATAAAGTTATTTAAAATAATGATATGATTAAATACAATTATAGTTGCAATAAAAATAATACCAAAATATATTCCTCTATATACATTGTGTTTAGGCTCATAAATGGCATTACAGTGTGAACATTTCAAATATCCATTAATAAGAACCTTTAATCTATTGTAAAATGAAAATTTCTTATTGCACTGAGTACAATTTTTTATAAATACACCCCTTTTTATTTTAGGTTTTAAAAATGTTGGTTCTAGCAATAATTTACTTACTATTATACAAGTGCATATAGTTATAACTAATGGTACTGTTTTAGGTAAATTTCCAGGTAAACTTGTAAATACAGGTTCTATTAATAAAATCACTCCAAGTAACACCATAACAATCCCTACATAAGTAAGTAATCCATATCCTTTGATGTATTTTCCATTCTTATAGTTTTTTACAAAAAGATATAATCCTGAAACAAATATTAAAGTTCCAACAAAAAACATAATCCATAATAACATAGCAAAATACCTTCCTCTATAAAATTATATACTCTTTTTTTCTAAACCTCATATAAATTCCTCTTTTCAATGAATACGATTTGCTTTTTATTATTATACCATTTTTACCACCTTATAGGATCTGCTAAAAAGAATTGATTGTAAATTCTTCTTTAACGGCAATAACAGATATTACTGTAATAAGTTTATTAATAGTCATGTTTTTAATTTAAATAACTTGAAAGGAGAAAATTATAAAAAAACAATAGCCCAAGCTATACTTGAAAGCAGTTGGAGAAAGTCTACTTTTTTTTATTAAAGCTAATAATTTATTTTATAGATTCTATCTAGGACCATAATATCCTCTTAAAATGAAGTTGGATAACAACAAGCTAATTTATATGAATTTTATCCACATTATAGTAATTAATATCCAGAAACTACCTAAAATTCTGTATATCCAAATTTTAAATTTTGATAATTCTTCAATCTTATTTTTACGCATTAAATTAATTGCAAATCTTGGATTAATATTCTTCATTCTAAAATCTACTCTTACTGCTGTCTTTGGCTTTTCTCCTGTTATATGGGCTATGTATAAATCTCCTTCGGGTTTTACTGCTAGGTCTTTTCCTTCTTTGAATTTTACTAATATCGGTGCATAGTATCTTGTTCCCATTACATTTTCAGGTAATAATCTGTTATCTCATAATGGGGTATGGCCACATAGCCATCAAGCTAAGAAAAAAGTATCCCCTATTCGTCAAAAAAATAGTAAAATGATGCTACTTACAAATTATCTAGAGAGGAGTAGCATCTTATGATAAAAGAAAATTTACTGGAAAAAAACATGAAACACATAGTTCAAGAAATATTGAAAGTCATTTCAAAAGAAGAAATAGAGCAAATTGCAAGAGACGTAGGTTTTATCAAAAGAGAAGGAAAAATCAAAGCTTGGCAATTCCTTTATTTATGTGCATTTTCTAAACTTGATATATCAAAAAATACACTTGTAACAATGAGTGCTAATTTAAGTTCAACATTAGACTTAGAAGTATCATCTCAAGCAATAGATCAGCGTTTGAATGACACTGCTGTTGAGTTTTTAAAAGAAGTATTTACAAGGCTTATGCAAAACAATATTCTATCTAATCAAGGGGTAGCATCTTTATGGGATGAACATTTTAAAAGAATTAGAATAGCTGATTCTACAGCTTTTCAAGTTCCTGAAATATATAAAAATGAATATCCTGGTTCAGGAGGAAATGCACAAATATCGGGAGTTAAAATACAACTTGAATACGAATTAAAAACAGGGAATTTTATGCATATAGATATAGGTCCAGGAAAAGGGAATGATAATACCTTTGGAAGCCAAATAAAAGATACATTTAGACCAGGGGATCTTTCTTTAAGAGACTTAGGATACTTTAGTTTCAAGGGCTTTGAGGATTTAGAGAAAAAGAAAGCTTTCTATGTTTCAAGACTTAAACCTAATATAGCAGTTTATGTTAAAAATGAGAATGTAGAGTATTATAAAAATGGAAAACCCAGAAAATCTACTCTCTATAAAAGAATTAATCTAGCAGATATAGCAAATCAAATGAGCGAAGGTGAAATTTTAGAAATAAATGATGCCTTTGTGGGAAGAGTTGAGAAAAGAAAAGAGCGAATTATTATTTATAAACTTACTAAAAAGCAATTTGTTGAAAGAAAAGAAAAAGTAGAAAAAAACGCTAAAAAGAAAGGTATAACAAAGAGTAAAAATACAATTGAATTAATGAGAATAACTGTGTACATATCGAATATAAAAAGTGATGTGCTACCAAATAATCAGATACATGAAATTTATTCCTTAAGATGGCAGGTGGAAATAATATTTAAAATATGGAAATCTATCTTTTGTATATCTGCTGTGAAACCTGTAAAAATCCAAAGGTTCAAATGTCAACTTTATGGGAAGCTTATTTTATTAGTTTTAAGTTCTATAATTATGTTTAAAATGAGATCTCTTCTTTTAGAAAAATATCATTTAGAAGCTAGTGAAATTAAAAGTGCAGCTATTATAAGTCAATATATTCAGAAAATCTATCTTTCTTTTATGAAAGATCATTTAACTTCTTTTGAATTATTAATATCAGTTTTTAAAAGTATACATAAAAATGGGCGAAAATCACACCGTAAAGGTAAAAAAACCTTTTTTGATATCCTTGGAGTCTGCTATAACAACCAAGAAAAAAAGTGTAATATCGCCGCATAAACCAATTTAATTATAATATAAATTAAGCCTCATGTCTTCAAAAAAATTATGTTTTTCATGAGTTTTTTTGATATGCAAAAATCCAAACATAATTTGTAAATAAATTTAAATATTGAGATATATTTACAGGAGTGAAATTGATTTATTATAAATTATATTAAACATCACTTATTGAAAATCCTTAGCTTGATGGCTATGTGGCCGTACCCCTACCATGGCTTAATACTTGGTATAAATGGGATGAAAAAGAAGGCTTACGTTTTGTTGTTGAAAACTATTATGATTATGATGAAGGTTATAGATTTGATTTGCCACAAAACTGGAAAGATAAGTTTACCCTAAAAGAATATAATATTAATAATCAAAAAAGAGTAGTTTTTTATAGCTTAGAAAAAAGTAAAAATATAAAAAATGAACTATTAACTATAGAGTATTTTGAGAAAAATAACTGGAAAAAAGAAGAGAAAAAACTAAATGAAAAAAATAAAAAGTTTATATATTTAGGTGAAAATAAAAAGACAGTTTTTGTTGCATTCTTAAATAATAAATATCTAGATAGAAATAAAGATTTTTATGTAGATAGAGAAAATATACACAAAAATTTTAAATTGTTATATTAAACTTGAGGTGATTACATGAGTTTTAAGGTATTAGTTTTAGAGGATGAAATTGGAATAAGAAGCTTTGTTAGTATTAATCTAAAAAGAGAAGGGTATGAGGTTATTGAAGCACCTACGGGAGAAGAAGCTATAGAAAAAGTTAAAACAAACAAAATAGATATTGCTTTATTAGATGTTATGCTTCCTGGTATAAGTGGAATCCAGGTATGTAAATTTATAAGAGAAAATTATGATAACATTGGAATTATAATGCTAACAGCTAAAGGACAAGAAAATGATAAGATAATTGGTTTAAATTCTGGTGCTGATGATTATATAGTTAAGCCTTTTAGTCCAAAAGAACTATTAGCAAGAATTAACGCTCTTTTAAGAAGAGTAAAAAAGGACAATTCTCAAGATCAATTAATAATATGTAATCCTTTTACTTTAGACTTAAGTCAGAGAAAATTATTTAAAGAAGATAGAGAAATAGAAATAACACCAACTGAATTCTCTATAATAAGATATTTAATTAAAAATGAGGGAAAATCTATAAGCAGGGATGAACTTTTAGATGCAATATGGGGGAAAAATTATATTGGAGATTTAAAAATTGTAGATGTTAATATTAGGAGAATTAGAAGTAAGATAGAAGAAAATCCATCAAAACCCAAATACATTCAAACAGTATGGGGATATGGCTATTGTCTAAGAAAGGAAGATTAATTTGAATGGCATAAAAAAGAAAATACTTTTAAATTCGTGTATAATAATTTTTATGACTGTTTTCGTTCTAGAAGCTTTTTTTATTTTCTACGTAAGAAATTATTACTATAATTCAGTTGAATATTATCTATTAAATAAAGCTAATTTATCTTCTGATTTTTATAATAAATATATGGCCTATGCTCCATTTGAAAATAAAATAAGACATATTTATAAGAATCTTATTTTAAAAGATGAAAAAACAAAGATACAAGTTATTGATAATAATAAAAGGGTATTAGTTGATTCATATGGTTTCTATACAAAAGAAAAAATAGACACTTTAGATGTTAAGGAAGCCCTTAAAGGAAATTTATATGTATTTAAAGGGACACAAGGAGAACAAGGTGAAAGTATAATGGCTGTTTCTATACCTCTTAAATTTAATGAAAAAACAGAAGGAATATTAAGGTATAGTGTATCTACTGAAAAGATAAAGAAATCACTTATTAGTATAGAAATAATTGTTTTTATTGCTGGATTATCAGTTCTTACTTTTGTTCTAATTTTTAGTTTAGTTCTTGGTAAAAGTATAGTTGATCCCATAACTGAACTTAAAAATGCTGCAACAGAATTGGCCAGTGGTAACTACAAAGCAAGACCAAAAAAACTATCAAATGATGAAATTGGTGAACTTGCCAAAACATTTAGCTATATGGCTGAAGAAATTGAAAAAAGTGAACAAATAAAAAATGAATTTATATCATCTATATCTCACGAATTGAGAACTCCTCTCACATCTATAAAAGGTTGGAGTGAAACACTTTCTTACTGAGGTGATGAAGAAGAAATTAAAATTGGGCTTAAAATAATACAAGACGAAACAGATAGACTTATCAAATTAGTAGAAGAGTTACTTGATTTTTCGAAAATACAAGGCGGAAACATTCATATCAATATTGAAAATGTTAATATAAAAAGTCTTTTAGAAAACATAGTAAATCAATTTAAATTAAGAGCTAATGAAAAAAATATAAATCTTTCATTAAAAATTATAAATGATATAAAAGAAATCAAAGGAGACAGTAATCGATTGAAACAAGTTTTCATAAACTTAATTGAAAATTCTTTGAAATTTACAAAAACAAATGGATACATACATGTTAAAGTTTTTCAAAGTGAAAATCATGTATTTATAGAAGTTGAAGATAATGGAGAAGGAATAGAAAAGCAAAATATTAAAAAAGTTATGAAAAAGTTCTATCAAGAAGACCCTAATAAATCAGGAAGCGGATTAGGACTTTCCATATCTTACGAAATAATAAAACTTCATGGAGGAGATATGAATATAGAAAGCGAAAAAGGAAAAGGAACTAAAGTTAAAATAAAACTTTAAACAGAAAGGATGTAATAAAAATGAGAAATATTAAGTTGACTATTCAATATGATGGGTCAAGGTATAGTGGATGGCAAAGGCTTGGACATACTGATATGACAATACAATCTAAAATAGAGAATGTACTTTCAAAAATGACAAGTGAAAAAATAGAGATAATAGGCTCTGGAAGAACAGATGTAGGAGTTCATGCTTTAGGACAAGTAGCAAATTTTAAAACTAACTCAAAAATGACTACTTCAGAAATGATAGAATATTTATACAAATATCTTCCACAAGATATAGTAGTTACAAATATTGAAGAAGTTGAAGAAAGGTTTCATTCAAGATATAATGCTTCTTCAAAAAAGTATATATATAAAATATATAATGATATATATCTCAATCCTTTTCTTAGAAAATATACAACACATATATCTGAAAAGTTAGATATAGACGCTATGAAAAAAGCTTCTTTATTTATTATTGGAGAACATGATTTTACAAGTTTTAGATCCTCAAAATCTAAAAAGAAATCCAATATAAGGACTATCTATTCAATAGATATAATAGAAAAAGGTAATTTGATAGAAATAATAGTTCATGGAAATGGATTTTTGTATAATATGGTAAGAATTATAGTTGGAACTCTTTTAGAGGTAGGACTTGGAAATATGGAACCAGAAAATGTTAATTATATTTTATTGAGTAAAGATAGAAAATTGGCAGGTCCAATAGCTCCAGCTAAAGGATTATATTTGCTAGAAGTAGAGTATTAAAATTATGTATTGTTTAAGAAATACATAATTAGATTTTATAAAGATTGATGGCTATGTGCCAGTACACCCCTTATAGACGGAATTGAAAAATATAAATGGGATTTAAATGTCATCGGAATTAGAGGAGATGAAAGTATTTCAAGACAAAAAAGGGGTAAACGTGATGGTTTACTATATTTTACTAAAATTTGGTCGTTATTTAGATGTAATCCTATACTTTTCTAGCAGATGACATGGTATGGAATGCAGTCAAAAGAGATAATGTTACTTATTTTAAAACTGTATTTTGAATTTTAAAAATATATTAAATTGTATGAAAAATGCTTTACAAATGTTTTTTTCTATTGTATGCTATAATAGAGTTATTTGGACATAAATTCCAAATAACAAATTATTTCGGTGTGATTCTCAACTAATACTATTAAATAGGAAACTTAAGTAGGATTGTTTAATTCAGCTTAAGTTTTTTAAAATAATAAAATTTCTGTTTTTACACTTATTTAAAATAGAATAAAGTTCTGTTTAGTATGGAAATTGATTACGTATTTTGATTTTAAGAATAGCATATAACTCTGATATTTAGCTCACTTATAGTGAGTTACTTTTATATTAATAACAATAATCTTAAATAAGTGCTTGTCTAATCAAATATTTTATAAAATAAGCACCGGATTATATAAATTTTGGTTGGGAGGTTATGGTATGAGGATATTTCTGGAATTATCAGAAAAGCGTATGAACATTGGTGGATTGCAGTTAGCTGTTCTAAAGTTTAATGATGTGGAGGAAATAAAAAGAGTTCATGTTAGAGTAAGACTCTATGATCCTAATGGAAAAAGATATCAACTTTTTAATGAATCGACAGTTGTTTTTCCCGATTTGAAATCTAATATTTTACTACCTTTTGAAGTTAAGGGAAATAATGCTGGGTTTTATAGATATGATGTGAAAATATGGGATGATGGTATGCTTCGTTTAACTGAAACGGTTGAAAATGATCATTTTTATGTAGACGATGTTAAAGTAGTGGATCTACAAATAAAAGAATTCGAATATCAGATCACGTTAAAAAACCTATCGTTATCTGACACTTATTTAAGTATTTATAAAAATAAGAAAGAATATAGAACAGTCAAGATAGAAAAACAAGAAAAAAAAGTTATGACTTTGCCTATTGAAACATTATATATAAGATATGCAAATGAGGTTATTGACATCAAAAAACTTGCAGAAGGTGGAAATACATATCTAAGACATCACAACTTATTCTGGAGATGTGAGTCTGAAAATGAGGTTTTTGTTTATGATCCCAAGGCTGAAGGGAAGAGAAGACTTAAATTAAAGGGATATGCAAAGTATCTTTGGGACATTTCAGATGGTGTTATTTCTCATGTATTTGAGCCAGAAGAAATGAATGTAATGGAAAAGATAATGGAATATGGCATTATTAAAAAGCTAGACTGATTTTTAGGAGGTAAAGTATGGAATTTATGAAATTTCCGTTGATGGTTGGTTGGGCTATTACAAATAAATGTAATCTGAATTGCTTATATTGTTCACAAGATAGTGGTGAGATGCTAGATGAGGAATTATCATTTGAAGAAGCTAAAATGGTTATTGATCAGCTTGCTGAGAATAAGATTTCAGTTATTGGATTTACAGGTGGCGAGCCGCTTTTAAAGAAAGAGTTGCCTGATATAGTAAGGTATGCGAATAGCAAGAATATACGCTGTCAGGTGACGACAAATGGGCTTTTAATTGCAAATGGTTATCCAGTAGAGTATTTAAGTCGATTCATTAAGGTAAGAATTAGCTTAGACAGTAACAATAGAGAAACACATGACTATCTTCGTAATCAAGAAGGTTGCTATGATAAGGTTATTAAAGCGGTTGACAGGTTAAAAAGAATAGGAATGCAGGTAGAAATTGTAACGACCATTTCAACACGAAATATTGATGAATTAGATTCTATTATTGAGTTTGTAAAAGACTTAAACATTGACCAATGGTCAGTTTCAACATTCTGTCCTATTGGACGAGGTAGTGAAATATCGAGCTGGATGATAAGTGCAGAGCAGTATAGGTACATGTCTCAGAGACTATGGGAAATAAAAGATAGTGTTAATTTCCTTGTTAAGACAGATATACCACAATTGGTACTGTTGGATGAGAATAGACTTAAGTCTGAAAATTATATCTATTGCGCTGCAGCAACAGAGCTTTTAGTAATATTTCCAAACGGAGACTTGGCTCCTTGCTTTTCAATGCCATTATCAGCTGGAAATGTAAGAACAGATAAGATTTATGATGTATGGAATAACAGTAAGTTATTTAATGATTTGCGTAATAAAGAACTTTTAACCGGTAAGTGTGGTGATTGCGAATATATAAATGCTTGTGGTGGATGTAGAGCAATGGCATATGCGAAATATGGAGATTTCTTAACAACAGATCCAATATGCTGGAAAGAATGATGGAGGTAATGATAAAATGAAATACATGAAATTTAATGAAAGATTATTTTTATGGCGTGAGGATATTGAAGATAGTGTGCTACTCTACAGAATAGGTGGAGAAAAAATCTTCACTCTTAAAGGAGGTATTCGAAATATATTTCTTGAATTAATCTCGCAGAAATGCAATCTTGAAGATGGAAAAGTGAAAGAATTTTTTATTGAGAATAGAATTTTTGAGGAGTGTGTTTATAATGCATGATGTAAATATGATCTCGTTTGATATAACAACAAAATGTAATTTGAATTGTAATCATTGCCGAACAGAAATTTTAGAAAATGAATTGACTACAAATGAAATCTTTAAGGTGATTGATAACATTGCTCAATTGAATCCTAGATTCATCGCACTGACAGGTGGAGAGCCTTTTATAAGAAAAGATTTGGATAAAATAATTGAGAGAATCAAAAGTTATGATATCGCTGTTCAAATTAATACCAACTCTCTTCTTATTGAGGAAGATTATCTAGTTGAACTTACAGAGAAATATGGTATTGATTATATACAAGTTAGCTTAGATGGACTCGAATCATCTCATATGGAATATAGAGGTAAGGATGTGTTCACGAGAACAATTGAACAAATGAAGATGATCACAAAACATACAAAACTTATTATTAATACAACAGTATCAAAGTTAAACATTAATAAACTTCATGATATAGCAAAATACTTGTTTGAAGAAGAAAAAATTGATTGCTATACTTGGGGTTTAAAAAGACTTATCCCAACAAATGATTTTGGGAAAAAGTATTTTCTCCAAAAGGATGATCTATATAGACTTTGTGAAATTTGGAATGAACTGCGCAAAGAATATAAAGATAGAGTTATGATTAAAACAGATACACCACAAAAAAATTGTTTAAGCAGAGAGCAAGTTAAGTTAGCAATGGATAAATACCAGATGAAAGTTGCTGGATGTGCTGCGTGTAACTCGTCTATAACTATTAGGGCCAATGGGGATATATCGCCTTGTACAATTATTCCATTAAAGTTAGGAAATTTACTAGAAATGGATATTCATGAAATTATGAATACGACAATGATGCAAAATTTAATACATAGAAAGAATTTTGAAGGTAAATGCGGTAGTTGTGAAAATCTAAATTTATGTGGAGGTTGTAGAGCAATTGCGTACGCACTTACAGGTAATGTTCTTGGAGAGGATGGTGCTTGCTTCTTATGCTAGATATAAAAACATATAAATCACCATTTTGTGTTGTTTGGGAAATAACTGACAGTTGTAATTTAAAATGCAGCCATTGTAGAACTTCGGCAGTAGACCCAAACAGTCATATTGGTAACCCAGAAAATGAGGATAAGATTATAGATATTCTCATTAAGAATGATATCCTTGTAGTTAATATTTCAGGAGGTGAACCTCTACTAAATCCTAGATGTACTGAAATTGTAAAAAAATTAACACAGAAAGGGATTTATGTTGGATTGTCAACCAATGGTATACTTTTTCCAAAATATGCTCAACAGCTTAAGGATGCTAATTTAGGATATGTTCAAATATCTCTTGATGGTCCTGAAGAGGTTCATAATAAATTTAGAAATAGTACGAATGCCTACCAAAAAGCGATAGATGCATTAAAAATAGCTAAAAAAATGGGATTTAGAGTACAATTGAATTGTGTTGCCAATGTTTATAACATTGATTATTTACAGCATGTATATGATTTTGCCAATACTGAAGATATTGAAATGCATGTGAGGAGATTCGTACCAAGTGGTTATGGTAAGGATAATATTGATTTAATACCGGATTATAATGATCATTTTAGAATGCTAAAAGTTCTCAATAATATGCAGAAAGATTCAAAAGTGAGAGTATCTATTGAGGCCCCTCTCATTCATTTTCTTGAAGATAGCAATGTGAGTAACTTAATTGGATGTGGTGCTGGAATTACACAATTAGGTATTGATAAAGATGGAAATGCATATCCATGCATATTCTTCAGAAAAAATCTTGGAAACATACTTGAATCAGGATTTGAAGATATATGGTTTAATTCAAATGTTTTGAAAAAAATGAGAAATAGAGATTTTGAAAAATGTAAAGACTGTCATGCTAAAGTTACTTGTGGTGGATGTCAAGCCTGTTCAGAATATCCATTTGGAGAAGATCCATTATGTCCGCTGGAAGTAGGAAAAGTATCTGAACAAGATATTGAAAAAATGAAAGTATGCATTTGTGAAAGTAAGGAGAGTGACTTGTCATAAACACTAAAAGAAATATGGCAATATTAACTTTTAGTCAATTGATTAGTAATATGGGATGGTGGCTTACGACTTTAGCGCTAAACAGCTTCGTACTTTATTACAAGGAATTCGACACAATAAGCTATGGATTGATGATGTTTTTTAATGCACTCCCTATTCTTATATTTGGCTATCTAGGTGGAAAAATAAGTGATCGCTTGAACAAAAAGAAAACAATTATGGTAACGGAAATTCTACGAGGAATAATTGTAGCGATGATCCCTTTAAGCAAAAATATATATACAATTTGGATATTGGTTTTTCTAAATACTACTTTGTTTACAGTCTTTAGAGGTGCACTATTTGGAATAACTAAAGAACTGTTTGAAGAAGAGTATGTGATGAAAGCTAATTCAATATTTGTAACATGCAGAAATATAGGTATGATAAGCGGTCCAATGATATTAAGTTTACTTTTGATCAACAAGAATTGGGCACTTCCATTTTATTTAGATACGCTAACGTATATGCTATCAGCACTAGCTTTGTTTTTCATTCAATATGAAAAACATGACTATATTGATAAAATACATAATAGTGAGAAGAGCTTTATTGAAATTGTCACAGTCATTAAAGAAAATAAGAATGTTAATAAAATCTTTTATTACACGATAGCATACTCAATAATTGCTGGATTATACAATACTGGATGGTTTATTTTTGTGAAAGACTCACTCAAAGCACCAGCTGAGTATATTGGAATATTTCAACTGTTCATAGGAAGCGGGAGTATTATAGGAGCGATTATCATTAATAAACTTAATACAAAATTCAATAAGCGTGGAATCAATTATTGTTCGATGATAATTTACATTATTTCAATTTTTATACTTAGTTTTTCTCATTCAATATATATTACACAGATTGTTATTTTTATACTTGGAATAGGTTTTAGTATTTTTACAATATCAATGGGTACAATTATTCAATTAGAAGTTGAACAACAATTTATCGGTAGAGTATCATCAATATTCCATACTATACAGTTAGGAATTCAATTAATCTGGTCTTCAATAATAGGAATATTAGCTATGGCAGTGACTATAGATAATCTTTTTAAATATGTATCAATAATTATATTTTTTGTTGTAATTATATTTAGGAAAATTTTTTCATCCTTTGCAAGAGAATGTGTTAAATGCAATTACAGTGACTAGAGGAGGCTAAATATGTGTGGAATTTGTGGATTTACTAATTTTAACAATGATGATATAGATTCAAATGTCTTGAAAAATATGATTTTGAGTTTGAAATATCGTGGACCAGATGAAAAGGGTGAATATGTTAAAAAGCATATAAAGCTAGGGCATACTCGCCTAAAGATCATTGATCTAGAGCATGGAACCCAACCGAGTTTCAGTAAAAATGGTCAAATTGCAGTCATATTTAACGGAGAGATATATAATCATATTCAGCTCAGAAAAGATCTGGAAGAAAAAGGTCATACATTTAAAACAAGATGTGACACAGAGGTTCTGCCTAAATTGTATGAAGAATATGGTATAAAATTTATTGAGAAACTTCGTGGAGTATTTGCCATAGCTCTATACGATAATAGATCGAGTGATTTATACTTAATTAGAGATCGTATTGGTATAAAACCCTTATATTACTTTATTGATGATAAAGATATAATCTTTGCTTCTGAAATTAAGAGTTTGCTGACTCATCCTAAAATAAGTGCATCTTTTGATATGAGATTTGTCAATTATTATTTGAAAATTGGCCTTGTTCCAACACCTCATACGATTTACAAAGGTATTAAGAAAATAAACCCAGGGACGTATTTGCATGTTAGTCAAAATGGAGTGATGGAACACAGGTATTGGGATTTTCCTATCAATAATAGGAGAAACATAACCAATGAAAATCTTAATGATTATATAGATATGTTTAAAAAAAAATTGAAAGAATGTGTAATGATTAGGATGGAATCCGATATCAAACCCATTGGGACTTATTTGAGTGGAGGGATTGACTCAAGTACAGTAACTTCAATAGCACAAAATTACTCTGATGATACTATTAAAGCCTTTAACTTCACCTTTAGAAATAAGAATAATGTTGAGAGAGATGAGTCGAAATATGCTAAATTTCTTGCAGAACATATTGGTGCTGATTATAATCAGCTATACTACAGTGATAACTCATTTGAATTAATAGAGAAAACTCTATACCATTTAGAAGAACCAACGATTAACATATTTAATGCTCAAACATTTTATCAAATGGCTTCTACAGTTAAAGATCACAATATGAGAGTTGTTTTAATGGGTGAAGGATCTGATGAAATACTTGGTGGATATTATTTTCATATAATGGAAAAAATAAGAACATCAATAAACGAATCTGTAAATAATGAAATAAGTAAAGAGTACCGAAAACTACCAGGTCGTATGAATTTGTCTTATCAAGCTTGTGAAAAGTACTTTCAATTGCATAATGATGTAGCTGATTTTATACAGGATGATATTGGAGTGTATATACCTTATCTAGTTGAACCCTACATTCAAAGGAATTATATCTTGAGCAAAAAACTACCTAATTTATTTAATTACTATTCTGAGATATCAGTGAATGATATTATTGATGAACCTGACACCCATAGTAGATTTGATAAAGAACTATACTATGATGTTAAAACACGACTTATTGACTATATAATTCCAACTCGCGAAAAAATTAATATGGTTTTTGGAATCGAGTGTAGATTTCCATTTCTGGATCATGAATTAATAGAACTAGTCTCATGTATACCAGAAGAAAAATTAATAGAAAATTTCGATAATAAAGCATTCTTAAAAAAGGCTGTTGAAGAGATTGTCCCACCTGTGATTATCAATAGACCGAAGCATGGCTTAGCAATAAAGAGTGAAGTTGATTTAACAAAGCATAAATGTCTTTCTAAAGCTTATATTGAGAAAACTGGCTATTTTGATTATCAGACTTTGACAAACTTGATACAAGAATACAAAAACACGAATAAGCCATACTTAGAGTTCTCTTTGGGAACGTTAGTTGAGAGAATATTGGCAATTCAGTTGCTTCATAAGATTTTTATAGAAGGGAAGTTTCGCTATGAGTAAAATGAAAAAAATTTTAGTTCGTCAAGTAGAGATGAGCGATGCAGAACAACTTCTTAATGTCATTCCTACTATTGACAGAGAAACGGAGTTTATGATTAGGTCTAGAGATGAGTTTTCATTATCTTTAGATCAGGAACAAAAATTTATTGCTTCTAAGATGAATAATCCAAAAGATTTGTTTCTTATAGCGTTGTTTGGAGATAAAATTGTAGGTTCATTAGTATTTAGTGGTAGTACATTGAAGAAATATAGCCACTTTGGTGAATTTGGAATGGGGATCTTGAAAGACTACTGGGGAATGGGTATCGGTACTATGCTTTTAGAGGAGCTTATCGTTTGGGCTAAACAGAATGAAATACATAAAATTAACTTAAAAGTTGTGGAGAGCAACGAACGGGCAATTAGGTTATATGAAAAATTTCAGTTTGTCTATGAAGGTACAATTGAAAATGGAGTTCTGATAAATGACACTTATAGTCGTCTTTTGATTATGGGTAGGACAATTTAAAGATAATAGGCGTTCGATGATTGTATTTGGTTTATGTCAATAGAATGAACACATTTTTTTAAATGCATTAGGAGCGCATAGGCATCCAGCTAAAAATTTAACTAGACTGAACCCGGTTAAGTAGACACAATAAATAGTCTATTTGTGCGGGTTTAGTTTTTCAGATTCTAAAGGAGATAAATAGCCAAGAGAAGAGTTCCTTCTTTTTCTGTTATAGGCCTATACCCAGCATCTGTGTCATAAGGGGCAAAGTAAGCTTATTGATACATAGTCTTTTTAACCTTGGTTTTATAGACGGTAGAAAGTATCAGCATTTTAGACCTAAATAGTTCAAAAGATAGTACTAAAACTCATCCTAAAATCAAAGTCCGTAAATATAAAATGATGAATAAGTTATAGGACTGTGATTGAGTAATGTCAAGAATTTCAAATCTACTTTGCGTCTGGTGACACGGTTGTTGGTATTAGGCCAAATGCTATTTATTACATTCTCAACTTTCGCACTTGTATTTTAAGGTGTTAGCCTGTATTTTCAGTGTTTCTATCATAAAAAACAGAAAAACATTCCTTTATTTGGTATAATTGAATCACAACAAACAACGACCAAGAAAGGAATGTTCTCCATGAATACAATTATATCAAATAATGATAGCGAAAAAAAGTTCAATTCCACTATAAGGGGTAATACCATATAGCCATCAAGCTAAGGATTTTCAATAAGTGATGTTTAATATAATTTATAATAAATCAATTTCACTCCTGTAAATATATCTCAATATTTAAATTTATTTACAAATTATGTTTGGATTTTTGCATATCAAAAAAACTCATGAAAAACATAATTTTTTTGAAGACATGAGGCTTAATTTATATTATAATTAAATTGGTTTATGCGGCGATATTACACTTTTTTTCTTGGTTGTTATAGCAGACTCCAAGGATATCAAAAAAGGTTTTTTTACCTTTACGGTGTGATTTTCGCC
>NZ_FQXH01000026.1 GCF_900129915.1 Tepidibacter thalassicus DSM 15285
TTTTTTTACTATTCTATTATAGAAGCAACTACTCCTGCTCCTACTGTTCTACCACCTTCACGAATAGCGAATCTTAATCCTTCTTCGATTGCTATTGGAGTGATTAATTCAACTTCCATAGTGATGTTATCTCCTGGCATTACCATTTCTGTTCCTTCTGGTAATTTGATTGATCCTGTAACGTCTGTTGTTCTAAAGTAGAATTGTGGTCTATATCCATCGAAGAATGGAGTATGTCTTCCTCCCTCTTCTTTCTTTAATACGTATACTTCTGCTTTGAATTTTGTGTGAGGATTTATTGTTCCTGGCTTAGCTAAAACTTGTCCTCTTTCTACTTCATCTCTTTGAACTCCTCTTAATAATGCTCCTATGTTATCTCCTGCTTGAGCTTCATCAAGAAGTTTTCTGAACATTTCTACTCCTGTTACTACTACTTTTCTTGGCTCATCTGTAAGTCCTACTATTTCTACTTCATCTTGTACTTTTAATATTCCTCTTTCTACTCTACCAGTTGCAACTGTTCCTCTTCCTGTAATTGAGAATACGTCTTCTACTGGCATTAAGAATGTCTTATCTACATCTCTTTGTGGTTCTGGTATATATTTGTCTATTTCTTCAAATAATTCTATTATTTTGTCTCCCCATTCACTGTTTGGATCTTCTAATGCTTTTAATGCTGATCCTCTTATTATTGGAGTATCATCTCCTGGGAAGTCATATTCATTTAATAAGTCTCTTACTTCCATTTCTACTAGTTCTAATAATTCTTCATCGTCTACCATATCACATTTGTTTAAGAATACTACTATGTATGGTACACCAACTTGTCTTGATAGTAATATATGCTCTCTTGTTTGAGGCATTGGACCATCTGCTGCAGAACAAACTAATATTGCTCCATCCATTTGTGCTGCTCCTGTAATCATGTTTTTAACGTAGTCAGCATGTCCTGGGCAGTCTACGTGTGCGTAGTGTCTATTTGGAGTTTCATACTCAACGTGTGCTGTTGAGATTGTGATTCCTCTTTCTCTTTCTTCTGGAGCTTTATCTATGTTTGAAAAATCTACTGCTTCTCCAAGTCCATATCTTGCATGTAATGTTTTTGTTATAGCAGCTGTTAATGTTGTTTTACCATGGTCTACGTGTCCTATTGTTCCAATGTTAACGTGTGGCTTAGTTCTTTCAAATTTAGCTTTTGCCATTTTTTCTTCCTCCTTTTTCAATAAACTGTTCCTAGTGTTTCATATATAATAAAAATTATGGAGCCCACGAGCGGACTCGAACCGCCGACCTCCGCCTTACCAAGGCGACGCTCTACCAACTGAGCCACATGGGCATTCTAAACTATCGTTAAATATTTTACTACTCATAAAAAACAAAGTCAATATCTTTTAACCATTTCTATTTTCTAAATATTTTTCAAGCTTTCTCTTTACTCTTTGAAGTGCATTATCTATTGATTTTACATGTCTTCCCAATTTATCAGCTATTTGTTGGTAAGAATTCCCCCTCAAATAAAGTTCTAAAACTTCAAGTTCTAAACTACTAAGCATTTCGCTTATTTTAGATTCTATATTTTTAAGTTCTTCCCTGCTTATTATGAGTTCCTCAGGATCTGTTATTACACTTGTTGTAATTATATCCAAAAGAGTTCTATCTGATTCTTCATCGTAAATAGGTTTATTTAAAGATATGTATGAATTGAGAGGTATATGTTTCTGCCTTGTAGCTGTTTTTATAGCTGTTATTATTTGTCTTGTTATACATAATTCCGCAAATGCCTTAAAAGAAGAAGTTTTTTCTTCATCATAATCTCTTATTGCTTTATACAGCCCTATCATTCCTTCTTGTATTATATCTTCTTTATCTGCTCCTATTAAAAAATAAGACTTTGCTTTAGCTCTTACAAAATTTTTATATTTTTTTATCAAATATTCAAGTGCTAATGTATCCCCCTGATTAGCCTTAAGAACAATTTCTTTTTGCATTTGTTCATCTTCATTATTGTAATTACTTTTTTCTTTTGCAACTAGCATTTATACTCCCCTCCATAGGAAAATAAAATTTTCCTAAAAAAACAAATTTTTTTGAAATTATCCACTATTACTATTATAGGGAACAACATCAGCATAGTCAAGTTATTTCAACGGTTTCTCCGTATCTTCTCAAGTTTCGACAAAGTTTCTTTATCTATTATAGAATCTAGTGTATTTTTTTGTATTTTTTTATTTTCCGTTCTCTTCCTTATTTTTTGTTTTGCAAAATCTATTTCAATTTTTAACTCTCTAGCTGATATTCTACTTGCTCCTTTTCCTAATATAATTTGCTGTTCTGCAAAATCATTAGTCGCAACTCTTATTACATCACTTCTTTTAAACTGACTTATAAGTTTTTCTATATAACTATCTGCTGTTTGATTTTCTTTTGTATAAATAACCTCTAAATTCTTATATTCCTCTACATTCTGTCTTGCCCCTTTTACTAAGTATGCATCAAATACAATTATAACTTTTATGTCTTTAAACGTTGCATACTCCACCAACAACTCTATTAATTTCTCTCTTGCATATTCTAAATTTTCATTCCCTATTCTTTTTAAATCATCCCAAGCGTTTATTATATTATAACCATCTACAATAAGATATTCTTTCACATTATACCCCTTTACCTTCTATTCTCTGTTTAAACACTTCATACAATAATATAGATGAGGCAACAGATGCATTTAAAGAAGTAACTTTTCCCACCATAGGTATTTTAACTGTAAAATCACAATTTTCTTTCACAAGTCTTGATATTCCAAATCCTTCACTACCTATTACAATTCCAATAGGTCCAGTTAAATCTTTCTTATAATAATTTTCACCCTGCATATCTGCTGCAGCTATCCATATCCCTTCTTGCTTTAATTTTTTTATCGCATTTACTACATTTGTTACTTTACACAAAGGAACATATTCAACTGCCCCAGCAGAAGCTTTGGCAACAACAGGAGTAATAGATGCCGATCTTCTTTTAGGTACAATTATCCCATGAGCTCCAACAGCATCTGCTGTTCTCATTATAGAACCTAAGTTATGAGGATCTGTTATTTCATCTAGTATTATAATAAAAGGATCTTCTCCTTTTTCTTTTGCTATATTTAATATTTCATCTAATTCATAATATTTATAATCACTCCCCATGGCTATAACACCTTGATGAGAATGCGACTCACTTATTTCATCTAATTTTTTTCTATCAACATATTGAATGACTACACCCTTATCTTTAGCCATGGCAATTATCTTTTTTATAGAACCTTCTTTAGCTCCATTTGCTACCATAATTTTATCTATACTTCTTTCTCCTCTCAATGCTTCTATTACAGGATTTCTTCCTTCTATTTTCACCACAAAAAATCACCTCTTAAATATTTTCAAATTTTTTCCTTACTTCATTTATTTTTCCACAACTCATTTTTCCCTCTGGACATGGACCTAATAAACAACTCGGACCTATATTTTTAAATATAATAGGAGCTACTTTTCTCACCTCTTTAAGCATCTGTGTTGCAAGTTCCCTTATTTCCCATTGAGCCCTTTGACAACATCTATGCTTAAAAAAATTAAATAAACTTCTTGCATTCATTGTAAAAACCATCTTAGTTTCACAAGCATTTGGAAATACATATCTAGCATCTTCTATAGCCTTTTTTTCCGAAAGCATTCTAGCTTCTTTTTCATTTTTCCCTTCTTTGATAAAAGTATCATAGTGTTTTTTAAATAAAATATCCACAAGCTCATCGTAAGATTTCTGGTCATTTTCCATGGATTTTATAAATATTTCTTTTGCTTTAGGTTCATTTTCAATTTCAGGTGGTATTATATACTCAAAACTTCCTAATTTTACATACCTCTGACTTTGTTGTGAAAAACTCGCTATACGATGTCTCACTATTTGATGAGAACAACTTCTCGAAATACCCTCTACAGCAAAAGTAAAATTTACATGTTCAATAGGACTTTCATGCCCCATATTTATAAGCATATTTAAAAACTTTTCGATTTTCTCTGGAGTTAAATTTTTTTCTATTTCATCAACACCAACAGGCGAATAACAAAGCTTTGCAGCCATTGAAACTACCTTTTCAGGATTTGGAGTATATTCAAGCAATTTAACCTTCATCTTAAATCCCCCTTATAAATTTTAATCATAGATAATATTATACCATAATACAATAAAAAAAAGTCTTGATATTATTTATCAAGACTCTAAATTTAACCAATTTCCTCTATAATTTTAATAGTTCTATTTATTATATATTCCATTTTTTCATTTTGACCACTTAAATACAAATATCCTATTAAAGCCTCAAATCCAGTAGCATACCTGTAATCTTTCACATTAGCATTTTTAGGTACAGTATTTGACTTTTGATTTCTTCCCCTTTTTACAATATACATTTCTTCCGAACTAAGCTCCTTTTCTAAAGATAAAACTGCAAAAGCTTGAGACTTCGCTTTAACAAAATTAATAGCTCTTTTATGAAGATCATTTACTTTGCACATACCATATTTTCTTATCAAGTAATCCCTTACATAAACCTCATAAATAGCATCTCCCATATAAGCAAGCACAAGCGGTGACATACTTCTTACTTCTCTATTATCCATATTAAACTCTTCTCCACTTAGTTCCTTGTCTTGTATCTTCTAAAACTATTCCCATATCTAAAAGTCTCTGTCTTATTTCATCTGCTAATTGATAATTTTTTTCTTTTTTGGCTTTAGTTCTTTCATCAATGAGTTTTTGTATCTCTTCATCTAAATTTTCTTCTCTTTTTTTATTGACTATATTTAAAACACCAGTAAGCTCTATAAACAAATCATAACATTTTTTAGAAAACTCTAAAGAAGACTCCTCACTAACATTAGAGTTTATAAATTTTGCAAGTTCAAATATAACACTTATAGCATCTGCTGTATTTATATCATCATCCATAGATTCAATAAATTTTTGTTTATAATAACTTAATTTATCTAAAATATTTTTTTCTTCATCTTTTAAATTACCACTTAAATTTTCCAATAAAAACTCGAGCTTTCCTCTAGTATTATAAAGTCTTTCAAGACCCGATTGTGCTTGCTTTAACATTTCATCACTAAAATTAACTGGATTTTTATAATGAGCAGATAACATAAAAAATCTAACTACTTCTAAATCAAATTGTTTAGATATATCTCTAACTGTAAAAAAATTACCTTTAGATTTAGACATTTTTTCATTATTGACATTTATATAACCATTATGAAGCCAATATCTTGAAAATACCTTTCCACTTCTCGCTTCACTTTGAGCTATTTCGTTCTCATGATGAGGAAAAGTTAAATCCTGCCCTCCTGCATGAATATCTATAGTTTCACCTAAATATCTGTTTGACATAACAGAACACTCAATATGCCAACCCGGTCTTCCTTCTCCCCAAGGACTATCCCATCCAGGCTCTCCTTCTTTTTTAGCCTTCCAAAGAGCAAAATCCATAGGATTCTTTTTTTTCTCATTTACTTCAATTCTAGCTCCTGCCTCTAAATCTTCTATACTTTGTTTTGAAAGTTTTCCGTAACTTTTAAACTTTTTAGTATCAAAATATACATCTCCATCTACAACATAAGCATATCCTTTGTTTTCTAAATCTTTTATAAACTCTATTATATCTTTTATATTTTCAGTAACCCTTGGATGAATAGTAGCTCTTTTAATTCCAAGTGCATCTGCATCTTTAAAGTACTCATTTATATACTTATCAGCTAATTCTTCAGCACTTATTCCCTCTTCATTAGCTTTATTTATTATTTTATCATCTACATCAGTAAAATTTTGAACATAAGTAACTTCATATCCCCTATATTCAAGATACCTTCTTAAAGTATCAAATATTATAAAAGGCCTTGCATTTCCTATATGAAAATAATTATATACAGTAGGTCCACATACATACATTTTTACTTTTCCTTCTTCCAAAGGAACAAATTCTTCTTTTTTTCTAGTCAAGGTATTATACAACTTCATTCTACCGGCTTTATAAAATCTATAAAATTTTATAGATTTTATTCATACACTCAATATTTTTACAAATATCAGTGTACATAATAGCATATCTCTACAATGCTATACCGCAAGCCAACGGTACTTTTATTCACCTCTCTTTTTTTAATCAAGCAACTAATTTTCCATAATGAAAATGTAGAGTAGTTACTTGATTTATATTTTTGTAATATACGTTTTATTGACTTCTCCATTTTACACAAAAACATATTTTTCTATATCTGCTATTTGTCATGTTCCCATCCTTAGGTAGTTATATTATAATTTAGACTTATTTTCTCAAATATTTGTATCACATCTGATATTATAATATCAAAAATATATAAAACAACCAATGCGTTTTTATGGATTTTTAAACATTTTAATTAACTTTTAAAATCTCCTCTTTATAATTTTTCATCTACCTTAACTCCATCTCTTTTTACTATTCTTCCTGGTATTCCTACAACTGTACAATTACTCGGAACATCCTTTAACACAACTGCATTAGCTCCTATTTTTGAATTATCACCTATTTTTATAGGTCCTAATACTTTTACTCCTGCTGATATTATAACATTATTCCCAACAGTCGGATGCCTTTTTCCTTTATCTTTTCCTGTTCCTCCTAAAGTTACTCCATGAAATATTGTAACATCATCGCCAACTTCTGCTGTTTCTCCTATCACTATACCCATTCCATGATCTATAAAAAGCCTTTTTCCTATTTTAGCTCCAGGATGTATTTCTATTCCAGTTAAAAATCTAGCTATAGTAGATATTATTCTAGCTATAACAAAAAATCCCTTTTTATATAAAAAATGTGCAAACCTATAAATTAAAATAGCATGAAAACCAGGATAATTAAATATAACATCTAATGTATTTTTAGCTGCTGGGTCTTTCTCTTTGATAACATTAATCTCTTCAATTATAGATTTCACATTCACGCCTCCTTCAAATAATCCCTAGTATTCTTATAGACTTTATATGTTTATTATACTGATAACAATATCATATTGACAATAAAATTTAAAGCCCTGAATTTAAAATTCAGGGCTTATTGAATTAATTTTGTAAAAACTCTATTTTTTTAGACGAATACTCCTTATATTCTTCTTCTGATATTATGTTCTTTTCTTTCAACTTCATTAAAATATTTATAAATTTTTCGCAAAGACACTCTAGTTCTAGTTTAACACTATCCACTTCTTTATTCATTTTTTTACCCCCCTATGATATTAAAAGTTACTAACAACTTTTAATATTATACACATTTTACACACATATTATACACAAACTTATACACAACTTTTATTATTTATAATATTATGCTTTTTTCAAAAAATTCCTTCATTATCGTAAAATATTTTTTAAGGGGGGGTCAAATTTTAATATAAATTATCTATACTTAAATATCTTTCTCCAGTATCTGGTGCTATAACAACTACATTTTTACCTTTTCCCAGTTTTTTAGCTACTTCAATAGCTGCAAATACAGCTGCACCAGAAGATATTCCTAAAAATAAACCTTCATTTCTCGCAAGACTTCTTGATGTATTGTAAGCATCATCGGTCGAAACAGTAATAATTTCATCTATTATGTCTACATTTAAAACATCAGGGATAAATCCTGCTCCTATTCCCTGTATCTTATGCGAACCAGAATTTCCGCCAGATAAAACAGGTGAATCTTTAGGTTCTACTGCATAAATTTTAACATTAGGTATTTTTTCTTTTAACACCTCTCCAATACCTGTTATTGTACCACCTGTTCCAACCCCTGAAACGAAAGCATCTATATTAAAATCTAAATCTTCAATAATTTCAATAGCTGTTGATTTTCTATGAGCATCCGGATTATCAGCATTTTCAAACTGACTAAGAATTACGTAATCATCATTATCATTAATCAATTCATAAGCTTTTTCTATAGACCCTTTCATCCCTTTTGAACCCTCTGTAAGTACAATTTGAGCTCCATAAGCTTTCAATATTTTTCTTCTCTCTAAACTCATAGTTTCAGGCATAACTAATATAACTTTATATCCTTTATAAGCTCCAACCATGGCAATTCCTATACCTGTATTCCCACTCGTAGGCTCAACTATCGTATAACCTTCTTTTAATTCTCCTCTTTTCTCCATTTCTTCTATCATATTAAAAGCTATTCTATCCTTTATAGACCCTCCTGGATTAAAATACTCAAGCTTAACATAAATATCAGCCATATTTTCATCAACTAATTTGTTAAGCTTTACAATAGGAGTGTTTCCTATAAGTTCTCCAATATTATTGTAAATCACAAAATAACCTCCTCTTTATTTCCTACTATTTCAATCAGAATACTTTGTTTAATAATACATTTATAATTTACTTTTGTCAAGAGTAAAAAAAGAGCTGTCTTAAAGACAACTCCCTTCATCTACAATATATTTTCTTTCACATATTTAATTCTATTCAATACCTTTTCTTTTCCTAAAACACTCAATACTAGTGGTATTTCTGGTCCATGCATTTGACCTGTTAAAATTATTCTAGTCCCCATAAATAAATTTTTACCTTTTATTCCAAATTCTTTTTGTATCTCTTTAAACATTGCTTTTACAAAGTCTGCAGTTATTTCATCTACACTTGTTATTTTTTCTTCTAATGCATTTATCAAAGTAGGTATATGCTCTAAATTTAAGAAATCTCTACATTCTTCATTTTCAAGTTCTACTGTGTCTTTAAAAAATATATTCACTTTACTTGTTATCTCTTTTACATAAGATAATCCTTCTTTTACAGCTCCTACCATCGATTTTATCCATTCGTATTTTTCAACAGCTTCTTCTTTAGTTATAAAACCTTCTTCTATTAAAAATGGTATTGCAAGATCTGCTAATATCGAATTATCTGCTTCTTTTATATAATGAGCATTCACCCAATTTAATTTATCTGTATCAAATACTCCTCCACTCTTTGAAACTCTTTCTAAAGAAAAAGCTTCTTCAAGTTCTTTTAATGTAAATAATTCTCTATTATCTTCTGGAGACCATCCAACTAATGCTACATAATTAACAAGACCTTCTGGTAAATATCCTTTCTTTCTAAAATCTTCAACAGCTACATCTCCATGTCTTTTACTTAATTTTTTTCTTTGTGAATTTAATATATTTGGAAGATGAACAAATGTAGGCGCATCCCACCCAAAAGCTTCATATAAATATACATGCTTTGGAGTTGAAGGAAGCCATTCTTCACCTCTTATAACATGAGTAATTCCCATTAAATGATCATCTACAACAACAGCAAAATGATATGTAGGGAACCCATCTGACTTCATTAACACCTGATCATCTAAATCATCTGTGTTTATTGAAACTGGTCCTCTTACGATATCATTAAATTTAATTTCCTTATTTGCAGGAAGCTTAAGTCTTATGACATAACTTTCTCCTGCTGCAATTTTAGCTTCTACTTCTTCCTTTGAAAGACCTCTACATAACCCATCGTATTTAGGTACTTTTCCTTCTGATTTTTGAATTTCTCTAACTTTATCAAGTCTTTCTTTAGAACAAAAACAATAATAAGCATGTCCTTTATCCAAAAGCTCTTTTATATATTTTTTATATATGTCAAGTCTTTGCGATTGAATATATGGACCACACTCTCCAACTTGAATTATCTCATCATTTTCATTAAGCATTACACCTTCATCGTGTTTAACACCTGCCCACTCCATGGCTTTTAACATTCCTTCAATAGCACCTTCAACAAACCTACTTTGATCTGTATCTTCAACTCTTAAAATATATTTTCCACCCATTTTCTTTGCAAATAAATAATTATATAAAGCGGTTCTTAAACTACCAATATGAACAAATCCCGTAGGACTCGGTGCAAATCTAACTCTAACACTCATTAAAAACCCTCCTAAAGTTAATTTTCTATATGATTATATTATAAAAAAACATTTATTTAAAGATTTTAAGGGAGACTTTTTTATTCAACACCTATAAAATCTGC
This sequence comes from Tepidibacter thalassicus DSM 15285, assembly GCF_900129915.1. GTDB lineage: Bacteria > Bacillota > Clostridia > Peptostreptococcales > Peptostreptococcaceae > Tepidibacter > Tepidibacter thalassicus. The sequence goes on from NZ_FQXH01000026.1 coordinate 10,078, forward strand.
TATTCTTATATCTTTTGATTCTTTAGTTATTCTATTTCTAAATTCTATAATTTCATTTTCCACTTGCTTGCCAACTACTATAATATTAGGTATACCTATTAATTCACAATCTTTAAACTTAAATCCCATTCTTTCTTTTCTATCATCAAGCAATACATTGTATCCTCTTTTTACTAAATTTTCATAAATTAAATTTGCAGTACTAAATTCTTTCTCTTTTTTTATGTTTCCTATAATTATATAATAATCAAAATAACTTACACTTTTTGGCCATTTTATTCCTAGCTCATCTTTATTTTCTTCAACAATTATTGAAAATAATCTATCTAGATAAAATTTAGTCTCTATAACATATAATTTTTCTTCTTTTCCATCTGAATTCAAATATTTAAAATCACTCTCTGAAACATCAATATCTATAAAATTTACTCCATCAAAACTTTCTAATAATGATTTACATACAACACAGCTATCTTTACATTCTGCCAATTTAAAATTTCCAATACCATCAACATCAAAATCTCTCTTGTAGTTTACATTTTTTATATGATAATCCGTTTTATTAGCTCCAACCACAGCATTTTTTATATATAAAACTTCTTCATCAGCAAATATTTTACTCACATTAAGTTTTATAGGCCCTGCAAATCCTACATCTGCATTTGTTGAAAGTCTAACTTCTTCTTCACTTGCCATTACTATATCTTCTTCTTTTACGCTTAAATAATCTGCAAATGATTTTAAATTTATACTTCTATCTCCTCTTAAAAGAACTGCTATTATTTGACCTTTAATATTAAACAAAAGAGTCTTTATAAGTTTTTTAGATGAAATATTTAAAAAATCCTTCAACTCATCTATTTTGCCTATATTAGGAGTATATACAAATTCCATATCTTTCAATTCTTCTGTGGATAAATCTCTTTCTATTAAAGTTTTTACTTCTTCTCTCAAAGCACCATATCCACATTTTTCACAAAAAAACACTTCTCTCAGTGGATAAGTTGTATTATAAAAATAACTCAAATTTTTTTCTTTATTTTTTAAATTTAAACTCTTAACATTTAATTTTTCCAAAATAATATTTATTTTATCTACAAGTTTATCTATTGAAATATCCACATCTTCTTTATTTGTTATCTTTATAAATTTAACAATATTTTCTTCTCTTGAATTAAAAAGTCCATCTTTGAATTTGGAATACATATTTTTATTTAAAGCAAAATACGATAAATTTAATGGAATATTTTTATAAGATTTTAAATCTGAAATGTACGATTTCAAAATATCCAATTCATCTCCATTTATATTTATAAGCATATACTCTTTAAAATAATTTAATATAATTTTTATCATATTATTAAAAAATAAATTACCTATAGGCGTATATGAATAACTCATATTTTCTAAATACTTAATAAATCCAGCTCTATATAATAATTTCAAACTATCACTATTTACATTTAAAGGACACTCTTTATGTGTTTTCAAATACATTTTACTCAACTTCATTATTAAATCCCCCTTTTGATTAATAAAAATGCTTCCTTTACTTAGGAAGCATTTTTATTAATATGCCTTTGCAAAATATGCCATTTTTTCTGCTTTTTTACCACAATATACACATGTATCACCTAAATTTTCTTGCTCAAATGGCATACATCTTATAGTAGCTCCTGTTTCTTCTTTTACTTTCAATTCACATTCTGTATCTCCACACCACATAGCCTTTATAAATCCTGGTGTTTCTTCTATCACCTTTTTGAATTCATCCATATTTTTAACTGCATAAGTTTTACTTTCTCTCATCTTTAATGCTTTATTAAATAAACTTTCATGTATATCATCTAATAATTTTTCTATAGTTTCTTTTAAATTTGTCATAGAAATTTGAGTTTTTTCAAGTGTATCTCTTCTAAATATCGTAACTTGACCTTTTTCTATATCTTTAGGTCCTATTTCTATTCTAACAGGTACCCCTTTCATTTCCCATTCATTAAACTTCCATCCAGGAGAATAATTTTCTCTATCATCTACTTCTACTCTTATAGATGTTTTTAATTCAGCATATATTTCATCTACTTTTTCCATAACATTCCCTTTATGAGCTGCTATCGGAACAATTACCACTTGAATTGGAGCAACTCTCGGAGGAAGAACTAATCCCCTATTATCTCCATGAACCATTATAAGTCCACCTATAAGTCTAGTAGATATTCCCCAAGATGTATGATATGGATGAGCAAGATTTCCTTCTCTATCAGAGTATTGTATTTCAAAAGCTTTAGTAAAATGCTGACCTAAGAAATGGCTTGTTCCTGATTGAAGAGCTTTTCCATCATGCATTAAAGCTTCTATTGTATAAGTACTTTCTGCACCTGCAAATTTTTCATTTTCACTTTTTTGTCCTACAATTACAGGCATTGCAAGCAAATCTTCACATAATTCTTTATATATATTAAGCATTTGAAGAGTTTCTTGTTTTGCCTCCTCAGCTGTTTCATGTAAAGTATGACCTTCTTGCCATAAAAATTCTGAAGTTCTTAAAAATGGTCTTGTAGTTTTTTCCCATCTTACAACAGAACACCACTGATTGTATAAATAAGGTAAATCTCTATATGATTTCAACCACTTAGAATACATAGAACATATTATTGTTTCCGAAGTAGGTCTTACACAAAGTCTTTCTCCAAGTTCATTTTTTCCCCCATGAGTTACCCAAGCAACTTCAGGAGCAAATCCTTCTACATGTTCTGCTTCTTTAGTCAATAAACTTTCTGGTATTAATAGAGGAAAATAACAATTTTTATGTCCTGTTTCTTTAAATCTTTTATCTGCATAATTTTGTATATTCTCCCATATAGCATATCCATATGGTTTTATTACCATAAATCCTTTTACAGGAGAATAATCAACAAGATCTGTTTTTAATATAACATCAGTATACCACTGTGGAAAATCAACCTCCATTGGAGTTATTTCTTCAACAAATTGTTTATTCTTTTTAGACATATTTTTACCCGTTACCAAATACCTACAAAAACTTATAATCATGTTTTTCAGTTTTATAGTATTTGTAACGGTTTTCACCTCCTTCTATTTTGTTTTATTCATAGTTTTAATCATCTTCAAATTTCTCACTTCTAAACATATTATACTATGCAACATTATAAATAAAAGCCTTTCATCTCTAATTTTAGAGACGAAAGACTTATCTTCCGCGGTACCACTCTATTTAGCACTTAATCGCTCTCTTTAAAGGATTTAACGCTCCTAACGTAAGAACTTTTAACCGTTCTTAAACTCCAGGGCTGGTTCGATAAATTAAACTTAGAAACCTTCCACCAACAGTTTCCTCTCTGTGAAGTTTCATCTATCTACTATTCCCCTTCATAGTTTTTTACTATTTGATAAATTTTAATTATTTATTTTATATTAAAATTTATTTCTTGTCAACCACCAATGAACAAATAGCTTGAGAACTTATCCCTTCTTCAGAACCAGTAAATCCAAGTCCTTCCTCTGTTGTCGCTTTTACATTTACACATTCTACGTCTATATTTAATGCATTAGCTATGTTATCTCTCATTTTATCAATGTAAGGTGCCATTTTGGGTTTTTGAGCTATTATAACACTATCTATATTATTGACTTTATACCCCTTATTACTTATTAAATCAGCTACAAACTCTAATAATTTTACACTATTAGCACCTTTATATTTAGGATCATTATCCGGAAAATGCCTACCTATATCCCCAAGAGCAAGCGCTCCTAAAATAGCATCCATTATAGCATGAATCAATACATCTGCATCTGAATGACCTAAAAGACCTTTTTCATGGGGAATATTTACTCCTCCTATAATAAGATCTCTATTTTCAACTAATTTATGTACATCATAACCTATTCCAAATCTCATAATCAACCTCCACAAACATTTCTAATTCTCAATATTTCTTCTCCAAAATTAATATCTTCTTTTGTCGTTATTTTTATATTTTCATAAGATCCCATTATCATTTTAACATTATATCCATATTTTTCTACAAGAGTTGCATCATCTGTTCCATAATAATTTTCTTCAAATGCTTTTTCATAAGCTCTTTTTATTAATCTATACTCAAATACTTGTGGTGTTTGAACTGCCCATAAATATTTCCTTTTTGGAGTGCCTTTTATTATATTATTATCATCTAATATTTTTATGGTATCTTTTACTGGTACTCCTACTACAACAGCTTTATTTTTTTTAGCCTCTTTTATTGAATTATTTATAATTTCATCTGTTATAAAAGGTCTCGCTCCATCATGAATTAATACTATATCACAGTCTGAATCTACTTTTTTAATACCGTTATATACAGAATCTTGTCTTTCATTTCCCCCATACGCTATTTTTATATTTTTATTAAACTTATATCTATTTAATATGTGTTCCATGAAAAACTTCTCTTCATCTTTCCTTATAACTACTATTATTTCGTCTATATTTTTATTTTTATCAAAAACTTCTATAGTATACGTTATTATTTCTTTCTCATTTAATTTTATATACTGCTTGTTTATATTGCTATTCATTCTTTTGCCTTTCCCTGCAGCTACTATTACCACACTATTCATAAAATCACCCCTAACTATTATAATACAAAAAAGACTTTTGACAAATCGTCAAAAGTCTTATGATGTTCTCTCTGTAGCCATTTTTGGCTTTCCAAATATCATTCTTCCTGCAGCAGTTTGAAGAACAGAAGTTACTAAAACATCTATAGTTTCTCCTATATATTTTTTTCCTCCATCTACAACAATCATAGTTCCATCATCTAAATAAGCTACCCCTTGCCCTGATTCTTTTCCTTCTTTTATTACATGAACTACCATTTCTTCCCCTGGTATAACAACTGGTTTTACTGCATTTGCTAATTCATTTATATTGAGAACTTCAACTCCCTGAAATTGAGCTACTTTATTTAAATTATAATCATTTGTAACAACTTTTCCTTCTATTATTTGCGCCAATTTCAAAAGTTTGCTATCTACTTCTAGTATATCTTCAAAATCTTTTTCATATATTTCTACTTCAATATGAAGTTCTTTTTGTATTTTATTTAATATATCTAATCCTCTTCTTCCCCTTACTCTTTTTAAATCATCTGATGAATCAGCTATATGTTGAAGTTCTTTAAGTACAAACCCTGGTATAACAAGTTTTCCTTCTATAAACCCAGTTTTACATATATCAGCTATTCTTCCATCTATTATTACACTAGTATCTAATATTTTAGGTGTTGCTTTTAATCCTTTTTTAGATACTTTTTCTTTTGAATTAGGTATTTTATTAATAAGAGATATTATATTGAATAAATCATCTTTATATCTTCTCGATATGTTTATTCCTATATATCCCATAAAAATATAAACAAGTACTGAAAGTACTGTCCCTACTATAGGAACTGGTATCTGAAGTAAAAGATTACTTATAAGATAAGCAATAAATAATGCTATTATAAGGCCGATTGAACCTATTAATATTTCTATTGATGGGACTTTAGATAATTCATTTTCTATAAAATTAGCTATATTTTTCCCTTCTTCTAAGAGCCATGGAGAAATTAAAAAGAATATAAATCCCATTATAACTCCTGAGACTATAGATCCTAAAATGACATATATTTCAGAAGCTGGCACTAAATAAGGAAATGCTTTTACTACCGAAAAATACGTTGCTACACCAATAGTTATACCAACTAAAGACATAATTCCTTTTATAATTTTGTTTATCAATATTTCACCTCCTTATTTAATTATTATCTATATTTTAATTTTTTAATCATTAATTACAGTATTATCTATTAATTCTTTTACCTTTTCTGCATTTTCATTTAATACCAATACTAATTCGCTAATCAACATGTCTTTTGCGTCATTTAACATTTTCTTTTCCCCTGTAGATAATCCTTTTTCTTTATCTTGAATCATTAAATCTCTAACCACAACAGCTATTTCATATATATCTCCAGTTTTTATTTTATCCATATTATCTCTATATCTTTTATTCCACTTTTTATCCATATTTCCTTGTTCATCTTTTAATATTTTTATTAAATCTTCTACCTGCGATTTATCTATAATATGTCTTATTCCAAGGTTATTGATATTATCAACAGGTACCATTATTTCCATTTCAGATATAACCATTTTTAATATATAATATCTTTTTCTTTCTCCTAGTACTTCTTTTTCTTCTATAGAATTTATTATTCCCCCTCCATAACTAGGATAAATAATTTTATCTCCTATATTAAACATCTCTCAACCTCCAAAAATAATAATCTATTATAGTATATACCAATTTAAAAAAACAGTCAAACTTTAAAATCATTATTTTATCATATAAAATTGCATAATGTCAATTATAAATTAAAATTTATCATATTGTATTTATTCAATTGACCGCCAAACGTTTTCTTATTATAATTATTTATGAGGTGATATATATGGCTGACTTTGATTTTGCTAACTTTAAAAATTCAGTTAATGATGCTTTAATAAGGCATAAAAGCATTTTAGATATAATAACTAAACTCGAAGAAACTAATTCGAAAATAAATAGAGCTATAATAAAATCCGTTACAAGTTGTGGATGTATTCAGATTAAAGGTGAAAAACAAGAACCCCCAGAAAATATAACATTTAACGAACTTACAAAATATATGAAAACTCATATACAAGGAAATTTATGCGATACATGTAGAGAAAAAATAGAAGACGAACTAGGTAATCACCTATTTTATATAACTGCAGCATGTAACTCATTAAATATTAATATCGAAGATATTTTCGAAAAAGAAAATAATAAGTTAAAAACTTTAGGAAAATACAGTTTGCTTTAAATATAATAAGCCATGGCTTAAAGAAGTACTAAGCCATGGCTTATTATATATGTCTATCAAGCAATACCTGTTCTTGTATTCTTCTAAGCCCATCTCTAATATACCTTGCTCTTATTTCTCCTATTCCATCTACATCATCAAGCTCCTCTATTGAAGCTTTTAATATTTGTTGAAAATTTTCGAAATGATTAGTTAAATTTTCTATTACATTTATAGGCAATCTATGAATTTTTCTAAGTATTCTATACCCCCTTGGATAAACAGTATAATCTATATTATCAATACTTCCTGAATAACCTAAAAGCCTTACTATATTATTTAAGTCCAACAATTCTTCAGATGAGAATGATCTAATTGACTTTTTAAAATCTGAATAATCACGATCTTTAATTATATTATAATCTTTAAATACTAACTCTCCATCTTCTTTTATATTACCTATTAACTCTTCAAGCTGCATACTAACAAGTATCCCCTCATTTCCAAGCTCTATTATGTAATGTTCTATTTCCCCTACTATTCTCATTACCATTTCAGTTCGTTGAAGCACTGTTGCAACATCATAGAGAGTAACTAAATCCTCAAATTCTAATGCACTCAAATTAATCATAGCTTGATCTAATACTGATTTATATTTTTCAAATGTCTGTATAGCTTGATTTGCTTTTGTAAGTATTTTAGATGTTTCTTGTATAACATACTTACTATATCCTTTATATAAAGTTATAATATTCCTTCTTTGAGAAATGGATATTACCATCTCTCCTGTTTGTCTTGCAACTCTTTCTGCTGTTCTATGCCTGATTCCTGTTTCTGAAGAGGGTATTAAAGGATTAGGTATTAATTGAGTATTTGCATAAAGTATTTTTTTTCCATCACTACTGACAATTATAGCTCCATCCATCTTAGCAAGCTCATATAAATACGCAGGGGAAAAATCAGCATTTATATTAAATCCCCCATCAACAATTTTCATTACTTCCTCACTATCTCCTATAACAATTAAAGCTCCGGTTTTTGCCCTTAATACGTTTTCAAGTCCTTCTCTTAAAGGTGTTCCAGGAGCAATCATTTTTAAACAATTAAGTTGAGTGACATCATTTTTAAAACTATCTTTCATAGTAAAATTACCCTCCTAATACTATATCTAAAGCATCTCTTATATTTTCTACTCCATAAATCTTAATATTTTCAATCTCATCCAATCCTTTTAAATTATTTTTAGGTACCACTATTTTATTAAATCCCATTTTTTTACATTCCCATATCCTTTTTTCAATAAAACTTACCCCTCTTATTTCACCTGTAAGACCTACTTCTCCAATCACGACCGTATTTTCATCAACTTCTATATTTCTAAAACTCGAAGCAATAGATGTTATTATTCCCAAATCCATCGCTGGCTCATTTAATTTAATTCCACCAACAACATTTATATAAATATCTTGATTTTGTATTTGCATACCTACCCGCTTTTCAAGAACTGCCATAAGAAGAGATACTCTATTATAATCCACACCAGTCGCAGTTCTTTTAGGTATACCAAAATTGGTAGGGGAAACAAGTGCCTGAATTTCAACTAACATAGGTCTTGTTCCTTCAACAGTTACAACAATTACTGAACCAGATACCCCCTTTGGTTTTTCCGAAATTAAAATTTTAGAAGGATTCTCTATTTCCACAAGTCCTAAATTTCTCATTTCAAATACTCCAAGTTCATTAGTAGATCCAAATCTATTCTTCACAGCTCTAACCATTCTATAAGTATTATACCTTTCTCCTTCAAAGTAAAGAACAGTATCAACCATATGCTCCAAAATTTTTGGTCCAGCAAGAGATCCCTCTTTTGTTACATGTCCAACTATAAAAGTAGATATACCTACTTTTTTAGATATTTTCATAAACCTAGATGTTCCCTCTTTAATTTGACTTACACTACCAGGAGTTGATGTTATTTCAGGACTAAACACAGTTTGTATAGAATCTACCACAATCATATCGGGCTTTATATCATCTATATATTTTTCTATTATATTCAAATTATTCTCCGCAAAAATATACAAATTCTCACTTTCTATTGAAAGTCTTTTAGCTCTCATCTTTATTTGATAAACAGATTCTTCTCCTGATATATATAAAACTCTCTTTCCACTTTTAGCTACATTATTTGATACTTGAATTAAAAGAGTAGATTTACCTATCCCTGGATCTCCTCCTACTAATACAAGAGAACCTTTTACTATTCCTCCACCTAAAACTCTATCAAGTTCTTTTATACAACTCGAAAATCTTTCTTGTTCTTTCACTTCAAGAGAATTTATAGATACTGGTTTTTGAACTTCTTTATCTATCACAAAAAGATCATGTTTTGTTTTTTTATCTTCTATTTCTTCAACAAAACTATTCCAGCTATCACATTCAGGACATTTTCCCATCCATTTTAAAGTTTCATATCCGCATTGTTGACATATATATCTAGTTTTAATCTTTGCCATTAAACAATCCCCTTTATTTATTTAAATTTCATACTAATTATAGAATACCAAAAAAAATACATTATTGAAAAGAAAAAAGAGCTTAAATTTAAGCTCTTTTTTCAAATACTAATTTTCCATCCTTTTCTTTAACAATTATATTATCTCCTTCTTTTATATTGCCCTTTAATATTTCTTCTGAAATACTATCTTCTAACAACCTTTGTATAGCTCTTTTCAAAGGTCTAGCTCCATATTCAGGATCAAATCCTTCTTTAGATATCAATTTACTAGCTTCATCAGTAAGTGACATTTCAATATTCATTTCTTTTAATCTTTCTTCAAGTCCTTTAATCATGAGTTTTACTATTTGATCTATATGTTCTTGATTTAATGAGTGGAATACTATTATATCATCTATTCTATTTAAAAATTCAGGTCTAAATTTTTGTCTAAGTTCTTTCATTACATTTTCTTTCATTTTTTCATATTCATCTTTTTGAATTTCTTTTTCATCAACTGTAGCTTTAAAACCTAATGTTTTTTGCTTAGATATAGTATGTGCTCCCACATTAGATGTCATTATTATGACTGTATTCTTAAAATCTACAGTTCTTCCTTTAGAATCAGTTAATCTTCCATCATCTAAAATTTGAAGAAGTACATTAAATACTTCAGGATGAGCTTTTTCTATCTCATCAAATAATATTACTGAATAAGGTTTTCTTCTAACTTTCTCTGTTAATTGTCCTCCTTCTTCATGTCCTACATATCCAGGAGGAGATCCTATAAGTCTAGATACTGCATGTTTTTCCATATATTCAGACATATCAATTCTAATTATTGAATCTTCATCTCCAAACATTACATCAGCTAATGCTTTAGATAGCTCTGTTTTTCCAACTCCTGTTGGGCCCAAGAATATAAATGATCCAATAGGTTTTTTTGGATCTTTAAGTCCAACTCTCGCTCTTCTTATAGATTTTGCTATTGATTTAACTGCTTCATCTTGACCTATAACTCTATTATGAAGTATTTCTTCTAAATTTAAGAGTTTTTCAGATTCTTCTTGAACAAGTTTAGTTACAGGTATGCCAGTCCAAGAAGATACTACATTTGCTATATCTTCTTCACTTACTATATTTGATTCTTTAGAAACATCATTTTTCCAGCTTTCCTTTGTTTTTTCTAATTTTTCTTTAATATCTTTTTCTTCATCTCTAATTTTAGCTGCTTTTTCAAAATCTTGATTTCTTATTGCTTCTTCTTTTTCTTTTGATAAAGTCTCAAGTTTTAATTCAAGCTCTTTTATATCTTTTGGAGGAGTATAATTTTTAAGTCTTACTTTAGAACCTGCTTCATCTATTAAATCTATTGCTTTGTCAGGTAAAAATCTATCTGTTATATATCTATGTGAAAGATTTACAGCAGCTTTTATAGCATCATCTGATATTTTCACTTTATGATGTGCCTCGTATTTATCTCTCAATCCTTCAAGAATTCTTATAGTATCTTCAATACTTGGTTCTTCTACCATAACAGGCTGAAATCTTCTTTCAAGAGCAGAATCTTTCTCTATATATTTTCTATATTCATCTATGGTAGTTGCTCCTATTATCTGAATTTCACCTCTAGCAAGTGCAGGTTTTAATATATTTGAAGCGTCTATTGCCCCTTCAGCTCCCCCTGCTCCAACTATTGTATGAAGCTCATCTATAAATAATATCACATCTTTTTCTTTTATCAATTCTTCCATTACCTTTTTTATTCTTTCTTCAAATTCTCCTCTATATTTAGCACCTGCAAGCATAGAGCCCAAATCCAATGTTACTACTCTTTTATTTTTTAATATTTCTGGAACATCTCCCGATACTATTTTTCCTGCAAGCCCTTCAACTATTGCTGTTTTACCTACTCCAGGATCTCCTATTAACACCGGATTATTTTTTGTTCTTCTACTTAAAATTTGAATTATTCTTTGTATTTCTTTTTCTCTTCCTATAACAGGATCAAGTTTTCCTTCTTCAAATTGAGATGTTAAATCTGTTCCAAACTTATTCAATGTTGGAGTATTTTGTTTTCTATGACTATTGCTTTTATTTTCATTTTTAGATATATTTACATCTTCAAGTGAATTTACAACTTCCTTTACTATCATATTAAAATCTACTCCAAGCTCTAATAGTATTCTAGCACCTATTCCTTCTCCTTCTCTAATAAGACCTAACAATATATGTTCTGTACCTACGTAATTATGTCCTAATCTTTTAGCTTCAATTATAGCAAGTTCAAATATTTTTTTTGTTCTAGGACTAAATCCTAAAACTTGTGCTCCTGGAGTTTGACTACCCTCTATTTGTATTATTTTATCTTTAATTGCTTTTGATGAAGCTCCTAACTTATTTAAAACTTTACTAGCTATACTATCTTCATCTCCTAAAAGACCTAACAGTATATGTTCACTTCCAACTAAATTATGTCCCATTTTACTAGCTTCTATGGCAGCTAAATCAAGTGTTCTTTTAGCTCTTTCTGTAAATTTATCAAACATAACTACACCTCCTAAATACTTAATTTTTCCCTTATAAATTTTGCTCTATTCATATCCCTTTCAATAGAATCCATTGAATTATACAATCTCAATTGATATGCAGGCTGAATTTCTATCATAAGCTTATCTATATCTCTTGTTGTGAATTCGTTTATATATCCCATTTCTATTCCAAGCTTTACATTTGATAAAAGGTTCATGGCTTCTTTTGAACTTATTAATCTCGAATATTTCAATATACCAAGAGATCTAAAAAATCTATCTTCAAGTTTCGGTCCCAATTTATTTTTAAGCATTTCTCTAGCAGATAATTCTTTTTCTATTATCTGTTTTGATATTCCTATTATATTACCTATTATCTCATTTTCATCTCTGCCAAGAGTTAATTGATTAGATATTTGATATATATTTCCAAGAGAACCCGATCCTTCACCATAAATACCCCTTACAGCGAGTCCTATTTTATTTGCTGCATTTAAAACTCCATTTATATATCCAAGCTCAACAAGCGCTGGAAGATGAACCATAATAGATGCTCTAAGTCCTGTTCCAACATTTGTTGGACAAGATGTTAAATATCCCAATCTCTCATCAAATGCATAATTTAAATTTTCCTCTAATATATCATCTATCTTATCAGCAATATCCCAAGCTTCATTCAATTTAAACCCACTAAAAAGAGTTTGTATTCTCAAATGATCCTCTTCATTTATCATAATGCTTACAGTTTCATCTTTTTTAATCAAAACCCCAGCATTTTCATTTTTCCCAAGGTCAATGCTTATTAAATGATTTTCTACCATAATTTTTCTTTCTATTTCATCAAGCTCGCTCATTTTGTAAAATTCAAATTCATCTTTTAAAACTGTATTTCCTTTTAATATAGTATCTTTTACTTTTTTAATTATTTCTTCCGATTCTTCTTTTCTTAATTTGTTCGGGAAAGGATAATCTATTAAATTTCTAGCAAGACGAATTCTAGAACTTATAACTACATTTTCACTATTATCTTCATTTTTTATCCAATTAGTCACACCTACACCCCCTTATATTTGCTTTTCTAATTCCCTTATTTTATCTCTAATTTGAGCTGCTTTTTCAAATTCTTCTCTTTCTACAGCTTTATTAAGCTCATTTTTAAGTCTTTTTATTTCATTCTTTATTCTCAAAGACCCTCCTATCTTTTTAGGAACTTTTCCTATATGCTCTGTAGATCCTTGTATTCTTTTTATAACGGGAATTAATTGTTCTTTAAATGCATCATAACATTTATAACATCCAAGTCTTCCTATTTCTTTAAATCTCGTATAACTTTCCTTACATTCACTACAAACAAACTCTTCTACTTTATAAAAATCATTACTTATTCCCATATCTATAATACTCGAAAGTATATCTTTCATAGAAAAAGGCATATCAAAATCCATGTTAAAATTTATACTTTTTTCTTTATTTGCACATTCTTCACATAAATGCAATTCCCTTTTTTTCCCGTTTATTATCTCTGTTAAATGAATAGTTGCTTCTCTTTTATTACACTTTTCACATATCATATTAAAATCCCCACCTCCTAAAAGTATCCCAAAATACTCATCAATATATTTTTTAAAATACTAGCTCTTATCTTATCTTTTAAATCTTTAACAGGAGCATTTATAGATTTATCATCTATCGCAGCTAATATTATTTTTTCTTCTCTAGCAGTTATTATCCCTAATTGCCTTAAATTTGAAATTAATTTTTTAGATGAAATATACGTTATATTGTCTTTTATTTTTTCATAAATAACTCCTTTTATATACTGATTTTTATCTAAGTCAATTTTTATTATTTTTATATATCCTCCTCCACCTTTTTTGCTCTCTATATAATATCCATTATCTATATTAAATCTAGTTGTAAGTACATAATTTATTTGAGAAGGAGCACAGTTAAAGAAATTTGCAAGCTCATTTCTCCTTATCTCAATGTTCTTATTTTCCTTTAAAAGTTCTTTTATAAATTTTTCTATTACGTCTGATATAGATGGCATTGAACCACTCCTCGAATTTTACTTTGACTTTCTTTGACTTTAATTTTATTATAAATAAATTTATTTTTTATTCAAATATAATTTTTTATTATTTTTTTTTAATTTTTTTCAATATCTGCAATTATCTAAATATATCTTATTATTTCTCATTTTTTCTCTTTTTTATTCTAAATAAAATGGTGACTAATTAGTCACCATTTTTATATCTATTTATTATTTTTTACTTCTTCTATTATTTTATCCATTATTTGAGATGGAACTTCTTCATATTTTTCAAATTCCATTTCAAAATATCCTCTACCTTGAGTCATTGATCTTAAATCTATTGCATATCTAAAAGTTTCAGCTTGAGGAGCCTGTGCGTATATAATCTGTTTTCCTCGAGAAGCTGGTTCCATTCCAAGTATTTTTCCTCTTCTCTTGTTTATATCTCCCATTATATCTCCCATATATTCTTCTGGTACTACTATTTTCAAATTCATTATAGGCTCAAGAAGTACCGGATTCGCACTTTCCATTCCTTTTTTAAATGCAATTGATGCCGCTATTTTAAATGCCATCTCAGATGAATCTACATCATGATAAGAACCATCATACAATGTAGCTTTTATATTCATTACTGGAAAACCAGCTAATACTCCTGATCTCAACGATTCTTTTAAACCTTTTTCTACAGCTGGAATATACTGTTTAGGAACTGCTCCCCCAAATATTTTTTCTTCAAATACAAATTCTTCATTTGACGGTTCAAATATTATTTTCACATCTCCATATTGGCCATGGCCTCCACTTTGTTTTTTATGTTTACCTTGAACATCTGCTTTTCCTTTTATAGTTTCTCTATATGCAACTTTCAAATCAGAAAGTTTTACATCTACTCCAAATTTTTCTTTTAACTTATCTTTTATAGAATTGATATGTATTTCTCCTTGACCACCTATTAATGTTTGTTTTGTTTCATGATTCCTAAACCATGTAATAGAAGGATCTTCTTCCACAAGTCTATGAAGACCTGCACTTATCTTTTCTTCATCTCCTTTATTTAAAGAATCTATTGCAAAGTAAATTTGAGGTTTTGGAAAATCTATATTATCAAAAGGTTCTCTATTTGAATTAGTTGAAAGAGTATCTCCTGTTTGAACATTAGAAAGCTTAGTTAATACAACTATATCTCCTGCAACAGCTTTTTTTATCTCTATTTGCTCTTTATTTTTCAATGTATATAAATGATAAATTTTTTCTTTTTGACTTTTATTTACATTATATACTTCAGTATCAGAAGTTAACTCCCCTTCACAAACTTTCAACCAAGAAACTTTACCTATAAATGGATCTACCAATGTTTTAAAAACTATCCCAGAAAACTCACTTTTCTCACTATTATATCCTACATCAACAGGAGATGGCATATAATCCCAAATCATATCTAAAAGAGTATGTATTCCTATATTTTTTGATGTAGACCCACACAACACAGGAATTATCTCCCCATTTATTACACCTTGTCTTAATCCCTTATGTATTTCTTCAACAGTAAACGGTTCTCCAGCAAAGTATTTATCGAGCAATTCATCATCACTTTCAGCAACAGATTCAAGTAACATTTCTCTCACAGGATTAATATATTCTTTCATGTATTCTGGTATTTGAACTGTTACACAATTTTTATTTTTATATTCTCTTGCAAACATATCTACTACATTCACAAATCCTTTAAATTCTTTATCTTTACCCATTGGTATATGAAAAGGTGCTATTTTTTTACCATATCTTTCTCTTAACTGTTCCAATACTTTATTATAATTTGCTTTTTCACTATCTATTTTATTTACAAATATAAACCTTGGGGTATTATTTTCATCTGTTATTTCTAAAGCCTTATCTGTTCCAACTTGAATATCACAAGTTCCATCTACAACTATTATCGCTCCAGCAGCTACTCTCATAGCTGAAACTACATCTCCATAAAAATCAAAATATCCTGGAGTATCTAAAAAATTATATTTATGATTATTCCATTCCACAGGTATCAAATTCAATGTAGATGTCATATTTACTTGATCAGTTGGCTTGCTTATTCTATTTACTAAATTGTTTGTATAAAGTATAGCTTCTGTTAAATTTGTTTTCCCGCACCCAGAATGACCTAAAATAACAATATTTCTTATTTTATCGCTTTCATAAACTTTCATAAAAAAAAATCCCCCTTTTTCCTTTTTATTAATATTCTTTATTTTTTTAATAGTTCCTCTTTTTATTTTTATATCTCGCTTCTTTAATTAAATATTATGTAATAAACTTTTTATTATGATAAAATAAGCCTTTATAAACATAAAAAATAGGCCCTTTATAGGCCTATTATCTTTAACACATCATTTATTGTATCTTTAACATATTCTCCTTTTTTATATTTCCTTTTAGAAACCAATGTTTCCGTCTCATTCCCTCTAGCTATAATTTCCTTTAAAATAGTTGGTAATTCAATAAATACTCCTAATTCATTAAAATTTTCATCCATTATCACAAATATAGGTATTCTAGGTTTTCCATTTATCCTGTATTTTTTTATAGCCTCATCATTTCCTTCTCTAGAAACAATTCTCAAATCAATGTTTTCATTTAAATCAGATATAAAACTAACTCCAGGTAAATTTATTTGACAATCTGGACACCATGCTTCAGCAAATACTAGTATATATATCTTCTTACTTATTTTTTTAATTTTATTTACTAAATCTTTCTCCATATTTATGCTATTTTTTATTTTCTCCATTTTAGATCTATATACTTCTTCAGCAGATTCTAAAAATTTATCAAAACTCAATCCTTTAAAAAACAAATCTTTTAAAAGCATATATTTATACCCCCCATATGGATATGCTACTTAAAGACTATTATATCATAAAAATTATAATAAAAAAAGATTACGTGGCTACGTCCTACTCTCCCAGGAGGTCTCCCTCCAAGTACCATCGGCGCTGAGGAGCTTAACTTCTGTGTTCGGAATGGGAACAGGTGTATCCTCCTCGCTATTGTAACCACATAATCTTCATTTTTTTCATACTTTCAAAACTGCACAGATTTATTGGTCAAGTCCTCGACCTATTAGTATCCATCAGCTGAACTCATTACTGAGCTTACACCTTGGACCTATCTACCAGGTAGTCTTCCTGGGGTCTTACCCTTGCGGTGGGAAATCTTATCTTGAGGGTGGCTTCGCGCTTAGA
>NZ_FQXH01000040.1 GCF_900129915.1 Tepidibacter thalassicus DSM 15285
TCAAAAAGAGTTTATAAGTGTACGTGTGGTATGACACTAGATAGGGATATTAATTCAAGTATTAATATTTTTAATAAACACAATAAAAATAAAACATTGAATTATAAAAATATAAATCAAGTAACTACTCTACATTTTCATTATGGAAAATTAGTTGCTTGATTAAAAAAAGAGAAGTGAACAAAAGTACCGTTGGCTTGCGGTATAGCATTGTAGAGATATGCTATTATGTACACTAATATTTGTAAAAATATTGAGTGTATGAATAAAATCTATAATTTTTATATATTTATTTAGATTTTTATAGATTTTATAAAGCTGATATTATGTTTTATCCTATGATGATTAATTTAAAAAATAAGAAAGTTACTGTAATTGGTGGTGGAAAGGTAGCTTTTAGAAAAGTTAAAAAGTTTTTAGAGTTTGATTGTGATATAAAAGTCGTAAGTCCTTTGTATATAGATAAATTTGAAAGCTTAAAGGATAAAATAACAATTATAGAAGATGAGTATAAAAAAGAATATATAAAAGATTCATTTTTAGTTGTAGCTTCAACATCGAATAAAGAATTAAATGAAGATATAGCTATTTACTGTAGAGAAAATAACATACTATGTAATGTGGTAGATGATATTAATTTATCCGATTTTATAGTTCCTTCAAGTATTAAAAGAGGAGATTTAGTAATAAGTGTATCTACTATGGGAAAAAGTCCATCGCTTTCTTCTAAAATAAGAAAAGAGCTTGAAGAAAAGTACGATGAAGAATATGAAGAATATGTGAATATATTAGGAGAAATGAGAGCTTTAGTGTTGAAAAAATGTAATGATGAAAGTGAAAAGAAAAAAATACTAAATGAAATAGTAAATTTGAATATAGAAGAATTGAAAAAGAGGAGATATGAGTATGAAAATAGTAGTTGGAACTAGGGGCAGTAAACTTGCTTTAAGTCAAACTAACTGGGTTGTAGATGTTCTTAAGAGAAATAATCCTCATATAGAGTTTGAGATAAAAGTAATTAAAACTAAAGGAGATATTATTCAAAATATATCTCTTGATAAAATAGGGGACAAAGGATTGTTTGTAAAAGAAATAGAAGAAAAACTTTTGAATAAGGAAATAGATATGGCAGTTCATAGCATGAAGGATATGCCTTCAAATCTTCCGGAAGGACTTAAATTTGCAGCAGTTCCTAAAAGAGAAGATTACAGAGATATATTAGTTTTAAAAGAAGGATATAAATCTATAGATGATTTACCAATTGGAGCTAAAATTGGGACTGGAAGTAAAAGAAGAAAATATCAATTATTAAAATATAGATCAGATTTTAATATTTTACCTATAAGAGGCAATGTTGATACTAGAATAAGAAAAATAAAAGAAGAAAATTTAGATGGAGTAATTTTGGCAGCTGCAGGACTTCATAGACTTAATATTGAAGATAAAATAAGCTATTATATACCAACTGATATAATTCTTCCGGCACCAGCGCAAGGAGCTTTAGCAATAGAAATACGAGAAAATGATGAGATAATAGAAGGCATAGTAAATTCTTTACAAGATAAGGAAACTGAAATACAGGTTAAAGCTGAAAGAGCATTTTTAGAAGGTGTAAATGGAAGTTGTCATATTCCAATAGGAGCTCTTTGCAGTATTAGTGGAAATGAACTAAAGATAGAAGGGTTACTTGGAACTGAAAATGGAAGTAAAATTATTAAAAAATCTATTACTGGAAAATTAAAAGATGCAAAAGATTTAGGGTTTAGACTTGCACACATGATACTTGAGGAGATGGAAAGAGATGAAGGGTAAAGTTTATTTAGTAGGAGCCGGGCCTGGAGATTATAAGCTTATAACATTGAAGGCACTTGAATGTATAAAAGAAGCAAATGTAATAGTTTATGATAGACTTGTAAATGAGAAATTGTTAAATGAAGCAAAAGAAAGCTGTGAGTTTATATATGTTGGAAAATCATCTAGCAATCATACATTAACTCAAGATGAGATAAATGAGGTTATTGCAAATAAAGCTAAAGAAGGAAAAGTTGTAACACGTCTTAAAGGTGGAGACCCTTATGTATTTGGACGTGGAGGAGAAGAAGGAGAGTATCTTTTAGAGAGAAATATAGAATTTGAAGTAGTTCCTGGTATTACTTCAGCAATAGGTGGACTTTGTTACGCTGGAATACCTATAACTCATAGAAATTATGCTTCTTCATTTCATGTTATAACAGGACATTTAAAGGATGAAGAAAAAGAACTTAACTGGAAAGTTTTGGCGCAATTTGATGGAACTTTAGTTTTCCTAATGGGAGTTAAAAACTTAGAAAATATATGTACTAATTTAATAAAAGAGGGAAAAGATAAGAAAACTCCAGTAGCAATAATAAACTGGGCTACAAGATATAATCAAAGAGTTGTAACGGGAAATCTTGAAAATATATATGAAATAGCTTTAAAAGAAAATATAAAGCCACCTAGTTTAATAGTAGTTGGAGATGTTGTAAATCTTAGAGATAAATTGAACTTCTTTGAGAATAAACCTTTATTTGGGAAGAGTATAATGGTTACAAGAGCTAGATCTCAAAATAGTAAGTTAGTTGAAAAAATAATGGATTTAGGTGGAAATCCAATAGAGTTTCCTACAATAAAAATAGAAGAGATATCTCCTAATAAAGAATTGGAAGAAGCAATTAAAAACATAGAAAAATACAGTTATATAGTATTTACAAGTCAAAATGGAGTCAAAATATTTTTTAATAAATTAGTAGATTTAAGTTTGGATTTTAGAAAATTAAATAATATAAAAATAGTGGCTATAGGGCCAGCGACAGCAAACGCTCTTAAAGATAGAGGAATAATAGCGGATATAGTTCCTAAGGAATATATAGCAGAATCTATATTTGATGAGTTAAAAGATAAATTAATTAGTAAAGATAATATTTTAATACCTAGAGCAAGTAAAGCGAGAGATTATTTAATAGAAAAATTAAGTGAAATATGTTATGTAAAGGAAATTAAAATTTATGATACAGTTTTAGGTGATGTAAATAAGGAAGAAATACTTGATTTATTAGAATCTAATAAAATAGATTATATTACATTTACAAGTTCATCTACTGTTAAAAATTTAGTTAAAATAATTGGAGAAAAAAATTTAGAAAAGCTTAAAAATGCGAAGTTAATTTCAATAGGACCTATAACATCTAATACTATAAAATCATTTGATTTAGATGTTTATAAAGAAGCTAAGGAATATACCATAAATGGTATTTTAGATATAATAAGTAAAGATATAAGGGGTGAGTAGTTTGATAAAAAGACCAAGAAGACTTAGGGGGAATGAGCTTATAAGAGGGCTTGTTAGAGAAACAAAGCTTGAAGTGGAGAATTTAGTTTATCCTTTATTTATTGTAGAAGGAGAAAATATAAAAAAGGAAATTCCTTCTCTTCCAGATGTTTATCATTTATCTGTGGATAAATTAAAGGATGAAGTGAATGAATTACTAGACCTTGGTATAAAATATGTAATTTTATTCGGAGTTCCAAATGAAAAAGATGAATATGGAAAGCAGGCTTACTCTGATGAAGGAATAGTTCAAAAGGCTATAAGAGAAATAAAAAATATAAGTAATGATATATATGTAATTACAGATATTTGTATGTGTCAGTATACAAGCCATGGCCACTGTGGAATACTATGTCCTAATGGTTATGTAGATAATGATAAAACACTTGAATATTTATCAAAAATAGCAATAAGTCATGTAAAAGCAGGGGCAGATATGGTAGCACCATCTGATATGATGGATGGAAGAATAGGACATATGAGAAATACACTTGATAAAGAAGGGTATGTTAATATACCTATAATGTCATATAGTGCAAAATACGCTTCGAGTTTTTATGGACCATTTAGAGATGCAGCACATTCAGCTCCATCATTTGGGGATAGAAGATCATATCAAATGGATCCAGCTAATATAAATGAGGCAATAAGAGAAGTGGAACTTGATATAGAAGAAGGAGCAGACATAGTAATGGTAAAGCCAGCTCTTTCGTATTTAGATGTTATAAGAAAGGTTAAAGATAGTTTTAATGTACCAGTAGCAGCATATAATGTAAGTGGAGAATATTCAATGTTAAAACTTGCTGTAAAAAATGGACTTTTAGATGAAAAAGCAATAATGGAAAGTCTTATTTCTATAAAAAGAGCAGGAGCAGATATAATAATAACTTATTTTGCAAAAGATGTAGCAAGAATGTTTAAGAAATAATTGTGGAGGGATGAAAATATGAATACTAGAAAATCCGAAAATATATATCAAGAAGCTGTAAAGTATATACCTGGTGGGGTTAATAGTCCTGTTAGAGCTTTTAAATCAGTAGGACTTAATCCTATATTTGTAGATAAAGCTAAAGGTTCTAAAATTTATGATGTCGATGGAAATGAGTACATAGATTATATATGTTCTTGGGGGCCTTTAATGTTAGGGCATAGTAATGAAGATGTTTTAAGTGGTGTAGAAGAAATAATAAGAAAAGGGACAAGCTATGGAGTGCCAACTGAAATAGAAGTTAAAATGGCAAAATTAATAGTAGATGCTTATCCAGCAGTTGAAATGGTTAGAATGGTAAATTCAGGAACGGAAGCTACAATGAGTGCATTGAGAGTTGCAAGAGCATATACTAAGAGAAATAAAATACTAAAATTTGAAGGATGTTACCATGGCCACTCAGATTCACTACTTGTTAAATCAGGATCAGGAACTATAACTTATGGAGTACCTACAAGTCCAGGGGTTCCAAAAGATGTAGTGAAAGATACATTGGTATGCAGATATAATGACTTAGAATCAGTTCAAAAAATATTTAAAGAACATGGAAATGATATAGCAGCGGTTATAGTTGAACCTGTAGCTGGAAATATGGGGGTAGTTGCAGGTAAAAAAGAATTTTTAGAAGGGCTTAGAACAATAACTAAAGAATATGGATCAGTACTTATATTTGATGAAGTAATAACAGGATTTAGATTGGCGTTTGGTGGAGCGCAGGAAGTATACGGTATAGAACCTGATATGACTTGTTTTGGAAAAATAATAGGAGCAGGACTTCCAGTTGGAGCTTATGGAGGAAAGAGAGAAATAATGGAAATGGTATCTCCTGTAGGACCTGTGTATCAAGCAGGAACTTTATCAGGAAATCCACTTGCTATGTATATGGGGTATAAAAATATAAGTATATTGAAGGAAAATAAAAATATATATAAAGAATTAGAACAAAAAGCCATAAAATTAGAAAATGGATTTAAAGAGAATTTAGAAAAATTAAATGTAAAAGGAACTGTAAATAGAGCAGGATCACTTGTTTGTCTTTTCTTTGCAGAAGGCCCTATAGAAAATTATGAAGATGTTATGAAATGTGATGTGGAAAAGTTTAATATATACTTTAAAGAACTTTTAAAAAGAGGAATACTTCTTGCTCCGACTCAATTTGAGGCGATGTTTTTATCTAATGCTCATACAGATGAAGATATAGAATATACTATAAAAGCAAGCTATGAAGCCATGGAAATTGCTTTTGACAAGTAATATTTAATTAAAAAATACGTTTATATCTTAGATATAAATGTATTTTTTTGTAATAAAGTTCAGTCAATTTAATTACAAAATATGGCATTGTATTCACTGGATTAATACTTAAAAAAGAAACGGCGGGATAACATGAAAAATAAATATTTCAATATTACTAAAGAAAATTTTAAGTGGCCTAGTATATTAATAATAATATTTTTAAGTATAGGTTTATGGAGATATTTTGATACTAAAAATTTCTTTTATGTTATTAATTTTGGTTATATAGGAATTTCATTATCATTAGGAACATTTCTAGGAGATTCATTAAAAAAAGAGTATTCTCAATGGGGAAGAAGAATAACTCAACTTTTAGTAGGTTTATATATGTTGGTTTTTCTTGGCTTAATAGGCAAAGAAAATATGCAAATAGAAGGATTCTTTTTTTATTTATTAATGGGAGTGTTTGCTGGGGCTAGTTTGCATTATGCAATTGCAAAAATATTTGGACCTATTGTTTTTGGAAGAGGATGGTGTGGATGGGCTTGTTGGACAGCTATGGTTCTAGATCTTTTGCCTTGGAAAAAACCTCAAAATGGAAGGATAAAATATTTAGGAATAGTTAGATATTTTATTTTTATATTTTCATTATTCTTAGTGATGTACATTTTAGTTAAAAATAAAAATATGCAGGATGTTATTAGTACACAAATATATTGGCTTGTTGTAGGAAATATAATCTATTATTTAATAGGAATTATATTAAGTTTGATTTTAAAAGATAATAGAGCGTTTTGTAAATATGTATGTCCTATTCCTGTTATGCAGAAAATACCAGCAATTGTTTCATTATTAAAAGTAGAGATTGAAAAAGATAAATGTATTGACTGTAAATTATGTGAAAAAAATTGTCCGATGGATATTAAACTTATTGATTACAAGAATGAGAATAAGAGGATTTTATCAACTGAGTGTATATTATGTAAGACATGCATAAATGTTTGTCCTAAAAAGGCAATAAGAGTGACGAAAGGATTTGATTTTGCTTTTAAAGAAAAATTAAATTATGCTAATAGAACGGTATAGAAGAAGTTGCTTTTGATAAGCAGTATTAAAGAAGAACGCTTTTGTGTTCTTCTTTTTTGAAAATACAGAAAAATTGTAATATATACAATTTGTAAAAAATTTAAAAAATATTATTGAATTTTTGTGAAATACGTGGTAGAATTTTCTAAAATAGAAAATTAAGGGTAGTTTTAAAAGGGGGAATTTTTTTGAAATTAAAGAAACAAATTATTTCAATTCTTTTGGCAACTTCGATTGCAACTTTTCCACTTTTGTCTTGTGCACAGGAAGTTCATTATACTAATAGAAGTGATATTCCGAAGCAGTATACTTGGTCTATAGAAGATATTTATAAATCAGATAGTGCTTGGGAAGAAGATTTTAAAAAGCTAGAAAATAGTTTAGCAAAGGTAGATGGTTATAAAGGAAAGTTAAAAGATGAAAAAAATATACTAGAAATACTGAAGTTAAAAGATGAACTTTTTAGACTTAAAGATAAGATATATGTTTATGCAAATCTTAAAAGAGATGAAGACAGTTCTAATTCAAAGTATTTAGCCATGGCGGATAGAGCTGAAGGAATTAGTACTAAAGCTGCAGCTGCTTTTTCATTTGTAGAGCCAGAATTATTGTCTTTACCAGAAGAAACATTAAAAAGTTATATTAACAAACCAGAATTTAAAGATTATAATTTGTATTTTGAAAATCTTTTAAGAACTAAGCAACATTCTTTATCTTCAGAAGGAGAAAGAGTATTAGCATTGGCTTCAGATATAGCATCAGTTCCAGAAAATATAGCTTCAATATATAGAAATGTAGATAGAAAAACAGAGGATATTACTTTAGATAATGGAGAAAAAGTAAAAGTAACTCCTGCGATGTATTCAAAATTATTAAATAATCCAAATAGAGAGATAAGAAGAAAAGCGTTTGAGTCTGAGTTTAGAAGTTTTGAAAAAAATATACATACTTTAGCTGCTACTTTGGCGGGAGAAGTTAAAACTAATATTTTCTTTGCCAAAGCTAGAAATTATAATTCTGCACTTGAAGCATCTTTAGATGCTGATAATATAAAGCCTGAAGTTTATGATAATATAATCAAAGCAGTTAATGATAATTTAGAGCCATTGCATAAATATGTATCACTTAGAAAAAAGGTTTTAGGAATAAATGATAAGGTTAGATATTATGATATGTATGTTCCTATAGTTAAACAAGCGCAAAATGAATATATAAGTTATGAAAAAGCTAAGGAAATGGTAAAAGAGGCATTAGGAGCATTGGGAGAAAATTATATAAAAGATCTCGATAAAGCTTTTAAGGAAAGATGGGTAGATGTATATGAAAATGATAATAAAAGATCAGGAGCGTATGCTTGGGGTAGTTATGATACACATCCATATGTTTTATTAAATTATAATGGAACTCTTGATTCTGTATCTACTTTAGCTCATGAGCTTGGGCATGCTATGAATTCATATTATTCAAATAAAACACAACCTTATTCAAAATCACAATATCCTATATTTACAGCAGAAGTAGCATCTACTACTAATGAAGCGTTAATGATTGATTATTTAATTAAACATGCAAAAACAAAAGAAGAAAAAATGTATTTAATAAATTCATATTTAGAAAAAATAAGGGGATCAATATATACTCAAATTATGTATGCGGAATTTGAAAAAGCAATTCATGAAGCGGCAGAAAAGGGAGTTGCTTTAAATAGTAAGTTTTTAAATGAAACTTGGGGAAATTTGATGAAGAAATATTATGGAGATGATTTTGAAGTTGATGAATTATCTAAAGTATGGTGGTCTAGAATTCCTCATTTTTATTATAATTTTTATGTATATAAATATGCAACAGGACTTTCTTCAGGTATAATTTTATCAGAAAAAATGTCAAATAATGAAAAAGGAGCAAGAGATGCATATCTAGAATTTTTAGCAGCTGGAGGAAATGATTATCCAGTTGAAATGCTTAAAAAAGCAGGTGTTGATTTATCTACAACTGAGCCTATTGAGAAAGCACTTCAAAAATTTGATAGTCTATTAAATGAGCTTGAAAAGCTTATGAATGAATAAAAGAAGAGGAACTTTCCTCTTCTTTTTAAATTATAAATTTATCTGTTTGATCTTTTAATATTTTAGACATTGAATTTAGTTCTTCAATATTTGCGCCGATTTCTTCAAATGTACTAACTTGATCTTGTATAACTTGATTAATTTGTTCAGAAACAGAAGCGTTATTTTGCGATGTAGTAGATATCTCATCGATTGCTTTTGCTATATCATTAGAAATTTCAGATTGTTGTTTAGTTAAATTGGAAATCATATTTATTTTAGTATTTATTTCTTTGATAGAATTTAGTATATTTTTAAATTGTTTATTTGAATTGTTGGATTTTTCAACACTTAACATTACATATTTTTGACCTTTTTTGATAGATGTATTTGCAATACTTGTTTTTCTTTGAATTTCTTGTATAAGTAAACTTATTTTTTCTGCTGATTTTTTGCTTTCTTCAGCTAGATTTTTAACTTCATCAGCGACAACGGCGAATCCTTTACCGTGTTCTCCTGCTCGTGCAGCTTCTATTGCAGCATTTAGAGCTAAGAGATTAGTTTGATCAGAAATTTTAGTAATTATAGAAATTATTTCATTTATTTCTTGTGAGGAATTATTAAGATCTTCTATTATTTTAAATATATCTTCAGTAGACTTTTTCACTTTATTTATACTTTCAACAATTTCTTGTATATTATTTTCCCCTATATTAGCGGCCTTTAATACTGTTTCAGTATTTTTAGAAGCAATTTCAATTTCATTGTAGATAATTTGAGAATTAGCAGCCATTTCTTCAATGTTTGCTGTAGCTTCTTGCATAATAGTAGCATTATTTTGAATGCTATTGGATACATTATTTATTTCATAAGCAATACTTTCTATACCATTGTTTGCTTGTTCTATAGCTACTGATATTTGGTTAGATGATTCGGCTAATGTGTAGCTACTATTTTTTGTTTCGCTAACTAAGTTATGTATTTTAGTAATGAATAAATTAAACCATTTTGCAAGTTCTCCTATTTCATCTTTAGATAAAATTTCAAGTCTTTGGGTTAAATTTCCTTCACCTTCAGCTATATCGTTTAGCATTTTGGTAGTTTGAGTTATTGGTTTTGTTATTAAAAATGAAATATATATTCCAAAAAGTAATGATATTAAAATGCTAATAATGATAGTTGTAAAAATTATCGTTGTTATATTTTTTATATTTTTTTGAGTTGATTTAATTATATCATTGTGTATTTCTTCTACTAAAGGTTCGAATTGATGAATAGTTTTTCTATACTGTTTTTTTAGTCCATCTTTAGCAGTTAAACCTATTTCTTTGTTGATTTCATGTAATTTAAAAAAAGATTCTTCAAAATTATTTACAAGCAATTTTAATTTTGGATTGTTTGATAAAGATTTTATTTTAGAAAATATTGATATTATTTCATTGTAGTATTCTGTTTTGGGAGTTGAAAAATAGTTATGTTCTATTATAGAAGCTTTTAATAATAAAGTATGTATTTCGCTATTTACTGTTAAATTGTTTATTTGGCTTTGTGTATTTTTTAGTTCGCCGATTAAACCATATTCTTCAAAACCCTGTATATATTTTTTTTGGACTACTTGTAGAAATAAATCATGATATTCTTTTGACAATTTTTCCATTTTATTTATTTTGTTTATGTATTGTGGATTTGAATATATTTTTTTATGTTTTTTTAGAGAGTTAATTAAATTTTTTAGTTTATTATAATTTGATTTAAAATTATTTATATATTTACTGTTTTGTGTTTTGAAAAATTCTGGATTAGTTACATCTCTTAATAAAAAGTCTTTTTCATTTCTTCTTAATTCTAATACAAGAGTATATAATTTTTCACTATCAGAAACTAAGTTTATTTTATTGTATCCAATGTCTTTTATGAAATTAAATGAAATTAAAGACATAAAAGAGAAAAGAATTATTATTACTAAAAATGTTGAAATTAATTTTTTTCTTATTTTCCAATCACTAAATTTTAATATCATTTTAAATTCCTCCATTTCTTTAATTTAATATGAGATTTTTAACTTGTTCAAAACGGAATATTAATTAATATTATTTCAAAAATGTTTAGTATGATACAAACGTATACAGGTTTGTTTTGATATATATATATCGAAAAAAAGTTTATATTACTTAAGTGTTTAGTAGTGAAAATTAAATTTTCAATTAATTTTAATTAAAATGTTAAATTAAATATAAAAAAATTTTATAAAAAAGTGTTGACAATGAAAAATAAAGGTGATATATTATTACTTGTCGTTAAGACATGAAAAAAATTGAACTTTGAAAACTAAACAGTAGGTAAAGCCAGTAACGAAATTTTATTTTGAGAGTTTGATCCTGGCTCAGGATGAACGCTGGCGGCGTGCCTAACACATGCAAGTCGAGCGAGGAGAAAAGAGCTTGCTCTTGGATCCTAGCGGCGGACGGGTGAGTAACGCGTGGGTAACCTGCCCTATACACACGGATAACATACCGAAAGGTATGCTAATACGGGATAAAGCTAAGATAAGGCATCTTATCATAGTCAAAGCGAAAGCGATATAGGATGGGCCCGCGTCCCATTAGCTAGTTGGTGA
>NZ_FQXH01000027.1 GCF_900129915.1 Tepidibacter thalassicus DSM 15285
TGTGGCCGATCACCCTCTCAGGTCGGCTACCCATCGTCGCCTTGGTGAGCTTTTACCTCACCAACTAGCTAATGGGACGCGGGCCCATCCTATACCGCTTTCGCTTTGACTATGATAAGATGCCTTATCTTAGCTTTATCCCGTATTAGCATACCTTTCGGTATGTTATCCGTGTGTATAGGGCAGGTTACCCACGCGTTACTCACCCGTCCGCCGCTAGGATCCAAGAGCAAGCTCTTTTCTCCTCGCTCGACTTGCATGTGTTAGGCACGCCGCCAGCGTTCATCCTGAGCCAGGATCAAACTCTCAAAACAAAATTTCGTTACTGGCTTTACCTACTGTTTAGTTTTCAAAGTTCAATTTTCTTGCCCTCTCATCGAGGACAAGTAATAATATATCACCTTTGTTTTTCATTGTCAACACTTTTTTTAATTTTTTATCAAAAAACTAAAAAAGCCGGTTAAAACCGACTTTTTTAAATTATCATTAAATTAACATCCCCGCTATAGAAGCAGTTAAGAAAGCTGCAACTGTTCCACCTATTAAAGCCTTTATACCTAATTGAGCAAGCTCACTTCTTCTATTTGGAGCTAAACCTCCTATACCTCCTAATTGTATTGCTATAGAAGAGAAATTAGCAAATCCACATAATGCATAAGTTAATATTGTTATTGTTCTAGGTTGAAGTGTTCCATTTTTGATATGTTCAGCTAATTGAGCATAAGCAACAAACTCATTTACAACAGTCTTTGTTCCTAATAAAGAACCTGCAGCTACCATATCTTGTGCTGGAATACCCATTATATATGCAAGCGGAGCACATATATAACCTAATATTGTTTCTAAATTCAATCCACTTACTCCTACGAAATTTCCTATTCCTTCAATACCCGCATTAACCATGGCTATAAGAGCAACAAAAGCTAAAAGCATCCCTGCAACATTAAGAGCAAGTTGTAATCCTTCTGAAGCTCCTCTAGCTGCTGCATCTATTATATTAGCATCTATTTTTTCTACTTCAAATTCAACATTTCCCTTTGTAACCGATTCCTCAGTTTCCGGAACTATAATTTTAGCTGCTACTAACGCCGCAGGTGCTGACATTACAGACGCTGCTATTAAGTGTCCTGCATCTACTCCCATTCCTACATAACCAGCCATAACTCCACCGGCAACAGTAGCCATTCCACCTATCATTACTGCATTTAACTCTGATCTTGTCATTTTTTCAATATATGGCTTTATAACTAAAGGTGCTTCTGTTTGTCCTACAAATATGTTTGCTGCTGCTGATAAAGATTCTGCTCCTGATGTTCCCATGAATTTAGCCATAAAACTTGCAATGTATCTAATTATAAACTGCATAACTCCTAAATGATACAATACTGACATAAGCGATGAAAAAAATATTATAGTAGGTAATACTTGAAAAGCAAATATGAATCCAAAACTATTCACATCATTAACTAATCCACCAAATAAAAATCCAGAACCTTCTTTAGTAAAATCTAAAATCTTAGTTACAAAATCCGATAACTTTTCAAATACCATTCTTCCTATACTAGTTTTTAATATTATAAATGCAAATACAACTTGAATAAAAATACCTATAGATACTAATCTAATATCTATCTTTTTCTTATTTTCAGATATTAGAAAACAAATACCTAAAAGAACAAATATTCCTATTAAACTTATAAACCTTTCCATACGTTTTCCTCCCTCATGCATCCTTTATGTCCTTTTTTACACCGACAAAAAATATGTTATCATATTTTGTCACAATATGCAATTCAAATTATAAAAAATATTTAATTATTATTTAGAATTTAATGTAATTTTATAATTTATTGAATAATTTACGATTTATTTTTTTCAATGTTCGCATTATATATAAACAATGTATAAACCTAAAAAATAAACAAACGAGTTTCTAATTTACAAAAAAAAATATGCTCTTTTTCAGCATATTTTTTCTATATTAATTAATAGCATTAAAATATTTTTGTATTCCTATATAAATTGCCCACGCTATTTTATTTTGATAATCATCCCTTTTTAAAAGCTCCTCTTCTTTTGAATTTGATAAAAATCCACATTCTATTAATACAGATGGTATGCTATTCCCTTTTAATAAATACAAATCATCTCTACCTTTAGGCTGTCTATTATTACTCTTATCTAAAACTCTTTTTAATTCTTCTTGAATTAACAAAGCTAATTTTTTACTTTCCTCATCATTTTTAGGATATAATGTTTGTGCTCCATAATACTTATTATTAATAAAACTATTTAAATGTATTGATATAAATACATCTGCTTTAGATTCTTTTATGAGTCTTTTTCTATTTCTTAAATTTTCATTATATTTCTGTCTAATAGTTTTATTATTATCTTCTATATACAAACTTTCATCTTTTTCTCTAGTTAAAAGAACTAATGCTCCACTTTCTTCTAGCAACTCCCTAACTTTCAAAGTTATCTTTAAATTTATATTTTTTTCTAAAGATGTTTTGCCTAAAGCTCCAGGATCTATACCGCCATGGCCAGCATCAATTATTATAACTTTATTAGTAACAGGCATATTTATAGTAGTTTTAGATGTATTATGATTAATCAAAGCTATTATTCCTAATAAAACCATTAAAAAAACAAACACGTATAAATACTTTTTTTTTAAAAAAATAATCACCTATCATCACCCTGTAAATATATATGAAAAAAGACTTTGGAATATTCCAAAGTCTTTTGACAACTATCTTTTTGAGAATTGTGGAGCTCTTCTTGCAGCTTTTAATCCATATTTCTTTCTTTCTTTCATTCTTGGGTCTCTAGTTAAAAATCCAGCTTTCTTTAAAACAGGTCTTAATTCTTCATCAGCTTTAATTAAAGCTCTTGATATACCATGTCTTATAGCTCCTGCTTGACCCGTAAATCCGCCACCTTCAACTTTTACTATAACATCGTATTTTCCTTCAGTTTCAGTAAGAACTAAAGGTTGCTTAACATCTCTTTTTAATGTTTCATAATCAAAATACTCATCTAAACTTCTTCCATTTATTGTTATATTTCCTTCTCCAGCAACTAATCTAACTCTTGCTACTGAATGCTTTCTTCTACCAGTTCCATAATATTGAACATTTGCCATAGCTAACTCCTCCTTTCAACAAAAAATAACTATATGTCTAAACTTTCTGGATTTTGAGCTGAATGAATATGCTCAGGACCAGCAAATACTCTTAATCTTTTCATCATTCTACTTCTTAATTTATTTTTTGGAAGCATACCTTTTACAGCATGTCTTATAACTTCTTCTGGTTTTTCAGCTAAAAGTCTTCTATAAGGAATTTCTACTAATCCCCCTATATAACCAGTATGATATCTATACATTTTTTGATCTAATTTCTTTCCTGTTAACTTAATTTTCTCAGCATTAACAACAACAACAAAATCTCCACCATCTACGTGAGGAGTAAATGTAGGTTTATGCTTTCCTCTTAATATTTTTGCAATTTCACTAGCTAAACGACCTAAAGTTTTGCCTTCAGCATCTACTAAATACCATTTTCTTTGAACTTCACTTGGCTTACCAACATATGATTTCATTGCTTTCCCTCCTTACTCTCCTTTTATATACACAATTAACCGTTTATATAAAGTCCGGGGCTAGTGGACTCATAAACACACTCTAATACATTTTAATACATTGACCCAGGTGTGTCAAGCTAATAATATACTTTTTTCAAAAATAATCCACATGCAGGAGCAGTATGTCCTGCCTTATTTCTATCCTTACAATCTATGATATTTTTCAAACTAATATCTATTTTACCTCTTCCTATATCAACTAATGTTCCAACAATTATTCTCACCATATTGTATAAAAAACCATTTCCTTCAAATTCTAAAATTATCAAATCATCTTGTTTATTTATATTTACATCATATATAGTTCTAACTGTAGTTTTAACCGAAGAACCACTACTCATAAAAGATTTAAAATCATGTTCTCCTATAAGAAATTTAATTTCTTCTTTCATTTTATCAATATCCAAATCATATTTTACATAATATGAATAATTTCTATATATAGGTCTTTTATATTTACTATTGAGTATTACGTATTTATATCTTTTCTTTTTAGCAGAATATCTTGCATGAAAATTAAATGATACTTCTTTAGCATCTACTACACTAATATCATTGGGAAGTTTAGAATTTATAGCATTAGGTATTTTTTCTACAAGTATTTTACTATTTGTCATAAAATTCGCAACTTGGCCTATTGCATGTACTCCTGCATCTGTTCTTCCAGAAGAAATGAGATTTACTCTTTCTTTTGTTATTTTATAAATAGCTTCTTCTATTACCTGTTGTATAGACAATGTATTATTTTGTTTTTGCCATCCACCATAATTAGTTCCATCATATTCTATTGTAATCATTATATTTCGCATATCATCACCTATATAAATCTAGTCATTATTATTATAAAAAAATATAAAAATACTATGGTGTAAGCAATATAATCTCTTTTGTCCATTTTTATTTGTTTCATTCTGGTTCTATTTTCTCCACCTCTATAACACCTTGCTTCCATCGCCATAGCAAGTTCATCAGCTCGTCTAAATGCACTTATAAAAAGAGGAACTAATAAAGGAACTAAATTTTTTGCCCTACTTATTATATTTTTACTTTCAAAATCAGCTCCTCTCCCCATTTGCGCTTTCATTATTTTATCTGTTTCATCGAGCAATGTTGGTATAAATCTCAAAGCTATAGTCATCATCATAGCAAGTTCATGTGCTGGAACTCCTATCTTTTTAAAAGGATTTAATAATTTTTCTATTCCATCTGTAAGCTCTATAGGAGATGTAGCTAATGTAAGCAGAGATGTACCTACTACCAAAAATATTAATCTTAAAACCATAAACGAACCTTGCTTTAAACCTTCATCGTATATTTTTAAAGGTCCTATATGATACAATACATTTCCAGGTATCATAAATATATTTATCAAAAAAGTAAACATAAGTATAAACACAATAGGTTTTAACCCTTTAAAAATATATTTAAAAGGAATTTTCGATAATTTTAATAAAACACTTAAAAAAAAGAAAACTACACTATACGGATAAAAATCATTTATTATAAACAAAGAAGCCATAAACACAAATGTACCTATCAATTTAACTCTTGGATCTAATTTATGTATTATTGAATTTGTAGGATAATATTGTCCTATAGTTATATCTTTTATCATTACTTTTTACCCCTTATATAGTTTAATATTTCTTCTTTAGCTTCTTGTATAGTTATTATATCTTCTTTTATATTAAACCCTTTTTCTCTAAGTTTATTTACTAATTCTAAAACCTGAGGAATATCAAGTCCTATTTCTTTTAACCTTTTTCCATTTTTAAAAACTTCCCTTGGACTTCCTATCAATTCTACTTTTCCTTTATGCATCACAATTATCTTTTCTACTAATTTTGCCATATCTTCCATGCTATGAGAAGATATTATAATAGTCATTTTATATTTCTCATGTAAATATTTTATCTGAGATAATATCTCATCTCTTCCTCTCGGATCAAGTCCTGCTGTTGGTTCATCTAATATCAAAACATCAGGTTTCATTGCTATAATACCTGCTATTGCAACTCTCCTTTTTTGACCACCAGACAATTCAAAAGGAGATCTATCTTTAAATTTTTCATAATCAAGACCCACAATATACATTGATTCTTTTACTCTATTTTCTATTTCATATTCACTAAGCCCTAAATTACTTGGTCCAAATGCTATATCTTTATATACTGTTTCTTCAAATAGTTGATATTCAGGATACTGAAAAACAACTCCTACTTTTTTTCTTATATCTGTCAAACTAATGTTAGGATCCGTTATATCTACTCCATTTACTATTATTTTTCCTGAATTCGGTCTCAAAAGCCCATTTAAATGTTGTATAAGAGTAGATTTCCCAGAACCTGTATGACCAATAATTCCAACAAATTCCCCACTTTTTATTTCAAAACTCACTCCATCTAAAGCTACACTTTCAAAAGGAGAACTAGGATTATATATATATACTAAATCTTTAATTATTATTGACATAAATTTATCACCATCTCATCTACTGTTAATATGTCTGAATCTATATCTAATCCCTCTTTTTTTAATTCATAAGCGAGCTCTGTCATAAATGGAACATCTAATCCTAACTCCTTTAATTTTTCTACTTGAGTAAATATTTCTCTTGGTGGTCCTTGCATCACAATCTTTCCCTTTTCCATTACTATCACTCTATCAGCATCTACTGCTTCTTCCATAAAATGAGTTATATGAATTATAGTAATATTATCTTCTTTATTCAATTTTTTTATAGTATTTATCACTTCTTTTCTTCCAGAAGGATCAAGCATAGCAGTTGGTTCATCTAATATTAAAACATCAGGTTTCATTGCTATAATACCCGCTATTGCAACTCGTTGTTTTTGTCCACCTGATAACAAATGAGGAGGTTTATTTTTTAATTCATACATGCCTACAAATTTTAAAGACTCTTCTACTCTCTTTTTTATTTCACCAGGATCAAGTCCTAAATTTTCTGGTCCAAAAGCAACATCTTCTTCTACAACTGTTGCAACAATTTGATTAT
Source organism: Tepidibacter thalassicus DSM 15285 (assembly GCF_900129915.1). Classification (GTDB taxonomy): domain Bacteria; phylum Bacillota; class Clostridia; order Peptostreptococcales; family Peptostreptococcaceae; genus Tepidibacter; species Tepidibacter thalassicus. The sequence goes on from NZ_FQXH01000027.1 coordinate 6,665, forward strand.
CTGGATTTTGAAAAACCATCCCTGCGCTTTGTCTTATATCCCAAACCTTCGAATCGTCTTTAGTATTAATTCCCTTTATATATATATTTCCTTTTGTAGGTTTAAATATTGCATTTAAATTTTTAGATAATGTAGATTTCCCTGAACCATTATGTCCTATAATTACTACAAATTCTCCTCTTTTAATATTTAAACTTATATTATCTAAAGCTTTCGATTCCAATCCATCTTGTATATACTCAAAAGAAACGTTGTCAATTTTTACTATATTATCCATATTTTAAACCTCTCTTTAATGAACTACAATCTAAATTATATTATATAAAAATAGAGAGTTTTTTTAAAGCAAAAAAATTTTTATACAAAAAATAGGAATTAAGCTATTAGCCTAATTCCATCTCTACTTATACTAATTCTATTATCGCCATTTCAGCTCCGTCACCTTTTCTAACACCAAGTTTAATTATTCTAGTATATCCACCATTTCTTTCTTGATACTTAGGAGCTATTTCATCAAATAAACTTTTGATTACTGTTTTATCTAAAACGTAAGCTGCTACTTGACGTCTAGCATGAAGATCTCCTCTTTTTGCTAAAGTTATCATTTTCTCAGCCATTCTACGTGTTTCTTTAGCTCTTGTTACAGTAGTTTCTATTCTTTTGTTCTTTAATAAATCAGTAACTAGATTTCTAAGCATCATGTTTCTGTGAGCAGTTACACGACCTAGCTTACGGTACTTAGCCATGCCTATCCCTCCTTTTTCCTAGTCTTCACTCGGTTTAAGACCTAGTCCTAACTCTTCTAATTTTTGAATAACTTCTTCTAATGATTTTTTACCTAAATTTCTAACTTTCATCATGTCTTCTTCTGTTTTGTTACTTAACTCTTCTACAGTATTTATACCCGCTCTCTTTAAGCAATTGTAAGATCTAACAGAAAGATCAAGTTCTTCTATAGTCATCTCTAAAACTTTTTCTTTCTTATCTTCTTCTTTTTCAACCATTATTTCAACATTTCCAACATGTTCTGTAAGGTTAATAAATAAGTTTAAATGTTCAACTAATATTTTTGCTCCCAGAGATATACCTTCTTGAGGATTTATGCTTCCATTTGTCCAAACCTCAAGTATCAACTTATCATAATCTGTTATTTGACCTACTCTTGTATTTTCTACTTTATAGCTAACTTTTTCAACAGGAGTATATATAGAATCTACAGGGATTATACCTATAGGCATGTTTTCAGTTTTATTATTCTCAGCTGGAACATAACCTCTTCCCCTATCTATATTTATCTCCATACTCAATTTAGCATCTTTATCTAAAGTTGCTATGTGTAAATCTTTACTTAATATTTCTACATCTGGAGGACATATTATATCCTCTCCTCTTACTACACCTTCACCTTGAGCTTCTATTTTTAAAGTTCTACTTCCTTCTCCTTCTATTTGTGCTGATAATTCTTTTAAAGAAAGAATTATTTCCGTTACATCCTCTTTTACTCCTGGAATTGTAGAAAACTCATGTAAAATTCCATCTATTTTTATAGATGTAACAGCAACTCCAGGTAAAGAAGAAAGTAATATTCTTCTTAATGCATTTCCTATTGTAATTCCATATCCTCTCTCTAGAGGCTCCACAACAAATTTACCATATCTATTGTCTTCACTTATTTCGACAATTTCTATTTTAGGCTTTTCTATTTCAATCATTAACAAAACCCTCCTTAATTTTTATTAATCCACTGAGGGCAAATAGTTCTATGATATAGCTTAATTTATTACTTAGAATAAAGCTCTACTATTAAATGCTCTGCAATTTCTAAATCTATATCTTCTCTTGTTGGTAAAGCAGTTATTTTTGCTTCCATTTTTTCAATATTTACATCCATCCATCTTGGAGCTGTTCTTGTATAGTTTTCAACAAGACCTTTAAATTTAACAGAAGATCTTGATTTCTCTTTTACTTGTATAACATCTCCTACTTCTACTGTCATAGATGGTATATTAGCTTTATGTCCATTTAATGTAAAATGTCCATGTCTTACTAATTGTCTTGCTTCTTTTCTTGAAGAAGCTAATCCCATTCTATAAACAACATTATCTAATCTTCTTTCAAGTAAACTAAGTAAGTTTTCCCCTGTTATTCCATGCATTTTTTCAGCACGCTCATATAAATTTCTAAATTGAGTTTCTAAAACTCCATATATTCTTTTAACTTTTTGCTTTTCTCTTAATTGTAATCCATAGTTAGAAGCTTTTTTTCTATTTTGTCCATGTTGTCCTGGAGCATAATTTCTTCTATCTATAGCACATTTACCTGTATAACATCTATCACCTTTAAGGAATAATTTCATTCCTTCTCTACGGCATAGTCTACATACTGCACCTGTATATCTTGCCATTTATTACACCTCCTACTATAATTATTACACTCTTCTTCTTTTTGGTGGTCTACATCCATTGTGTGGTATTGGAGTAACGTCTTTAATCATAGTAACTTCAAGTCCTGCAGCTTGTAAAGATCTTATAGCTGCTTCACGTCCTGATCCTGGTCCCTTTACAAATACTTCTATTGTTTTTAAACCATGTTCCATAGCAGCTTTAGCAGCAGTTTCTGCAGCCATTTGAGCTGCAAATGGAGTAGATTTTCTTGAACCTTTAAATCCTAATTGTCCTGCACTTGCCCAAGAAATTGCATTTCCATGAACATCAGTTATTGTTATTATAGTATTGTTAAAAGTTGATTGTATATGAGCATGACCACGTTCTATATTTTTACGTTCTCTTCTTCTAACACGTGTAGCTTTCTTTTTAGGCTTAGCCATCTTTTCTTCCCTCCTTATCTAACCTTATTTTTTCTTCTTACGAGATACAGTTTTTCTTGGTCCTTTTCTTGTTCTTGCATTTGTTTTAGTTTTTTGACCTCTCACTGGAAGTCCCTTCATGTGACGAATTCCTCTATAACATCTTATATCTCTAAGTCTCTTTATATTTAATGCTATTTCTCTTCTTAGATCTCCTTCAACGATATACTCAGAGTCTATTATTTTTCTTAATGTGTTTACTTCTTCTTCTGTTAAATCTTTTATTCTTGTATTAACATCTATACCAGCTTTTTTTAATATTTCATTTGAAGTAGCTCTTCCTATACCAAATATATAAGTTAAGCCTATTTCTGCCCTTTTATCTCTTGGTAAATCTACTCCGGCAATTCTCGCCATATCCTTGCACCTCCTATAACTTAAGTTATATCCTTGTTTTAAAAATTTTAATAAAATCCGAAGGCCTAGTTTATCTTAAGATCGTAAAGCTCTCTTAATTATCACAATTTAATATTATAATATATATACTCTTAAATTGCTAGCCCTATATTAACCTTGTTTTTGTTTGTGTTTTGGATTTTCACAAATAACCATTACTCTTCCTTTTCTTCTAATTACTTTACATTTTTCACAAATTGGTTTTACAGATGGTCTAACTTTCATACTTATCCCTCCTTAGACTAAATTACTAGTCTACTTCTTTCTCCAAGTAATTCGTCCTCTTGTTAAGTCATATGGTGATAATTCAACATTTACTTTATCACCTTCAAGTATTCTTATAAAATTCATTCTAAGTTTACCTGATATATGACATAATATCTCATGTCCATTTTCAAGTTTAACTTTAAACATCGCATTAGGTAAAGCTTCTACAACTGTACCTTCTAATTCAATAACATCTTTTTTGGCCATTAATTAACCAAACCTCCAATCACATAGACTAAAACATAGGATTTAGTCTCTTCAGCTCACATCTTAAAAAAGCATTATCAATCTTTTCATTACCTAAAATTTTACTTTTAACATTCTCTGATATAAGCTTATATTTGATTAAGTGTTTTACTTTTTTTAGTTTTGGTTTTTCAAGTTTTCTAAGGTCTCCATCAGATATTAATACGTATTCATCATCAACTATCTTCAATACAAAGAATAGTCTCCCTTTATCTCTACCTGATTTAGACATTACAACTTGACCAACACTTAAATCGTTTAATAACACTAATTTCACCTCTTTTACCTGGATTAAAGCCTTGTTAAAATCAAAGGCTCATCTCCAGTTATGGCTATGGTATGCTCATAATGAGCAGATTTTTTACCATCTATTGTTACAGAGGTCCATCCATCGCTTAATATTTTCACATGATAAGAACCTGCATTAACCATAGGTTCTATAGCTAATACCATTCCCTCTTGAAGCCTAGGTCCTTTGCCTGGAGGTCCATAATTGGGAATTTGAGGATCTTCATGCATTTCTGAACCGATTCCGTGCCCTACAAAATCTCTAACTACAGAAAAACCATTTTTTTCTACAAAAGTTTGAATTGCATGAGATATATCAGAAAGTCGATATCCAACTCTTGCAAATTTTATTCCTTCATAAAAACTCTGTTTAGTTATTTCTATAAGCTTTTTATCTTCACTAGATATTTTTCCTACAGCATGAGTTTTAGCTGCATCTCCATGATATCCTCTATAAAAAGCCCCTATATCTATACTTATTATATCTCCTTCTTCTAATACTCTCGAAGATGACGGAATTCCATGTACTACTTCTTCATTTATAGAAGCACATATAGATCCTGGATAGCCATGGTATCCTTTAAAAGAAGGTTCTGCTTTATATTTTCTTATAACTTTTTCTGCTATTTCATCTAAATCTTTTGTAGTTATTCCTGGTTTTATGTGATTTCTAATAACTTCATGAGCTTCAGCAACAATTTTACCTGCTTCTCTCATAAAGTCTATTTCTTTAGAAGATTTTATTATAATCATTATTTTTCACATCCTAATGCAGAAACTATATCTTCAAATACTTTATCTATAGGTTGCTCTCCATTAATAGTCGAAAGTATTTCTTTCTCTGAATAATAATCTATTAAAGGTTTAGTTTGATCTAAATAAACTTGTATTCTTTTAGATACAGTTTCTTCATTATCATCTGCCCTTTGATATAATTCTCCTCCACAAACATCACATTTACCTTCAACTTTAGAAGGATTAAATTTTATATGAAATGTAGCTCCACATTCCTTACAAATTCTTCTTCCAACAGCTCTATCTACCAAAATACTTTTATCTACTTCTATATTTATAACTTTATCAAGTTTCATATTGTATTCATATAAAACTTTATCTAACGCTTCTGCTTGAGCTACTGTTCTTGGAAAACCATCTAATAAGAACCCTTCTTTACAGTCTTCTTTTAACAATCTATCTTTTACTATTTCAACAACCAATTCATCAGGAACTAAAAGCCCTTTATCCATATATTCTTTAGCTTTTATACCAAGTTGTGTACCCTCTTTTATATTTTTTCTAAATATATCTCCAGTAGATATATGAGGTATTTTAAACTTCTCAACAATTCCTGAAGCCTGAGTTCCTTTTCCAGCTCCTGGAGGCCCAAGTAATATAAGTCTCATATTATCATCTCCGGGTATTAAATTTAGGCTAGGGGATATTTCCCCTAATCCTATTTTAAAAAGCCTTGATAATGCCTCATTAGCATTTGAGCTTCTATTTGTTTCATTGTTTCTAGAGCAACTCCCACTGCTATTAGTAAAGAAGTTCCTCCAAATCTAAATGGCATATTCCCAAATTGAAGTATTAAAGTTGGAAGAACAGCAATAGCTGCTAAGAAAATAGATCCAGCTAATGTAAGTCTTGTAAGAACATAATTTAAATATTCTTCCGTTGGCTTTCCAGGCCTTATTCCAGGTATAAACCCTCCATAGTTTTTCATGTTGTTCGAAATATCAGTTACATTAAAAGTAACTGCTGTGTAAAAATAAGTAAAGAATATTATCAACAAAGCGTCAAGTGCTATATATATCCAAACACCTGGATTTCCACTTGGCGATAACCATTTAGTTACAAATGCTTGAAAATCACCTTTAAAAAACAGTGATAGTGTTTGAGGAAATGCTAAAAGAGAAACTGCAAATATAACAGGAATAACACCCGCTTGATTCACCTTCATTGGTATATGAGTGCTTTGACCACCATACATTTTTCTTCCGGCTACTCTTTTAGCATACTGAACAGGTATTTTTCTCGTTCCCTGTTGTATAGCTATTACCGCTACAATTATAGCTATAGCTATAATTGCAAATATTATCAATTGTACTGCATTTATTTGATTTTCTTTAAACAATTTATAAGTTTGTATAAAAGAACCTGGAACTCTCGATATAATACCAATAAATATTATAAGAGATATTCCATTCCCTATTCCTTTTTCAGTTATTTTTTCTCCTAACCACATTAAAAATGAAGTTCCTGCAGTTAAAGTCAATACGACAACACTTACAGAGAAAAAGTCTTTAGAAATTAACGCTCCTCTAAACAATCCTAAACTTATACCTGTAGCCTGTATTAACGCTAAAATAATGGTTCCATATCTAGTATATTGAACCATCTTTTTCCTTCCTTCTTCTCCAGATTTGCTTAACTCTTCAAGGCTTGGAATAGCTATTGTTAAAAGCTGCATTATAATAGATGCAGTAATGTAAGGAGTTATGCTTAAAGCAAATATTGTAAATCGCCTAAAAGCTCCTCCAGCAACTAAATCATAGAAGGAAAGAAGACCCGCTTGGTCAACCACCTTCTTTATATAATTTATATCTACTCCAGGCACAGGTATTGAAGCACCAATTCTAAATACTGCAATCATCATTAAAGTATATAGAATTCTTTTTCTTAAATCAGGAATTTTCCAAGCATTTCTTAAGGTAGATAGCACCTAGATCACCTCTACCTTTCCTCCAGCCGCTTCTATTTTTTCAGTAGCTGATTTAGTAAACTTATGAGCTTTTACAACTAATTTTTTCTCTAAGTTACCTTCACCTAGTATTTTAACTCCATTTTTTTCTATCTTTCTTATAATTCCTTTTTCCTTAAGAACTTCTGGAGTTACTTCAGCACCGTCTTCAAATACATTTAATCTTTCTACATTTACTATTGAATAAACTTTTTTGAATGGATTATTAAAACCTCTCTTTGGAAGTCTTCTGTATATAGGCATCTGTCCACCTTCGAATCCTGGTCTTACTCCACCACCTGAACGAGCCCATTGTCCTTTTTGTCCACGTCCTGCAGTTTTACCTTGACCAGTAGCAGTACCTCTACCTAATCTCTTTCTTTCTTTAACAGCACCTTCGGCAGGTCTTAACTCATGTAATTTCATGACTACACCTCCTTATCCTAGTCTTATATATTAATCAACAACTTCTACTAAATGTTTTACTTTTTCTATCATTCCTCTTATTTGAGGATTATCAGGCTTTTCTACAACTTGTTCTCTTTTTCTAAGTCCAAGAGCTTCAATTGTTTTTCTTTGCTTAGGATTAGTTCCTATTATACTTCTCACTAATTTTATCTTTAAATTAGCCATCTAAATCCCTCCTTATCCTAGAAGGTCTTCTACCTTTTTACCTCTAAGCTTCGCTATTTCTTCAGCTGTTCTTAGAGATTTAAGTCCTTCTATAGTAGCATTTACCATATTTCTTGAATTATTAGATCCTAAAGATTTAGCTCTAACATCTTTTAATCCAGCAAGTTCAAGAACCGCACGAACTGGTCCCCCAGCTATAACTCCTGTACCTTCTTTAGCTGGCATTATTAATACTCTACCTGCACCAAAATGTCCTTCTACTTGATGTGGAATAGTAGTTCCAACTATCGGTATATGAATTAAATTTTTCTTAGCATCTTCAATTGCCTTTTTTATAGCATCTGGTACTTCCATAGCTTTACCAGTACCTATTCCTACATATCCGTTTTCATCTCCAACAACTACTAAAGCTGCAAATCTAAAATTTCTACCACCTTTAACAACTTTAGTAACACGTCTTATTTGAACAACTTTTTCTTTTAAATCAAGTTGTCTTGCATCTATAGGTTTACGAAGCATTTATTTCCCTCCTTTTTATTAAAATTCAAGGCCACCTTCTCTAGCTCCTTCAGCTAACTCTTTTACTCTACCATGATAGATGTATCCACCACGATCAAATACAACTTCTTTAATTCCTTTATCTAAAGCTTTTTTAGCTACTAATTTGCCAACAAGTCTTGCAGCTTCTTTATTTCCTGTGTGTTTTACACTATCTTTAACTTCAGATTCAAGTGATGAAGCTGAAACTAGTGTACATCTATTAACATCATCTATTATTTGAGCATAGATGTTATTATTACTTCTAAAAACATTAAGTCTTGGTCTTTCAGGAGTTCCACTTATTTTTTTACGAACTCTTTTATGTCTTTGAAGTCTTGTTTCGTTTTTGCTTACTTTTTTGAACACCCCTATTCACTCCTTTCTATCTTCTACCTTATTATCTATTTACCAGTTTTACCTTCTTTACGTCTTATAACTTCTCCAGCGTATCTAATTCCTTTTCCTTTATATGGTTCTGGCTCTCTCCAAGCTCTTATTTTAGCAGCATAGTTTCCTACTAACTGCTTATCTATACCTTTAACTATTATTTCTGTTTGATTAGGAACTTCAGTTGTAATTCCTTCTGGATCTTCCATCTCTACAGGATGTGAAAAACCTAATCCCATTACTAATTTTTTACCTTGTTTTTGAGCTCTATAACCTACACCAACTAACTCTAATTTTTTTTCAAATCCTTTTGTAACACCTTCAATCATATTTGAAATAAGTGTTCTTGTTAATCCGTGTAAAGATTTATGTTTTTTATTGTTTGTAGGTCTTTCAACTATTATTTTATTTTCTTCTTTAGTTATTTTCATATCTTCTACAAACTTTTGCTTAAGTTCTCCTTTAGGTCCTTTAACAGTTACGAAATTATTTTTCTCTATTATAACTTCTACGCCTTGTGGTATTTCAATTGGCTTTATACCTATTCTTGACATATCTACACCTCCTTACAGCGTTTTTATATTACCATACGTAACAAATAACTTCTCCGCCAACGCCTTCTTTTCTAGCTTGTTTATCAGTTAATATACCTTTTGAAGTAGATATTACCGAAATTCCAAGTCCATTTAAAACTTTAGGTATTTCATCTTTAGCAGCATAAACTCTCATGCCTGGTTTTGAAATTCTCTTAATTCCAGTTATAACTCTTTCATTTCCTCTTCCGTACTTTAATTGTATTCTTATTATTCCTTGTTTGCCGTCTTCTATAACATCATAACCTTTTATAAATCCTTCTTCTAAAAGAATTCTAGCAATTTCTTTCTTTATATTTGAAGCAGGTATGTCAACAGTTTCATGCTTAACTGTATTTGCATTTCTTATACGTGTTAGCATATCTGCTATTGGATCTGTCATTGTCATAGCTTTAACCTCCTTCCATGTATTACCAACTTGCTTTTTTTACTCCAGGAATTTGTCCTTTATAAGCTAATTCCCTAAAGCATATACGGCATATACCAAATTTTCTTAAAACAGCGTGTGGTCTACCACATATATTACATCTAGTATATTCTCTTGTTTTATACTTTTGTTTTCTTTGCTGTTTAACAACCATAGCTTTCCTAGCCACTGGAATCCCTCCTTTGCTTACTTAGAAAATGGCATTCCTAATAATTTTAGTAATTCACGAGCTTCTTCATCAGTTTTCGCAGTAGTAACGAATATTATATCCATACCACGAACTTTATCAACTTTATCATATTCTATCTCTGGATAAATTAATTGTTCTTTAATTCCTAGAGCATAGTTTCCTCTTCCATCAAATGAATTAGGATTTACTCCTCTAAAGTCCCTAACTCTCGGAAGTGAAATGTTCATTAATTTATCAACAAAGTGATACATTTTATCTCCTCTTAATGTTACTTTAGCACCAACTGGCATTCCTTCTCTTAATTTGAAGTTTGCAACTGATTTTTTTGCTCTAGTAACAACAGGTTTTTGTCCACTAATTAATGTTAATTCTTCTACTGCAGCTTCTAATCCTTTTGGATTTTCTCTCGCATCACCAATACCCATATTTATAACAACTTTTTCAAGTTTAGGTATTTCCATAACATTTTTATATCCAAATTTCTCCATTAAGGCTGGAGCAACTTCTTTTACGTATTTTTCCTTTAATCTTGAAGCCACTTTTAGTACCTCCTTTCAAGATATTATATTTCTTCTCCGGTCTTTCTAGATATTCTTACTTTTGTTCCATCTTCTAATACTTTAAAACCTACTCTTACACCCTTACCAGCTTTAGCATCAAATGGCATAACATTTGAAATATGAATAGCTGCTTCTTGATGTATTATTCCACCTTGTTGTACTTTAGCATTTGGCTTTTGATGTTTTGTAACCATATTTACGCCTTCAACTATAACTCTTTGAGTTTTAGGAAAAACTTTTAATACTTTTCCTTTTTTTCCTTTATCTTTTCCTGCTATAACTACAACAGTATCACCTTTTTTAACGCGCATCATTGTCCATTGCACCTCCTTAATTATAATACCTCTGGAGCAAGAGAAACTATTCTCATAAATTCTTTTTCTCTTAACTCTCTTGCAACAGGCCCGAAGATACGAGTTCCCACAGGAGTTTTATCATCTTTTATTATAACAGCAGCATTTTCATCAAACATTATATAGCTACCATCTTTACGTCTTAAACCTTGTTTACTTCTTACTATAACAGCTTTAACAACTTTTCCTTTTTTAACAACTCCACCAGGTGTTGCGCTTTTAACAGTAGCAACTACTACATCTCCGATATTTGCATACTTTCTGCCGCTTCCGCCTAAAACACGTATACATAATAATTCTTTAGCGCCTGAGTTGTCAGCAACTTTTAAACGTGTTTCTTGTTGTATCATTACAATCCCTCCTTTTGCCTGTATTATTTAGCTTTTTCTACAATTTCAACTAATCTCCATCTTTTATCTTTAGATAATGGTCTAGTTTCCATTATTTTAACTCTATCGCCAATTCTACATGCATTTTGCTCATCATGAGCTTTAAATTTCTTAGTTCTTTTTACTGCTTTTCCGTATAATGGATGACGAACAAATTCTTCTACAGCAACTACTATAGTTTTTTCCATTTTATCACTTACAACACGGCCTACTCTTACTTTTCTTCTTCCTCTTTCCATAATTAAAGCCTCCCTTCTCCTAAGCTATTAAGCTCTAGATTCTTTTAATTCTCTTTCTCTAAGGATGGTCTTTACTCTAGCTATATCTTTTTTTACTAATTTAACTCTAGAAGTATTTTCAAGTTGTCCTGTAGCCAATTGGAATCTTAAGCTAAATAATTCACTTTTTAATTCATTTAATTTTTGGCTTAATTCTGGGCTTGTCATTTCTCTTAATTCTTTAGCTTTCATCCGCTTCACCACCCTTTACTTCAGTTTCCTCACGTGTAACAAATTTACATTTAACAGGAAGCTTATGCATAGCAAGTCTCATAGCTTCTCTAGCTTTTTCTTCAGGTACACCTGCAAGTTCAAACATAACTCTACCAGGCTTTACTACAGCTACCCAATATTCTGGCGAACCTTTACCAGCACCCATACGAGTTTCAGCTGGCTTTCTAGTTACAGGTTTATGAGGGAATATTTTTATCCAAACTTTTCCCCCTCTTTTTATATATCTTGTCATCGCAACTCTGGCAGCTTCTATTTGATTAGAAGTTATCCAAGCTGGCTCTAAAGCAACTAAACCGTACTCTCCATAAGTAACTTTATTACCTCTTTGAGCTTGGCCTTTCATTCTACCTCTATGAACTCTACGACGTTTTACTCTTTTAGGCATTAACATGAGTATTTCCTCCTTCCTTATATCTACTTATTATTACGCATCTTTTCTTTCTGTTCTTTGAGTTCTTGAAGATCTATTGTCTCTTCTATTTCTTCTATTGTCTCTTCTATTTCTTCTATTATCTCTTCTTTCTTCCGCTCTTGGTGCAAAACCATTCTTAGTTGGAAGAACTTCTCCGTTGTAAACCCAAACTTTAATACCTATTTTTCCATAAGTTGTATCTGCTTCTGCAAATCCGTAATCAATATCAGCTCTTAAAGTTTGAAGTGGAACATTCCCTTCGCTATATCCTTCTGTTCTAGCCATTTCAGCTCCACCAAGTCTACCAGAAGAAGCGACTTTTATCCCTTTTACTCCTGCTTTCATAGCTCTTTGAATAGCTTGTTTCATAGCTCTTCTAAATGCAACCCTTCTTTCAATTGCTAAAGCTATATTTTCAGCTATTAATTGAGCATCTCTTTCAGGAGTTCTAACTTCTGAAATATTTATTAAAACATTTTTCTTAGTCATTTTTTCAAGTTCAGCTTTTAAAGCTTCAATTCCTGCTCCACCTTTACCTATTACCATACCAGGTTTTGCAACAAATAAGTTTATTTTTACTTTGTTAGCAGCTCTTTCTATTTCTATTTTAGAAACTCCAGATGTATATAATTTGCTTTTTAAAAATTTACGAATGTTATGGTCTTCTAATAAAAGAATTCCAAATTCTTTTTTACTTGCAAACCATCTTGAATCCCAGTCTTTTATTACCCCGACCCTTAAGCCGTGTGGGTTAACCTTTTGACCCATTGATTTCCCTCCTTATCTATTTCTCTTTTAATACTACACCTATATGACTTGTTCTTTTTCTTATAGTAGTAGCACGACCCATTGCTCTTGGCATATATCTCTTCATTGTAGGTCCTTGATTAGCATAAATTTCCGCAACATATAATTTATCTACATCCATATTATAATTGTTTTCAGCATTAGCCATAGCAGACTTTATAACCTTAGCTACTATTGGAGCAGCAGCTTTTGGTGTATATTTTAATATTGCTAAAGCTTCATTAGCATTTTTACCTCTAACAAGATCAACTACTTGACCTGCTTTTCTTGGTGATATACGTACAAATTTTGCAATTGCTCTAGCTTCCACGGTAATTACCTCCTTCCATTTTTTAATGGACTATTTTCTTTTTGAAGATTTTTCGTCATCTTTATGTCCTTTGAAAGTTCTTGTAGGAGCAAATTCTCCTAACTTATGTCCAACCATATCTTCAGTTATATAAACAGGTACATGTTTTCTTCCATCATGTACAGCTATAGTATGTCCTACCATTTGTGGAAATATAGTTGACGCTCTTGACCAAGTTTTTATAACCTTCTTTTCATTTGCTTCATTCATAGCTTCAATTTTCTTTAAAAGACGTGCATGGACAAAAGGCCCTTTCTTAGTTGATCTTCCCATTTATTTTCCTCCTTTCCACATCATAAAAAATTAACTATTTCTTTCTTCTTGATACTATTAATTTATCAGAAGCTTTATTTTTCTTACGAGTTTTGTATCCGATTGTTGGTTTACCCCAAGGAGTAACTGGTGTTGGTCTACCTATTGGAGCTCTACCTTCTCCACCACCGTGAGGGTGATCATTAGGGTTCATAACAGAACCTCTTACTGTTGGTCTAATACCCATATGTCTCTTTCTACCTGCTTTACCTATAGTAACATTGAAATGTTCTAAATTACCAACTTGTCCTATTGTAGCTCTACAATTAATATTAACAAGTCTCATTTCTCCAGATGGTAATCTTAATAAAGCATATTTTCCTTCTTTAGCCATTAACTGAGCTGATGCTCCTGCAGATCTTACCATTTGCCCACCTTTACCAGGCTTTAATTCTACATTGTGTACTAATGTACCCACAGGAATATCTTTTAATTTTAATGCATTACCAACTTTAATTTCTGCACCTTCTCCAGACATTACAGTGTCTCCAACTTTTAATCCATTAGGTGCTAATATATATGCTTTTTCTCCGTCAACATAAGCAAGTAACGCAATATTTGCTGATCTATTTGGATCGTATTCTATAGCAGTTACTTTTGCTGGAATACCATCTTTATTTCTCTTGAAATCTATTATTCTATATTTTCTTTTAGCTCCGCCACCTTTATGACGTACAGTTATCTTACCTTGAGCATTTCTTCCTGAATGTTTCTTTAAAGAAACAAGTAATGATTTTTCCGGTTCTTTTTTAGTTATTTCATCAGAAACTAAAACCGTCATTTGTCTTAAACCAGGAGAAGTTGGTTTAAAATTTTTAATAGCCATCTTATTTCCCTCCTTTTTTGCCTATTTCCTCATTATACTCCTTCAAAGAACTTTATTTCTTTGCTATCAGCAGTTAACTTAACAATTGCTTTTTTATAGCTTGCAGTTCTTCCTACATTTCTTCCCATTCTTTTTACTTTTCCTTTATAATTTAAAGTATTTACTTTATCCACTGTAACACCAAATACAGCTTCAACAGCCTTTTTTATTTCTGTTTTATTTGCTTTTTTATCTACGATAAAAGTATACTTCTTTTCAGCCATATCAGCCATACTTTGTTCACTTATAACAGGTTTTATAATTATATCATGTGGATTAGTCATTATGCGTACACCTCCTCCACTTTTTGAACAGCATCTTTAGTTATTATAAACGCATCATATTTTAATATATCATATACATTTATAGTATTAACAAGAGCTGTCTGAACGCCTTGAATATTTCTAGCTGATTTTATTACATTTTCGTTTTTATCTCCTAAAACTACTAATGCTTTTTTATTTACTTTTAAATTAGCTAATATTTTAGCAAATTCTTTAGTTTTTGGAGCATCCATATTTAATGAATCTAAAACTATTAATTCTCCATTTTGAACTTTTGAAGATAAAGCACACTTCATAGCAAGTCTTCTTACTTTCTTAGGTAAAGTATATCTGTAATTTCTTGGTTTTGGTGCAAATACAGTTCCTCCACCTATCCATTGAGGAGATCTTATGCTACCATGTCTTGCTCTACCTGTTCCTTTTTGTCTCCAAGGTTTTCTTCCTCCACCTCTTACTTCTGATCTAGTTTTAGCAGATTGAGTACCTTGTCTTTTATTAGCTAATTGATTCTTTACTACTTCATATAAAACGTGTTCATTGATTTCTACACCGAATACATTATCAGATAATACTATCTCATCAACTTTTTCACCGTTAATGTTTAATACATCTATCTTTGGCATTTTACATCCTCCTTTCTCCAAGGTTAAATTACTTACTTACTTTAACTGATTTTTTTATAGTAACTAATGAACCTTTTGCTCCTGGTATAGCACCTTTAACTAGCAATAAGTTCTTTTCTGCATCTACTCTCACTACTTCTAAATTTTGAATAGTTACTTTATCAACACCCATGTGTCCAGCTAATTTTTTGCCTTTAAATACTCTTGATGGATCACTACAAGCACCCATTGATCCAGGTCTTCTATGATATCTAGAACCGTGAGTTTCTGGTCCTCTACTTTGACCATGTCTTTTTATAACACCTTGGAATCCCTTACCTTTACTGATTCCTGTTACATCTACTTTTTCTCCTACTGAAAATACATCAGCTTTTATTTCTTGTCCTACTGTATATTCACTTACATTTTCCACTCTAAATTCTCTTAAATGTTTCTTAAATGCTACTCCTGCTTTTTCAAAATGTCCTTTTTCAGGCTTATTTAAAGATTTTTCTTTAGCATCTTCAAACCCTACTTGAATAGCATTATATCCATCATTTTCTAAAGTTTTAATTTGAGTAACAACTACAGGTCCTGCTTCAACTACAGTAACCGGAATAACTCTTCCTTCTTCATCGAATATTTGAGTCATTCCTATTTTTTTACCTAATATTCCTTTCATCAATTACACCTCCTATAATCTTACAGCGGATTACATTATTGTAATCATTCTAAGATAAGGTATATCTATATCCATATCTTAGTATCTAAATTAATTATAATTTAATCTCAATATCAACACCTGCTGGTAAATCTAATCTCATTAAAGAATCAACAGTTTTTGGTGTTGGACTAGTTATATCTATAAGTCTTTTATGAGTTCTTATTTCAAATTGTTCTCTAGAATCCTTATACTTATGAACTGCTCTTAATATAGTTATAACTTGTTTTTCAGTTGGTAACGGAACTGGTCCAGAAACTTTAGCTCCAGTCTTTTTCGCAGTTTCAACTATTTTTTTTGCTGATAAATCTAATATTTTGTGATCATATGATTTTAATCTTATTCTTATTTTTTCATTTTTAGCCATTTTATATTTCCCTCCTTTATCGCACGTTAAGTTTATACGTACGACTTGACACCTATACACTGCCCCGGGTGTGTTGTTGTAAAAACAGCAGCGCAGGATCTCGTCGCCCGATTCTAAGATACAGACATACTCTGTAAAAATTACCTGATGGCCAGCAACCTTCTACTTCATCGCATCTCTCAAACACACTATTACATTTTATATTATAATCATATATTTTTCAAGGTTTTTTTGATTTTTTTTAAAAAAATTTATACATCCACAAAAAAAGAGAAGGAAATATTTCCTTCTCTTTTTTTACTATTCTATTATAGAAGCAACTACTCCTGCTCCTACTGTTCTACCACCTTCACGAATAGCGAATCTTAATCCTTCTTCGATTGCTATTGGAGTGATTAATTCAACTTCCATAGTGATGTTATCTCCTGGCATTACCATTTCTGTTCCTTCTGGTAATTTGATTGATCCTGTAACGTCTGTTGTTCTAAAGTAGAATTGTGGTCTATATCCATCGAAGAATGGAGTATGTCTTCCTCCCTCTTCTTTCTTTAATACGTATACTTCTGCTTTGAATTTTGTGTGAGGATTTATTGTTCCTGGCTTAGCTAAAACTTGTCCTCTTTCTACTTCATCTCTTTGAACTCCTCTTAATAATGCTCCTATGTTATCTCCTGCTTGAGCTTCATCAAGAAGTTTTCTGAACATTTCTACTCCTGTTACTACTACTTTTCTTGGCTCATCTGTAAGTCCTACTATTTCTACTTCATCTTGTACTTTTAATATTCCTCTTTCTACTCTACCAGTTGCAACTGTTCCTCTTCCTGTAATTGAGAATACGTCTTCTACTGGCATTAAGAATGTCTTATCTACATCTCTTTGTGGTTCTGGTATATATTTGTCTATTTCTTCAAATAATTCTATTATTTTGTCTCCCCATTCACTGTTTGGATCTTCTAATGCTTTTAATGCTGATCCTCTTATTATTGGAGTATCATCTCCTGGGAAGTCATATTCATTTAATAAGTCTCTTACTTCCATTTCTACTAGTTCTAATAATTCTTCATCGTCTACCATATCACATTTGTTTAAGAATACTACTATGTATGGTACACCAACTTGTCTTGATAGTAATATATGCTCTCTTGTTTGAGGCATTGGACCATCTGCTGCAGAACAAACTAATATTGCTCCATCCATTTGTGCTGCTCCTGTAATCATGTTTTTAACGTAGTCAGCATGTCCTGGGCAGTCTACGTGTGCGTAGTGTCTATTTGGAGTTTCATACTCAACGTGTGCTGTTGAGATTGTGATTCCTCTTTCTCTTTCTTCTGGAGCTTTATCTATGTTTGAAAAATCTACTGCTTCTCCAAGTCCATATCTTGCATGTAATGTTTTTGTTATAGCAGCTGTTAATGTTGTTTTACCATGGTCTACGTGTCCTATTGTTCCAATGTTAACGTGTGGCTTAGTTCTTTCAAATTTAGCTTTTGCCATTTTTTCTTCCTCCTTTTT
>NZ_FQXH01000055.1 GCF_900129915.1 Tepidibacter thalassicus DSM 15285
ATTAGATGTTTTAGATAATGAAACAATAGCAATAAAAACAGGACTTTCTGTAGAGGAAGTTAATAAATTGAGGGAGTAAAAGTAGCCATGGCATTAGCCATGGCTACTTTTACGACAATAACTAGCATTTCATCAATGCTAATTGATAATAAAAAAAATCGACAAATTGAGTATTTGTTATTGCACCTGTAAGTGTCTCTACGCCTAAAGCCAAAGGAGCTAATATAGCAGTTAAAGTAGTTCCTGTAAAAGTTTTTACTATTTTAATAAAGACGCTTTTATTTTCCAAAATGTAAACCTAAAATGATAAAAATTTTAAACGTCAGTTTATGATATTTTATTTTAATCTTTTTTTGTTTTCAAACTGTGATACTAGTATTTTTTTTGTAGAAAGAAATATATGATACATGACGATGGTAAGTATTGTTGAGGATATTATAAATAAAATAAATTTGTAGAAAGTATTTGTATTAGAAGTCTGTATGAATGATATAGATGACACTACACATGCATATATATGACTATCTGACCAAATAATTTTTCTAAGAATTTTACTATTTTTGAGTATGTCTAGCTTTTTTTTCAGTTTTAGAGCATGATAGTTTAAGAATAATAAGTATGTACTTAAAATAATATAAAAGAATAAATTGACCATTGAAAAATGTGCATTAAAAAAAAATCCAATAATAATTAAGATAAAAATAAAAGTAAGAGTTCGAATTATTGAATTTTTTTTATAGGTTTTTGATAACATAAAATCAATACACCTTCCTTTTTTTATTAAGAAATTGCAGATTAAATATGCAATTTCTTAATATTTTAAATTTTAGTTTCTAATATATTTATCAATGTGTAAATTGTCTACCATTAATACTCATCATTTAATACTCATCATTTCTTCAACTCTTAATTCTTTCATAAAGGCTACCTTCTTAAAATATGTATTATTTTGATTAATACTGTGACCGTTGCGACAAGATTATTAAAACAAATTTAATTCATAAAATCAACATATATGTCATGAATTGTCAATATAACGTCATGAATTGCAAAAATTACATTTTATGACATTGGCTTAATCATTCGTGATATTTATATTGACTTTTGTTTTTATGATATAATATA
>NZ_FQXH01000028.1 GCF_900129915.1 Tepidibacter thalassicus DSM 15285
CATAGTCTGCTTTATATTTTACTTTCCCTATTTTTTCAAGATTAACAACATCTTCTTTAAAGTATATTTTGTCATATCTTGAATAAAATTTAGGTTCCGATTTTTTCTTGCTCTTGAATTTAGGAAAACCACTACCATTAAAAAAGTTTTCGTATGCTTTATCTAAATCTCTAATAGCTTCTTTTAAAGTTGCATTGGATACTTCATAAAGCCATTTATATCCTTCTGTTTTTTTTAATTTAGTAAGTTCTTTTCCCAATTCTGTAACTGATAATCTTTTACCATATTTCTTATAATTTTCTATTTGCTTTGCTAATGCCCAATTATAAACAAATCTCATTGAACCTATATGTTTATACATTAAAACTTCTTGTTGTTTTGTCGGATATAATCTTATAATTAATCCTCTAATCATCTTTAGTCAACTCCATAATCATCTTCTTGACTTTGTTAACTCTTTCACCTTGAAGTTTAGCACTAATTCTTACTCATATTTTATCCCAATTTCTTAAAGTTTGCTCTGTTTTTCCAATTAATTTAGCAAATAAAATCACTTCTTGATATTATTACAATCTATATATTATTAAAAACCAAGGGGTTTTTATAAAGTTTTGTAATGTTTTCTTAACTATTTTACTGCCTCCTTATTTCTAAAATAAACATAATCTTCAACTTTCACAATAGCTTTTCCCCTACTTCCCTCAATAACAATTCTTATTCCTTTACAATTCTTATAATTTTCTAAAATAGGCTCTATTTTTAAATAATCTATATGCTTTGCAATTTTAACTCTCGGTTGTGAATTGTATTTATAATATATAGAATTATC
This sequence comes from Tepidibacter thalassicus DSM 15285, assembly GCF_900129915.1. Classification (GTDB taxonomy): domain Bacteria; phylum Bacillota; class Clostridia; order Peptostreptococcales; family Peptostreptococcaceae; genus Tepidibacter; species Tepidibacter thalassicus. Next base: position 830 of record NZ_FQXH01000028.1, read on the forward strand.
ATCATACTCAATAGTCAAATCGCCTTCACTTCTCTCAAATGTAATGCTACTTATTTCATATTCTTCACTACTATTTGATATATCTTCATTATTTTTCCCCTTTGCACTTAATACCCCCTCAGTCTCCATGGCCTTATCTATAATTTCATCCATAGCCTTTTGTACTTCATCTTGTAAAATTATCTGATCATTACCTCTATAAAAAAGCTTATAATTTGATATAAAAAAAGAATTCACAGCTCCAATTACTATTGAAGCTATAGCTAAAACTATAAGCAATTCTATCAAAGTAAATCCTCTTATATTTTTAAGAGATTTCATATTTTACAACCTTTCTTATAAATTTTTACTTTATCTTTTTCCACTCTTTTATTTTTATTAAATCTGAAAATCTGTAATAAGTTTTTACATCATCATTTACTCCAATCTCTGCATTATATACAACATCAATTTCTTTATCACCTATATCTTTAAACAAATCTCCTATTTGAATACCATCTTTCTCCTTATGTTCACATACTTTTTTTATAACGTAATTATTAGCTAAATTTCCACTGTATTTATTAGTAAATATTTTTGGATTATCATCTTGTATATATATATTTCCTCCAGCTATTATCACACCTTCAAAATTAATTTCTCCCGATATATACACATCTCCTTTTGTAATTATTATCCCTTTTAAATTTGTATCCTTTAATTCTACATTATATGTTCCCGTTATAGAATTTTGCGAATTAATACCTATTATTGAAATACTCTTATCTGCATCTGAATTAGAAAAAAACAATTCTTCATCTTTTTTTAAAATCATATTATTAGAACTAGGCTTAATATCCTTAAAATCAAACCTATCTTCTATAGTCAATTTTTCATCTATATCAGTATAATTTGAATAATCTTCTATTTGTGGATCACCCATTCTATTTACATAATATTTATACTCTTTAAGATTTTGATCAAAGACAGTAGTATAATCAAGATGATTAAAAGAACCTACTTTCAATTTATCAATTCCATTTCCTTTTTCTATATAATCTCCAAGGCTGTATTTTACATTTCGAATATCTATAGCTCCATTTCCTAAATTTATTATTGAATTGTTTTTATCATATATTGCTTTTAAATATTTTCCTCTCTGTTCATATAATCTATTTGTTTTTTCTTTTATTTTATTCATCAAATACAAAGGAGAAAAATAACTAAACTCTATATCATCTTCTCCATATTCTTTACCATCAAATTCAAATGTACTTTCCCCTAACTTTTCTGAATACGCTCTATAATTTCCTTTTACAGATACACTTTCTCCCGTCTGATAATCTTCATTATCCAAATCTATATACACAGTTCCCGCTATAAAAGTTCCCTTTCCATCTTCCTTATAGTATTTTTTTCCTTTCCCTTCTCCTGTAATTGTTATACTCGAACCAGCACCTATATCATCACTATTTATAATTATACTACTACTTTTATCATGACCTTCTGAACCATACGAAAACCCATAATAATTGCCATTTATTGTAATACTCGATTTTTTTCCATTCAATTCTATGTCATCATAAGTATTCACATTTCCATTTATCATAATATTACAACCACTTTGTTCATCTGGTATTACTAAACTTTTACAATATACGTCTCCATTCTTTACAGTTATACTTGAACCATTTTCTTTTGTTTGAAAATATCCATCTGTAAATACATTTCCATTTACAGTTAATTTTCCTTTTACTGCAATACCTCTTTCTTTAATATCTTTAATAGTATTTCCGTAAGCGTATATATCTCCATTTATAGTTACATTATTTCCTTTTACAAGTATATCTTTTTCAGATATCAAAGCTTTTGTCCAAAGTACATTTTCTTTTAAATTAACTTTCTCACTTTTTATATAATAAGGTTTATTGTACTTAGGAATTGATATCAAAAATTTACTTTTAATTTGTTTTTGTATATTATCATGAGTAAAATTTGAAATCAATGTAATTTCAAATTTCGACTCCTCATCTGGATTTTGTGGAAACTCTTTTTTTTCTTCTATTCTTATTTTTGGTTTTGATGGATTCATGCTACTTTCTAACTCCGAATAATTATCTCCATCTTTTATTTTTTTCAACAACTGATTATTTAAATGTCTAGCATATCCTTGTCTAAACCACTCTTCTAATTTAGACTTTATTGCTTCTTCATCTACACTGCCATCTGAATTAAGATATGGACTATTATAATCCCCTTCGCTTTCTTTTAATTTTTCCTTTTTTATAAAATCCTTTAACTCCTTTTCAACTTCTTCATTACCTTTTTTTATTCCTTCTTGAACTTCATTCATCATAATTGCATAAGCTTCTTCAAGTCCTGCTTCCGATAAATAAAATGATGTTTTTATTTTTTTATCTACTATTTTAGATTTTAAATTCATTACACTTAAAGAAATTATTGCAGTTCCCAATATACTCAATACAGAAAGGCTCATCAATACCATTATCAAGGTAGATCCTTTTTTATTTTTCAACAAAACTTTTAACATAACTATCTACCCCTAATCTATCCTTTTTAATCCTACTAATTTAACTAATTCTTCATTATCCTTTAATACTGTTATAGTAATCTTATATACCCATGTTTCTTCATCTCTCTTAGCCGAATCATCGTAAATATTTCTATATACATAAACATTTCCTTTTTTATTAATTACTTCAATTTCACTATTACTGTCAATGGATTTTACAATATATACTTTAGTTGCTACACCTTCTAAAGCGTTAATTTCAAAAGTTACTTTACTGCTTTCTTTACAATTTAACTTTATATTGATATCTTCATTTAAAGTCATATTATAGCTTTTTATTGTACTGGAATCATGCTTAAAGTCTACAATTATACTTCCATCATCCTTTTTAATTTCTAATTGAATTAGTTTATTATTTTCTAATTCAAATGAATTTGAATTATCTCCTTTGAAATTCAATTTTCCATTTTCAATTTCAACTTCTATTTGACAATTAGTATTAAATCCTTCTCCTTTTTGTATGCTGTAAGAGCCATACTTTTCTACTTTCTTGTTTATTTGAAAATCTCCATCTGATATTGTTTCATTTTTTTCTCCAGTTACATCACTATGTTTTTCTTCTTCCATATACTTTTGTGCCAACAAGTCAGCTTTCATTCTATTTTCTGAATCTTTATTTATTTTTATTGTACTTACAAATAAAGATGAAAGTGGAGCTATAATAATACCAAGTATCGCAAGACTTACTATAATCTCCACTAAAGTCAAGCCTTTGTTAGATTTTATCATTTTATCACCTTGACATTTCCAATCTTATTTACAATATTCACCCTCGGTTTTTTATCATCTTCATAATCTATTTTTACATTTAACTTTAAATTTGTTTTATTAATCAAAGATAAATTTACCCCACTATTATCTTCTTCACTATTCCTCTTATTACTTACTATATTGAGATTTACTGTTGTGCCATGGGGATTAAACTCTATCATGTCACTTTCATAATTATTTGGATAACTTTCTTGTTGAGTTTTATATTTATAATAATATTTTTTGCCAATTTGTATTAACTGAAATTCTACATCTTCAAATCCTGGATTGTCTGCATATACATAACTTCTACCTAACTTATCCATGGCTCTCCCCAATATAACAGTAGGAAGATCAGAAGATATAGGCTTTACAGTCATAATAAAATCATTTCTTTCAAATTTTTTACCACTAGTATATTCTGAATATCCTGCATATGGAACAAAAGGATCGTTTTTCCCATATCCGCTATTAAAATCCCATTTTAGATATTCTTCATCTTGTTTATGAATTTTAGGAAGAGAATAAAAATCTAAAGAAATACTCCCTTTCACTTCATTTTCATTGTTTTCTTCGCTTTTATTAACGCTAGATATCGATATGTTATTTATTATTATTTTCTTATCATATCCCTCTAATTTACTTATAAAGTCTATTATATTTTTATACTTACATTTATAGTTAATTGTAACAGTCATTTTCTCAAGTTCATTTTTATCTTTTTCTTCTAAATTTTTGTCTTTATCATTATTTGTTTGAGATATTTCTTTTTTCCTATTACCTTTATATTCTTCTACTAAATTTTTTATTAAAAAACCTTTGTTTTTTTCTTCTGATTTTTTTACATCAACTTCATTTACACCTATTTCAGAAAAACTAATTGATGTAGCATCTAATTTAGATTTAGCTAATAAATCATCTAAAATTACTATTATCTTTTCTTGATTTATAACTGGAAATAAGTATTTTGTACTTCTACTTACTTTATCATTTATAATTTTAAATTCCTTATACACAGGACTATTTGGAGATATTTCAATTTTTATTTTTTCAACATTAGTCCTTTCTTCAATAACTTCTCGTTCAAGCTGATTTAATTTTTCAAGTTTGGGATTTAATATCAATTTATAATAACCCCATATGATAATTAACCCCCCTAAAATTATAAGCATTACTTTTTCTCTTTTTGTCAACTTCACTACATTTCACCGCCTTTCATTGTGCATTTTACGGTGAATGTGAAGTCTTTAAATTCTTCATTTTCTTCACTTGATTTTTTATTTATATTAAAAACATGAACTGAATCAAATATCTCTAAATCTTTCAATTCATGTTCAAGTTCTGCCACAGATGTTCTACTTTTCGATACTCCTTTTATCTGAACACTTAAACCATTTACAGTTATAGATTTAAAAAATACATCTTGAGGTAAACAAGATTCTACCTCTCTCATTAATGTAGTGTTTATTTTGTCTGCATTTTCCATTTTTAAATTAATATCAGTTACCAAATTGTAGTATTTTTTCATAACTTCTATTTTTCTCTTTTTTTCATTTATTTCTTTTACCTTTTTAATTACATCCTTTGAATTTAAATATTCTTCATAAAATAATTTTTCTTTTTCTAAATTTTTCATTTTTATGCTTGTCCATATTGAAAAAAAAGACGCAGTGATTATTAATAATGCGAAAATTAAAGTTCCTACCAAAATATTTTTCCTCGAAGTTCTATTAGCATCTATATACGGTGAAAAAAAATTAAAGTCTTTCATTATATCTCCCTACCTACCTTCGTATAATTGAGCCTATACAATTTAAATATCTGTTAATTTCAATATCTCTTACAGTTTTGTTTAATTTAATATTTGACATACTCTCTATCTTAAGAGTTGGAATATTCAATTTTTCTTCAAAGTACTCTAACAATCCATTAATTTCACAACCTCCTCCATGTAAATGTATTTCTTCTACTTTGTTTTCTCTATTTCTATTTAAATAATACTTAAATATTCTATTAATCTCCTGTATCCAGCCATCAATACTACTCATTAAAGTATCATTCAATATTTGAGATGAAATAAGATTGTTTTCACTTAATTCTGTATTGCCTAATACAGCATCTTCTATCTTTCTCTTCTCAGCTTCTTCTATTGAAAGATTAAATGTATTTGCAATATTAATATCTATATCATTACTTCCAATGTTAATTATCCTACTAAACTGTAGTATACCTCTAGAAATTATATCTAAATTCAAATAATTGTGTCCTATATCTATAACAGAAACAGTTTTATCATAACTGTAATTTTCTAAATTAATTTTTACATTAGACTCGTAAAGTTTAGATATAGCATTTGAGCTTACATCTAAAGCTAATGGAGTTAATTTCAATTCATTTATCAATTTCAAATAATCTTCTGCTATTGTTTTTGGAAGTGCTACAACAAGTATCCTCCCTTTTTTTATACCTTCTTCTGTGAATTCTTCTAAAATCTTATATTCTACTACATAATCATCAAATATAATAGGTAAGTACTGTTCTATCTCAAACTGTACCATAGTTTTCATTTCTTCTTCCTTTTTAGCAACAGGTAGTACTATCTCTCTTGTAATAATAGATGTAGACTGTACCGTACAAATTACTTTTTTAGTCTTTATTTTTTCTCTGCTTAAAACTTCTCTTATAACTACTTTTAAACTATCTATATCTAATATATTTCCATCTCTGTATGAATTAATAGGAGTTTCAATCACCATGGCTTTTTCAACTAACACGCTATTTTTTTGATGTCTTCCTACAACAATTTTCGTATTTTTATTTCCTATATCTATAGATAAAACTCTACTACCAAACAAAATAATTCCCTCCATTAAATTATTAATTTAGTTAAATACCAACTTATAATTTCACTACCATAATAAACAGTTACAAGTGTCGCCATGGCTATAAATGGCCCAAAAGGAATAAAATCTTTCCTTCCTTTTATTTTTAAAGCTATCAATACTAAAGAAACAACTGCTCCTATTATAAATGACAAAAATGTTACTAAAATTATATTCTTATATCCCAAAATAAATCCTAACATTCCCATAAGCTTAATATCTCCACCACCCATTGCATTAGTTGCTAGTGCGATAATTAAAAATATTCCTCCACCTATAACTAGTCCTATTGTCCCATTTAACAAATTACCTTTAAAGTTATATAATGTATGTAGTACAAAACTATATATAAGTCCAAATATTACGATTTCATCTGGTATAATTTCACGCTCAATATCAATAAATGAAACTACTATAAGAATACTTGAAAGAATTGAATATTTTACAAATAAAATGGAAAGACTAAATTTAAGATATAATGTTAAATAAATTACAGCATTTAATATTTCAACTAAAGGATATTTCATAGAAATTTTATTACTGCAATACCTACATCTACCTCTTGTCCATAAAAAACTTATTAGCGGGATTAAATCAATAGGCTTTAAATTTGCTCTACATTTTGGACAGTGAGATGGCGGATATGCGATAGATTTACCTATTGGTATTCTATATATACATACATTTAAAAACGAACCTATGAGTAGACCTAGGGTGAATATTATAAATCTCATATATTTCTCCTTTAAAATATATAATATTAAGTGATTAGCCTGCCATGGCTAATCACTGTTTACTTATAAATTACTCATACTTATCATCTGTTTGTGGATATATTTCTATTCCTTTATTTTCTGCATCCAATACCTTTACAGATTTTGCGCCTTCTTCAATAGTTACATAAAAAGAATCATCTTTATGAGAATTTCCATTAGATTTAATTTTTGGAATATCCGAAAGATAATCAATTAAAGCATTTTGTATTTGTTGTTCTGCAGAAAGCGAACCATTCTGTGGTGCTGATTGTTTCTTACTAACAACTTCAAATGTTATACTTGAAGAAGGTGCATCTATTTTACCTTCAGCCAACAAAACAGAAATAGCATCTGATATCATTTTAGCGTTAGTTATGTCAGTTTTCTTTCTTGCATTTTCTTGAATACCACTAAATTTAGGAACAGCTATACCTACTAAAATTCCTAAAACAGCAATAACTATAATCAGTTCTACCAAAGTAAAACCTTTTTTATTTTTTAATCTCTTTTGAATTGCTCTTAACACGTTTTCACCTCCTTTCAATAATATAAAAAAAAAAACCAAATATTTAAACAAATAAATTGCTTAATACTTGGCGGTCGGTTGCACCACTAACTCCATATCTTCCAGGTGCCCAAATACAGAAGATACTTCATAGTTCCCTTTATTAGATGTCAATTGTATTCATCATATCAAACATCGGAAGAACCATGGCTATAACAATAAACCCTACAATTACAGCCATTACAACTATCATAAGCGGTTCTAAAAGCTTTGTGAACTGTTCAAGTGCCGTTTCTACTTCTTCATCGTAAAAGTTTGCTGTTTTTTCCAGTATTTCATCAAGCGAACCTGATTCTTCTCCTATTTTTATCATAGAAGTTGCCATGGGAGGAAATACTCCAATATTTTTAATAGGAGTAGCTAAATCTATACCCTTTCTGACCTCTTCTTTAGCTTCGAGTATTCCCTTTTCTACAATCACATTTCCAACAATTTTAGATACTATTTCAAGCGATTGTATCAAAGGAACTCCACTTGATAATAATGTTGATAATGTCCTTGTAAATCTAGATGTTATTATCTTTTGATTTAATCCTTTAATTACTGGTATCCTAAATTTAATAATACCCCAAAATTTCTTTCCTCTATCACTTTTTGTATATTTTATTATACCATAAATCATGACGATTAAAGTCATAAAATATATATACCAATAATTTTTTATACTATTACTTACACCTAATAATATTCTCGTAGGAAGTGGAAGTTGTACTCCACTACTTTCAAACATTCCAACAAATGTTGGCATTACAAATGTCAATAAAAATATTACAACATTTATAGCTACCATACTTAAAATAATTGGATACGCCATGGCACCCTTTATTTTATTATTAATTTTATTTTCCTTTTCATAATGAAAAGCCATTCTTTCCATTATTACATCTAAATTACCACTTACTTCCCCTGCTTCTATCATATTTATAAGAAGGTCTGGAAAAGTATCTTTTTGCTTTTTCAATGCTTCTGAAAATGTAAGTCCTTTTTGAACATCATCATGAATATTACCTATAATTTTTGCAAATTTTTTATTTTCAGTTTGAACTCTCAATATATCTAGACAATTAATTATTGTAACTCCCGCATTCAATAAAGTATAAAACTGTCTACAAAAAACAGCTATATCCTTAATCTTTATTTTTCCAAAAATATCAGAAAATCTTATTTCTCTACTTCCGATATATTCCTCAACTTTTACTGGATACAATTTGTTTTGCCTAAGCATTGACAAAACTTCTTCTTTAGAATTTGCAGTATATTTTCCATCTATCTTTTTTCCATTCTTATCTATAGCAGTATATTTAAAACTCGGCATTTATTCACCTCTTTGCATTAAACTCCCGTATATCTACTAACTATTTCTTTATCTACTGCATAAGTTAAAAGTGATTCTCTAGATATAACTCCTCTTAAATATAAATTACTTAAAGCACTGTCCATTGTCTGCATTCCAAATTTCGTTCCTGTTTGTATAGATGTTTGTATTTGATGGGTTTTTCCTTCTCTTATAAGATTTCTTATAGCCGTAGTTACTACCATTATTTCAAGCGCCGCTACTCTCCCGCTATTATCCACCTTAGGTATCAACTGCTGAGATATAACCCCTTCAAGAACCGCTGCAAGTTGAACCAATATTTGTGGTTGTTGATGTGGTGGAAATACGTCAACTATTCTATCTATAGTTTTAGCAGCTCCTATTGTATGAAGTGTTGAAAGAACTAAATGTCCTGTTTCTGCTGCTGTTAGAGCAATTGATATAGTTTCTAAATCTCTCATTTCTCCAACCAATATTACATCTGGATCCTGTCTTAAAGATGCTCTTAATGCATTTGCAAATGATTTAGAATCTGTTCCTATTTCTCTTTGATTTACTATACTTTTATTATGTCTGTGCAAATACTCTATAGGATCCTCTAATGTCAATATATGACAACTCCTATTTTTATTTATATAATCTATAATAGATGCAAGAGTTGTCGATTTTCCACTTCCAGTAGGACCAGTTACAAGTATAAGTCCTCTTTGTTTATTAGCTAAATCCTTTATAACTGGTGGGAGGCCTAACTCTCCCATGGAAGGTATATTAAGAGCTACAGATCTTATAGCCATGCAATAAGTTCCTCTTTGCTTAAATATATTTACTCTAAATCTTCCTAATTTATGATAAGAAACCGAAGTATCTAATTCCCCTTTTTCTTCTAATTTTTGAAATCTTTCTTCATCTAATATTTGCTTTACTAATTTTAAATTATCATCTGGTAAAAGTATTTCTTCCCCATATTTAATAAGTTTCCCATTTATCCTCATAACAGGAGGATATCCAACTGTTATATGGAGATCTGATGCCTTTAATCGAATAGTATTTTCTAATAAATCATAAATATTCATACCATCACCTAAACATTAGTATATGTTACCCTAATAAATTCGTCAATAGTCGTAATTCCATTTATTACCAATCCCTTGCAGTTTTCTCTAAGAGTTATCATTCCATCATCTATTGATGTTTTTCTCAAACTATCTATACTTTCTTTTTTATCTATTAAAGCTCTTATATTCTTATTTATGTGCATTATTTCATGAATAGATATTCTTCCTTTATACCCTGTATTATAACAGTGTACGCATCCATTTCCCTTATAGAGAACTTCTCCTTCTTTTAAACCCAGTATTTTTATTTCTTTTTCACTAGGAGTATAAGAAATTTTGCATTTATCACATATTTTTCTAACTAATCTCTGTGCCACTACTCCTACAACTGATGCCGATATAAGATACGGTTCTATACCCATATCTACAAGTCTAGTTATTGTAGACGGTGCATCATTTGTGTGCATTGTACTTATAACAAGGTGTCCTGTTATAGATGCTCTTACTGCAATTTCAGCAGTTTCACGATCCCTTATTTCACCTATCATTATAATATCTGGATCTTGTCTTAAAATTGAACGAAGACCATTTGCAAAAGTAAGCCCAGCTTTGTTATTTACCTGAACTTGATTTACGCCATTTAACTTATACTCTACTGGATCTTCCACTGTTATTATATTTTTATTTACTGTATTTAATTCTCTTAATATTGTATAAAGTGTAGTAGTTTTACCACTTCCTGTCGGTCCTGTAATAAGTATTATACCATTTGGATTTTTAATTAATTTATCAAATCTCTCTAAATTACTACTATTAAATCCTAACTGACCTTTTGAAAGCAAAAACGAACTTCTATCAAGAAGCCTTATAACTATTTTTTCGCCAAATACTGTTGGAAGTACTGAAATACGAAGATCTACATCTTGTCTATCTATACTCATTTCTATTCTACCATCTTGTGGAAGTCTTTTTTCTGCAATATTCATTTTACCCATTATTTTAATTCTTGTAACTATGGCTGAATGTGTTGATTTTGCAGAAGTCATAACTTCCTGAAGCTCTCCATCTATTCTAAATCTTATCCTTACATTATCTTCAAATGGCTCTATGTGTATATCACTTGCTTTAGCTTTTACTGCTTGTTTTATTATAGAATTCACAAGTCTTACAACTGGAGCATTATTGATATCATTTAGTATTTCTTCATCTAAATCGTGTATGTTATCAACATTATATTGCTTTTTAAAATCTTCTATTGCTTTTTCAGCTATTTCTTTGCCATAATACTGATCTATTGCATTTAGTATCTCTCTTTCAGAACATATAACTGGATCTACGTCCATTCCAGTTGATATTTTAACATCATCTATCGCAAATATATTGAGTGGATCTGCCATGGCTACAACAAGCTTTCCATTTCGTTTTTTTATAGGTATTAAAGTATATCTCCTTGCAAGACTTTCTGTAATTAACAAAGGAATTTCTGCATCAATAATTAACTTATCTAAAATCACATGAGGAATTCCCAATTGAAATTCTAATACTTCTATAATTTCTTCCTCAGTTATAATGTTTTTATCTACAAGTATTTGTCCTAATTTTTTACCGTATTTTTTTTGTTCCTTTAAAGCTTCTTTTAACTGTTCTTCTGTTATTTTTCCAGCATACACCAACAATTCCCCTAATTTTAATTTCTTATCTTTCATCATATCAGTCCCCACTCTTTACCTTAATGTATTTCAAATTTTTTTCTCTTTCCGATTTTTTGATAATCATATTATCACTTGTCGTTATATCTACACTTAAATTGTATTTTTTCATAGTATCAATCAAAAAATTTTCATCATTTATATATTTATCACTTAACATTTTTTTATCTCCTATTACTTTTATTTCATACGGTTGAACTATAGGTACATTATTTATATTTATATGTTCTCCCGCTAAAGTTATTTCTGAATACGAAGTAATTCTCTGATTATTAATAGATATAACTTCTCCTCCATATGTTTTAATTTGATTTGCTAATTGAACTAAAAAACTTCTACTTTCCATTAACTCCCCTAAATTTATATCTTCATTAGTATCTATTTTAATTATAATTCCAGGCCCTTGAACATCTTTATATCCTAAAATCATTTTCAACTTATCTACACTTTCTTTTAAATTTTTAACCACTTCATCTTTCAACTTATTTCGTTCCAATATATCAATTTGTAAATTTAAATATTCTTTTTTTAGAAGAAGTTCTCTATTTTCTTGTTTTGTTTTATTTATCTCCTCTACAAGTTGTCTGCCATAAAAAGAAAGTTCCCGCACTTGATTATAATCGCCTTTTGTCTGTATACCTATAGATATACCTAAAAACAAAGTAAATACTACCATAATCCAATATTTATTTTTCATATTTTTAACTCCTTACATTTGCTATATATTTAATTATATAATACAATTTTGAAGTTAATAAAGCAAATACAAAAAGATGACTTCTGTTAAATACAGAAATCACCTTTTTTATCATTTAATTTAATGTAAATTTTTTAACAATTTCTTCAAGTCCTCTTGCCATATTAGATAATTCTTCTACAGATCTTGTTATTTGCTCTATAGTAGCTGATTGTTCTTCACTTGATGCTGCAACTTCTTGCGTATTAGCAGCTGAATCCGTAGCTATTCTTTCTATTTCTTGAACAAAATTAACTATACTTTGTGCTTTTTCGTTCGAATTTACCACATTTTCATTAGCTACATATAATTTTTCCTTTGTAAGATCAACAGCACCCAATATTTCTTTTAAGTAATTTCCTACTTCTTCTACTATTACTTCTCCTTTTTGAGCTTCCATATTACCTTCTTCTATGGAAACAAGCGCTTTTTTAGTATTTTCTTGAGTTTTTGTTATTAACTCTCTTATTTGATCTGCTGATTTTCTCGATTGCTCTGCAAGTTTTCTAATTTCATCAGCAACAACAGCAAATCCCTTTCCACTTTCCCCAGCTCTAGCAGCTTCAATCGCTGCATTTAATGCTAATAGATTTGTTTGTTCTGATATATCATTTATTACTTGTAGTATATTTCCAATCTCATTAGATGCTTTATCTAAATCATTCATTACATTAGAAGTATAATTCACACTATCCTTTATAACATTTATTTGCATTATCATATTTTCCATTTTTTGTCTACTTTCTGTTGCTATTTTACTTGTATTATCTGCATTATTTACCAGCATATTAACTTCTTCTCTTATGTTATCCATACTAGTTACAACTTCTTTAATATTACTTAAAACATCATTAGTAGCATTAGCTTGGTTTTCAGCTCCTTCAGCTATGTCCTGAGTTGATATGGCTATTTGTTCCGAAACTGTTGAAGCTTGCTCACTTGCTGCAAGTAACTCTTGAGAATAAGATGATACATTAATTGCAACTTCTTGAATTTTACTAGTCATATCTCTTAAATTTTCTATCATTCTATTAAAACTAACTGCAAGTACTCCAATCTCATCATTACTCTTAATTTCAATATTTTGAGTTAAATCCCCATCTGCAACTTTATTTGAAATTTCTGCAAAATCCTTAAGAGGATTAGTTATTCTACCTATTAATCTTATTAATATAAATCCTCCAACTATAAATGATAATAAAGCTACAATCAAAGCTTTTATTAATATCGTCCTATATGCTAATTCCAAATTCTTCATAGATAAGCCTATATCTACTGCACCTATGTGATTTCCATTTTTATACAAAGGCAACAACACATCATAAACAGGTAATGTTCCTTTATACATATATTCTGAAGAATATGGTTTTCCATCTACTGCAGCAGTTTTACTTCCTTCATCTGTTAATTCTATTCCTATTCTGCTTTTATCACTATGTGCTATTGCTTTTAAGTTTTTATTTATTACAAGTGCATACACAACATTTTCTTTTTCACCGATTTTTTTAATTATAGATTGTACATTTATATTTGATTTTATACTTTCTATTTTATTTGCAATTATACCTACTTGAACAATTCCTCCATTATCTAAAGCTACCGCTCCATACTTATAATAATCTTGTGAAAGTTTACTCTTTCTTACAGGCTCTATTACTTCCTTTTTCTCTCCTGCTAATAAAGGCCTAACTATGTGATCCTCTGGATATTTATATCCTATATTTCCGACTAAATTAGAATAAATTATAATTCCTTCTGGATTTGTTACATTTATCTCTGAAACCCCTATAGATTTTGATATTTCAGACAAAAATTCATTTGAAATATTTTTGTTTTTACCTATCAAATGGGCTACTCCTATCACCTTATCTTTCAAAAGATTATCCACTTCCTCTACAGCTAAATTACTATTTTCTATTTCATAAGCTAATTGTTCTACTAAAGCCATCCCATCTTCTTTCATTTGTTTTTTCATTGAATTATTAAGTGCTTTAACAAACAATACTGTTAATACAGATATTGTAAAAAATAATACAACCAAAGATACTGCCGTAATCTTAAATTTTATAGAGCTTTTTTTCATTTTTAATTTCATACTACCCCTCCCTGGCTATCTATAAATTGTTTATTTATTATATTTTACATTATATCCTATTTTACGTCATCTTTTTTTGAAAATTTACTTTCATTTAATAATTTAGACATTTTTTACTATTTTACATTATCAGAACAACAAAAAGTCCTAATGTTTTCGACACTAACATTAGGACTTTTTTACTATCATTAAATTCTATATATATCTATATCTTCTCTAAAATTCTCTATAATCTTCTTAAATTCAGTAATACTTCTTGTAAGATTTTTAATTTCCTCTGTATAAGTAGTAACACTTGAACTTACTTCTTCAGATGAAGCAGAATTTTCTTGAGCTATCGCCGCTAAAGATTCCATATTTTCAAAAATAGATGATATAGAATCAGTTTCCTTTTGAAGATATTCTGCTGTCTTTATCATTTTATTAGCAACTTCTTTTATTGTTTCATTTGCTACACTACTCTCCGATACAGCCTCATTAAGTCTATAATTTTCTTCTTCTAACACCTTAAATTCCATGGCAACATCAGATACTAAATTGTCTATTTCTCCTATAAATTCCAATAAATTATCATTTATACTACTTACAGCATCTTGAGATTGCTCTGCAAGTTTTCTTACTTCATCAGCAACAACTGCAAATCCTCTACCTTGCTCCCCAGCTCTTGCCGCTTCTATTGAAGCATTTAATGCTAATAAGTTTGTCTGATACGCAATAGAAGATACTATAGAAACTACATCAGTTATATTTTTAGCTTTATTTTGAAGATTTACACTATTTTCTTTTATTTTCTCAAAACTTTTTAATATATCATTTAACTTATCTGTTGTAGCTTTTACATGAGTATAACTCTGCTCTATTTTGCTAACAGAATTTTCAAGTTCTTGTTTATTTTCATCTTCCATTTTTGCTATATTTTTTATTCCATTAATATTATCATTTAAAAGATTTACTGCATTTTCAGTTTCTTCAGCCTGAGTTATTGCAGCTGTTGCAACCTGTTCTACTACATTTGATATTTCTTCTGATGTATAATCCATCTTATTCGCTATTGTATTTAAATTATCACTAAATGTATTCATTTCATCAGTAAGACCTTTAAATCCAACAAAATCTTTTCTTATAATATCCTTATACTCATTTAAAGTATTGTATATTTCTTCATATATATCATTTGATATCAAATCTCCAACTTCAATATAATTATGTGATTTTATATTTTTAAGTTCTTCTAATATTGTATTCATAGGTCTATTAATCATTTTAGATGAAATTAAAAAGCTCAAAAATGCTATTACGGGAGAAAAATAATACATCCATTCTTTTGATAAAAAATTAATCGGTAAACTAAATACTACAAATATTAATATAGCTAATATAGAAGTTTTTACATGTATATCCTTTATAAATCCAAAAGACATAATTTTATTTAATTTAAACACTTTTTTATTGTATATTTCTTTTTCAAATGTTATCTTTATTTTTAACTGTGAAGAATTTTTTTCTAACTCTTCTACTTTTATGTTTTCATTATAATACTTTGCAGCTCCCTCAATTAATCCTAAAAAATAGTCAAACATCCCTCTTTTAGAACTATACTCAAATATTGCTTCTCGTTTTGATATCGGTTTTAAATCTAGTAATGGTGGTCTTGAACCAGGTATTTTTTTAACAACAATTGTATGAACATCATTCATAGATTTTAAAAATTGGTATAAACTTTCATGTTTAAAAAAAGCTGGATAATCATTCGTAAATGTAATTATATTATCTACACCTATACTTTTCCATACTTCTGATAAATCAGCATTAATCTCTTTAGCTATATTACTTATAATATTATTAACAAGTGAATCTTCAACATCTTCAATAGGAGAAAATGTCTTATCTCTGCTCAATCCACAACTTTCCATGGCTTTATTCACCACTTCATCATTGTATATTTTTCTACAAGTTTTAAGCCAAGTTGAAACAACTGTACCTTTCATAAAACCCCTCCCACTTTACTCTGAATCCTTTATATAATCTTCAATCTCTTTTACTCTTTTTTCTAAAAGAAGTATTCTACCCAAAATTTCATCCTTATTACTTTCCTTATTTTTTAAGTGCTTTATCAAATAATAAGTACCCACTATTGGAATAACTAAAATTAAAAATAATATAACTAAATTTATTCCTTGAAATAATAAAAACATACTACATAACTCCTATGCATAAATTTTTAATATTTAAATTATATCATTTTTTTTATTTATTGTACATTAAGCTACAATCTATTCTTCAATTTACAACATAAAAATTTATGTCTTTTATGTTAAAAATAAGTATATAATTTCATAAAATTTACAATATAATAAATATAAGGGAGGTGCTGCGTCATGAAACACGCTTATTTAAAAACCGAAATGTCTAAACACGAAATGTTGTTAAATCAAATGGGAGGAGATGTTAAAATCATCAAAGGAATAATGTGCTATGTCAAATTTGATATAAAAGGAACTCTAGTAGAATACATATATCATATAAATAATTCTGAAAACTACTTTTTGCAGAGAATATCTCCATATCCTATGAATATAGGAACTTATCCAAATAAAGATGAAATTATATCTGTAATAAAACACGATATAAACCAATTCAAAAATGCATCTAATTCTACTGTTTTTAAAGATTTTATAAATGTTAACCAAAAATTCAATAATACATTAAGACATTTTGAAGACTTATATCTCTACTATAATATACCTCATGAAATATTCAAAAAAATAAACAATTGTATAGATGAAATGGAAAATTTAATAACGGAACATAAAACAAAATGCAAAAGAGTCTATTTTGAAAAAGATCCAGATACTATATAGTTAATATAAAAGCCCCGTAATGTTTTAAAACAATACGGGACTTTCTTCTTAACAACTTCCAGAACCTAAGTCTGATGTTATTCTAAATCCTCTTCTAAACCAAGAATTTGAATAATCAATATCTACACGTGATATACTTGTTGAAAGGTCCTTATCTATTAAGAATTTAAATCCTGCTTCTTCTATTATAGTATCTTCTTCTTTTGGCTCATCCAGAGCTATAGATAAAACTGGACCGCCTCAGCCAAAAGCTTGTATAAATATTCTTATCGGATGGTTTGGCGTATTTTTTTTCTCTAAAGTGCTTTTAAGTTCTTTTTTAGCACTTTCAGTTATATTTACTTTCATATTTTACCTCCTTATATACCCCCCTAGAGTATTTAATATAATTTTATATGTTTATTTATATTTTGTCAAGTAGTGTCGCATTTTATAATGAACATTAAATAAAAAAAAATCCATAATATTGTTTTAAAACAATATTATGGTCTAAAAATTACTATCTTTCATAAGTCAGTATTCTATTTAATATTTCTTGTCTACATTTTTCTATTTCTTCAAAATCCATGTTTGGAATGTAATATTTTTCCATAACATCGTGTTCTTTTTTAGCTTTATTTATATTTAAAATAGCCTGTTTTAATAATTCGTTTAACATTTTTTTATCATAATCTATTTCTTCATTGTATTTATCTATTATATCGCCATTTATATATTCATCTAAATCAACAGTTTTATAATTATTTTGTGTATACATATTACTTATTGTAAAAGCAACATTAATCCCTTCAATTAATATAGTTTCAATTTTTTGAGGGATTAAAGGAGTATGATAAACTTCTACATCTAATCCTCTCAATATTGCTTCCTTGTATATTTTTTCAAGTAATGTTGACTTTCCAGTTCCCATATCACCTTTTATATAATATATTCTTTCTATATTGTTTAAAATTGTATCTGTATATTCAACATAACCATTTGGAGTTATTGCACTTCCAAATAAATGTCTTTCTTTTCCTACTTTTTCTCTTACATCAACATTTTTAAACACTTCGTCAATAAGTTCCAATGTTTGCATATTAACTTTTCCAAAATCCATGGCTTCCTTGTATTTATCAATTATATCTTCAACCACCGGTCTAGATGCTCTTAAAAATTTATAAGCTCTTTGAAATAATCTTCCTACTTCTTTATTAGATTTTAGAATTTCTTCTTTATTCGCTTCCATTTTCTCCAAATCCCAATAATCTCCCAAATGAATAATTTCATCTACAGCTCCTGGATTTTTAGGATCTACTATATGAGGTGCTGTTCCATCTACCATTGCAATTTTAAGCTTAGGTATAACTATTCCATCTATAGAATTATTATCAGATGAACAGTGATGAAACTCTACATCGTATCCTTTTTTAACCATTTCATGTCCTATCTTTTTCATCATAGAAGATTTACCAACTCCAGGTCCACCTTTTATAACAAATATTCTGTTTGCATCATGTTCAATTAAATAATCGTAATAAGAATAGAACCCCTCTGAAGTGTTTCCTCCAGGAAATACTCTCTTTAAATTTCCAGCCATAACATCAACCTCTTTCAATTAATATTCATTCTCATAATTTTAACCTACTTTTATAGTATTTAATTTATATAAATATTGTGCTTGTCCTAAATAAAAATATGCAATTTATTTTTAAAATAAGAGCAATTTAAAAGACTGGCTGCACAGCCAGTCTTTTGATTTACTCTACTGATTCAAATTTGTTTTTTCTAAACATATATATAGGAACTCCTACTAAAGTAATTATAATTCCCAAAAATGAATTTTTAGGTTGAGTTATCAAAGTATTTACTATAATATATAATCCACCCATAATAGCTAAAATAGGAACTACAGGGTACAATGGTACTTTATAAGGTCTATAAATATTTGGTTTATTCTTTCTAAGAACAAATACAGCTATAAATGTTAAAACATAAAATATCCATATTATAAATACCAATAAGTCTATAAGAGGTCCATAATTTCCAGATAAAGTATATATAATTGCAAGTATTGAAAGTAATATAGTTGAATTTATCGGAGTATTAAACTTAGGATCAATTTTAGATAACCATTTACTTGCAGGTAATTTATTCTCAACAGCCATGGCATAAGGAACCCTAGGCCCTGTTAATATAAAACCATTTAATGTCCCAAATATAGATACAAGAATTCCTATTGTTATTATTTTCCCGCCATTTTCTCCAAATATTATATTTGCAACTTCCGTTGCAGGAGTTTGAGTTGATGCAAGTACTTCAGCTGGTAACACAAATAAATATGCAATATTTATCACAACATAAACGAGCATAATTACCGATAAACCACCTATTATCGCTTTAGGTAAATCTTTACCTGGATTTTTCATCTCACCAGCCATATTTCCTACACTTATCCATCCATCATAAGCAAACATAGTAGCAACAAGCGCTGAACCAAGTGCAGTGGCAAAAGGCTTATTTGCCATTGTAATTGGAAATAATCTAGCTACTCCTCTATCTCCTTTTATAAATCCTATAACTATAATTGCAAATAAAGGTACCAACTTGCATATAGTGGAAATAGTTTGAATCATTCCTCCTGTTTTTGAGCCTAACAAGTTCATAATAGTTAAAAATATAATTGCTCCTATTCCTATCACAGGAATCATTTTTTCATTTATTCCCATTAACAACACTACTTGTGTAGCAAATATCATTCCAAGAGCAGCCATTGTAGCCGGAATATAAACTAACGTTTGAGCCCAACCTAAAAGGTATCCCCATATATCTCCATAAGTTTCTTTTAAATAAGTTATCATTCCTCCTGTTTTAGGTATAGCAGCAGACACTTCAGCGGCAGTAAGTCCAGCTGCTATTGATATAAGTCCTCCAAGTATCCACGCTATTATTCCAAGCCCTGGAGCTCCTGTTGCACCAAACACTTTTGTCGGCATAAAAAATACACCTGACCCTATGACCATTCCTATAACTATAGATAAAGCAGGTAATAGCCCAAGGTCTTTTTTCAATTGATTTTTTTTCATATTATCCTCCCATCCATATTTTTTCAATTTTTATTCAAATTCGACAAATAGTTTGAAAAGTATTTTATCACAGCTATATAACAAACACAAGTATTTTTTTCATTTAAATTTTAATTTTATTTATAAGAATATTTTTATAGTCGATTTTTCCCGAAAATACACATTTACTTAAATTAAAACAAATAAAAAAGCACTAGTGTTATTTGAACATGCCCCTGTCAAGTAGACAGTGGAAAAAATAAAAATCACTATGACATCAATCATTTAATTATGGTTGATGTCATTTTTTTATGATGC
Source organism: Tepidibacter thalassicus DSM 15285 (assembly GCF_900129915.1). Lineage (GTDB taxonomy): Bacteria > Bacillota > Clostridia > Peptostreptococcales > Peptostreptococcaceae > Tepidibacter > Tepidibacter thalassicus. The sequence goes on from NZ_FQXH01000028.1 coordinate 21,487, forward strand.
TTGTTTTAAAATATGGTTTCGGTATTCTATTGGTGTCATACAATTAAGTCTCTTCTGATAACGGTGATTGTTGTAATACTCTATATAATCAATAACTGCAGATTCTAACTCTTCATAAGAATTAAATTTTTTTAGGTAATACATTTCTGATTTTAACATCCCCCAAAATGCTTCCATTGGACCATTATCTATACATCGAGATACTCTAGA
>NZ_FQXH01000029.1:0-13697 GCF_900129915.1 Tepidibacter thalassicus DSM 15285
GTCCACAATGATAACATGTATTAGGCATATAGGTTAATGTAGCATAAAAAACTTTAGATTTAACATTGTTAATAATTTCTTCAGAGTAATAATTATCATTAAAAGTTATATTAGGGTCTTTTAAATTAAGCAAATTTAGTATAAAATTATTATGAGACATGAGAAATCACTCCTTTTATGATTTTTTTGTGGTGATTAAATTATAACTAAGTGATTCTCTCTTGTCTCGTTTTTTTATACAAAAAATTAGTGTTAGTTTTCACCAACACTAAATATTATAGACCCACTTTATTGGTCAACAGTATTTTTTGGTTGTAAGTAGAAACAACAATATGATATAATATAACATAGTATTAGTACCAGGTATAAAAAGGAGGTATAATTTATGAATTTAAAAGATATTGAGGAATTAATATTAACTATAGATAAAACGAGTATAAATAGAATTGATATAGAGTTAGACAATTTAAAATTATCTATACAAAAAGGAGAAAGTTTGCAAAAAAAGGTAGTTGCACAAGAGGATAACAAAAATCAAGAAATGAATATAGAGACTTTTACAGAAGAAGAAAACATTGAAAATGATGAAGAAAATGTATATATAGTAACTGCACCGTTGATGGGAACTTTTTACAGAGCTTCAAGTCCGGATGCTCCTCCGTATGTAAGTGTAGGAAGTAAAGTAAAGAAAGGGGATAAACTTTGTATACTTGAAGCGATGAAGTTGATGAATGAAATAGAATGTGATGTGGATGGAGAAATTGTAGATATATTAGTTGAGAATGAAGAATTAGTAGAGTATGGTCAGCCTTTATTTAAAATTAAGATACAAGGCTAGTCGAGGAGGGTATTTATGATAAAAAAGCTACTTGTTGCTAATAGAGGAGAAATAGCTGTGAGAATAATTAGGACTTGTAAAGAAATGGGGATAAAAACTGTTGCTATATATTCACAAGCTGATAAAGACTCTTTACATAGATATATGGCAGATGAATCGATATGTATTGGTCCTAATAATATAAGTAAAAGTTATAATAATATAGACAATATAATATATTTGGCTATAAAAACTAAATGTGATGCTATACATCCAGGATTTGGATTTTTATCTGAAAATTCATCTTTTGCTAGAAAATGTGAGGAAAACAATTTGATATTTATAGGACCAAAATTTGAGCAGATAGATAAAATGGGAGATAAATCGACGGCTAGAGAAACAATGATTAAAGCAGGTGTTCCTGTTGTATTAGGTTCAAAAGGAGTAATTACAGATGTAAATGATGCAATTGATATAGCAAAAGAGATAGGTTATCCAATTTTAATAAAGGCCTCCAGTGGAGGAGGGGGAAAGGGTATGAGAATAGTTTATAATGAAGATGAGCTAAAGGCTAATTTTGATATGGCAAAAGGAGAAGCTTTATCTTCATTTGGAAATGATGAAATGTATTTAGAAAAATATATAGAAAATCCAAGACATATAGAGGTTCAAGTGTTTGGAGATAAATATGGAAATGTAGTTCATTTTGGAGATAGAGATTGTTCTATGCAAAGAAGAAATCAAAAGGTAATTGAAGAAAGTTTATCACATTATCTGGATGAAGGTATTAGAAAAAAATTATATGAAGCTGCTGTAAAGGCTGCTAAATCTATAAATTATATTGGTGCTGGAACTGTTGAATTTATAGTTGATAAAGATAAAAATTTTTATTTTATAGAAATGAATACTAGAATACAGGTTGAACATCCGATTACTGAAATGATTACAGGAATTGATTTAATAAAACTTCAAATATTAATAGCATCAAATGAAAAAATTCCTTATTCTCAAGAAAATATTAAATTTAATGGTCATGCAATAGAATGTAGAATAAATGCAGAAGATCCATTTGACAATTTTAGACCATCTCCTGGAAGGATAGATTCTATACATGTCCCTGGAGGATTAGGAGTTAGATTTGACAGTTTTGTATATGGAGGTTATACAATTCCTCCAATTTATGACTCAATGATAGGGAAGTTGATATGTTGGGGAAAAAATAGAAATGAATGTATAAGTAGAATGAAAAGAGCACTTGACGAATTAATAGTAGAAGGGGTAAAAACTAATATAGAGTTTCAAAAAATGCTTATAGAAAGTGATGCGTTTGTAAAAGATGAACATCATACTAAATTTATAGAAAATGAATTTTTAAAAAATTAGCTAGAGGTGATAGCTATGATAAAAAAATTATTGAATAAAGAAAAAGAATATGCTAAAGTTTCTATAAACAAAAATTTTAAAAATAAAAGTGTAGATGATAAATTTTGGATAAAGTGTAGTTCTTGTAATAATGATATTTTCAAAAAAGAAGTGGAAGAAAATTTGAACGTATGTCCAAAATGTAATTATCATTTTAAGTTTTCGGCAAGAGAAAGGATAGATTTATTAATTGATGAAGGTACATTTGTAGAATTAGATAAAGATTTAACTTCTATAAATATACTTAATTTCCCTGAATATGAAGAAAAGATAGATAAGTACAGCAAAAAAACTAAAGAAAAAGAAGCGGTTATTACAGGATATGGAAAGTTGTGTGGAATAGATGTAGTTTTATGTGTTATGAATCCAGATTTTATGATGGGAAGTATGGGGGCTATAGTAGGCGAAAAAATAACTAAAGGTATAGAGTATGCAATAGAAAATCAACTTCCTGTTATGATAGTTTCTGCATCGGGAGGAGCTAGAATGCAGGAGGGAATAATATCTTTAATGCAAATGGCAAAAATTTCTCAAGTTTTAAAAAAACTTAGCGATAATAATTTATTATATATATCTATACTTACAGATCCTACAACTGGAGGAGTTACAGCTAGTTTTGCTATGCTTGGAGATTTGATTATAGCAGAACCAAATGCTCTTATAGGGTTTGCTGGACCTAGAGTTATCAAGCAAACTATAAAACAAGATCTTCCAGAAGGGTTTCAAAAATCAGAATTTTTACTTGAACATGGTTTTATAGATTTGATAGTTGATAGAAAAGATATGAAAAATAAACTTTACAAGATATTAAAAATTCATGGATATTAGGAGGGCTGATTATGAGTAGTAGTTTACAAATTGATAAGCCCATTATAGAGCTTGAAAAAAAGATTGAAGAACTAAAAAGAATATCTAAAGAAAACAATATAGATTTATCTACAGAAATAAAAATATTAAGTGAGAAATTAAGTAATTTAAAAAGAGATGTATATGAGAATTTAACGCCATGGCAGAAGGTAGGTTTAAGTAGATCGAGTAATAGACCGACAACAAAGGATTACATAGAGAATATATGTAGTGAATTTATAGAACTTCATGGAGATAGATTATATAAAGATGATAAAGCAATAATTGGAGGTATAGGATTTATAGAAAATATTGCTGTTACTATAATAGGACATCAAAAAGGTAAAGATGTAAAAGAGAATATAGAAAGAAATTTTGGAATGCCTCATCCAGAAGGATATAGAAAAGCTTTAAGACTTATGAAACAAGCTGAAAAATTTAATAGACCTATAATAACATTTATAGATACACCAGGTGCATTTTGTGGACTTGAAGCAGAACAAAGAGGTCAAGGAGAAGCTATAGCTAAAAATTTATTTGAAATGAGTAGTTTAAAAGTTCCTATAATATCGGTTGTTATAGGAGAAGGTGGTAGTGGAGGAGCTTTAGGACTTGGAGTATCAAATAAGGTAGCGATGCTTGAACATTCTATTTATTCAGTTATATCGCCAGAAGGTCTTGCTAGTATATTATGGAAAGAAGCTTCTAAAGCTAGCGAAGCTGCAAATATAATGAAGCTTACAAGTAAAGATTTATATGAATTAAAAGTTATAGATAAGATTATTAAAGAGCCTTTAGGTGGAGCTCAAGAAGATGTAGAATTTACAGCTAAAAATATAAAAGAATATATTTTAGAGGAAATAGAATATTTTAAAAATCAGAAAAAAGAAGATATTATTTCTCAAAGATATAATAAATTTAGAAAAATTGGATATAATTTATAAATAAAAAGAGGATTTATATATAAAACGTAGAATATTATATATACGTAAAAAATCTAATTTAAATGTACAAGGAAATATAATAATACTAAAGGGGGCATATATGAAATGGAAGTATTAAAAGTTTCATCAAAATCTAATCCAAATTCTGTTGCAGGAGCTTTAGCAGGAGTTTTAAGAGAAAAAGGATCAGCTGAAATTCAAGCTATAGGAGCTGGAGCTTTAAATCAAGCTGTTAAAGCAGTAGCTATAGCTAGAGGTTTTGTTGCACCAAGTGGTATGGATTTAATATGTATACCTGCTTTTACTGATGTTGAAATTGACGGAGAAGAAAGAACAGCTATAAAACTTATAGTAGAGCCTAGATAATTTGGCCAATAGATAAAAAAAGAACCTTCATATGAAGGTTCTTTTTTTATCTATTGGTTTTGCGAATTAAACATTTGAAGCATTAACATTATTTGATCCATAGTAATTCCGTATTGTTCTAATAAATTATCGATTATAGGATAAAATTCTTTTATAAGTTCATCTTTATTTTCTTTTATAAGTTTTTCTACAGATGGAATTATTTTTTTTATAAATTCTATTTTTTCTTTTTCAGATAAAGAATTAAAATTTTGAATAAGTTCGTTCATTATTTAAACCCCTCCTTTAAAGTTTTACTGTTATATTATACAAAAAAAACATGTTTTTGAAAATATGATAAATAAAAAAGGACTTTCGTATTTTAAAAGAAAGTCCTTTTTTGAAAATTTTTATATAGTTGTTTTTGTTAGTTTTTTTGGATATTTTTCAAGACCAGCTTTTAATATTTCCATAGATTTTGATAGATCTTTTTCATTTAATATATATGCAAGTCTAACTTCATCTTTACCGAGGCCTTTAGTTGAATAGAAACCTTCAGCTGGAGCCATCATAATAGTTTCACCATTTAAATTAAAGTCTTTTAGCATCCAAATAACAAAATCTTCTGCATTTTCTACAGGAAGTTTGGCAACTACGTAAAAAGCTCCTTTAGGTTTTTTGCATAAAACACCATTCATATTATTCAATGCATTATACAAAATATCTCTTCTTTTTTTATATTCTAAATTGACTTCTTTAAAATAAGATTCGGGAGTTTTATAAAGTTCAATAGCACCTATTTGTTCGAGTGTTGGAACGCAAAGTCTACCTTGGCATAATTTTAAAACTTGAGCTATAAATTCTTTATTTTTAGATGCAATAGATCCAATTCTAGCACCACAAGCACTATAACGTTTAGAAACACTATCTACAATTATAACTCTATCTTCGACTTCTTTTATATTTCCAAAACTGGTATATTCTAATCCATCGTATACAAATTCTCTATAAACTTCATCGGCTATTATGAATAAGTTATATTCTTTAGCAATAGATGCAATCATTTCTATTTCTTCTTTACTATAAACAACTCCAGTTGGATTGCCAGGGTTTGAAAGAAGAATTGCTTTGGTTTTTGGTGTGATAACGTTTTCTATTTCGTTTTTAGATGGTAAATGGAAACCTTTTTCTGCCTTGGTTGTAATAGGTTTTATATTTACATTTACAGCTGTCGCAAAACCGTTATAGTTTGTATAAAATGGTTCAGGGGCTAGTATTTCATCGTATGGATCAGCTATAGCTATCATAGAAAATAATAATGCTTCACTTCCACCGTTAGTTATTAGTATTTCATCTTGTTTAAAATCCATATTATAGTTTTTATAATATTTAGATATAGCGTCTATAAGTTCAGGCATTCCTTGGGAAAAAGAATATTCTAAGACATCTTTTTTAAAGTTTTTAACAGCCTTAAAGAATGTTTCAGGTGTTTTTATATCAGGTTGACCTATGTTTAGGTGATAAACTTTAATACCTTTTGATATAGCTTCTTGTGCATAAGGAACTAATTTTCTTATTGGAGAAGCTTGCATAGAAGTTATTCTTTTTGATAAATTCATTTTAAATATCCCCCTTTAGTATAAATTACTTTTAATAAAAGGATAACATAAAATATTGGAAAAATCATTATAAAACAACATAATAAACAGAAAAATTTAAAATTTAAAATAATTCAAAATTCGACTTTGTTGTAAATTAATTTATTGTTAAAAATATTTTATAACTGGTATATTAAAGTATAAATTGTTAAAATAGGAAGTGTAAATATATAAAGTAAAGGAGTTGATATTTTGAAAAATTTAGTTAGTGTTGAATGGCTTAAAAATAATATTGATAAAGAAAATTTAGTTGTAGTAGATTGTAGATTCGATTTACAGACTCCATCTTATGGAAAAGACAGTTATCAAAAAGGTCATATAAAGGGAGCTTTTTATATGGATATGAACAAGGATTTAGCAGGAGAAGTTGAAGAACATGGAGGGAGACATCCACTTCCTGATTTAAATATTTTTAAAGAAAAGATAGAAAATATAGGAATAGGAAACAATACAATAGTCGTAGCTTATGATGATGGAGAAATAGCAGGTGCCTCTCGTTTTTGGTGGATTTTGAAGTATTTGGGACATGAAAAAGTATATATATTAAGTGGTGGAATTAAGAAATGGGTAGAAAAAAAATATCCTTTAACTCAAGATATACCAAGTAAAAATAAAAAAGAGTTTAATATAAATTTAAATGAACAAATAATTGTAGATATGTTTGAAGTTAGAGAAAAGAAAGATAAAGAAAATGTAATTATAGTAGATTCAAGATCAAAAGAGAGATATAGAGGAGAATTTGAGCCGATAGATAAAGTGGCAGGACATATACCAGGAGCTAAAAATTATTTTTGGAAGGATGTTTTAGAAAATAATGAATTAAAGGAATACAATAAATTAAAAGATCATTTTAAAGATTTGGAAAAATATGAGGAAGTGATAGTGCACTGTGGATCAGGAATTACAGGATGTGTAAATTTTGTAGCTCTTGATGAAATAGGTATAAATTCTAAACTGTATGTAGGTTCTTGGAGTGATTGGATAAGTTATAGTGAAAATGAAATAGCAAAAGGTGATGAATGAGAGTTTTGTTAAAGGAGAGTGAATTTGTATATGTTATTATATGATGGATGGCATAAAATAGAAGAAATTATTGCAAATATAAAAGGAAGAGAAGTTAAGCGAGAAAAAATTATAATTAAAGGTGGAGTTTCTGGAATTGTTATAAATAGAGATAATAAAGTTTTATTAGTAAAACAATATAGACCTTGCGTAGGACATTATACGTATGAATTAGTAGCAGGATGTATTGATAAAGATATTTCTAATAAAGAAATATTATTAGAAGAATTACAGGAAGAATGTGAGATAACTAAAGATGAAGTAATATCTATTAGTGAAAAGCCGTTAGTTGAATATTATATGATGTGTGGCTCTAGTGATGCTACAATGTCTATATATTTAGTGAAAGTTGATAGTAAATCAATAAATAAAAAAGTAGATGATGTAGATGTAGAAGAAATAGTTTGGGTAACAGTTCAGGAAATGGAAGAGATGAAAGAAAAAGGGTTGATTAAGGATGGAAAAACAATTATTGCTTTAGAAAAGTTAAAAAATTATTTTAAGAATGATTATTAAGGTAAAGAAATTTCTTTACCTTATTTTTTTATTCAAAATTGTCAATAATAATAAAATAAATTTAGTTAGAGGTGAATATATGATTGAATCTCTTTCAAATAGACAAATAGCATTTGTTATTTTTGGTGTAATAATAGGATATGGAATTATGGGACTTCCTAAAGATATTGCGGAAAATATAGGAACAGGAGGATGGATTGTTTTATTAGGTGCAACAGGTATAACTGTCATTTTAGGATGTATATTTACATATCTTTCGTATATTTATAAAAATAAAACTATTTGTGAATATAGTGAAATACTAATGGGGAAATGCATATCAAAATTAATAGTATTTTCGTATATTATAGAATTTTTTTTATTTTCTGCATTAGCAGTTAGAGCTTCTTCTGAAGTAATAAAATTAAATATATTATTAAAAACACCTGTTTGGTCAATATCTTTATTGTTTTTTATAGTTATATATTATGCTGTAACAAAAGGTTTGAGAACAATTGCAAGAATTTGTGAATTATATGGAATAGTAATTATTGTAGTAGGTTTGTTTTCTCATATTCTTTTATTTACTCAAGGAGAATTAGTAAATTTAAGACCTTTTATTGTTCCGGCGAGCATAAATTCATATATTAAGGCTCTTTTTACAACTGTAATTCCACTTTTAGGAATAGAAGTTTTTGCTTTTATTCCTTTTGATAAAAAAATAATAAAAAAGTATTTAAGTATGTAATTTTAATGATAATATTTATAGGTATTTTTTATATAGTTGAAGTTGAAGCGTGTATATCTGTAATGGGTATTGATGCAATTATAAATTATGAAAATGCATTGCTTGCAACTATAAGAAGGGTTGATATATCACAACTTCAATTTTTTAGAAGATTAGATGGGTTTGTTTTAACGACGTGGATAATGGCTGTATTTACGACAACTATTTTATTTTCTTATGGAACAGTTTTTTTTATTAGTAAATGTTTTAATGTTAATTTTAATACTATTTCACCTATTATAATGATTTTATTATTTTTAACATCTCAAATTTCAAAAACTACCATGCAAATAAGAAATATATTGGATTATATAGGATATTTAGCAGTAATTAATGGAGGGATAATACCATTAATATTATTAATAATAACAAAGGTGAGAAAATATGATAAAAATATTTAGTAAATTAATAGTAATATTTATTTGTTTAATATTGCTTACTAGTTGTTGGGATTATAAAGATATAGATCAAAGATGTATAGTTCATTCGGTTGGAGTAGATAGAGTTGATGGAAAAATTGAATTTTCAGGAGAAATAACACAAATAAAATCTTCTAAAGGAGGGGGAGGATTAAAAACAGAAAAAGCTGAAGCAACCAGTGTTTACAAGCTTTTATCCTATGGTAAAAATTTTGAACAGGCTAGGATAAATTATGATTCAGTAAATCCATTTCCTGTATTTTTAGGAGCAACGAGATTAGTTGTTTTTGGAACAAATTTTGCAAAAGAAGGAATAGAACCTTATTTAAATAGAATCGATAAATTTTATGATTATAGAAAAACAATTCTTATTGTAATAACTCGTGAAAGACCTAGGAAATTATTTGATATTCCTGTTAAAAAAGATATATCTATGGGTTTTTTAGTTGAAGATATTTTAAAAAGTTTAATTGAAAAAGGGAGGGCACTGAATATAAATGTTGGAAAAATACTTTCTTATATGGCATTAAAAGATGTTGGTTATTTACTTCCTTATATTGGAATTGAAGAAGGGTCTGTACAATATTTAGGACTTGCAGTAATGAAAGATTCAAAATTAATTGGTACTATAGAACAAGAAAATACAAGTGGAATATTGTATTTGCTTGCTGATAAACCTAAATTAACTGAAGTTATAATTTTACCTAATGAAGAAAAAAATAAATATGTTATAATAACTTCACTTAGAAAAAGAAAAATAAAAACAGAATATAAAAATAATAAAGTTATAATAAATGTCAATTTAGATTTAGAAGCACAATTGCAATATCAATACTATATCGCTTCGATAAATGATAAAAAAATAAAAATGTTGGAAGATAAACTTTCGAAAAAAATAAAAAATTATATTGTAAATAATTTTAAAACATCTCAAAAAGAATTTGAATGTGATTATTTTCAGTTTGTAAAATATTTTAAAGCTGATAATCCTAAAATATATAAGGATATAAATTGGAAAAAAGAATATCTAAATTCAGATATAAATGTAAATGTTAGGGTGAAAATTAAAAATTTAGGTTTTATAGATCCAAATGCAAAATCTAAATATTAAAGGGTGAATGCGGTGAAATTAAAACAGACTAATAATTTTATTGATTTTATTAAAGATATAACTAAAAGAAATTTAGGAATAAATTTAAGAAAATTATCTGTTATGAACATAGAATTATTTATACTTTATATTCCTCAAATTACGGATAAAGATAAATTATCAAATAACATTATAAAACCGATTTTACAGTATAACAAAGATATTGATATAAATATACATAAAATAGCTTATTCTATTGTTTATGCAGAAGACATTTTTATAGACAATGATGAAAATAAAATTTTGAATTATATTTTGGAAGGTAAATCTGTTATTATTCTAAATAATGATGAAAATTATTTAGTAGCTAATGTTGTAAAAGTAGAAAAAAGAGATATAAATTTACCAGAAGTAGAAAATACATTAAGAGGATCTAAAGATGCATTTACTGAAAATTTTGATGCTAATTTATCGTTAATAAGATATAGAATAAAAGATGAAAATCTTAGAATAGAAAATTTCAAAGTAGGTAAGAGAACAAAAACTAATGTTGCAGTGATATATATTGGTGATATAGCTAATGAAAATTATGTAAGGGAAGTAAAAAATAGATTAAAAAAAATAAATATAGATGGAATAGTTGAATCGGGATATATTCAAAAATTTATACTAAATAATGCTTTGAATTTATTTCCTCAAGTTGGTCTTGTAGAAAGATCAGATATGGCTGCTACAGCAATATTAGAGGGGAAAATCTGTATAGTTGTTGAAGGGAGCAATATAGCTTTATCTACTCCAAAAACATTTATGGAATTTTTAGATTCTGGAGATGATAGATATGACAATACTTATATATCTGTGTTTTCAAAAATTTTGAGGATAATAGCTATTAATATAGCACTTACAGTATCTTCAATGTATGTTGGAATTGTTTCTTTTCATCCAGATATTTTGCCAGAATAATATATTTTAGCTTTAGCAATAGCAAGAGGATCAGTTCCTTTCAATGCTGTGATAGAAACATTAATAATGGAAGGAATATCGGAAATATTAAAAGAAGCTAATATAAGACTTCCAAAGCAAATTGGGTCTGCGATAGGTATTGTAGGAACTATAGTAATTGGTCAAGCAGCTGTTGCAGCTGGGCTTGTTAGTCCATTGATGGTTATAATAGTATCTCTTTCTACTATGTGTTCGTTTGTAGCACCTGATTATACAATTATGAATCCGATTAGAGTGTTAAAATTTTTTATGATTATAATGACAAGTTTATTTGGTTTATTTGGTTTTATTATGGGATATACCATTATAATTATAAATTTGATTTCAACTACAAGTTTTGGAATACCTTATCTTGTACCTGTTGCTCCTTTTAATTTTACTGATTTTAAAAATTATATGTTGGATAATATAACTTTAGCTAAAAAGAGACCTGAATTTTTAAAAACTAAAGATAAAACAAGACAATAAATAGAAAAACCTCACAATTGTGAGGTTTTTTATATTAATATCCTTCTTCTTGTCTTTTATGATTTATATTGTTTTTATGTAAATAAGATTTTTCGATTTCTTCAGGTGAAAAGTTCAGTTGTTTACCAAGTGATAAAAATTTTGAGAACATATTTATATAATTTTCTTTAGAGATGTTGTTTTTTAATAATGAAATAGAATCAAAAAAATTTAAAAAAGTATTTGTTAAATCTTCGTTTGTATTTTCGGAATTTAAGTCATTAATTGTTATGTCGTTAAATTTTAAATTAAGACCTATAGATAATATGAAATGTAGGCAGTCAACAAATTCTTCTAGTATTATATTTTTAGGAGATGGGCCTTTTAAACTCCAGAATTTAAAGCATCTTGTTTCGTTAGCGAGTTCACCAACTTCGACTTGAAGTGCAAGTATTTTATGAGAAATTAAACTTTGATTTATAAGATTATGGGTATTGTTGATTTTTTCATCAAGTTTCTGTTGAAGATTGTATAATTTTTCAAGATTCATTTTAAACTCCTTTCTATATATAAAAATTTTAGAAGTAGTTATATGTATAAATATATTATATAACATAAATGGATGTAAGTGTAGTTTTGGGAAGCTTATAATTGTTATGCATAATTGATGTTGTATTTTAATAATTATAAAAATAGGTATTTTGGAAAGGAGAGATAATGATGAATAAACAAGTATTTAAGATAATATTTGTTATATTATTAATTACAGTTGTTATTAGTCAACTGTATATGATGATTGTAAATGTTATTAAAATTAACGGTGTTTTTTTTGACAAATTAATGAATAATGATGAGTTGATATGGAATGGGCCTAGAGATAAAAAAATAGTAGCATTGACTTTTGATGATGGACCTCATCCTAGAATTACACCGAAAATATTGGATTTATTAAAAAAATACAATGTTAAAGCAACTTTTTTTGTTCTTGGAAAACATGTACATTTTTATCCAGAACCATTAAAAAGAATAAAAGAAGAAGGACATGAAATAGGAAACCATACTTTTAGTCATATAGATGTTAAAAATACAAGTAAGAAGAAAATAGAGGAAGAATTTGAAAAGACTCAAAATGAAATTTTTTCTGTAGTTGGAGAAAAACCAAGTATTTTTAGACCTCCTTTTGGGTTTTATAATAAAATTGTAAAGGAAATTGCTAAAAAATATGGAGTTAAAATTGTGCTTTGGTCAACTGATAAAGATACAAAAGATTGGAGTAATCCAGGGGTTGATAAAATAGTTAAAACTATTCTCAATAATATACGAAATGGAGATATTATTTTGCTTCATGACTATGTAGAAGGAAAAAGTCAAACTTATGAAGCTTTAAAAATAATTTTACCTAAACTCAAAGAAAGAGGATATAAATTTGTAACTATCTCTGAATTAATTAAAATGAATGATTATAAAAACATGAAACCAGAGATAGTCGAAAATTAAGTTTTAATATGAGAAATGTTAAATATTTTTCTTTTTTATTATATAAATACCTTCATCTTTTTTCCAATCAGCATATAAAATATTTTTTATTTTATCTATATTATTAGCATGAAGTTGTTTTTTTAGCCATTTTTCATTAAAACCACAACTTTTAACATTGTCCCATAAAACTTCTCCATCTAATATAAAAGTAACTGGTAAATGTACAGGTTTTTCTGGTAAATTTAGATCTTCATTTATTGGATTTTCGTATTTTGATTTTTTTAAAACACTAATTGAACCACTTGGTTCTAAAATAGCATATTCAACTTCACGAATAGAAAATACGTCTTTTGATCTTAGCAAGCTTTGTAATTCATTGATATCTAATTTTTCTTTTTGTAATTGTTTAAAATCTATTTGTCCATGGCGAATTAAAATAGATGGATTTCCTTCTAAAAAACTTCTTGTTTTTTTAAATTTTTGAGTTATTATTTCAACTACATACATTAAACATGTCCACAAGAGAATAGCATATAAGATATAGAGTATGTTAGTTTCTTTGTCGTAAATAGCATTTCCTACTAATTCCCCTAATATTAATGCAGATATAAAATCAAAAGGAGTAATTTGATTTATTTGAGTTTTTCTTAAGAAATAAGTAACTGTAAGTAAAGCTAAAAACCCAACAGTTAATTCTAGAGTTAGACTAAAAATAAGAGATCTATCCAATTTATTCAGCTTTATAAAATCTATAAAAATTTAAATAAATATATAAAAATTATAGATTTTATTCATACACTCAATATTTTTACAAATATTAGTGTACATAATAGCATATCTCTACAATGCTATACCGCAAGCCAACGGTACTTTTATTCACCTCT
>NZ_FQXH01000029.1:13707-20628 GCF_900129915.1 Tepidibacter thalassicus DSM 15285
AGATATATCTGATTACATGAAAACATCTATTAAATCTATTAAAAAGTATAAAGACTATATAAAAAATACATTTGAATGTGATTATACAAACGGATTAATTGAAGGAATTAATAATAAAATTAAAGTAATAAAAAGGATTGCATTTGGCTACAAAAGCTTTTTTCATTTCAAGAATAGAATACTTATAAGTCAAAATTTACTAAAGTTAAAAGCCGTCTAAAACCTATTCGGTTTTAAACGGCCAACAATTAACTTTGTGATTCTCTTTACCAACACTATTTGACAAAGAACCTATTTTGCTATATTTATATTTTCCATATATTCTAGATGAAGCACAGCTTTTTTTGATTTTAATGATTTTGGCACATCTATTATCCTCTGATTAGTTGATCCTCTGAACATTAAAAGCGAATTTTTTTTAGATTCTACAAATTTACCGTCAACAAGTACATCTATATATTCAAGAAGAGTTTTCCATTTAAAATACCTAGAATTTTTAGTATCTGTTAATTGTTCAAATGTATATCCACTGTATGCCCAAATATCAAATCCTAATTTTTTTGCCTCTTTACATATTTCAATCAATGGATCTGGTTGTTCAAATGGTTCTCCTCCCGATAAAGTTATTCCCCTTTGAAGCTTTAATTTCTTAATTTTATTTATTATATCTTCTACCTCAACTTCAAATCCCCCATTAAAATCATGTGTACTTGGATTATGGCAACCCTTACATTTATGTTTACACCCTTGAGTCCATATTACAGTTCTAAGACCTGGACCATCTACTATGCTGTCTATAGTAAGAGAAGCTGCTAATCTTATTCTCATAATACCAGCTTTATAAAATCTATAAAAATCTAAATAAATATATAAAAATTATAGATTTTATTCATACACTCAATATTTTTACAAATATTAGTGTACATAATAGCATATCTCTACAATGCTATACCGCAAGCCAACGGTACTTTTATTCACCTCTCTTTTAAAAATCAAGCAACTAATTTTCCAAAATGAAAATGTAGAGTAGTTACTTGATTTATATTTTTATAATTTGCTGTTAAAAGCACCTCTAATATTTTAAGCATGTTTTATTCTATCTCTAACCTCAGCCCTTTTTGCATCATTAAATCTATCTATTGTTCCAACTAAATACCCTGTTATTCTTCTTATTCTTTCAAAGTATATACCATCTTGACCATCTTTTCTTCCACATGCTGGACAAGTATCTTCTATAACTCCGTTATATCCGCAAACTGGATCCCTATCTACAGGATGATTTATACTTCCATATCCAATTCCCAATTCTTTCATAGCTCTTACTATGCTTTCAAAAGCTTCTAAATTATCTGATGGATTTCCATCAAGTTCTATATAACTTATATGTCCTGCGTTAGTAAATTCATGATAAGGTGCTTCTATGCTTATTTTTTCAAATGCAGAAATTTTATGATATACAGGAACATGAAAAGAATTTGTGTAATATTCTTTATCTGTAACCCCTTCAATTTTTCCATATAATTTTTTATCAAGTCTTGTAAATCTTCCACTTAATCCCTCTGCCGGAGTTGCTATTAATGAGAAATTAAGATTGTATTCTTCACTTGCTTTATCCATCTTTTCTCTCATATATTTTACTATTTTAATTCCTAATTCTTGTGCTTTTTTACTTTCTCCATGATGCTCTCCAATTAATGCTTTTAAACATTCAGCAAGCCCTATAAATCCAACTGTTAATGTTCCATGTTTTATAATTTCTCTTAAATCATCTTCCCAAGAAAGTTTTTCTGAATCCATCCAAACACCTTGTCCCATTAAAAAAGGAAAGTTTTTAACTTTTTTAGATGCTTGAATTTCAAATCTTTCAAGCAATTGATCTATTACTAAATTTATTTTTTCATCTAATTCTTTGAAAAATCCATCTAAATCGCATTCTTTTTTAGTTACTATACCATGCTTTATTCCAAGTCTCGGAAGATTTATAGTTGTAAATGAAAGGTTTCCTCTTCCTGTAACTATTTCTGGTCCACATACATTTCCCAATACTCTAGTTCTACAGCCCATATAAGTAGCCTCTGTTTCAGGTTGTCCTTCTTTGTAATATTTAAGATTAAAAGGAGCATCTAAAAAGCTAAAATTAGGAAATAATCTCTTAGAAGACACTCTACATGACAATTTAAATAGATCATAATTAGGGTCTTCAGGATTTAAATTAATTCCTTCTTTTACTTTAAATATTACTATTGGGAAAATAGCAGTTTCTCCATTTCCAAGTCCCTTTTCTAAAGATAATAGTAAGTTTTTACTAACCATTCTTCCTTCTTCACTAGTGTCAGTTCCAAAGTTAACACTTGAAAATGGCACTTGTGCACCAGCTCTTGAATGCATTGTATTTAAATTGTGAATAAATGCCTCCATGGCCTGATATGTTCTTCTATCTGTTTCTCTATAAGCTTCTTTATAAGCAAATTTTTGTATTTTTTCTGCTTCTTTTTCACTCAATTTATAGTTATTCATCAATTTGTCTTTTAAAGTTTTTAGCAATTCTTCATCTATTTTCAATGATATTTCCTTATTTAAACTTTCTTCTACTTCTTTTACTAAGTTTGCTATTTTTTCTATTTCTCCTTCATATAAATCATCATACATATACAGAGCTTTATATATATTGTCTATATATACTCTTTTAAATGTCTTTTTTACTCCTTTCGCTAATGCATAATCAAAAAATGGTATACTCTGTCCTCCATGTTGATCATTTTGATTACTTTGAATAGCTATAGCTGCAAGTGCACCATAACTTAATATATCTTGAGGTTCTCTTAAAAAGCCATGGCCAGTAGAAAATCCATTTTCAAATAATTTAGCTATATCTATCTGACAACAAGTCAATGTTCCCATATTTAAAAAATCCATATCATGTATATGTATATCCCCTTTGTCATGAGCAATTGCATGTTCTGGTTTTATAACAAACTCTTTACAAAATTCCTTAGATACAGCACTTCCGTATTGAAGCATAGTACCCATAGCAGTGTTACCGTCTATATTTGCATTCTCTCTTTTTATATCTGCATTATTTGCATCTAAAAATGTTATTTCTTTTATAGCTTTCATAAGTCTTGTTTTTGAATTTCTTACTCTACTTCTTTCAGCTCTATATAAAATATACGCTTCACTAGTTTTTGCATGTCCCGTTTCTATTAAAGTTTTAACAACTGCATCTTGTACATCTTCAACATTTGGTATTTTTCCTATAAATCTTTTATTTAAAAGTCCTATAACTTCATCTGCTAAGCTTTCAGCAATACTATAATCAGGTAATTTTCCTTCTTTTTTAGCAACTTCACTTGCTGCTAAAAATATAGCTCTAACTATTTTATCTTTACTAAAATTTATTATTCTTCCGTCTCTTTTTTTTACTTTTTCTATCATTTATAAAACCCCTTTCCACATCATATTGTGGATTAAATGTTGATAACCACAATATATAGTTAATTATAACCAAAAAAAACCCCCTTTAACCTTGTTAAAGGGTTTTTTAATTTTTTTAACTATATTTAGATTATCAAAATTATAATCATTAGTCAAACAAGCTCAAAATATTGAAAATACGTATTCGTTTTTTTGAAAGCAAGTGTTTATAATAGGTTTATTTTTAGAGAAAAATTTTCCTAAAAATTTTATACATTACTTTCTAATATTTCGTATATTTTATCCATATCAATACTTGCTCTAACTATATTAGCTAATTTATCGTATTCTTTTTCCTTAAATTCTTTAAATGATTTTACACTACTTTCTATTTCTTCTAATCCTTTCATCTTTCTTATATTATTAAGCAAACTTCTTGTAAAATTTATATTGTCAAATATGCCATGGATATAAGTCCCCACTACATTACCTTCTAAATTTATAACTCCTTCTAATATATCCTCTTTTTTTTCCATTCTTTTAATAATTTTATTTAAATATCTAGAGCCATTCCCTATAGTACTTCTTCCCATATGAATTTCATATCCTTCTACCTTTATACCTTCAAGTCCACTTAAATACCCTCTTGCATTATTTTGTATTACAGCTTCAACTTGAGTAGTTACTTTTTCTCCTTCAAATGTAGTTTCTATATCTAAAAGCCCTATTCCATTAATTTCTTTTATCCCACATTCTATTCCTTCAGGATCATATAATTTTTTGCCTAACATTTGATATCCTCCACAAATACCAAATATAAGCTTCCCTCTTTTATGTAATTCATTTATTTGTCTTTCAAGCCCACTCTCTCTAATGTATATTAAATCTTCTATTGTATTTTTACTTCCAGGAATTATCAATATATCAGGATCTCCTATAGCCTCTCCTCTCATTACATATCTTAAATTTACATCTTCTTGAGTTTCAAATACATTAAAGTCAGTAAAATTAGATACATGAGGAAGGTATAAAACTTCTACAGTAACTTCTCCTTTATTTTTTAAATTTCTTCTTCTAAATCTTTCTGATAAACTATCTTCGTCTTCTATTTTTAAATTACTATAAGGCACAACTCCAAGAACTGGAATTTTTATTATATCCTCAAGCATTTTTATGCCAGGTTCAAGAATTTTAATATCTCCTCTAAATTTATTTATTATAACTCCTTTTACTCTTTCTTTTTCTTCTTCTGTAAGAAGCATCATAGTTCCCACTAAAGATGCAAATACTCCTCCTCTATCTATATCTCCTATTAATATCACAGGTGAATTTGAAATTTTCGCCATACCCATATTGACAATATCATTTTCTCTTAAATTTATTTCAGCAGGACTACCTGCTCCTTCTAAAACTACAATATCGTATTCTCTCAAAAGATCTTCATATATACCCTTTAGCATATTTTCAAGCTGAGGTTTAAATTTATGATATTCCTGAGCATCCATATTTTCATAAACTTTTCCATTGAGTATAATTTGCGCTTTTTTATCTGTAGTCGGTTTTAAGAGTATAGGATTCATTCTAACATCTGGTTCAAGTCCCGCTGCTTCTGCTTGAAATACCTGAGCTCTTCCCATCTCAAGTCCCTCTTTTGTTATAAAGGAATTTAAAGCCATATTTTGAGATTTAAATGGAACTACTTTATATCCATCTTGTTTAAATATTCTACAAAAAGCAGCTGTAATTAAACTCTTCCCAACTCCCGATGCTGTTCCTTGAAACATAATAGATTTTCCCATTTTTAATCCCCCTAACAATTCTTCATTATAAAAAACACATTTAAATTTTAACATCTCTACTCAAAAAATATCAATTATAATGTATAATTTAATTATATATTTTAAATCAATATTAGGAGGAAATTAATATGCTTTCTAGAAGATTAAACAATGTAACCCCATCATTCACTATTGGAATAAGTAATAAAGTTAGCGAACTTAAAAGCAAAGGTATTGAAGTTGTAAATTTAAGTATAGGCGAACCAGATTTTAATGTTCCTGATAAAGCCAAAAACGAAGCAATAAAAGCAATAAATAATAATAAAACTAAGTATGCCATGGTTTCTGGAATTAAAGAACTAAAAAACGCTATAGTAGAAAAACTAAAAAACGAAAATAATGTGCATTACGATATAGATGAAATTGTCGTTTCAAACGGAGCAAAACACTCTATAACTAATACTTTAATAGCTATTTTAAATCCCCAAGACGAAGTTTTAATTCCAAAACCATATTGGGTAAGTTATCCTGAAATGATTAGATTAGTTGATGCAACTCCAATATTCATCGACACTGATAAAAATAATAACTTTAAAATCACTCCAGAGCAAATACAAAAAAATATAACTGCTAAAACTAAAATGATTTTTATAACAAATCCTTCTAACCCAACAGGAGCTATTTACACTAAAGAAGAACTTAAGTCAATAGTAGATATATGTTTAAAAAATAATATTTACATATTAGCAGATGAAATATACGAAAAAATATGTTATAAAGATAATTTTACAAGTATAGCCTCATTATCACCTGAAGCAAAAAATATTACAATTACTATAAATGGCTTTTCTAAGTCTGCTGCAATGACAGGATTAAGATTAGGATATTCCGCTTCTAATAAAAGCATAGCTAAAGCTATATCAACTATACAAGGCCATTTAGTTTCTCATCCATCTACTATATCTCAATGGGCAGGATACGGATCATTAAAATACTGTAAAGAAGATATTAATAATATGGTTAAAATATACAAACAAAAAAGAGATTTAGCAATATCTATTTTATCAAAAATAAAAGATTTGGATTTTATATATCCTCAAGGAGCTTTCTATATATTCATAGATATATCTAAATTAAAATCTAAAATTAACTACAAAAATAGTTTTTCCATAGAATTTTGTAACAAATTACTAGAAAACAATAAAGTTGCAGCAGTTCCAGGAATAGCGTTTGGAATGGATGACTTTATAAGAATTTCGTATGCGTGCAGTGAAGAAAATATTATAAAAGGTCTTAATGAAATTAAAAATTTTATAGAAACTCTATAAAAAATTTTTTATCCTAAAAAGTTCTAAAATAAATGTTGGAATGATTAATTTCATTTCAACATTTATTTTTTTACTACACAAAAAATAAAAAAAGATTACGTGGCTACGTCCTACTCTCCCAGGAGGTCTCCCTCCAAGTACCATCGGCGCTGAGGAGCTTAACTTCTGTGTTCGGAATGGGAACAGGTGTATCCTCCTCGCTATTGTAACCACATAATCTTTATTTTTTTTCATACTTTCAAAACTGCACAGATTTATTGGTCAAGTCCTCGACCTATTAGTATCCATCAGCTGAACTCATTACTGAGCTTACACCTTGGACCTATCTACCAGGTAGTCTTCCTGGGGTCTTACCCTTACGGTGGGAAATCTTATCTTGAGGGTGGCTTCGCGCTTAGATG
>NZ_FQXH01000008.1 GCF_900129915.1 Tepidibacter thalassicus DSM 15285
GAGTATTCTTAACAATAATCATTCAGATATATCTGATTACATGAAAACATCTATTAAATCTATTAAAAAGTATAAAGACTATATAAAAAATACATTTGAATGTGATTATACAAACGGATTAATTGAAGGAATTAATAATAAAATTAAAGTAATAAAAAGGATTGCATTTGGCTACAAAAGCTTTTTTCATTTCAAGAATAGAATACTTATAAGTCAAAATTTACTAAAGTTAAAAGCCGTCTAAAACCTATTCGGTTTTAAACGGCCAACAATTAACTTTGTGATTCTCTTTACCAACACTATTTGACAAAGAACCTGTTAATTACAACAATCTTTTATTTCACTATATAAACTTTCTCGGTATAAATCCTACCTTTTTATAAACTTTTCTTAGAGTTTTTCTAGCAACTGCTTCCGCTTTATTAGCACCCTGAGCATAAATATTCTCTAAATAATCTTTATTTTTCAATAAATCATTGTATTTTTCCCTTACAGGTCTTAAGCTTTCTATTATGACTTCAGCTAAATCATTTTTAAATTCTCCGTATCCTTTTCCCTCATACATAGTTTCTATTTCTTGAACAGTTTTTTTAGAAAGTTTAGAATAAATATCTATTAAATTTTTTATTCCTGGTTGCTCATCAGAATACCTTACTACTCCAATTGAATCTGTTACTGCTCTTTTTACTTTTCTAAATATTGAATCAGGATCGTCTACCATTCCTATATACGCATTTTCATTCTCATCTGATTTTGACATTTTCTTTGTAGGTTCTTGAAGACTCATTATTCTTGCTCCTACTTTAGATATATACGGCTCTGGAATTTTAAATGTTTCACTATATCTATTATTAAATCTTTGAGCTAAATTTCTAGCGAGTTCTAAATGTTGCTTTTGATCATCTCCTACCGGAACAAAATCTGCTTGATAAAGTAAAATATCAGCTGCCATTAATGTTGGATATGTAAATAATGCAGAATTTAAATTCGCTTCACTTTTCTTAGATTTATCTTTAAACTGAGTCATTCTATTAAGTTCTCCCATATAAGTAATGGAATTTAATATCCAAGCTAACTCAACATGTGCACTCACATGCGATTGAATAAATATAGTATTTTTTTCAGGATCTAATCCACTTGCTATATACTGAGCAATAGCTTCTAATGAATTTCTTCTCAACTTAGCAGCCTCTTGAGGTACAGTAATCGCATGTAAATCCGCTATAAAATAATAACAGTCATATTCATCCTGAAGAGATACCCAATTGTTAATGGCTCCTATATAATTACCAAGAGTCAATTTTCCCGATGGCTGAACTCCACTTAATATTACTTTTTTTCCACTCATCAAGCAACCTCCTCTCAATCTTTTATTATATCTTTTTAATCATGTTAAGCACAATATCTTTTGAATTATGTGCCGCTTTATTTACAAACTCATTAAAATTCACATCTGCACTACCATCAGCTTTATCAGACATAGCTCTTATTATTACAAAAGGTACATTATTCAAATAACAAGTATGTCCAATAGCAGCACCTTCCATTTCTGTACAATATCCATTAAGTTGATTAACTAGTTTTTCCTTTATCTCTTTATTGCTCACAAATATATCACCCGAAACTACTCTTCCCTTTAAAACTTTATGACCTTTGACAATTTCCACACTTGAATCATAAGCTATTTTAACTAATCTATCATCAGCTTTAAATACAGAAGTTTCCATTCTAGGAATTATACCTAATTCATGTCCAAATGCTGTTACATCAAAATCATGATGAAGAGTATCTGTAGATATTACTATATCAAATACATCAAGTTCATCGTGAAGTGCTCCTGCAACTCCTGTATTTATAACAGCTCCAACATTAAATTCACTTATAAGTATTTGAGTACAAAGCGCAGCATTTACTTTACCTATTCCACATCTCACTAAAATTACACTTTTATCTTCTAATTTTCCTACATAAAATTTCAAAGAAGCTTTTTCTATTGTTTCTTCTATATTCATCAATTCTTTAAGTATATCTACTTCTTCATCCATGGCTCCTATTATACCAATCCTATTCATTTTTATTCCTCCTATTTGCAATACTTTTATTTTAAGATAAAAGCGCTCCATAAAAGGAGCACCTTTATTAATTTACTTTTTCTATTTTTATTCCAGTTTCATGATCATTCAAATTGTACTTTTCAAAATTATCATCAGATGTTTCTTCTATACTCACTGCTAAAGTTTCACTCATTATATAATCTCTATGAATTTCAACAGCTTTAGATATATCTTTATCTCCACTAAAATAAATTTTAATATTATCCATCATTTCATAATTATTATTTTTTCTCATTTGCTGTACTTTAGATATAAACTCTCTTGCATATCCTTCATTTATAAGTTCATCTGTTAAAGTAGTATCTAAAATTACAAATAAATTATTTTCCATTGAAACATTAAATCCTTCTTTTGCAGAAATATTTACTAAAACATGATCTTTTGTAACTTCAAATTTTTCTCCTTCAATATCTAAAGATACACTTTCTCCATTTTCTAATTTAGGAACTACAACTGATGCATCAAGCTGTGATAAAGCTTTACTAAATACTTTAAGCTTTGATCCAAGTACAGGTCCTAAAACCTTAAAATTTGGTTTTAAACTAAAATTCATGTATTCATTTAAATTTTTAGCAAACACTACTTCTTTAACATTTAATTCTTCTTTAATGAGTTCTACAAGATCATCTATTAATTCTTCATACTTACCATCTATTAAAACTTTTTGTATTGGCTGACGCACTTTTATTCTAACATTTTCTCTTGATGCTCTACCAAGAGTAACTAAATTTTTAACTAAATCCATTTTTTCTTCCACTTTTAAGTCTATAAGTTCTCTATTAACTCTTGGATATTCACTTAAATGAACTGAAAATTCACCAGTAAGTTTTTTATACATTTCTTCTGAAATATATGGAGCAAATGGAGCTACCATTTGTGATAATTGAACTAATATTTCATAAGTTGTATTATAAACAGCCTTTTTATCTTCAGTAAGCTCAGTAGTCCAAAAACGTCTACGAGAACGTCTTATATACCAATTTGAAAGGTCTTCATTTACAAATTCTTGAATATCTCTAACTGCTTTTGTTAAATCAAATACATTTAAATACTCCTCTACTCTTACTTTTAAATTATTAAATTTAGATAAAATCCATCTATCAAGTTCAGGTCTATCCTTGTATTCTACAAAGAAATCATTAGGATTTATTTCATCTGTATTTGCATATAACGTAAAGAAATTATATACATTTTTAATAGTTCCAAAGAATTTGCTTTGAACTTCTTTAAGTCCTTCTACATCAAATCTTGTTGGTGTCCATGGCGGTGATACATAAAGTAAATACCATCTTAAAACATCTGCACCGTATTTATCAAATAATTCAAATGGATTAATAGTATTTCCTCTAGATTTAGACATCTTTTTGCCATCTTTATCAAGTATTAAATCAGTAACTAATACCCTCTTATAAGGAGCTACTCCTTTTACAAAAGTCGATATCGCAAGTAATGAATAGAACCAACCTCTAGTTTGGTCAATTCCTTCACATATAAAATCAGCAGGGAATAACTCATCAAAATTTTCTTTATTTTCAAAAGGATAATGGTGTTGAGCATACGGCATTGCTCCACTGTCAAACCAACAATCTATTACATCTTTAACTCTAGACATAGTTTTTCCGCACTTACTACATTTTATATGAACATTATCTATATAAGGTCTATGAAGTTCTATACTTTCATCTATATCTTCTATAGCCTTTTCTACTAGTTCTTTTCTCGAACCTATAGATTCTTTATGTCCACATTCACATGTCCAAATGTTAAGAGGAGTTCCCCAATATCTACTTCTAGATATAGCCCAGTCATTTAAATTTTCAAGCCAATTTCCAAAACGCTTTTCTCCTACAAATGAAGGATACCATTCAACTGTATTATTATTTTCTATAAGTTTATCTTTAAGCTTTGTCATCTCTATATACCAACTAGGCTTAGCATAATATAACAATGGAGTTGAACATCTCCAGCAATGCGGATAGTTATGAGCTATTTTTTCTTTTTTGAAAAGTTTCCCTTCAGCATGAAGCCATTTTATGATTTCCACATCTACTCCTTCTTCCATTACAAATTTACCTTTCCATGGAGTAGTTGTAAATTTTCCAGTTTCATCAACAGGCTGAAGCACAGGTAAATCATATTTTCTACCTAAATTATAGTCATCTTCACCAAAAGCAGGAGCAGTGTGTACTATACCTGTACCATCTTCTGTAGTTACATAATCTCCTAATGTTACAAAAAAAGCTTTTTTATCAGTCTTTACAAAAGGCATAATTTGTTCATATTCTATTCCTTCTAACTCTTTACCTTTAAATTCTTCTAAAACTTCAAATTCTCCGTCAATTACCTTTGAAGATAAATTTTTCTCTATATAGTATACTTCATCATTATATTTAACTTTTAAGTAAGTTTCATTAGGATTAACAGTAAGTGCAACATTTGATGGTAATGTCCAAGGTGTAGTTGTCCAAACAAGGAAATATTCATCTACATCTTTTCTCTTAAATTTAACTATAACTGTATTTGTCTTTACTTCTTTATACCCTTGAGCAACTTCATGAGATGCAAGTCCAGTTCCACATCTTGAACAATACGGAAGTATTTTATGTCCCTCATATATATATCCTTCTTTATTAAATTTATCAAGAATCCACCAAACACTTTCTATATAATTATTATCAAGAGTTATATACGGATTATCAAGGTCTATTTCATAAGCCATACGCTCTGTCATTTCTCTCCATAGCTTTTCATATGAAAAAACTGATTCTCTACATTTTTCGTTGAATTTATCTATACCATAATCTTCAATCGCCTGTTTATCTTTAAGATTTAACTGCTTTTCAACTTCTATTTCAACAGGAAGACCATGCGTATCCCATCCCGCTTTTCTTTTTACCTGATAACCAGTCATAGTTTTATATCTACAAACAGAATCTTTTAATGTTCTAGCCATGACATGATGAATTCCAGGTTTTCCATTTGCAGTTGGTGGTCCTTCGAAAAATACAAAAGAAGGCTTATCCTTTCCGTATTCTAGTGTTTTTTCTAATATATTTACTTTTTTCCAAAATTCAGATATTTGTTTTTCGCTTTCTACAACTGAATTTACTAATGACTCAAATTTCTTCATATATTTCACCCTTTCTTATATATTTATTATTCCATTATTTTTTATTTTAAATTATACAAAAATCACAAAAAACCTCGTCCCGAAAAGGGACGAGGTAATTCCCCGTGTTACCACCCTAATTGCCATAGTGAACTCTCTCCCACTTGCTCACGCTTAGGCTATATCTAACAAATATAAAATCTTAACATGGCATCTCATTTAATTTAACGGCTTTACCGGCTCAGCTTACTCATTATTACTTTCAGCCTGCAGCTCTGGGGTGATTTTCTATTTTATAGATTTACTGACTTCTCAGCAACCGTCAGCTCTCTGTAAAATCATCTAAAATATACTCTTCCCCTTCACAGCTTTTAAAATATTCAATTAATATTTAAAATATTTATTAGCATTTTATAATAAATTTTTACTTTAGTCAATATTTTTTATTAATCTATATCGTCAAATGTTTGATCTATAGTTTTTATTTCACTTTCAAGAAGCGATTTAAATTTTCCTCTAAACAGTTTAAATGCCTTTCTAGTTTCTTCATATTCCTTTCTAATTTCTATAACTTGATTATTTGCCTCTTCTATTATTTTTCTAGCCTTAAGTTCTGCTTCTTCTATTATTAACTGTGCTTTTTTAGAAGCATTAGAATTTACTTCTTCAGCTGTATTCTGAGCAATTATAAGAGTATTTTTTAATGTCTCTTCAATATTTTTATATTTATTAACTTGTTCACTAAGCATATTTAATTTATCTTTTAATTCTATATTTTCTTTATATAACTTTTCAAAATCTTCTTTAACTTCATCTAAAAATTCATCTACTTCCTCTTCTTTATATCCTCTTAAACTTCTTTTAAATTCCTTATTTTCTATGTCTAATGGAGTTATCATACCCAAACCTCCTATAGTATTATTTTTGCCTTGACTTTTACTCGTCCTTTTTTAGTATAATTTCCTATTTCTGATATTATAGCTCTTCCTCTTCCCTTTACAGATATTAAAGATCCCTCTTTAACAGCTTTAGAAGTCGTATTTACAAGTTCAAAATCAATATAAACTTTTTGAGATAATACAATTTTACTGCTCTCTTGTCTTGATAAGTTATATATACCTGATATTATACAATCTAATCTTTGAGAAGAAACTGTAAAACTCACTTCTTTATATTCTGGTTCAGAATACTTTATATCTGAAATGTCTATTTCCTTTATTTTCACACTATTGTTTCCTACTTTATTTAAGTTCAATAACAAAAAATCACATATATCTTTTTTAACTATTACTTGACAAAAATCTTTATGTATTATTATATCTCCAATTTTTTCTCTTTTAATACCAAGACCTAATATAGCTCCTAAATAATCTCTATGAGATATTTCTTTAAATTTAAAATTGCCTGTTATCTCCAAAACCTTTATAGGTATGTCCAAATCTTGCTCAAATATATAATACGGATATATATATATTACTTTCCTTTCTGATTTTTCATATCCTCCATATATAGAATATTTTATATCATCTACAGCATTTAGTATAGATATTGCATTTTTTATTTCATAAGGATTTAAAAAATCAGTACACCTATAATCATGATTTTTTAACACTCCTATAGCTTTGTCTATTACTTTATACAAAGTATTTTTAAGCTCTAAGTCTTTTATGTGATTTGTAATTCTTTCTTTATCTACCATCTAAAAAACTACTCCTATTAATATTCTAACTAATATTAGATATACAATTTTTATTAAAAAATATGCAATTATTGGTGAAATATCTATTGGTCCTGTATTAAAATATCTAAACATCAACTCTCTAATCGGTTCAAGTATTGGTTCTGTTATAGAGTAAATAGTATCATAAAATCTAGAATATCTAGCATTTGGAATCCAAGACATAATTACTCTGATTAAAATCATAAGTTCTAAAAATTCCACAAAATAACCTAATGCTCTAATTATAATCCACATAAATTATTCTCCTTTTAGCTTTTATTTTTGCCATGGAAATAATCCCTTATTTTCAAGCTCCTTTTTTATATTTCCATCTATATCTATATTACTAGGAGCTAATATGAATATACCCTTAGATACTTTTTGAATACTTCCATCTAAAGCATACACTGCACCACTTATAAAGTGAAATATATTCTTAACAAGTTCTACATCTTCTATATTTTCAAGATTGACAATAACAGCTTTTCTATTTTTTAAATTATCTACTATGGAAGCTGCTTCATCGTATTCTTGTGGTTCGTGTATCATTACTTTCATTTGAGTAGTAGCATGTATATTAACTATTTTATTATTTAATTTAGAACTCGTTCTTTGATTAAAAGATAAAACTTCATCTTCTTGTTCTTCTTCATATTCTTCTTCTTCCTCGTATTCTTCAAATCCCATAAATCTCTTAACTTTATCTACAAATTTATCCGACATATTTATAACCTCCCTATTTCATATAATTTCTCTTTCCAAATATAGAAGTTCCTATTCTAACCATATTAGACCCTTCTTCTATTGCAATCTTAAAATCATTACTCATTCCCATAGATAAATAATCCATGTATACATTCTCTAAATTTAATTTTTTTATTTCATTCGATAAATCTTTCAACTCTCTAAAATATATTCTAGCATCTTCTGGATTATCAACATATGGTGCCATGGTCATAAGTCCTTTTATTTTTATATTCTTAAAATTATTTGATATATTTTTTATAAATTCAACAGCATCCTCTTTATAAATACCATGCTTACTTTCTTCTTTTGAAATATTTACTTGAACTAAACAATCAACTACCTTGTTTATAGACTTAGCTCTCTTATCTATCTCCTTACATAAAGATAATCTATCTAATGAATGTATCATATCTACTTTATCAATTATATATTTTACTTTATTAGTCTGTAAAGTTCCTATAAGATGCCATTTCACTTTATTTCCTATTATTTCATATTTTTTAACTAATTCTTGAACCTTATTTTCACCTACATGTTTTATTCCATTTTTTATCGCTTCTTCCATTATAGGTATATCTACAGTTTTTGTAACACCTATTAAAACAATATCTTCTTTATTCCTATTTGCTTTAATACAAGCATTTTCAATATCCTTTAACACATCATTTAAATTTTCCTTTATGTAACTCAAAGTTTTAACACCTACCTTACTTTTTGACCTTCTTTAATATTTTTAGGATTTAAAATTAATTCATCATATAAATCTACAGTATCTATTCTATTTTTTTTAATATCTGTATAATTCAAGACAACATATTCATTATTTTCCCCTAAAATACTTTTCAATTCTTTAAAAACAGCATTTCCCGTCTCTGAAATTACATACACTCCCTTTTTACCTTTTTTAGTTGTAATTGCATTTTTAGGGATTTTTATGCCACTTATTCGTTTGTATGTTATTTTAAAATCACTAACCCGCTGACTATAAAAATCTATTTTATCCTCATTTATTTCAAACACCGCTATGTATTTTCCCAATTTATCTTTATATAAATATTTAACTATTCCAGAAAAAGTTTGCTTACCTTTTTCAATTTTAACCTTTTTATTCACTTTAAATTTATCTTTTTCATTTTTATCCAAAACAACAGCTATATACCACATATGATTGTTTACTATTTTTGCAATAGGATTTCCAACTTCTACAGTTTGATTATCTTTAACTATCTTATTTTTATTATTTTTAATATTTAACAAATACTCTGAATCTAATTTATCTAAAGAAGAAACTTTAAGTATTTCTTCAAGTCCATCTGCATTAAAAGAAACAACTCCTGCTTCATCAGCTAAAACGAGATTTATTGAATTATTAATTTTATTTTCAAGAATAACTTTTTCTTCTTCTAAAGTTTTTAAATTTTTTCCAACAATACTTTTTTCTCCCCAAATTAAACTTTTTTTGTCTATAACATAGAGAAGATCTTCCTTTAAGTTTTGTATGTTTTTTATATCCTTATTTATTATTTTATTTTTTATTTCTGATCTTAACATATGTATACTTCTATTTATTTTCTCCATATCTTTTTTTAAAATTTCTTCATCTCTATTTATTTTTATTCCTTCAATTCTCCGATTTAATGTGTCAAGCTTTTCTTTAAGTTTAGGATTTATTTTTTTTATCTCTATTTCTGCAATTTTTTCATTTTTAGGTATTCTTTTTCCTTCATTTACAAAATAACTTATTTGTCCCGATGCTTTTGAAAAAATAAGTTTCTCATTTCTTATTATTACTCCTGACTTTTCTATAGATTCTGCTAAATTTCCATACTCTACTGTAGCTATTGGTATTACAGAATTAAATATGTTATTGATAAGTTTTAAAAAAATATATATAAAAACACCTAAAATTATAACATAATTAAATCTAATTTTTCTTTTTTTCTTTTTTTTTGCCTTCACTTTAGTCAAAAAAATCACCTCATATAAATTAATAATTCTTCAAAAGTTTTATTTATCCTCTTATAATTTTATATTTAATAAAAATATACATTTAGAAAAAAAAGGGTTTAGAACAGAGATATCTACTCTAAACCCTTTTAACTAATAAAATTATATCAACATTTTATTAAAAGTCAAGAAAAAAGGAACTTAAAAATAAGCTCCTATCTACAATATTATAGTTATTAAATTAGCACTTCCCTCATTTATTATTTTTTGAAGTGTTTTTTGCATTTTAACTCTTACATCTTCAGGCATCATAAACAACTTATTTTGAAGCTGTTCTTTTACTAAATCATGAAGTGATTTTCCAAACATATTAGATTTCCATATTTCTTCTGGATTTTCTTCAAATCCTTCTAATAAGTATTTTACTAATTCCTCACCTTGTTTTTCCGTTCCAACTACAGGTGAAACTTCTGTAGTAATATCCGCTCTAATTAAATGAATTGATGGAGCTTTTGCTCTAAGTCTTACTCCATATTGATTTCCTTTTCTAACTTTTTCAGGAATATCAAGGGTTAATTCATCAAGTGACGGAGGAACCAGTCCATATCCTTTAGTTCTAACATCATTTAATGCAGTTTCTACTTTATCATACTCTGCTTTAATTTTAGATAATTTAGTAATTAAATTAAGCAACTGATGCTCTCCTTCTATTTTAAACCCAGTCTTTTCTTCAAGTATGTTATAAAATAAGTCTTGTCTAGTTTCTAATTTTACATTTACTACTCCTTCACCTAAACCCACATCGTCTAAACAACACCCCTCTAAAAATTCCATACTTTTGAATTTATTGACGATATTTTGAACATCTCTTATTTTATTTATATCTTCTAAACTATCTTTTATCACTTTAATTATATTGCTTTTAATCCAATGATTTTTTTCAAGACCTTCTACCCATTTTGGTAAATTTATATTTATTTCTCTCAAAGGAAAATCAAATAATATACTTTCCATTATATATTCTATATTTTCTAAATCCATATTCAATATATCAACAGGTATTACGGACATTTTATATTTTTCTTCTAATTCTCTTTTTAAATTTAAAGTACTTTCATCATCAGGATGAATTGTATTCAATATTATAGTAAATGGCTTATTTAATTCTTTTAATTCATTTATAACTCGTTCTTCAGATGGAATATAATTTTTTCTATCTATTCCTGTTATACTTCCATCTGTTAACACTACAACTCCTATAGTTGAATGTTCTTTTATAACTTTTTTAGTTCCTATTTCTGCCGCCATTTCAAAAGGAATTTGCTTTTCCATCCAAGGAGTAGATACCATTCTCTCTTTTCCATCTTCCTCATGTCCTAACGCTCCATCTACTAAATAACCTACACAGTCAACCATTCTTATTTTCATTCTAAGTTTTTCTTTAAGCTTTATTTCAATTCCATCAGCTGGAACAAATTTTGGCTCTACAGTCATTATCGTCTTTCCTGTACCACTTTGAGGAAGTTCATCTCTTGTTCTTTCTCTTTTATATTCATTTTCAATATTAGGTATAACTAACAATTCCATAAACTTTTTTATAAATGTAGACTTTCCTGTTCTTACAGGACCTACCACCCCTATATAAATATCTCCTTGAGTCCTTTTCAAAATATCTTCATATATATTATTGTTCATAATTACCCCTCCCGCTTTAAATTCTTAATAAATATATATTACTTTAAGAGTATTAATATTACTCTAAATAAAAAAGTCTTTATGCTAAAAATTTAAAAAATAAAAAACCGCATTGTTTTTCATCTAAAAACAACGCGGTTTTGAAAATAATATTTAAAAATTAAACTTTTCATCAATTACAACTTCTTCCATTTCATGTTTTTTGCTTCTAAGCATTAAATTTATAACAGATTCCTTTACATCTTTATTTTCATATAAAACTTCATATATCTCCTTAGTTATAGGCATATCTACACCATATTTTATAGATAAATTATACGCTACTTCTGTAGCTGTTATTCCTTCTACAACCATTTTTATTTCTTTCAACGTTTCTTCTAATGTCTTCCCTTGTCCTATTAGTATACCCGCTCGCCTATTTCTACTATGCATACTAGTACATGTAACTATTAAATCTCCTATTCCCGAAAGTCCTGAAAAAGTACTTGCATGAGCCCCCATGGCAACTCCTAATCTTCCTATTTCTCTAATTCCCCTTGTCATTAAAGCGGCTTTTGTATTATCTCCATATCCAAGCCCATCACACATGCCTGCACCAAATGCTATTATATTTTTAAGTGCCCCACCAAGCTCTACTCCAATTACATCTGGATTTGTATATACTCTAAATTTTGGATTTATAAAAGTATCTTGCACATATTCAGCTATTTTTATATCTTCTGATGCCACTACAACCGTAGTTGGCATGTCTTTAGAAACCTCCTCAGCATGAGAAGGTCCTGATAGTATAACATAATTATTGTATGGAAGTTCCTCTTTAACAACCTGTGATATTCTTAAATTAGTACCTTTTTCAAATCCTTTTGCTACATTTACTAT
Source organism: Tepidibacter thalassicus DSM 15285 (assembly GCF_900129915.1). Lineage (GTDB taxonomy): Bacteria > Bacillota > Clostridia > Peptostreptococcales > Peptostreptococcaceae > Tepidibacter > Tepidibacter thalassicus. The sequence continues at coordinate 12,212 of NZ_FQXH01000008.1, forward strand.
AATTTGATCTTTATTAGTAAAATCTTTTATAGATTTTAAAATTTTTCTAACACCTTGCGATGCCACTGCTAATACTATTATTTTAGAATTTGTTACAGCTTCTTTTATATCTAATGTTAAATTTACATTGTTAGGCAATAAAACTCCTGGAAGATACTTTAAATTTTCTCTAGTCTTTATCATACTTTCATATTGTTTTTCATTTCTCATCCAAAGACTAACTTCATAACCTTTTTTAGATAATAAAATTGCAAGCGCACTACCCCAACTACCAGCACCTAACACACAAATCTTTTCCATAAAAACACCTTCCTAATTTATCTTATTTCAACTTTTTGCCCTATCTTTCTTTCCGTCTTATTTATAAGCCTTTTTATATTAGCTCTATGTGTAAATAATATTAAAAACATCAAAGCTAAAGATAAAATAAATTCATTTTTCCCCTTAAAAAACATAAAAAATGGAAAAGAACATATCCCTAAAATTGATCCAAGAGATACATATCTGCTCTTATATATAATAATTATACCTAATAATATAGAAAAAATAGCCTGTAACGGATATATTGCTACCATTGAACCAAGTGTTGTTGCTACACCTTTTCCCCCTTTAAATTTTAAAACAATAGGCCAATTATGCCCCAAAACCACAAATAAAGCAGAAATTAAAGCTGCATTATTTCCTCCTATTTTAAATCCTATAAGTACTGCTAATGCTCCCTTTAAACCATCACCTAAAAAAGTCAATAACGCTGCTTTTTTTCCCAATGTCCTAAGTACATTTGTAGTACCAGCATTTCCTGAACCATATTGTCTTATATCTATTTTTGCCATGGTTTTACCTATTACATAAGATGTTGAAAAATTTCCCAAGAAATAAGAAATCAAAGCGGATAACAAATAATTATTCATACAACTTATCTCTTCCTTTCTTTTTCTTTGTAATTAAATCTTATAGGCGTTCCTTCAAATCCAAAATTCTCCCTTATTTTATTTTCTAAATATCTTTGATAAGAAAAATGAGTAAGTTTTTTATCATTTATAAACAACGTAAAGTTAGGAGGTTTTATAGAAGTCTGTGTAGCATAATAAATTTTTAAGCGCTTGCCTTTATCAGAAGGTGGCTGATTTAAAAGCACTGCTTCCCCTATAACATCATTTAAAGCCCCAGTATGTACTCTTTTTGAATGCTCATTAGATACATATTTTATCTTTGGTAATATTTTATGCATTCTTTGATTAGTTTTTGCAGAAACAAATAATATCGGTGCATACATCATAAAAGGAAGTTTTTCTCTTATCTGTTTTACAAACATATTCATTGTTTTATCATCTTTTTCTACTAAATCCCATTTATTAATTACAATTATACTAGATTTTCCTTCATCATGCGCTATACCAGCTACCTTAGTATCCTGCTCTGTTACTCCCTGTGTTGCATCAATTACTATAAGAGCAACATCAGCTCTTTCTACTGCTGTAATAGATCTTAACACACTGTACTTTTCAATATTTTCACTTACTTTACTCTTTCTTCTTATACCAGCTGTATCTATTAATAAATATTTATCTTCTCCATCTTCAAAATAAGTATCTATCGCATCTCTTGTAGTTCCAGCTATAGGACTTACTATTACCCTTTCTTCACCTAATATATTATTCAATATAGAAGATTTTCCTGCATTAGGCTTTCCAACTATTGCTACCTTTATAATATCTTCGTCATACTCAGTATCTAATCCTTCTGGAAAATTCTTAATAACTTCATCTAATAAATCTCCTATTCCTAATCCAATTGAAGCAGATATCTCTATTGGATCACCTAATCCTAACTCATAAAAATCGTAATAATGTTCAGATTGTTCTTTACTATCTACCTTGTTTAAAACTAATAAAACTGGTTTGTTTGTTTTTCTAAGCATTTGAGCTATTTCTCTATCATCATTAGTAAGTCCATGCTTACCATCAACAATAAACAATATTACATGAGCCATATCCATGGCAAGTTCAGCTTGAGTTCTCATTTGAGAAAGTATTATATCATCACTTTCAGGCTCTATACCTCCTGTATCAATTAATGTAAAATACTTATTTAACCACTCAACCTCTGTATATATTCTATCTCTAGTTACTCCAGGTGTATCTTCTACTATCGCAATTCTTTTTCCAGCTAATTTATTAAACAAAGTGGATTTCCCAACATTAGGTCTCCCAACTATAGCTACTATAGGTCTACTCATTATAAATCTCTCCTTTCTTTTACCCTATCATTTTTTTTACAAAATCTTTTCCTTCATTTTTAGCAGGAAATACTTTTATATTTAATTTCATTTCAAGTTCATCTAAAGTCATATTATCGAGAAAAATATCTTCATCTGATTTAAGCATTGATTTTGGAATAATAAGCCTACTGCCTAAATCCTTTCCCTTTAACTGCTTAATCAAATCTGTTGCAGTAATAAGCCCAGAAACTGTTATACTTTCTCCAAAATATTCATTTTTTATCTTATAAACATTTATCTTCAATCCTTGTATATTTTTCATAACTTTACACGAAATACTTTTTATAAATTCAAATGCAGATTCTCCTGTAGCAATAGAAACTACCTTTTCTTTATTTAATTTAATAAATGTCTTTTTCAAATAATTGTCCACATCTCTTTCAAATTTAGAAATTAACCCTACACCATTTTCTATTTGAGGAAAACCTTCATAACTTTCATAATCAGGCATTTTTTCCTTTGCCATTATATAAAATTCATCAGATAAAAACACAAACCTAGTTCCTAATGTCTCTAAAAATTTTTTTTGAAATTTAGTTATTTTATCAATTACATATTTAGAACTTTCCTTGTCAAACTCTTTTAAATTATAAAGTCCTTCTCTAAACTTAGTAAGCCCTACCGGAACAATTGCAACACTTTTCACATGAGGATATAATTTAGATAAATCTAAAAGAGTTCTATCCAAATTTTCTTTATCATTTACCCCAGGACAAAGTACTATTTGACAATTCATATCAATTGATGCCTCTGCTAGCTTTTTCATTATATCATATATTTTACCCGCATTTTTATTATTTAACATTTTAACTCTTAAATTTGGATCAGTAGTATGTACAGATATATTTACAGGACTTATCCTATATTTTATCATTTTTTGTATATCATCTTCACTCATGTTTGTAAGAGTTATAAAATTCCCCTGTAAAAAAGAAAGTCTAGAATCATCGTCTTTAAAATAAAGTGTCTTTCTCATACCTTTTGGAAGTTGATCTATAAAACAAAATATACACTTATTCCTACAACTCCTAGCTTTATCTATGATGGGATTTATAAATTCTATCCCTAAGTCTTCATCATATTCTTTTTCTATTTCATATATGTAAATTTCTCCATTTCTTTTTTGTATTTCTACTTCCAAATACTCATCTGAAATTAAAAATTTATATTCAATAATATCTTGTATTTTTTGATTATTTATACTTAAAAGTATATCTCCTTTTTCTATACCAATTTCCTCAGCTATACTATTTTTTTGAATGTTGCTTATTACATTTCTCATTTCAGTATATTTTATCTCCAAAGTCATCACCACTCTCAAAATAATATGTCAAGTTATATTATCATGTAATACATTAAATAGTCAAGATAAGAAAAGGTACCTTTTAAGGTACCCTAGTGCTTAACTATTATAAAAGTATCATTTTCTACATCATGAACCATACCTCTCATACATTTAGATATTATTAAAGATCTTCTTTCTAATTCATCTCTATTATCGACATAAAATATAGGAACTGTATTAGATACCATTTTTTTATCCACAGTAACTATAGCAAGTATACACTCATTTATACCTACATCCATAACTATTCCCTACCTTTCAAAAAACTCGTTTTTCCTTTTGCAGATTCTATAACGGGAGTATTTTTTATTATTTGTACAAGTAAACTTTCATCCTTTTTAATAGGTATTATAGGCATAACTATACTTTCATTTTTAGGATTTCTTCTGACAATAGGCGTAAAATCTGGCTCATCAACATCCTTTTTTATTCCAAGCTGTACACAAACATTATGTGCAATAGCTTGTCTCTGTCCTAAATTAAACAAAATTCCTATATTATTAGGATCTTTTGGAATTATTTCAACTGCAAGACCCTCTTTTAAATACCTTTCCCTTGAAGAAGATAACCCAACATTCATAATAACAACACCATTTACTGTAAGCAATGGTCCATCAAAACTTATTTTAGCTGGTATTACATCAGCTATTTCCCCAATTTTATCTCGTGTCAATACAGCCTTAAGAAAATTAGCTACCATAATTCCAACTAAAACAGATGCAACAACAGCTACTAAATTGTTTAAATTAAAAATATTTGAACAAATGTAAAACACTATTCCCGTAGATAAAGCAGTAAGAATTGCCATATAATTTCTTGCTTCAAAAGCCTTTGCAATATCTTCAATATATGCAGTTCCCCTTTGAACAAGCTCTGTACTTTCTATATTATCTAAACTTTGCCTCTCCATATTTCTAACATCTCTAAACTGCTGTGCAGCCAACGCTAAAAAAGTAACTGCTGAAAATTCTTTTTCTGCTAACGCTGGAACAGCTACAGCACCCAAAGCAGATGCAATTATTCCTAATGTTATATGAGATACAAAACCCTGAGGATAAGTAGGATATTGTCTATAATCAAGTCTCATCATATAAAGTCTAGCTACTATTCCCATTATAAATGAACATGTAATTAAATATATATAATTATTCACGCTATCACTCCTTATAGTTTTTATTTTTTCAAAAAAAAAATAAAAATTTCCTTGTAAAATAAGGAAATATTTATTTTGGAATAAAAACTATAAATTCTGTTCCTTCATTCAATTTGCTTTTTACTTCTATATTTCCATTTAAAGATATAACTATATGTTTTACAATAGCAAGTCCAAGACCTGTTCCTCCTATTTTTCTACTTCTAGCTTTATCCACTCTATAAAATCTTTCAAATATTCTCGATATTTCTTCATTAGGTATTCCAATTCCAGTATCTTTAACAGATATTTTTATATTCTTATTATCATCATCTACTAAAACTCTTACACTTCCATTTTCAGGTGTATATTTAATAGCATTGTCTATTAAATTCAAAAAAATCTGTTTAATATAATCTTTATTCGTGTTTAAATATATATCTTTATTCGAAAAACTATAAGTATACTCTATATTTTTATTTCTCGCTAAATTAAAAGTAAGATCAAATACCTCCTTAAATGCCAAAAATAAATTCACTTCTTCATATTTATCATTTCTATTATTTTCAATAAAAGATAAAAGCAATATATCATCAATAAGCCTTCTAAGTCTATTTGATTCTGCATTAATTATATCCAAAAATTTATTTCTAGTTTCTATATCAATTTCATTGTTATTTTTTAATGTCTCTATAAAACCATTTATAGAAGTTAATGGAGTTTTAAGTTCATGGGTAACATTAGCTACAAAATCAGATCTTATCTTTTCAGCCATTACAGTTTCCGTTACATCTTCAATGTTAATAATAGATCCTATTATAACATTTTCTGAATTTTTCAATAATATAGGGTCTACTTTTATTTTATAAAACTTATCTTTTTCATCTTCTACTTGCATCTTAGTACTCTTTCTAAGAGGAATTAATTTTTTTATAGAGTTCAATAAAACATCATTTTTTATAACTTTATCAATTTTTTCTCCTTCAAATTTATCCCCCTTATAATCAAAAAATTCTTTTGCCACATCATTAATTAAAAGTATAGTTTCATCATTATCTATAGCTACTATCCCATTAGATATACTCTTTAATATAGACTTTAATTTAATATTTTTATCCTCAAGTTCTTCTATATTATTATTAATTTTAGCTATCATAAAATTAAAATTATTAGATAATCTTCCCAAATCACCACTATATTGATTTTTCAACTTAACAGAAAAATCTCCATTACTCACTTTATTAGATACGAGTATAATTTCTTTTAAATACTTTCTCAATATACTTAAATACCTATATATCAAAATCGATATTATAACAAGTAATAAAACTAATACATATACATCATTATAATTTATTTAAACCACCTCTCTCTATTTTATCTTATATCCAACTCCTCTTATAGTTTCTATATATTTAGGTCTTTTATCATCTTCTTCTATTTTTTTTCTTAAATGTCTTATGTGAACATCTACCGTTCTAGTTTCTCCAAAATACTCATATCCCCATATTTTATCTAATAAAAAATTTCTTGATAAAACTTTGCCCCTATTTTGAATTAATAATTTCAAAAGCTCAAATTCTTTTAATGTCAGATCTATTCTTTCCCCATTTTTTGTAACCTCATAATTTTGAAGATCTATTTTTATTTCCCCCAAATTAATAATATCTCTAGTATCTCCTTTAGTCGAATTATATCTTCTAAGTACAGCATTTACCCTAGCTACTACTTCCTCTACACTAAAAGGTTTTATTATATAATCATCTGCCCCTACTTCAAGCCCTTCTATTTTATCTTTTTCCATAGTTTTTGCAGTAAGCATTATTACGGGTATATTTTTGATATTTTCATCTTTTCTTATTCTTTTTAAAACTTCAATTCCATCCATACTAGGAAGCATTCTATCTAAAAGAATTAAATCTGAATGCATTTCCCTAGCTTTAATAAAACCATCTAATCCATCATAAGCTACTTCAACTTCAAAACCTTTTACTTCTAAATTAAATTTTAAAAGTTCCACTATATTTTCTTCATCATCTATAACAAGTATTTTCCTACTCATATCTAACCTCCCACTTATACTAACTCAATTATAAGTCCCATTCTTTTAGATGTTTTATTGTCCCTCCTATAAGAATAAAATAAATGTTCATTACAATTTGTACATAAATTCAAATTAACTATATTTTCTCTTTTTATTCCATTCTTAATTAATATATGTTCATTTATTTTCCAAAGATCTAAAAAATATTTTTTCTCTTTAATTATATAAAAATTATCACTCAAGTTTGTAAATTTATTGTTAAATTTCTCAATCAAATCTATTCCCACTTCATAACAACAAGGACCTATTGATGGCCCTATAACACAAACTATATCTTCACTCTTAGAATTAAACTTTTCCTTCATTTTTATTATTAAATTTGAAGATATTTCTTCGAAAGTCCCTTTCCAACCAGCATGAACACATCCTATAATATTATTCCTTATATCTATAAACCCTATAGATACACAATCTGCTACAAATACCATTATTGGAACTTTAGACAATTTAGTTATAAGTCCATCGCCATTATTAACTATACCTGTCTTTTCAATATCATCTATCAATATTACATTATCTCCATGAACTTGTTTATTAAATGTTAAATTTTTAAAATTAAACCCCAAATCATCACAAACTTTTTCTCTATCACTTTCTTTAGAAACATCTATATCCTTAGTTGTAAAAGCAACTTTAACAAAAGGATATTTTTTTACCTCATCAAAAAATATATATTTCACAAAATCACCTTTTCTCATTTAGTATTTTTTCAAGTTCTTGTAAAAAAGTATTTATATCTTTAAAATGTCTATACACAGATGCAAATCTAACATAAGCTACTTCATCTATTTCTTTCAATTTTTCCATAACTAATTCTCCAATTTTTTTACTATCTATTTCTTTAACCATACTTCTATTTATAATACTCTCTATATCTTTAACCATCTTTTCTATAACATCAATAGACACTGGTCTTTTTTCACAAGCTTTTATAATTCCATTTATTATTTTGCTTCTATCAAAACTTTCTCTATTTCCATCTTTTTTTATTACCATCAATGTTATATCTTCTATCCTCTCATAAGTAGTAAATCTTTTTTTACAACTTTCACATTCTCTTCTTCTTCTTATAGAACTTCCTTCATCAGTCGGTCGAGAATCAATTACTTTTGATTGAGAAAAATTGCAATATGGACACTTCATAAAATAAATCCCTCCAATTTTCATCTTAAGTTAATTATATACATTAATAAACTATATGTCCATGCTATTAAGTTCTACCCTCTGATCAATATTTACTAAAATTGTGTCACACCCTATTTTTACTATCTCATTCCACAAAATAGAATAACACTCTCCTCTTCCCAATAAATACATCTTTGAATTTTCATTAAAAATAATTAAAGATCTTATTTTCCCCTCATTCATATCCAATTCTATATCATTTATAAATCCTAATTTTTTCCCATTATTTATATTTACAACCTCTTTTTCCATAATATCTGATATCTTAAACATACAAAATCCCCCTCCTTATAAATAATAAATATGAATTTAAAAATTATTTTATAACAAATACAAAAATACTAAACAAAAAAAATGACCTCAAATTTAAGGTCAAATATATTTTCTCATATTTTTCAAAGCATTTTTTTCTATTCTCGAAACTTGAGCTTGTGATATACCTATCTCCTCAGCTACTTCTATTTGTGTTTTCCCTTTATAAAATCTTAAATCAAGTACAAGTTTTTCTCTACTATTTAATTTTTTTATAGCCTCTCTTAATGCAATTTCTTCTATCCACACCTCGTCATTCCCTTTTTTATCTTGAACTTGATCCATCACATATATAGCATCTCCATTATCCTGATATATAGGATCAAATAATGAAATAGGATCTTGTATAGCATCAAGAGCCAATACTATATCCTCTCTATCTATATTAAGTTCCTTGGATATATCTGATATAGTAGGTTCTTTAGCATTTTCTCTAGTAAGTCTTTCTCTTACTTGGAGAGCTTTGTAAGCTATATCTTTTAACGATCTACTCACCCTTATAGGATTATTATCTCTTAAATACCTTCTTATTTCTCCTATAATCATAGGAACTGCATAAGTTGAAAACCTTACATTTTGACTTAAATCAAAATTATCTATTGCTTTTATAAGCCCTATACATCCAATTTGAAATAAATCATCAATATTTTCTCCTCTATTATTAAATTTTTGTATTACACTTAGTACTAATCTCAAGTTTCCCTGTATAAATTCTTGTCTAGCATTTTCATCTCCATCTTTTATTTTTGGTAAAAGTTCGAGCATTTGTTTATTACTTAATACTGGTAATTCAGATGTATTTACTCCACATATTTCTACTTTATTAATTTGCATCAATACCAGTCCTCTCCTCAAAATATTTCTTTTTCAATTATTTACATAAATAAATTTTTTATACTTTTGAGGAGCTATAAATATTAGGAAATTATACAAATTTTTTCATTTCTTTTTTTAATCTGAATATTATTTTTTTCTCCAATCTTGATATGTACGATTGCGATATCCCTAAAATATTCGCTACTTCTTTTTGAGTTTTTTCATTTCCATTTTGAAGCCCAAATCTCAACTCCATAATTTGCTTTTCTCTATTAGATAATTTATCTAAAGCTATCTGAAGAAGTTCTTTGTCTATTTCTTCTTCTATCAATTTATATATTTCATCATTTTCTGTTCCAAGAACATCTGAAAGCAGAAGTTCATTTCCATCTAAATCAACATTTAATGGCTCGTCAAATGAAACTTCAACCTTCTTTTTACTATTTTTCCTCAAATACATAAGTATTTCATTTTCTATACATCTTGAAGCATATGTTGCAAGTTTTATATTTTTATCAAGTTTAAATGTATTTACAGCTTTTATAAGTCCAATAGTTCCTATAGAAATTAAATCTTCTATATCTAATCCTGTATTTTCAAATTTTCTAGATATATAAACAACTAATCTTAAATTTCTTTCAATCAATATACTTTTTACATTTTCATCTTTATCAATATTTTTCAAAAGTTCTGCTTCTTCTTCTGGATTCAAAGGCGGTGGAAGTATATCATTACCACCTAAATAATACATTTCATCATAATTCATAAATCCAAACTTAATTAACATTCTGTTGATTAAATACAAAATTTTACTCTTTAATAAATTAAAAAACTTTAACATAAATACCCCCCCTCATAAAATAAAAATTTTATATTTTAAATAAAATTTGGATTAATTATTGCATTATACTCATCATTTTGAGCAAAATTTGATAATCCTAAAATAATATTTCCCTTTTTATTTCCATCCACTTCTACATAATCAGCTTTAATTCCAAGTATTAAACCTCTCTCATTTCCAACAATTTTATACGGTATTATCCTAAATCTATTTGAAATATCAATACTCAACTTACTTAATAAATAATTTACTTTTTTAAAATCCATAATAGAATAATCTATATAAACTAATTCCTCAGGCAAAATCTTTTCTAACTCCTTTACATCTACTATCATGACAGGATCTTTTGTTATAGGGTCTTTTAATAAATTACCTGTATCTAATAAGGCTTTAAATGTTAAAATATTATCTTCAATTTTAACACATACTTCTTTTTGAATATCTTTAAATATATTCAAACTTTTTAAATCATTATAAAAACAACTCAATATCTTATAACTAATAAAAACTATTGTAATTATTAAAGAAATTGTAATATTATTTATACCTATAAAATACTCTATAAAAAAAACACTTCCACCTAAAAATATACTCACTAAATAAAATGTAAATAAAGTTCTTAAAAACTGTTTTATATTTTTATACTCAAAAGCAACTAATACTATTAAACTACTAAATATAATTTTAAATATAATAGTGTATAAAAAATAAAATTTTGGAATAAAATAAAACATAGAATATACAGCTCCAATTAATGCACCAATTAATGCTTTATACCTAACTAAATATAAATTAAGTATTTTAGAAGTAGTTTTTATCATAATATAATCTAATAATAAATTTTCAAAAAAATAATACTCTGCATAAACTATCATTAAAATCACCTATTAAAATTTTTAAATTATCCATAAATAAATTATACTAAATCACTTATTATTTTTATGTCATAATACGTAGTCGAATTTAAAATTATTTCTTCAATTTATAACAAAATTTTATTAAACACAAAAAAAGAAGAAGACTTCTTTATCTTCTTCTCCTTAAAAATGTAGGTATGTCCAAATCATGATCAAAATTATTTTGTTTTTCTTCTCTTGATTTTCTTTCTTCTCTTACTTCATTATTTATTTCATTGTTTTTTTCCTTCTCTTTATAATTCGATATATCTAAAGCATTATCTTGACCTTCTTGAAATCCTGTTGCTATAACAGTGATTTTAAGTTCATCTCCCAAATCTTCATTTATAACTGCACCAAATATTATATTCGCTTCTGGATCTGAAGCTTCTTGAACTAAACTTGCAGCTTCATTTATCTCAAATAAACCTAAATCTGATCCTCCAGTTATATTAAGTAATACTCCTTTTGCTCCTCTTATAGAAGTTTCAAGCAATGGACTTTGAATAGCTTGTTTTGCTGCTTCAATAGCTCTATTTTCTCCTTTAGCACTTCCTATACCCATATGAGCAAGCCCTTGCTCCCTCATTATAGTTTGAACATCAGCAAAATCTAGATTTACAAGACCAGGAACTGCAATTAAATCTGATATACCCTGAACACCTTGTTTTAAAACATCATCAGCTATCCTAAAAGCTTCAAGCATAGAAGTTTTCTTTTCAACTACTTGAAGTAATCTATCATTAGGTATTGTTATTAAAGTATCTACATTAGATTTAAATTCTTTTATTCCCTGTTCTGCATGAAGCATTCTTCTTCTTCCTTCAAATGTAAATGGTTTTGTAACAACACCTACTGTAAGTATACCTAATTCTTTAGCAACTTGAGCTACTATTGGCGCTGCACCCGTTCCTGTTCCACCTCCCATACCAGCAGTAACAAAAACCATATCCGCTCCTTGAAGAGCTTGCATTATAGCATCTCTACTTTCTTCTGCAGCTTTTCTACCTATTTCCGGGTTTGCTCCTGCTCCTAAACCTCTCGTTAATTTTTCTCCAATTTGTATTTTTTGTTCAGCTTTAGAGGTAAAAAGAGCTTGCTTATCCGTATTTATAGCTATAAACTCAACTCCCTTTAGCTGAGCTTCTATCATTCTATTAACAGCATTATTTCCTCCGCCGCCTACTCCTATTACTTTTATCTGTGCAAATTGATCCATATCAACATCAAATTGTAGCATGTAGGAACCTCCTTACTATATAATAATTCATTTTAAATTTATGCTATATTTATTACATTGCTTCTCAAAACTTTTATTAATATTTAAGGTATTCAACATAAAATATTAATCTCCTCTTTTTTTGTTCAGTAATTTATTAAAAACACACCTTCTAATTATAGCAAAATTTTGGAACAACCTTCCTCCAAACACAAATATACAAGCATAATAAAGTGGTACTCCCAATCTATCACCTATATAAGCCAATAACCCCGCTAAAATTGCATTTCCAAAAAAACCAGTTATAAATATAATATTATCATATTTTCCTTCTAAAGTTGCCCTTATTGCACCAAATACAGAATCCATGGCTGCTAATAAACCAACAGATATGTACAAAGAATAACTATCAGGATAAGTTACAGGTATATAATATCCAATAATTATCCCAAGTGCAAGTCCTATCAAAGATAAAATCAAATTAATCACCTTCTTTTATATATGTAAAATTTATTTTCTTATCATATTTAGGTATTATAATTTCATCCATAACCTTTAAATTTACATCTATTTTGGAAATATATTTTAACAAAACTGCATAAGAATTAGGCGCTTGCATAGCTGCCTGCAAAAGTTTTTTATTTCCTATAGCCTTAATAACAAATGGTGGTCCATAAGTTGAACCATTTACCGTTATTGTAGGGCCTGAACATTTAATTTCTGATAAAGATATCACTCTTTCTCCATTTATAGATATAGCTTCTGCACCTGCCACTTTTAAATCATTTACTATCATTAAAACATCTATATCGTGTACTAAGTAATTATTAAGCGTTTCTCCTTCTTCTAAAGGTTCTTCTAAAGGCTTTTCACTATCCTTTAATTCTACAATTACCCCTTCTCCTTTTACATCTTCAAAACCAGTAATAATTTTAATATCTTTTAATTCGTTTTCTAATATACTACTTATAGAACCACTTTCATCTAACTCCAATTCATACTTAGCTACATCAGATTTTTTTTCGAAAACTAACTTTTTTATATTTTCTAATTCTACTCTCTCTAAATTAATTTGATTTTCCATCTCCTTTATACTTTTCAATGTAACAAAAGTATTATTGGGATTTAAACTTTTCATATGAATCGATATTATAATTCCCAAAAGAAACATCAAACAAATTATAGATTTTTGTTTTATTTTTTTGCTCATATAATTTCACCTACATTTTATTATCTACCGGTTTTGCATATTTAAATTTTACTTTTTTACTGTATCTAGGTATTTCAATATTTTCTTTTTTCTGTATAGTTATATCTAAATCCCAATCAGTTCTTAACTGCCATATTACACCAAATCTTAAATTCAAAGTTGCTTCCAATGTATCTGGATTTCCTATACATTTTATCTCAAAAGGAGGAAAAATTGGATCTCCATTTACCATCAACTTCTCTCCTAACAAGAAAATTTCTGTATTTGAAACAATCCTTTCATTATTTATAGATATAGCCTCTGCTCCTGCCGCTTTTAATTTATTTATTATTCTTAATAAATTATCGTAATTATACAATAATATATTTCTATCTTGACTTCCCTTTGCTTCTTCTAATTTTATTAGAACTCCAGGTCCTTTAACATCAGTATACCCAGCTAAAATTTCATATTTTTTCATATCGTTTTTTAAATTTTTTACAATTACACTTTTTTTAGCTTCAGAATCTTTGTACTCATCAATTCTATCTTCTAAACACTTTAATTCTTTTGCTAACGCCTCTTTTCTATCTCTTAAACTTTTAAGCTCTATAGCTAATTGATTTGCCTTTTGAGATGATACTAATCCTCCTGTCGTTTTATCCACAGTTTTAAATTCAATAATAAGCAACATCCCCAAAAAAAAGCTCAGTATTAATAATGATAAACTATTTTTTTTCAAAACACACCACCACCTATTCAGGTCTATATACAGGATATCCTTTATATCTCATATCAACTATTCCTTTTGATATATTTCTTGTATATAAATCTATCAAAATTTTATTTAGCGCAAGCATTTTATACTGTACATCTTCACCTTTTCCAAGTAAAACTTCTATTCCTTGTATTGTATATAACCTAATGTTTTTATTTTTATCTACATTTATTTCAGATATATTACTTAAAATATTAGCATTATTACAAGAATTTATCAAATCTAATATTTTTGCCAAAAAATCACTATCATCTAATTTTATTTTTTCTCCTACTTTTAAATTTTTAAAATTTATTCCTGTAAGTAATGCTTTATCAACATTTTTAATATCTTCTTCTACTTTTAAAACCGTTCCTTCTTCGCTTATAAGTACATACGATCCCATATATGGTATAGCACACATATCCACTCTTTCCGCCAAATCTATAATCATTTTATTTGGAAATTTAATTTTTATATTTACATCTTTTATATACGGATTTTTTAATAAATTGTTTTTTATATCTTTTAAATTATACATATATATATTTTTATTCATTTCTATTTTACCACTATTAAGTATATCTTCCTTATTCAATTTAACTTGTCCAATTATTTCCAATTCTTTCAAACATAAAAAATCCGTCTTCATAAATATATATCCAAATATAGATACTATCAAAACTAATAACAATAGCAATATCTTATGTATTTTTTTCATATTTTTTATCACCCCCTCTAAAATAAATGAAAAGAAGGCTTAAGCCTAAGCCCTAATAACATTAGCACCTAGACTATTTAGAACCTTCTCCATGGCTTCATATCCTCTATCTATGTGATGTATATTTTCTACTTCTGTACATCCACTAGCAGCAAGCCCTGCTAAAACCAATGCTGCTCCACCTCTTAAATCAGAAGATCTAACCTTTGTTCCCATCAATCTTTCTACGCCTTTAATAATAGCAAATTTTCCATTTACATTTATATTTGCTCCCATTCTAATTAACTCATCACAATGCTTAAATCTATTTTCAAATATATTTTCACTAACTATACAAGTTCCACTTCCTAACGTCATTAAGGCCATCATTTGAGCTTGCATATCTGTAGGAAATCCTGGATATGGATGTGTTTTTATAATCTCAATAGACTTTATAGTTTTTGGAGCAACTAATTTTACCTTATTCCCTATATATTCAATTTCACATCCAGATTCTTTAAGCTTTGACACTATACTGCTGATATGCTCAGGTATAACATCATTAATAATAATTTTTCCTTTAGTTATAGCTCCTGCTACTAAATAAGTTCCTATAACTATTCTATCAGGTATTATTCTATATTCAACATTATAAAGTTTTTTAACACCTATTATTTCTATACAACTACTCCCTGCTCCTTTTATTTTAGCTCCCATAGCATTTAAAAAATTAGCAAGATCAACTATTTCAGGTTCCTTAGCTGCATTATAAATTTTTGTAATACCCTTTGCTTTTACAGCTGCAAACATTATATTTTCTGTCGCTCCAACACTAGGAAAATCTAAATGTATATCACAAGCTCTAAGATTTTCTCTTGTACAATTAATAAATCCATGTATTTCCTCTACTTTGACCCCCATTTGTGATAATGATTTCAAATGAAGATCTATCGGCCTTGGTCCTATCTCACATCCTCCAGGATAACTAATTTTAGTATATCCAAACCTCCCAACCATCGCCCCAAGTAAAACAATAGAGGATCTCATTTTTCTTACAAATTTTTCTGGTATCTCAGATGAATTAACATTTTTAGTGTTTATAATCAAGGTTCCATCTTCCATTTTAACATAACAACCTATATGAGTTAATATATCAATCATTACTTTTACATCAGATATATTAGGGACATTGTGTATTATACTTTCTCCCTCATTTAATATCGTTGCAGCTATAACAGGTAATACTGAATTTTTTGCACCTTTTAAAGTTATCTCTCCTTCTAACTTATTTCCACCATAAACTATATATTTTGCCAAAAGGGCCACCCCCTACTAAATATAAAAAAGACTTTATTTTACATCTTATTGCATTTGAGTCTTACCCAGTAAAACTCCTTTATAATATATAATTTTATGTATCAGTAGGGGTTTATGTTACTTTATCATCTCTATAATTTCTTTATAAATTATATTTATAGAATCAGGATTACCAATTAACTTGCTATTATTTTCCATATTTTTCAATTTTTCTCTATCTCCTAAAATTTTAAATATGGTTTCATTTAATTTATAAGGTGTCAGATGTTTTTCTAAAATAGCTATTCCAGCACCTTTTTTTTCAATACTCTTTGCATTGAATTCTTGATGATTTTCAGCAGTATATGCTTTTGGAATTACAATAGATGGCTTTCCAAGCGCTGTAACCTCTGCAAGAGTTATAGCCCCTGCACTACATATAACTAAATCACAAGCTGCCAATGCATTCGCCATATCATCTAAATAAGGAACTATTTTTTGAAACCCCTTTAAATTTACATCTCCTATTGAATTTATAAAATCCTCATAGTGATTTTTACCTGTAACATGTATAAATTGTATATCTTCTTTAATAAAATTACGAATAATAGAAATCATAGAATCATTTAACTTCTTAGATCCTCCACTTCCTCCAACAGATAAAACCATTTTTTTATCTTCAGCAATCCCCAGTTTTCTCCTTGAATTCAATTTATTAGAATGCAAAATTTCTTTCCTAACAGGATTACCAGTAAGCACAACATTATCTCTATCTTTAAAATATTTTTTTGCATCTTCAAAACTTATTAAAATTTTATCTACTACTTTAGAAAGTATCTTATTTGTTATTCCCGGAAAAGCATTCTGTTCATGTATTACAGTAGGTATTTTATTAATAGCTGCATTAAATACAACTGGTCCACATACATATCCGCCAGTCCCAATAACTATATCAGGTTTAAAATTTTTTATTATTCTCCTAGACTGCTCTAATCCCTTAAGTAATTTAAATACCCTCTTAATATTATCAATACTTATTTTCCTTCTAAATCCTTGTACAGTAATAGTTCTTAATTCATAACCTGATTTTGGAACAATTTCATTTTCAATACCATTTTTAGTCCCTACAAATAATATTTCAACTTCTTTTATTTCTTCTTTCAACTTATTAGCTATAGCTATTGCCGGATAAACATGCCCTCCAGTTCCTCCGCCAGAAATTAAAACTTTCATTTTATCAACTCCTGTCTAACTTAACATATCTTGATATATTTAATACTATTCCAATAGCTGCCATAAATATTATAAGTGAACTTCCTCCATAACTTATAAAAGGAAGTGGCATTCCAGTAACAGGCATAGATGAAGTTGCAACAGCTATATTAATCATAACCTGTATTCCTATTTGAGATGTAATCCCCGTAACTAACATACAAGAAAAAGTATCTGGACAATTAATAGCAACTCTTATACATCTGTATATCAAAAATAAAAACAATAACAGCAAAAATATACATCCTATATATCCTAATTCCTCTCCTATTATAGCAAATATAAAATCATTTTGAGGTTCTGGTATATAAAAAAATTTTTGCCTACTTCTTCCAAGACCTAACCCAAATAATCCCCCTGATCCTAAAGCATACAACGATTGAATAACTTGATAACCATCCCCTAGAGGATCTTTAAACGGATCCAAAAAAGATGTAAGTCTTTTTAATCTATAAGGTGCAATAGCAATCATAATTCCAAGCAGTCCAACTCCCGCTCCTATCATTGAATAAACATATTTAAAATCCATACCAGCTACAAATAGCATTACAAAAGTAGTCATTATAATAGTACCAGCTGTTGAAAGATCAGGTTGTAAAACTATAAGTGCAAAAAATATAGTCGAAACTAAAAGTGGAGGCAAAATTCCTTGAACTAAACTACCTATTTTATCTTTTTTATTCTCTATTACTTTTGACACTATTATTATAGAAGCAAATTTTGCTATTTCAGATGGCATTATTGTAAGTCCACCAATACCAAGCCATCTTTTTGCACCATTAAATGATACGCCTAAAGGAGTTAGTACTGCAACTAATAGTAATACAGTAATCCCTCCTATTAGTGGAATAAACTTTTCTAATCTCCTATAATTAATTTTTGATACAAACATCATTGTAAAAAAACCCATAAATGCATAAATTACATTTCTCTTTAAAAAATAATACGCATCATTCATTTTAAATTTAGCTTGAACATAACTAGAACTAAACACCATTATTATACCTATTACTACTAGTGTTATAGTTGTATAAAAAATATATGGATCAAAATATTTTTCTCTTTTTTTAGCCATTTAAAAACCTCCTTAAAATTCACAGGCTAAACACTTCATTTTTAAAATCTTTCCCTCTAACTTCATAGCTTTCATACATATCCCAACTAGCACAAGCGGGAGAAAGCAATACTACATCTCCAGATTTCGCTAATTCATAAGATTTTTTTACTGCTTCTTTCATATTTTTCACCTTATGACAATTAAAAAATCCCTCTTTATTAGCTGTTTTTTCTATTATATCTGCAGTTTCCCCCATAAGAACTAATTCTTTAACTCTTCCATTAAAATACTTTACAAATTCTTTAAAATCACTTTTTTTGTCCATTCCCCCTGCAATTAATACAATAGGATCTTTATAAGACTTTATAGCTTTAATAGATGCATCTGGATTTGTTCCTTTAGAATCATTGATAAATTTAATATCATTTATTTTTCTCACAAATTCTAACCTATGCTCTACACCATCAAATGTCTTCAATGTATTTTTTATTAAATTTAAATCTAAATTTAATACTACCCCTATACAAATTGCGGCTAATGAATTTTCTAAATTATGATCTCCTGGTATACTAATTTCATTTTTATTCATTAATATAGTATTTATGTCTTTAAATTTTATTACAATATTATCTTCTTTAACAAATACTCCTTCATCAAGTATTTCTCTTCTACTAAAAAATATCACTTTACTTCTACATTTAGAAGCCATTGACCTAACTATAGGACAATCATAATTTAATATTGTAAAATCTTCTTCATTTTGATTTTCAAATATTCTCGCTTTTGCATTTATATAATTTTCCATTGTCTTATGTCTATCTAAATGATCCTCAGTTATATTAAGTATAGCACTTACTTTTGGTCTAAAATATTTTATGCTCTCAAGTTGAAAACTACTGAGTTCTGTAATAAGTATTGAATTTTCATTGGATTTATCAACTACATCTATTACAGGATTACCTATATTGCCAACTACATACGTATTTTTATTAACTGCTTTAAATATTTCCCCAACAAGTGTAGTTGTTGTTGTCTTCCCATTTGTACCTGTAATCCCTATAAAAGTACCTTTACATAATCTATAAGAAAACTCTACTTCTCCTATAACCTCTATATTATTTTCCTTCAATTTTTTTATAAATAAAAGGTCTAAAGGAACTCCAGGGGATACTATAGTTAAGTCTATATCATTTATATTTTCTATATGTTTTCCCAGTACATATTTAACATTATATCCTTTTAAATTAATTATTATATCTTTTAATTGTTCTTCATTTTTAATATCATTTACAATGACATCTGCTCCCATACTAATTAATTTTTTAACTGTTGATATCCCTGTTTTAGCAAGCCCTACCAATAAAACTTTTTTATTTTTTAAATTCATAATCAAATCCCCCTTTATTCTCTATAATAATGCAAAAAATCCAACAAAACTTAAAATTACACTTATTATCCAAAATACTATTACTACTTTAGTTTCATGCCATCCCTCAAGTTCAAAATGATGATGTAGAGGACTCATTTTAAAAACTCTCTTTCCTGTAAGTTTAAATGACGTAACTTGTATAATTACTGACAAAGATTCTGCAAAATATATACCTCCAACTATCGGAATTATCAAAGATATATTCATAAGTATAGCAGCTGCAGCAATAGCTCCACCTAACGCCATAGAACCCGTATCTCCCATAAAAACCTGAGCTGGATGAGCATTAAACTTTAAGAATCCAAGACATGCTCCGATTAAAGCAGCTGAAACTATAGCTATACTGTCATTTCCCAAACGCATTGCAATCATAGCAAAAAATGAACCTACTATAAGAGTAACTCCAGATGCTAATCCATCAAGTCCATCAGTTAAATTAACACTATTAACTGTAGCTATTGTAACAAATATAATAAACGGTATGTAAAATATCCCTAAATCTATGTTTGTTTTTAAAAAAGGAACTATAACTTTCGTTCCAAGTATTGATGTTTTCGATTGATAAATAGCCAAAATTGTAGCCAAAATTAACTGTCCTATTATTTTTTGATACGCTCTAAGTCCCAATGATCTTTTTAATACTACTTTTATGTAATCATCTATAAATCCTATAAGCCCAAATCCAAATATAGCAACTAATGCAAATATCATATCTTTATTCACTTTAGTTCTTGTAAGGCATGTAATAAATATTGCAATCACCATTATAATTCCACCCATAGTAGGGGTACCATTTTTAGATAAATGACTTTTAGGCCCTTCATCTCTAACTGTTTGGCCAAATTTTAATCTTTTAAGCATAGGTATAAATATAGGTCCCAGTATTAATGTTATTACAAAAGAAATCATTATTGTAAATACTATTTCTTTTAGATTAATCATTTTACCAATCTCCTCTCTTCTAGCAAAAGCTTTTAATAAGCTTTTGCTTTTATCCGCATATTTAAATAGTGTTATTATTATTTAAAAATTCAACTATCTCTTCCATCATCATTCCCCTAGATCCTTTAACTAATACAACATCATTTGCTTTTAATATTTTTTTCAAATAATTTATAACTTCTAAATTACTTTTAAAATGCTTTATATTTTTTTCATCAAATCCTTCATCTAATGCCTGAATACCTATATACTCTGAGTTTTTTCCTACTGTTAAAATAATATCACTATTATTTTTTGCATATTTTCCAACCATCCTATGTCCTTTTTGTGCATAATCGCCCATTTCAAGCATATCTCCAAGTACTGATATTTTTCTATTGTTTTTATATTCTCCTAATACTTCAAGAGCTGCTTTCATAGAATCAGGACTTGCATTGTATGCATCATTTATTACTGTTAATAAACTATTTTTTAGTATGTCTAATCTCATCTTACTAGATTTAAAATTTAAGAGCCCATTTTTTATTTCATCTATGTTTAAATTCAATTCAATTCCCACTAAAATTGCAGCCATGGCATTATATATATTGTGCTTTCCTCTCGCTGGAATAAAAAATTCTTCTTCATTGTTATAAACTGCACAATTAAAATATATCCCTTTTTCATCCATTTTATATCTTATACAATATAAATCATTATATTTTTCAAATCCAAAAGATTTTAATTTGTAATTTAAATTTTTATTTTTCAATTTTCTTAAATATTCATCATCTCCATTTACAATTAATATACTATTTTCTTTAAAATTAGAAGTTATTTCGAGTTTTGCTTTTAATATTCCTTCTCGAGAACCTAAATTCTCTATATGAGAAAATCCAATATTTGAAATAACAGCAATTTTAGGCTCCACAATATTTGCCAAATACTCTATTTCTCCAAAAGAAGACATTCCCATTTCAAGTACAGCACATTCATATTCATTGTTTAAATTAAATACTGTAAGAGGCAATCCTATATGATTATTAAAATTACCTTCATTTTTCAAAGTTTTATATTTGCTAGATAAAACACTATGTATTATATCTTTTGTCGTAGTTTTACCTGTGCTTCCCGTAACCCCTACATAATTTATAGGAAATTTACTTTTATAAAACTTAGCTATATCCCCTAACGCCTTTGTTGTATCTTTAACTTCTATTACATTTATATCATCAAAATTCAAATCTATATTATGATTTTCATCTTTTAAAAAACTCTTAATTCCTTTTTTATAAGCATTTAATATAAAACTATGCCCATCAAATTTTTCTCCAATTAACGGTATAAATAAACCTCCTTCTAAAGCCTTTCTGCTATCAATACATATATTTGAAACTAAATATTCTCTATTTCCTTTAATCAACTTCCCATCAGTACAATCTAATATTTCTTCTATTTTAATAGAATTCATTTTTATTCCTCCCCTAAAATTTCTATCACTACTTCTTTATCATCAAAATGTATCTTTTCGCGTCCTATAATTTGATAATTTTCGTGTCCTTTTCCCGCTATAATAACAATATCTCCACTTTCAGCTCTATTTATAGCATTATTTATAGCTTCCCTTCTATCTATAATAACTTCATAATCTTGCTTGCTATCATCTATTCCCCTTAAAATATCTTCTATTATTTTTACTGGATCCTCTGTTCTAGGATTATCCGATGTTACAATAGTTAAATCAGAATATTTTTGACTAATACTTCCCATCAAAGGTCTTTTAGTTTTATCTCTATCTCCTCCACATCCAAATACTGTTATTATCTTTCCTTTTACAAATTCCCTAGCTGTTTTTAAAATATTTTCAATAGCATCTGGAGTATGTGCATAATCAATAATTACACTAAATCCTTTGCTACTATTTACACTTTCAAATCTCCCAGGAACTCCTTTTGTGTTTTTAAGCCCTTCTAAAATTGCTTCTTTAGGAATATCCATTAAATAACAAGCACCTATTACAGCTAATGAATTATACACAGTAAATCTTCCTGAAATAGGAACATATACATCTAACTCATATTTTGGAGTTATTAGTTTATACTCAACACCCGTAGAATATATTTTTACATTTTCAGCTTTAATATCAGCATCTCCTTCTATCCCATAAGTTAAAACAGGAACTTCTAAATTTTTAATAGAATTGTATATTTTTTTACCATATATATCATCAATATTTATTAAATTACCTACAGTAGTTTTGTAAAACAATTTTTCTTTTGCCATTCTATACTCATCTAAATTTTTATGGAAATCCAAATGCTCTTCAGTTAAATTAGTAAATATACCTATCTTAAACTCACAATTATCTACTCTATTCAATTCAAGAGAATGAGAAGAAACTTCCATCACACAATAGTTGTTGCCATTTTCCAACATTTCTCTGAAGTATTTTTGAAGTTCTATACTCTCAGGTGTAGTTCTAGATGATATTATTTCTCTTTTTCCTATTATGTTTTTTATAGTTCCAATAAGCCCTACTTTTTCATTATTGTATTCAAGTACATCTTTTAACAAATAAGTTATAGTAGTTTTTCCATTTGTACCTGTAACCCCTATTAAATTTAGGTGTTTTGTTGGGTTAGCAAAAAAATTCGAAGATATTTTCGCCATGGCTTTTCTAGTATTTTTAACCTTTACAAAAGTATATCCATCTATGTATACATCATCTTCTACAATAAAAGCCTTACTTCCTTTGTCTAAAGCATCTTGTATAAATTTATGACCATCTAAATTAAATCCTTTTACACATATAAATAAGCTATTTTCACTTACTTTTCTAGAATCATAATGTATATCTTCTATGTTTAAATCAATATCTCCTTTTATATTTAAAATATCTAAACCTTTTATTATATCTTTTAATTTCATAATTTTTCTCCTTCCATAACAAACTCTATCGCTATAAAAGGCAATGCATATTAACATTGCCTTTTTAATTATATAATACTTTATCTTTTTTTGATAGATTATTTAAATTCAACAATAACCACTGAATTTATATCTACCTCTGAATTTGGCAGTGGATCCTGATTTACTGCATTTCCATTTCCCATCGGCTTTAATTTTAATCCCAATTCTTTTAATATATCTGCAACTTCCTTTACAGTTTTGCCAGTCAAATCTGGAATAATAACTTTCGACACTTTATTTTTTCCATTTTTAGCCCCTTTAACATAAAGTATTATATTAGACTCTATAGGCACATTAGCTCCTGGTTTTGGAAACATATCTACAACAAGTTCATTTCCACTACTATATATATTTGGCTCAACTATAAATTTTAATTTATTTTCCAACAATACTTTTCCCGCTTCTTCAAGCTTTAGATTTCTCACTTCTGGTACTGTAGTTTCTTCTTTAACAAGATCTTTCTTTTCTTCTTCTGTATAAACAGGCTTAACATCTAAATATTTTAACGTATCATATATAATTTCTTTTACTATAGGTCCTGCCGTTGTACTTCCAAATTGACTTTCTCCATTTGGTTCATCAACTATTGCCAAAACAACTATCTTAGGATCATTTGCAGGAGCTATTCCTACAAACGAAGTAATATAACGACCTTTTGCATATCTTCCATCTATAACTTTCTGAGCAGTTCCAGTTTTACCTCCAACATGATAACCTGGTATATAAGCTTTGTTTCCTGATCCTTCAGCCACTACTGATTCCATTATTTTTCTAAGTGTTTTAGATGTTTCCTGGGAAATTACCTGCCTTACCATTTTAGGTTCAAACTTTTTAACTATATTTCCTTTAGAATCTACAAATTCTTTAACAATTCTCGGTTTCATAAGCTTTCCATCATTAGCTATAGCACTTATAGCAGTAATCAACTGAATAGGAGTAACAGAAATACTTTGACCAAAAGACATTGTTGCAAGTTCTACAGGTCCTACATTTTTCTTATTATATATAAGACCATTTTCTTCTCCAGGTAAATCTATTCCCGTAACCTTTGTAAGTCCAAAAGCATTTATATAATCATAAAATTTATCCACCCCTAATCTCTGCCCAACTTCTACAAATACTGGATTACAAGAATTTTGAACAGCTTGAGTAAAAGTTTCTTGACCATGAGGTCTATAATATCTCCAACATTTTATTTTTCTATCTGCAACCATTATATATCCTTTATCATAAAATTCCTCATCTGGTGTTACAACTCCCTCTTCAAGTCCAGCTGCAGAAGTAATCAACTTAAATGTAGAACCAGGCTCATATGTATCATTTACTATTGGATTTCTCCACATTTTAAACCAACCTTTTATTTTATCTTTTTCATCGTATTTTGATAATTCTTCTTCAAAACTAGGATATATTGGAGTTGTTGGATTATTAGGATCATAATCTGGTTTTGATGCCATGGCCAAAATATCTCCTGTTTTTGGATCCATTACTATTGCATGTACCCTCTTTGCTTTATTTATCTCTAAAGCTTTACTTACTGCTTTTTCAGCATAATGCTGAATGACTTCATCTATAGTAAGTACAACACCTAAACCGTCTTTTGGTTTATGATATTTTTCATTTCCATGAGGAATTTCTCTACCCGAAGCATCTGTACTTATTACCAATCTTCCAGCAATACCTCTTAAATCTTTATCATATTTAAGCTCAAGTCCCGAAACACCTTCATTATAAGCAGAAACATGCCCCAATACATGAGCTGCAAAATTTCCATAAGGATAATACCTTTTATTATCCTCAGCAATCCAAATCCCCTTAAGTTTATACTTTCTTATTCGTCTTGCTTTATCATCATCTACCCATCTCTTTATCCTAACTAATGCCATATTTTTACTTAACTTTTTATATATTTTATTTTCATCTTCATCTAATATTTGTGCAATTATCTTAGCAGTCTCTTTTTTATCTTTTACTTCAGAAGGCTTTGCCCAAATAGTATTTTTAGTAATACTAACTGCAAGTTCCTTCCCTTTTCTATCATAAATAGTACCTCTTTTAGCTTCAACAGGTATATCTCTTGTTTGCTGAGATAATGCCTTTTCTCTTAACCAATCTCCTTTTACTAACTGTAAATATCCAACTCTTAATATTAAACCCAAAAATACAGCACATACAAACAACAAAACAACAACCAACCTTTTTTTAGCTGTAATACTAAATTTAGACAAAAACTTTGCCCCCTTTGAAATTAATCCCTTTTACATTACTCAATAGTTTTTTTCTATAAAATATAAAACTGTTTTTATCATTATAATTATTATTCAGTTTTTTGTATGTATATTCCTTTTAAATCCCCACTCTACTATTTTTTCATTATAAAAGACAATGTAATGCTACATTGTCTTTTATAAACACATCTTATTTAAATTCAACAGTAACTATAGAATTTATATCCACCTCTGAATTCGGCAGTGGATTTTGATTTACTGCTTTCCCATTTCCTATAGGCTTTAATTTTAAACCTAAACCTTGTAGTATATTTGAAACTTCTTTTATAGTTTTGCCAGTTAAATCCGGAATAACAACTTTTGATGTTTTACTCTTATCTTGAGATTTTTGTATATAAAGTATTATATTAGAATCTAACGGAACTTTAACTCCAGGCTTTGGAAACATATCTATAATACGTTCATTTCCACTCACTTGAATATTTGGTTCAACTGTAAAATTCAATTTATCTTTTAATAAAATTTTTCCTGCTTCTTGGAGTTTTAAGTTTCTAACTTCCGGTACTATAGTTTCTTCTTTAACTAAATATTGTTTTTCTTCTTCTGTATAAATAGGTTTAACATCTAAGTATCTTAATGTATCATACATAATCTCTTTTACTATAGGAGCTGCTGTTGTTCCTCCATAATAACTTTCTCCATTTGGTTCATCTACTATTGCTAAAACAGCTATCTTTGGATCCTCTGCTGGAGCTATTCCTACAAAAGATGATATATAATATCCCTTTGCATATTTTCCATTAATAACCTTTTGAGCTGTACCAGTTTTACCACCTACACGATAACCTGGAATATAAGCTTTTTTACCTCCACCTTCTACAACTTCATCTTTCATTATTTTTCTCAATATTCTAGATGTTTTTTCCGAAATAACCTGTCTTACCTCCTCAGGATCAAACTTTTGCACTACCTCACCTTTAGAATTTACAAATTCTTTAACAACTCTTGGTTTCATAAGTTTTCCATCATTAGCTATAGCACTTACAGCAGTAATAAGCTGAATAGGTGTAACAGAAATTCCCTGCCCAAAAGATATCGTTGCAAGTTCTACAGGGCCTACATCTTTTTTAGCATAAACTATAGACTTTCCTTCTCCCGGCAAATCAATCCCTGTAATATCTTTAATTCCAAATGCATCTACATAATCATACAACTTATCTATCCCTAATCTCTGTCCAACTTCTACAAATACCGGGTTACACGAATTTTGAATAGCCTGAGCAAATGTTTCTTTTCCGTGACTTCTAGGGTAAATAGCATCTTTTATCCTTTTTCCTGCAACATCTATATATCCTTTATCATAAAACACTTCATTTGGTGTTACAACACCTTCTTCAAGTCCTGCTGCTGCAACAATTAATTTAAATGTAGATCCTGGCTCATATACATCATTTACTATTGGATTTCTCCACATTTTAAACCAAGCTTTTGCTATATTATCTCCATTATACTTTGCAAATTCTTCTTCAAATCTAGGATGTATAGGGGTTCTAGGATTATTAGGATCATAATCTGGTTTTGATACCATAGCTAGAATATCTCCCGTTTTTGGATCCATAACTATTACATGTACTTTTTTTGCATTATTTACTTCCAGAGCTTTACTTGCTGCTTTTTCAGCATAATGCTGAATAACTTCATCTATAGTAAGTACAATACCAATCCCATCTTTCGCTTTATTATATTTTTCATCTCCATATGGAATTTCCCTACCTGAAGTATCAGTACTTATTATATTTCTTCCCGGAAGACCTCTTAGATATTTATCATATTCAAGCTCAATACCTGAACTTCCAGAATTATCAGCTGAAACATGTCCCAATATATAAGATGCAAAGTTTCCATAAGGATAATATCTTTTATTATCTTTTGCAACCCAAACTCCTTTAAGTTTAGATTTTCTTATTTGATCTGCTTTATCATCATCTATCCATCTTTTAATTCTAACTAATGATGTGTTTTTACTTAACTTTTTGTATATTTCATCTTCATCCTCATCCAATACCTGCGCAATTACCTTAGCAGTTTCTTTTTTATTTTTTATTTCAGAAAGCTTTGCCCAAACTGTATATTTCATAATACTAACAGCAAGCTCCTTGCCTTTTCTATCGTAAATAGTTCCCCTTTTAGCTTCAACAAAAATATCTCTTGTTTGCTGAGATAATGCTTTATCTCTCAACCAATCTCCTTTTACTATTTGCAAATATCCTATTCTTATTATTAATCCTAAAAACAAAAAACACACTAAAAGCAGAACAAAAATTAATCTTTTTTTGCTCTTAATATTAACCTACCCCCTTACAATTAATCCACTTTTATATAGATAATTTGATCATCTGTTGGATAATTCATATTAAGCCTTTCTCTAGCCTCTTTTTCTATAAAACCACTTTTACTTAAATTATCAAGTTCTAAATACAACTGCTTTTTCTTATTTTTTTTATTTTCTAACTCTTTATTTAAAGATTGAACTTCATATTTCAAACTAGAAACAACAGAATATCTATACATAAAAATTATTATAATACCAAGTATAAATAAAGTAAAAATACTCAACATATTTACCTTTTTGCTTTTTTTCTTTTTTCTGTAATTATTTTTACTACTATTACTAGAACTTCCTTTTTTCTTTCTATATTCTTCTAAACTCCTTACCTTATTATTTTTTCTCATATTCAACCCCCTTGAATAGAAAAAATTAAATTTTTTCAGCAACTCTAAGTTTTGCACTTCTCGATCTAGGATTTATTTCTATCTCTTTTTTGCTTGGAAATATAGGTTTTCTAGTTATTACTTTTACAATTTGCTCCTTATCACATTTACAAACAGGAAATTCTTTAGGACAAACACAACTCGTCGCCAACTCTTTAAACACATTCTTAACTATTCTATCTTCTAAAGAATGAAAAGTTATAACACATATTCTCCCTTCGCTGTTCATCATATTTGCAGCGTCAATTATAGTCTTATCAATTATATCAAGCTCGTTATTCACTTCTATTCTCAATGCCTGAAATGTTCTTTTAGCAGGATGCGGTCCATCTATTCTAGCCTTTTTAGGTATAGCTTTTTTTATAATTTCCACTAATTCTCCAGTTGTCTCTATCCTCTTTTTTGCTCTTTCATCTACTATAAATTTTGCAATTCTTCTAGCCCACTTCTCTTCTCCATAAAGCCTTATAATTTTTTCAATTTCATCCTCACTATAATTATTTACTATATACTCAGCTGTAAGAGAATTTCTCACATCCATTCTCATATCAAGAGGCGCATCCTGCATATAAGAAAACCCTCTTTCTTTTTCATCTAATTGATGAGAAGATACACCTAAATCCAGTAATATACCATCAATTTTATCTATTCCTCTTTTTAAAAGTTCTTCTTTTAAATTAACAAAATTTGTATGTATAAATATTACTCTATCTAAATAATCTTCAAGTCTTTTTTTAGCAACATTTATTGCATTTATATCTTGATCAAAAGCTATCAAAAGTCCATCTTCATCTAACTTCTTTACTATCTGCAAAGAATGTCCTGCTCCACCTAATGTTCCATCTACATATACTCCATTAGACTTTATATTTAAATTTTCTATACATTCATTTAAAAGTACAGATACATGATTAAAATTCATAAATTATCCTCCTTATTAAAATATACTCAAGTTTACCCATAGACTAAAAAATCTATGGGTAAAAAATTACTTACCATGTTTATTTTTTAAATGCATATGTACTAAAATACCAAATACTATAAACGTAACACTAATAACTTGAGCCATTCTCAATGACCCTAACATCAAACTATCAGTTCTAAATCCTTCAACAAAAAATCTTCCAATTGAATATATAATAGCGTAATATATAAACACATGCCCATCATATTTTTTATTTTTTCTAAGCCACATCAAAAATAAAAACAAACTAAAATCCCAAATAGATTCATATAGAAAAGTAGGGTGAACTTTTACTCCATCTACAGTAATTGCCCAAGGTAAATTTGTAGGTCTTCCATAAGCTTCTTGATTTATAAAATTACCCCATCTTCCAATAGCTTGTCCTAAAGCTATACTAGGAGCAGTTAAATCTAGTATTTTACGAAAATCCATTTTTTTAAATTTGCAATACAAATACCCGACAAGAACTGCCCCTATTATTCCGCCATGGATTGCAAGTCCTCCTCCTCTTATGTTTATAATTTTTAATATGTCACCTTTATAATCATTCCATTTAAATATAACATAATAAGTTCTAGCTCCTATTATTGAACATGGAATAACTATTAAAAATAAATCCAACAATTTTTCCTCATCAATTCCAATTCTTTTAGCCTCTTTAAGAGCTAAAAATATACCAAGCATCATTCCTGTAGATATAAGTATTCCATACCACCTAATGTCTATTCCAAAAATAGTAAAAGCAACAGGATTCATATCAATTCCCTCCATAGAATAAATAAAAACTAGGTATAACCTAGCTTTTATTATATCATAATATTTATTATTAAAGTTATTTATTTAGGATTAACTATAGATATAACAGAATATTCTTCCTTAAAATGATCCTTAAACCTTTTATTTACTTCTTCAAACTTTATTTCTCTTAAAACTTCTAAATAATCTATTAAATTTATATCTCTAAATTTATATGATATAAAATTATTAGCTATAAACTCTACCGAATCAAAATACTTTAAAAACATCCCTATTTTCTTTTTCTTAATTCTTTCAAAATCCTCTTTTATTAATCCTTCTTTTTTATATTTATCTATATATTTAAAAACAATATCTTTCACTTTATATGGATCTTTAGACTCTCCACCAATAATTGTATATCCATGATCTATTTGAGATACATGATTACAACCAAAATTTTCATTTATCAATCCTTTTAAATAAAGTTCTTCATGTAATAAACTTCCTTTCTTAAATATTAAATCCAATATTATCTCTGTAGATATCTCTTTTTTTAATAGTTCTCTTCCTACTAAGTTTACATCTATATCCTTAAACCCTATATTAAACATAGGAATAGATACAGATAAATTCTCTACTATTTCCTTTTGATTTACATTGTTAGGTTCATCTGGGTAAAATCTTTTTATGTCTCCTAAAATTTCAACATCTGTTTTAATAGTTTTATTTACTGTTTCCATAATTTTTTCATATTCTAAATCTCCTACTATAAACAAAACCATATTAGATGGATTATAAAAAGTATTATAACACTTATAAAGTTCTTCTTTTGTAATCTTATATATACTTTCTACTGTTCCTGCTATATCTACCCTAGTAGGATGGTTTACATACATTGCTTTTAATGCATTAAAATATACTTTCCAATCCGCATTATCATCGTACATTTTTATTTCCTGTTCTATAATTCCCTTTTCTTTTTCTACATTTTCATCTGTAAAATAAGGAGTTTGAACATAATTTATTAAATGTTCTAAAGATTCATAGAAATTATCTGTCGCCCAAAAAAGATACGCTGTCATTGTAAAGTTAGTATACGCATTAGCACTTGCACCGAGTTCTGAAAAACGATCAAAAGCATTTCCTCCATTAGGTTGCTCAAACATCTTATGCTCTAAAAAGTGAGCTACACCTTCATTAACTCTAATTCTATCCTTTTCTCCTATAGGAATAAATTCAAGTTCATTAGAACCATATTTTGTCGCAAATACAGCATATTTTTTAGTAAATCCCTTTTTGGGCATATAAAACAAATCTAAACCATTCTTTAATTTTTCATAATAAATTTCTTCTTTTAATATATCATTAACTATTTTTTCCATAATATGCCTCCTTTAGTTTCTTAAAAAATAAACAGTATCTAATTTTATATTATTTGAAACGCCTACAATCTCATCTTTTGTAACTTTTTTTATTTTTTCCATAATCGAATCTAGTGTTTCACTTGATTCACTCATTCCCTGACTATAATAAAAATCAGAAAGACCATTTAAACTATCACTAACAGATCTTATAGAATTTATTATAGAATTTTTACTATTTTCAATTTCCTCTTGTGAAATTTCTCCTTTTTTCATTTTTTCCAATTCTTGTTCAATCAACTCTAAAGCCTTATCGTAATTTTCAATTTCTATTCCCGAAGATATAAGCATTATTGATTTATACTTTTCAATCATAGAATATACATAATAACATAAACTTTCTTTTTCTCTTACATTTATAAATAATTTTGAATGAGGCCCTCCTCCTAATACACTTGAATAAACCATCAACGGATAATACTTTTCATCTTTAAAGTCTATATTTGTTCTAAATCCTAAAGCTATCTTTCCTTGAGTTACATCCATTTTATCTACTATATTTTTAACACCATTAGGATTAATATATATATCTTCTCTAGGTATATTTATTATATTTTCCCTTTCAAATTTAAATATATTTTTTATATGTTTAATAACCGCTTCTTTATCAAAATTTCCCGCAACAACTATATCTATTGGCGAAGTTTTTATTATTCTCTTATAATGTTCATAGAGATTTTTTCCATCTATTGATTTTAAATCTTCTTCATAACCATATTCATATATACTAAACTTTTCATTTTTACACATTTCTTCTATACATCTATGTAAAGAATATCTGCTTTTATCATTTATTTTAGATTTTATTTTATCCTTTAAATTATTTTTTTCTATTTCCACATATTCTGTTTTGAAACTATCACCTTCTACTAAAGGGTTATTTACTATATCATTTAAAAAATTTAACCCTTCTTCAAATATATCTTCATCCAAATATAAATCATTAGTTATTGATAATTTAAAACTTAAAATTTGTTTTTCTCCTTTTTTAATTATATCTACAAAAACACTAGCTCCATATAAATCGTCTAATTTCGTCGATATTTCTCTTTGAGTTTTATAATTTCGACTTCCATTTTTCAAAACATTTGGAATTAAAGCATTTTTAGTAACTTCTTTCCTGTCTAAAACCCTCTGAATATATACACTTACCAAATTGGTTTTAAATTTATCAGTATTTATAAGTGTTAAATTAAGTCCATTACCTAAATTTATTCTTTCTACCTTATCCAATCAAATTACCTCCTCAATTTTCAATTAATTTTATTTTCTTATATAATTCATCTATAAACACATCATCTTCATCAAATGGTCCTATATAATAAAATTTAGTTTCATTTGGTACATCCAACTTTTTAAATATATATTCTGCTAATGTTCTTATATAAACAGTTTCAAACAAAGATGTTGGTATTACTAAATAAAGAGAATCCATGCCATATTCTAACAACTCATCCCCTATTCTTATTATATCCTTTTTGTGATTTTCTAAAAGAGGTAATTTTATTTTCATATCATAACTTTTTTCATCCATTAAATATTTTTTTACCTTTTCTCTAAAAATTACATCTTGTTCTAGATTATTTTTATCCTCAAGTCCTACTAACAATACTCCTATTGTTTTATGATTATTGCCTATAGAATCTAATATTTTATTTTTATAAGCTTTCGCTAAAACTTCAGAACTCCAAAATAAATCTGTAATTTTAATATTAATCTCATATTTTAATATTCCCATGTTATTTATCCTCTTTTTTAATAAATCATAATCTTTTCCCTCGGTAAAAAAAATAGGACATAATATTATATTTTTATACCCATTATCTATTAAATCTGTCAATGTTTTTTCTAAATAAGGAGTAGTATATAAATTAGCATTTACTACTATATAATCTTTATTAAGCTTTTTACTTAAAATATTCCTTATATTATAAGTTTTACTTTTAAATTGACTTGCCCCTAAATCTTCATACATATTTTTATATCTATATAATTTATAACTCATATTAAACAATGAAAAAATCCCATTCATTTGATAGATTTCTCTCGATCTTTGTTTTAAATTATATTTTTTATCTTCTCCATCATAAATCAATACAACTGCTTTTTTATCTTGTTTTTTATCTCTATATTCTATCTCTTTAAATTCTATTTTTTCTTGCAAAAATACTATAATTAAAAGATTCAATGTAAAATAAGCTATAATAAAACTTATAAATATATTTTTAAAATCTTTATTTAAAAATAACTCATACACTCCTATGGTACAGATAATTATAAGTATGTTTTCCAAAAAATTATCAAATATAAATATACTAAAAAAACAAATTCCCAATATTATTTTTTTACACATCTCAAGCCTCCAATATAATTTTTTGTTCGTTATAAAAATATGAAACTAAAAAAAAATAAAGAACAATACTTTTATTGCATGTATTTAATATATAGGTTATAATTTTTCTGTATGCTTTAAACAATTTTGAAAAAACTTATTATATAAATAAAAAACGAAAGGAAGATTTAAATGAAATTAGGTATAGTAGGTCTACCTAACGTTGGAAAAAGTACACTATTCAATGCTATAACTCAAGCTGGTGCAGAATCAGCAAATTATCCATTTTGTACCATAGAACCCAACGTAGGTGTAGTTGCAGTTCCAGATGAAAGGTTGCATAAACTAAAAGAAATATATAATTCAGAAAAAATAGTTCCTACTGCTATAGAATTTTGCGATATCGCAGGACTTGTCAGAGGAGCAAGCAAAGGAGAAGGTCTTGGAAATAAATTTTTATCTCATATAAGAGAAGTAGAAGCTATTATTCACGTTGTTCGCTGTTTTGAAGACCCAAATGTAGTTCACGTAGATGGATCTGTTGATCCTTTAAGAGATATAGAGACAATAAATCTTGAATTAATATTTTCAGACCTTGAAGTTTTAGAAAGAAGAATTCAAAAAACTCAAAAAGCAGCTAAAGCCGATAAATCTCTTTTTTCTCAACTAGACTTATTAAACAAAATAAAAGAAACTTTAGAAAATAATAAATGTGTTAGAACAATGGAATTTACAGAAGAAGAACAATCTTTTGTAAAACAATTAAATCTCTTAACATCAAAACCTGTAATTTATGTTGCTAATGTTTCTGAAAATGACCTTGCAGATGATGCTGCTAATAATACTTTAGTTAAAAAAGTCAGAGAATTCGCAGATTCTGAAAATGCTCAAGTAGTTGTCATATGTGCTCAAATTGAAGCAGAAATAGCTGAGCTTGAAGAAGATGAAAAGAAAGAATTCTTAGCTGATTTAGGACTTGCTGAATCTGGACTTGATAAATTAATCAAAGCCTCTTATTCTCTACTTGGACTTATAAGTTTCTTAACTGCAGGTCAAAAAGAAGTTAGAGCTTGGACTATTAAAAGAGGAACCAAAGCTCCTCAAGCGGGAGGAAAAATTCACTCTGATATTGAAAGAGGATTTATAAGAGCAGAAACTATAGCTTATGAAGATTTAATAAATGTTGGAACTATGAATGCAGCTAGAGAAAAAGGACTTGTCAGACTTGAAGGAAAAGATTATGAAGTTAAAGATGGAGATGTAATACTATTTAGATTTAACGTATAAAAAAGAGAAGCAAAAATTGCTTCTCTTTTTTATTAATCTCTTTCAGCCATCTTTTTGTAATTTTCATATCTTTCTTTTGCATCTTCTTCAGCTTTAGTAAATAAATCTTCTGCTATTTCTGGGAAAGCCTTTTGAAGTGATGTATATCTTACTTGTCCCATTATAAAATCTCTAAAGCTTGCTGTTGGCTCTTTAGAATCTAATATAAACGGATTCTTTCCTTGAGCTTTTAATTCTGGATTATATCTATATAAATGCCAATATCCAGATTCAACAGCTTGTTTTTGATTAGCTTGAGTACGTCCCATACCTTCTTTTAATCCATGGTTTATACATGGAGCATAAGCTATTATCAAAGATGGTCCATCATATTTTTCAGCTTCAATTAACGCTTTCATAAATTGATTCTTATCTGCTCCCATGGCTACTTGAGCTACATAAACATAACCATAAGTTGTAGCAATCATACCAAGGTCTTTCTTCTTAACTTTTTTACCAGAAGCTGCAAATTTAGCAACTGCTGCTGTTGGAGTAGCTTTTGAAGACTGTCCTCCTGTATTTGAATAAACTTCTGTATCAAATACAAGTACATTTACATTTTCTCCTGAAGCTAAAACATGATCAAGTCCGCCATAACCAATGTCATAAGCCCAACCATCTCCACCGATTATCCAAACTGATTTTTTAACTAAATAATCTTTCTTTTCGGCAATTTCACCTAATATCTCTTTAGCTCTAGCATCTTTTATATTATTATTTTCTAACACATTAAGTATCTTAGCTGTAGCTGCTTTAGAAGCATCTGCATCTTCTTTTCCTTCAAGCCATTCAGTAAATACTTTCTTATACTCATCATCTATATCAAGCCCTACTAATTCTTTCATTAAATCAGTTAATCTATTTCTCAATTGTTTTACAGCTACTGCCATACCATATCCATATTCAGCATTATCTTCAAATAATGAGTTAGCCCATGCAGGTCCTTTTCCTTCTTGATTCTTACAATATGGAGTTGATGGCGCTGAACCTCCCCAAATTGAAGAACATCCTGTAGCATTAGCTATAATCATTCTATCTCCAAATAATTGAGTTATCACTTTAGCATATGGAGTTTCTCCACATCCTGCACATGCTCCTGAGAACTCAAGAAGTGGCTGTTTAAATTGACTACCTTTAACATTATTAGGACTTACTAAGTCTTCTTTTGGTTTTACTGTCATAGCAAAATCCCAATTTAAAGCTTCTTTTTCTATTTGTGTTTCAATAGGCTTCATAATTAGTGCTGTTTCCTTAGCTGGACAAATATCTGCACAGTTTCCACAACCAGTACAGTCTAGAGGACTTACTTGCATACGATATTGTAAGCCTTCAAGCCCTTTTCCAATTGCTTTCTTAGTTTCAAAAGCTTCCGGCGCATTTTTCATTTCTTCTTCATTTAATAAAACAGGTCTAATCGCTGCATGTGGACAAACAAATGAACACTGATTACATTGAATACATTTATCTATTTGCCACTCTGGTACATTTACAGCTATACCACGTTTTTCATAAGCTGCAGTTCCATTAGGGAATGTTCCATCTTCCATACCTACAAAAGTACTTACTGGAAGTGAATCTCCTTCTTGTTTATTCATTGGAATTAAAACTTTTTCTATAAATTCTGGAACATCTTTAGTTGCATCTGATTTAACTTCTGTAGCATTTGACCAAGACTTAGGAACATCAACTTTAATAAGAGCATCCATTCCTCTATCTACAGCCTCATAATTCATTTTTACTACTTTTTCACCTTTTTTACCATAAGACTTAACAATAGCATCTTTTAAATACTTAACAGCATCATCTAAATCAATAACTTTTGCAAGTTTAAAGAAAGCTGATTGCATAACCATATTTATTCTGTTTCCAAGTCCTATTTCTGCTGCTATATCTGTAGCATTTATAACATAAAAGTTTATATCATTATCTGCTATATATTTTTTCATTGAAGCAGGTAATTTTTCACCAATTTCATCTGGACTCCATTTACAGTTAAGTACAAATGTACCTCCTTTTTTAAGTCCCTTTAATAAATCGTATTTATCTACATAAGACTGATTATGACATGCAATATAATCAGCTTCATCTATTAAATAAGTTGATTTAATTGGCTTTTTACCAAATCTTAAGTGAGAAATAGTAACTCCACCTGATTTTTTAGAATCATAAGAGAAATATCCTTGTGCATAAAGATCTGTATTATCTCCAATAATTTTAATAGCACTCTTGTTTGCCCCAACAGTACCATCAGAACCAAGTCCCCAGAACTTACATCTTATAGTTCCTTCTGGCTCTGT
Source organism: Tepidibacter thalassicus DSM 15285 (assembly GCF_900129915.1). Classification (GTDB taxonomy): domain Bacteria; phylum Bacillota; class Clostridia; order Peptostreptococcales; family Peptostreptococcaceae; genus Tepidibacter; species Tepidibacter thalassicus. Next base: position 50,012 of record NZ_FQXH01000008.1, read on the forward strand.
AACTATTTCTTCTTTTATTTCAAGTGATGTATTTGTCACATCATCAACTATACCTATAGTAAAATTATTCTTAGGATTATCTTGTTTTAAATTATCATATACTGCTTTTATTTGAGAAGGTGTAGTGTCCTTTGATCCAAGTCCATAACGTCCTCCAACTATCACAGGAGCATTTTCCTTATCATAGAATAAAGTACGAACATCTTGATATAAAGGTTCTCCAAGTGCTCCTGGCTCTTTTGTTCTATCAAGCACTGCGATTTTCTTAACAGTTTTAGGAAGAACATCAAAGAAATATTTAGCTGAAAAAGGTCTATATAAACGAACTTTTATTAAACCTACTTTTTCTCCTTTTGCTAATAAATAATCTATAGTTTCTTCTATAGTATCAGTAACAGAACCCATAGCAACTATTATGTATTCAGCATCTTCTGCTCCATAATAATTAAACGGCTTGTATTCTCTACCTGTAATTTTGCTTATTTCTTTCATATAGTCAGCTACAATTTCAGGTATTCTTTCGTAATACGTATTTGATGCTTCTCTCGCTTGGAAGAATATATCTGGATTTTGAGCTGTACCCCTAGTTACAGGATGCTCTGGATTTAAAGCTCTATCTCTAAAAGCTTTTACAGCATCATAATCTACAAGTTTTGCAAAATCCTCATAATCTATAAGTTCAACTTTTTGAATTTCATGAGAAGTTCTAAATCCATCAAAGAAGTGTACAAAAGGTACTCTACCTTTAATAGCAGAAAGGTGAGCAACACCCCCAAGATCTATAACTTCTTGAACCGAACCTGATGCTAAAAACGCAAAACCAGTTTGTCTTGCTGCCATTACATCAGAATGATCCCCAAATATAGAAAGTGCATGACTTGCAACTGCACGAGCACTTACATGAAATACTCCTGGAAGAAGTTCTCCAGCTATTTTATACATATTCGGTATCATCAAAAGAAGCCCTTGAGATGCAGTATAAGTTGTAGTTAAAGCTCCTGCTGCAAGTGATCCATGAACAGCTCCTGAAGCTCCTCCTTCAGATTGAAGTTCTACAACTTGTACTTCTTGTCCAAATATGTTCTTTTTTCCATTTGCTGCCCATTCATCAGTATGTTCTGCCATAGGTGATGATGGTGTAATTGGGTATATAGCTGCAACATCTGTAAATGCATATGAAACATATGCAGCAGCAGTATTACCATCCATTGTTTTCATTTGCTTTGCCATCATAAAGCCTCCTTACATAAATTTTTATTATTGATTTGAGTATAGTATACAATATACAAAATGTCAATCGTTTTCAATTTGACATTTTTTTGACTAAAACTCCATTAATTAAATATTCTTTATATGTTTTTATATCCCTTTCTTTTTATAATAATTTAAAAAATTTTTAAAATCAAGACAGTATAAGGAAAAATTAAGAATAAATTTTATTTTTTTAACTTTTAGTATATTTATACATTTAATGTGTATAAATAATGGATAAACAATGCTTTTTTACTTTATGTATTTTTATTTTTATACAAAAACAAATTTTATATAACCAAAATACAACTAAAGCCCTATGTCAATTACAACATAGGACTTTAGTCGGTAATTTGTTATTATTTATTCAACTATTAATTCTACCATATCTCCATTTCTTACTCCGGCTGCATTTCCTTCTTCTATGTCTACATGCATCTCTAAAGCATACTTTGGACTTACTCTAACTAAAACATTCTCAAATACTACTGCTCTTTCTCCAAAAGTTCTAACTTTAACTCTTTGATTATCTACAACACCAAATTTTTCAGCATCTTCTGTATGCATATGTATATGTCTTGCAGCAACTATAACTCCTCTTTCAAGTTCTACTTCTCCTTTTGGTCCTACAAGTTTAACTCCTGGAGTTCCTTCAAGTTGTCCAGAATCTCTAAGTGGTGCTTTAACTCCTAAAGCAAATCCATCAGATAGAGAAATCTCTATTTGTGTTTCTCCTCTTGCAGGTCCAAGTATTCTAACACCTTTAATTGTCCCTTTTGGTCCTACTACGTCTACTTTTTCTTCGCAAGCAAACTGTCCTGGCTGAGAAAGATCTTTAAAATGAGTTAATTCATATCCTTCCCCAAATAGAGCTTCAATATCCTTTTTACTTAAATGAATATGTCTGTTTGATAACGCTATAGGTAATTTCATTATAGCTACCCCCTCTTTAATTTTTTCAACAAAACTAATTATACTTTTTTTTTATTTAAAAATCAAATTTTTAATAACTTATCCTTTTTAGAATATCACAAAAACTCGGAAAAGATACATCTACACACTTAAAATTATGTATATATGTATTTCCATATGCTATTAATGAAGCTATAGAAAACGCCATGGCTATCCTATGGTCATTAAAGCTTTCTATATTTGCTCCTTTAAGTTTAGTAGGTCCATTAATTATCATTCCATCTTCTAACTCTTGAATATCTGCTCCCATTTTTTTTAGATTTTCAACAACACTTTTAATCCTATTTGATTCTTTAACTTTGAGTTCTTTTGCATCTTTTATAATAGTCTGCCCCTCTGCTTGAGTTGCCATAATAGCAATTATAGGTACTTCATCTATAAGTCTTGGTATTAAATCCCCATCTATAATAACTCCATTCAAATTAGAATATTTAACTAATATATCTCCAATTTCTTCTCCACATATAATTTTTTTATTTAATATTTCAAAATTTCCACCCATTTTTATTAAAACATCCAAAATACCAGTTCTTGTTGGGTTAAGTCCTACATTTTTTATCAAAACTTCAGAACCCTTTATTATACTCGCACCAGCAATAAAAAATGCAGCTGAAGAAATGTCTCCAGGTACATGTATTTCTTGTGGATATAAACAATCAACGGGATTTACATCAATCTCAAGACCATCTACATTTATATCAGCCCCAAATGCCTTTAACATTATTTCCGTATGATTTCTACTTTTAGATTTTTCTATTATTTTAGAAGGTGAATTAGCAAATAAAGAAGCTAAAATAATCGCTGACTTTACTTGAGCTGATGCTATACTCATTTTATAATTTATTCCATTCAAATTTCCACCTTCAATAGTTATAGGAGTAAAATTTCCATTTTCAATTCCATCTACTTTAGCACCCATTTCTTTAAGAGGATCTGTAACTCTTTTCATAGGTCTCTTACTTATAGATTCATCTCCTATCAAAGTAGACTTAAAATTTTGACCAGCAAGTATTCCCATTATAAGCCTTATTGTAGTTCCTGAATTCCCTACATTTAAAACATCATCTGGTTTTTTTAAACCTCTCAACCCTCCCCCATATACTATAATATTTCCATTATCTATTTCTATATTAACTCCCATTTTTCTAAAACAATCTATAGTACTTAAACAATCTTGTCCCATCAAAAAATTTTTAATATAATTTTTACCATTAGAAATAGCCGAAAACATTACTGCTCTATGAGAAATAGACTTATCCCCTGGAAGAATTATTTCACCATTTAATCGTAAAACACTATTAAAATTCATTTTTTACCTCCTCAATTACAGAAAGTATTTCATATTCTTTTATATCTTCAAAAATATCTACTTTTCCGTATCCAACCGGTAATACTAGACTAAATTTTAAATAGCTATTTTTTTTATCTTTTTTCATAATGTCTAATATATATTTAGAATCTATACCTTTAAAAGTTATAGGCAGATTGTACTCTTTATAAATATTAACAACTTTATCATAGTAATCTTTATCTATAAACTTTTTCTTTAACGCCAACCTAAAAGCCATATGTGTCCCTATGGAGATTGCATAGCCATGGCTCAATTTCCCTATCTTTTCTATACCATGCCCAAAGCTATGTCCTAAATTTAATATTTTTCTTAAATTAGACTCCTTTTCATCTTTTTTTACTATATCAATCTTTATATTCAAAGATTTATTTACAATGTAAATCAAACTGCTTTCATCTAAATCTAATATATTTTTCTTATTACTCATCAAATAATCTAAAAAATAACAATCATATATAAGACCATATTTTATAACTTCTGATAATCCACTTAAAAATTCATCTTTTTGCAGTGTCTTCAATGTATTTATATTAACATATATAAATTCCGGTTGATAAAAAGTACCTATGACATTTTTATAAATTCCTAAATTTATACCTGTTTTTCCACCTATTGAACTATCTACTTGAGCTAACAACGTAGTAGGACAATGAATTAAATCTACACCTCTCATATATGTAGATGCAACAAATCCACTTAAATCTCCTACAACCCCTCCCCCTAAAGATATAATAAGAGACTTTCTGCTTAATCCATTCATTATACAAAATTTCAAAATATCTTCATAAACATTTAAACATTTAGATTTTTCCCCTGGCTCTATATCATATACTAAAACATTATCGTATTTTATATTTTTAACAAAATCATCTATATACAATTTTTTCACATTTTTATCAGTTATAATTAAAATCTTATCGTAATATTTTTTCAAACTAAAATTTTCAAAATCTTTTTCTATATAAACTATATCCCCTTTTTCCATCCTCTACCTTCCAACCTTTCCATATAACTTTTATAATTTTTAATTATATCATTCATATTATCACCCGAAAATTTATCAATAAAAAATTTAGCTATTACAAATGCACAGACATTTTCAGCAACTACAGATGCAGCTGGTACAGCACAATTATCAGATCTTTCTATAGATGCTTTATAATTTTCAAGTGTATTAACATCTATACTATTAAGAGGTTTATATAATGTCGGTATTGGCTTCATCACACATCTTATAATTATTTCTTCTCCCGTACTTACTCCTCCTTCTATTCCTCCTAAATTATTAGTATTTCTATAAATACCTTTCTCGTTAGAATAATATATTTCATCTTGAACAAGTGATCCCCTTAAAAAAGCTATTTCAAATCCAAGACCAAATTCAACTCCTTTTATTCCTTGAATAGACATAAGATGAGCACTCAAAACAGAATCTAATTTTTTATCATAATGAACATAAGAACCAAGCCCTAACGGAACATTTTTTATTCTTATTTCAAATACTCCACCTAAACTATCTCCCTCATATTTTCCTCTTTTTATCTCATCTATAAATAATTTTTCAAAATTTTCATCTACACATCTAACCTGAGAAATTTCAGATTTCTCCTTTATATAATTAAAAGAAAAATTATTTTTTATTTTTTGTTTCCCTATTTGTACAACATGAGATGTAAAATCTATATTGAAATTTGATAAAAACTCTTTACAAATAGCTCCTATTGCTACTCTTATAGCTGTTTCTCGTGCACTTGCTCGCTCTAAAACATTTCTTACATCTTCAAAATCATATTTTAAAGTTCCTACTAAATCAGCATGTCCAGGTCTTGCCTTTGTAACCTTCTTGCTTTGTAGATCTATTTCTCCAATAGTTTTCATGTATTCTTTCCAATTTTCATAATCTTTGTTTCTTATTTCAATTGCTATAGGACTTCCAATAGTTATATTTCCTCTTAATCCAGATAAAATATTAACATTGTCTTTTTCTATCTTCATCCTATCTCCTCTTCCATATCCCTGTTGCCTTCTAAATAACTCTCTATTTATATTTTCTACATTTATATATAAATTAGATGGCATTCCTTCTAAAATCGCAATTAAAGATTTCCCATGCGATTCTCCTGAAGTTAAATATCTTAACAAGATAATCTCCCCTTTCTCAAAATAAGGGCTAGTTTTTACTAGCCCTATCAATTAAATCTAAAGTCAAATTTTTAATATCTTCTAAAGCATCTAAATTAGATTTTACCTCTATTTCATCGGTATTAGCTAAATAATACTTATGAATCAACTTTGTATTTATGCTTTTAAAGAAAAAATCTATAACTATTTCTCCTCCTAAAAATTGAGTTTTATAAGCTCTACTTCCTCCTATAGAAATAAACATTCCTACCCTATTCTTATTTCTATCTATGGAAGGTTTTTTTAATATATATTTGCTAGCATAAAAAGCTTGAGTTCTATCTATTAATGTTTTTAATTTCGCTGGAACAGAATCAAAGTATACAGGAGATACTACTACTGTTCCAATAGAATCATTAAATTCCCTATACAAACTTTTCATATCATCATTTATACGACAATGTCCTGTTTTTTCACAATACCCACACGCATTACAATAATCTATATTTAAATCGTATATATCAATTACTCTGTATTTTAAATTGTTATCATCTAAAATATTTTTAACATTTTCTAATACACAGTAACAATTTTTCCCTTTTCTAGGACTAGCATTAATTATTAAAAATGCCATATGTATTTCCCCTTTATTTGTTTTTTATAAATAAAATAAGCAAATCATCATCAAAAGTATCTTTTCCTGTAAAGTCATGTAATTCCTTTTTTAAATTTTCAAAGATATCACTACTGTTCAAATTATAATTATTATATATAAATTTTTTTAATCTTTCTACACTATACTCTTCTCCCCTTTCATTTGAAGCTTCTATTATTCCATCAGTAAACATACATATAAATTCATATTCATTCACATTATACTCATATTCTTCATATTTCATATCTTCTAATACACCTATAGGCATACCTTTATCAAAATCTAACTCCTCTACAATAAAATCACCATCTAACTTTTTAATTCCTAAAGAATAGTAATGACCTGCATTTGAAACTATTCCTTTTCCACTTTTAGAATTAAATATTCCTACTCTAGCAGTTGCAAATATATTTACTTTATCAAAATCCTTGTATAATATACGATTCATTTTAGTAAGAATACTACCTGGAGACTGATTCTCATATACTAATGTTTGAAGTACACCTTTTATCATCGCAACAAAATAATTAGATAATATTCCATGCCCCATTACATCAGCTATAAATATACATACTCTATCTTCATCCATTTTTATTATTTCACAAAAATCTCCACCTATATATTTAGATGGCTTATGAAAAAAAGAAATTTCTTTAGAATCAGAAAATTTTATTTTACTTTCACTCATTATAAGTTTTTGCTGATTAGAAACAAGTTCTAATTCTTTTTCCAAAAGTTTATGCTCAAATGCCCTTTTAGAATTTATATACATTTGCAATGCCACTACTATTTGAGATGAAAATATACTTAAAATTTTAATATCATCATCAGTATATTTTTTACTATTTACAGCAGCAATACATCCAATAATATCATTTCCTTTTTTCAACTTATAATAAATTAAAGATTTAATATTTTGCTTTTTCATATCTTCTTTGATAGAGTCTGAATTATAATATATACCATTTTGCTTTATTTCATTTTTTAAAATAAATTCTAATATCTTATGTAAATTTACATTTTCATTTCCACATTGATTAAACCTCTGTGTTTTATATTCTACATCATTTAACAACACTATAGCACTTTCACTTAATGTAAGTTTACACATTTGTTTACTCACTAACGAAAGAAAACTATCTATAGTTTTATTAGTATACAACTGCTGTGTAGCCTTACTTATATAATTTATTGCTCCTCTTAGTTTTTTTACCAAAGTATCAACTTTGTTATTCTCTTTAGTTATTTCAATCGAAAGACTTATTAAAGAAGAAACAGAAGATACAAAATTTATATCTTCTGTTGTAAGAATATCATCTTTTTTAAGATAACAAGTAATAAAACCTACAACATTGTTATTAGCTACAAGAGGAAATACTATTCTACCTATATATCCTTCTTCTCTCGCAAGAGATCTTTCTATTTCTGCCCTTTTATCTTCGAATACATTTTTAACCCAAACTATCTTTTTTTCAAAAACCGCTTCATGAATATATTCTGGATACTTGTCAAAATCTATTTTTATAACATCTTCATCACTTTTAGAAAATAATTTCGGTATATAATCCAATGTCGCCGAACACACTAAATATGAATATTTATAATTATTTTTAAAAAACAAATTTACACATGCCTTTGTAGGATGTATTACATCGAGCATTCTTTCAACAATTTTATCTTTTATTTCAAAAAAATTAGTTGATGAAGTAACTAATTTAGATATTTCAACAATACTATTTATTACATTTTTATTTTTCACAATGCTTCCCCCAACACAATAAATTTATTTCGAAAATTTTTCATTAAAAAATTTTGTAGGTATATTCTTTATGTTACTATATATATCTTTTATAGTAAATATTAAAAGAGTTATAAGTATAGTTAAATAAAATTTTGTATATGTTGAAAAATTAAGCAAAATAACTATAACCAGTATCGATTTCATTTTTAATTTTGTATTATCTTTTAAAATTTCATTTAATATATATTTAAAATTTAAACTTTTATTTTTAAATTCTTCTTCAAATTCTTCATTTACAATTTTTTTGTAAAGTATAAATCCTCCCAAAATTAAAATACCTAAATAAACATTTAACTTAAAAAGTACAATAAAAATAAACATACATAGTATAAACTTAAATATATTACATAAAATATCATCTAATTTTGCAATCAACTCAATACTACATTTTTGTTTTAAACTATACGAATTTGTATTTTTTAAATTTTTCACTCTACTTTTTATAAATTCTTTATATATTAAATTCAAAAAATCATTCAGCATAAAATCCCTCCTTTATTAAAAAGTATATATACTTAATTTTTCCCATTATAATCCTTTTTATACTTGGAAATACTACAATAAAGGAGGTGGTTTTATGCACATAAAAAATCTAGATATTAAAACTAGAACCGAAATTCACAACTTTACAAAAAAAATATTAAGAAAATACCAAAATGGATTAAGAACAGGCAAATTACCAATAAACATATTCGTCGAAAATATATTTTTATCTAAAAATCCTCCAAAGTGGTTAAAAGAAAATCCAAACTTAAAAAACGATAAGGAATTTAAAAATTCATATGAAGAATATATAAAAAAAATAGTTCTTAAATATAAAGAATTAGAAATGCTTTATAAAATACAAGATAAAATTGGAATTTCTAAATCTAGATACAAAAAAGCAAATATCAGACAACAAACAAAATTGAAAAAATTATTAAATCAAAAAGGTTATACTTTAACTATTCCTTCAAAATATCTAACTGAAAAAGAAATAAATTATATGCTTGAATACTTAAATACTGGCTCTATTCCACTAGGCCATGAACGAGTCTATAATTATATAAAACCAAATCATTAAAAAAGTTAAGGTATTACACCTTAACTTTTTTAATTTTTTTACTAATGTAAGTAAACGTAATTATAACTATTAAATTGATAATCAAATTTGTTATAAATATATACATACTAATATCTTTGAAAAATTCCAATGGCAATAAATTTATTATTATGCTCTCTTTTGGATTTAAAAGCCATAAATCATTATCAAAAAATATTTTATGAAACAATGTAAATGAATTGTAATAATTTAGTGAAATCAACGAACAAATAAATAAAAAAAAGATGTTTATTACTATAAGACTTTTGTTTGTAAAGTAAATTAAATTTTTATAATCCTTTAAACTCACAATAATAATCGCACTAGTAATTGCTGTTACTATAGTTTTAACTGTTAATCCTATATCGAATAATTTTTTTACATCTTTCATATGTTTCATTTCTTTACTTCCAAAAACTTCTTTATAATCTAAATTTCGCTCATAACTTTTTAAGTAATTTGTCAAATTATATGTTATATTTTTTATATCTTCTTTATTGTATTTTACATTTTTATAAATATTATTTTTGTTGTATTCAAAAAAATAGAAAGAATTATTAAATGAGTAAAATTGAATTACATTTAAAAATATTGTCAAAAACAATAAAAAGCCAAATAAATAATATATAGCTTTTTTCATCTTACTCCTTTCGTACTTTATTTAAGCCATGGCTTTTTCTAATTTATCTAAATGTTGTATAGGAAAATATTTAAGCAATTCCTTAAACTGCTCCACTGTCAATCCTGATGTAGTTGTATATATTTCTATTTTTTCGTCTAATGAAGCATTTTTAAATCTTTCTTTTATCATTTCAAAATTAGGATTTTGTTCCATACCTAATCACTCCTTAAAGTATTTTTCAAATCTATTGTTGACTAAATTTCAAAAAATATTCACTATTTTAAATAAAAATAATAGGCGAATTCCAAAGAATCCACCTATTATTTTTATTGTTGTTGTTGTCCTGACATTTGTTTTTGAGCTATTTCAACTAATTTTTTAGTCATGTATCCACCTACATAGCCATTTTGTCTAGCTGTTAAATTTCCTTTATCCATATTTTGATAATTAGATAATCCTAATTCATTAGCAGTTTCAAGTTTCATTTGATTTAATGCAGCTCTAGCTTCAGGAACTACTTTTTTATTATTATTAGTCATATAAATCCCTCACTTTGTATTTTATTTGTTGCTTGTTATTATTGTGTGAAGAATTTTTAATTTAATGTATGGTATTTTATAGAATTTCTTTTCTTAAAAAATCTAATGCCTTTATAGACGTAATATTTCTTATTTTTTCTCTACTTCCTTTTAGATTTAACTTTTTAATTTTTACATTTCCATTAATATAAAGCCCTATAAAAACTAATCCAACAGGTTTTTCTTCACTTCCTCCACCAGGACCTGCAATTCCCGTAACCGCTAATCCTATATTCGTTCCTGCTTCTTTTGCAATTCCTACAGCCATCTCTATTGCTGTTTGTTCACTAACAGCACCATATTTTTGAAGAGTTTCTTTTTTTACATTAAGCCTTTTCATTTTAGATTCATTACTATAAGTAACCATACCTTCTATAAATACAGATGAAACACCAGGATAGTTTATAAGTTTTGACGCTATAAGACCTCCTGTGCAAGATTCAGCTGTTGCTATTGTAAGTTTTTTATTTATAAGTAATTTTGCAACTTCTGCTTCAAGAGAAGTATCTCCTTCTCCATAAATATATTCTGAAAGTCTTAAATAAATTTCATTCTTAATCGGAATTATAAGGCTTTCTGCTTCTTTTCTTGAATTTGCCCTTGCCGTAATCCTAATAATAACCTCTCCTTGTTTTGCATATGGAGCAATAGTCGGATTCGTTTGATTCCTCATAATATCACTGATTACATCCTCCATATGACTTTCTCCAATTCCACATAGTCTAAGTACCTTAGATACTAATACCTTATCCTGATATTTATTTAAATAAGGTATTACATACGATTTAAACATATTAATCATCTCTTTTGGAGGACCTGGTAATAAAATTAATATTTTTTTGTCTTTCTCTATAATACATCCAGGAGCTGTTCCATAATCATTCGGTAAAATAATTGAATCTTTCGGGAAATATGCTTGCTTTTTATTTCCTTCTACCATCTTTCTATTTTGAGACTCAAAATATTCCTTTATTTTATTAAATGAACTTTCATCTAAAACTAATTTTTCATTAAAATACTCAGCTGCAACTTCCTTTGTAATATCATCTTTAGTAGGTCCTAATCCTCCTGTTACAATTACTAAATCCGCCCTTGAAAAAGCAATTTCAAATGAATTTTTTATTCTTTTCGGATTATCCCCTACAACTGATTGATAATACACAAAAATACCTAAATCAGCTAACTCTTTAGCAATAAACTGAGCATTTGTATTTACAATATCCCCTAACAATAACTCTGTTCCAACACATAATATTTCAGCATTCACTCTTATCACCCCTTTTAAACTACTCTAACAATTTATTCCTGCTAAATAACCTGTTGAAAATGCTATTTGAAGATTGAAACCTCCTGTATATGCATCTACATCTATAACTTCTCCCGCAAAGAAAAGTCCTTTTATTATTTTAGATTCCATAGTACTAGGATTTATCTCATCTATTTTAATTCCTCCAGAAGTAATTATAGCTTCTTTTATAGGTCTATATTTCTTTACTTCTAAAGTAATATTTTTAAGTAATTTCACTAAATTTTTACGTTCTTGTTTTGAAATTTGATTTACAACCTTATTTGCTGGAATTTTCGATAATTCAATAATAACAGGAATTATTTTCTTAGGCAATAAATCATTTAATGAATTTGAAAAATGCTTAGTAGAATACTTTTCAAAATCTCTCTGTATCCTTTTATCTAATTTTTCTTCAGAAAGTGCAGGTTTTAAATCTATAATAATTTTGTATTTTTCTTTTTCAATATCTCCCATATACGAACTTGCAGATAATATTACAGGCCCTGATACTCCATAATTTGTAAAATTCATCTCTCCAAAATCATCATATATCTTTTTATTTTTTTTATTTAAAACATAAATTGAAACATTCTTAAGAGTAAGCCCATTGATTTTTTTTACCCACTCCTCTTTAACTTCGAGAGGAACTAAAGACGGCTTTATTTTAGTTACTGTATGTCCATTTTCTCTAGCAAATTTATATCCATCTCCAGTAGAACCCGTTTGTGGATATGAAAGTCCTCCTGTAGCAATTATTACGCTATCACACTTTATAATTTTTCCATTATTAAGTACAACTTGTGAAATTTTATTTTCTTTTGATATAACTTTACTAACTTCACCTTTTATTATTTTTACATTATTCTGCCTCATATATCTTTCGAGTGCCTTTACCACATCTCTTGATTTATCCGACACTGGAAATACTCTTTTTCCTCTTTCAACTTTAGTTTTAACTCCTAATTTATTAAATAAATTTACAACATCTGCATTAGTAAAAGTATAAAATGCACTATATAAAAATTTGCCATTAACAGGAACATTCTCTATAAGTTCTTCTATATCACAATCATTTGTAATATTGCATCTTCCTTTACCTGTTATTAAAAGTTTTTTCCCTAATATATCATTTTTCTCAATTAAAATAACATCTTTTCCTTTACTTCCAGCAGTTGCTGCCGCAAGCATTCCCGCAGCACCACCGCCAATAACAACTACTTTTTTATCTGACAATAATTTTACCTCCTTAGGTTTAGTATTATTTTTTAATTATACTTTAAAATAATAACTGAAAAATGAAATAAGAACAAGTTCAAACTTGTTCTTATCCTAAAAGCGCTGCACCAATTGCTCCTGCAAATTGTGCATATTTACTTGTAATAATTTTTTTATTAAGTTTTTTTTCGAGCACACTCTTTAAATATTCATTTGAACACAATCCACCAGAAAAAAATATTTCTTCTTCTAATCTCATTTTCGAAGCAAGAGATACTACTTTATCTACAACAGAATGAACAAGTCCTGCCGCTATATCTTCTTTATTAGTTCCTCTTGATTTTAAACTTATAATTTCTGATTCAGCAAAAACTGTACACATACTATTTATTTTTATAGGTTCTCCATTGTAAGCAATATCCGATAATTCTTTTACATCTATACCCATGGCTGTACATATAACTTCTAAAAATCTTCCTGTTCCTGCAGCACATTTATCATTCATTATAAAATCCAAAACTCTTCCTTCTTCATCTAAAATAATAACTTTACTATCTTGACCTCCAATATCTATAATAGACTTTGTATTACTATTCAAAAATTTAGCCCCTTTGCCATGGCACGTAATCTCTGTAACTTTTTTATCAACAAAATCAAGTGCAACTCTTCCATATCCTGTTGCGACTATGGTTTTTATTTTATTTTTGTTCAAATTGTTTTTATCAATAATCTCATCTATTAGCATTTGACAAGTCTCTTTTGGATTCCACCCACTAGGAGATACTTTACAGTCAAATATTTCTTTATTTTTCATAATTACTATCTTAGTTGCAACAGAGCCTATATCTATACCTATATTATACAATTAAAACACTCCTCATTCTTAACATACTCTTTCATATTCTTTTGTCTCTTTATTTACTCTATATAATCCTTCGTTTTTTAGCTTATTATTATTTATCAAATATTTAACTTTCTCTAATACTTCTTCTTTTAACATTATAGATATACCACAACACTTACTTAAAATTCTAGGAGTTGGAACTATTGTATATTTTAAACTATTATCCTTTAAAACTTTTTCAAAACAAAGCCCATCATTATGAGAAGCAAATAATACATAATATCTTATCATGCTGTTACGCCCTTCTTTTCTTTTATCATTTCAATTAATGCTTCAACTCTCGTTTTTATTTGTCCAGTATCTTCTTCACTATAATCTGTTTCTATCATTATAACTGGTATTCCCTTTTCCTTTAAAGCCTTTTCTACGCTTTTGTATTCTATAGAATATGTAGAACAAAATTGAAGAGAATTATAAATAACTGCATCAACTTTATATTCTTCTACATAATTTAATATATCTTCTACTCTTCCTTTATTTGGAGTAAAACAAGCACAATTAATTCCTAAATATCTATTAGCTAAATTTTCAAACTGCTCCTCAATAGTATTCGCATTTTCATCTACTTCATTTTCAAAATATCTAGTTCCAGTACAAGTTTCTTCACAAACTACTACCCCCCCACTAGTTTCAACTATATGATGTATTTTCCAATTTGGTATAGACATAGGAGTTCCTGTAATCATAATTCTCGGTGTGTTTTTTTCAAATACTCCTTCCCCATTTTTTACTCTCTCATCTAATTCATCGCATAATTTATTTGTCATTTCTATAAATCTATTTATATCATCATAAAAAGCAATCTGAGATACAAGCAATGCATCTTTTCCACTTATAGGAACTGGATCATATTTTCTAAAATTATATAATCTTTTTAAAGTTCTTCTTTTTTTATTAACTAACTCTATTTTTTCTTTTAAATTTTCAAAAGAAAGCTTTATTCCCGTTTTTTCCTCTAATAAATCTTTATACATTTTTATTTCATCTATCCAATGAATTTTATCTTTTTCTCTTTTCATTTGAGGCAAATCCATTACATATACATCCATATAATCCTTTAATATTTCCCATGCTTTTTTCTTTCCATCACAAGTAGTTTCTCCAACTACAACATCACAAGATTGAAAATACGGACATGTTTTGCTCAATTTTGCCCCTATAGACGCTTTAATAAGTGGACATGTATTTCTAGGAAGTAATTTTTCTCCATCTGGAACCCAAAATTGTGATCCTGAACAAATTCCAACAGGTATACAATTAAGAGCCAATGTTATTTCATCTGGAACATATACACAAAAAGAGCCTATTACTTTTTTACCTTCTTGTTTTGAATCTTGCAGTTCCTTTATTCTAAGGCCATGAACTTCAGATATTACAAAATTATAATAATTCATATTTTCTGGTCTATTCTCCTGCGAAAGATACACTTCATCATAAAACATCGGTAATACTTCACAAAGTCCATCGTGTTTTTCCAAATCCATATCCAACTCTTTCCACATTTCTCTATAATCTGCCATAAATTTTCCTCCTAAATTTATTTTTAAATTAATACACATTTTACACATTTTGATATTTTTTTCAAAAAACCTCTAAATATAAAAAATATCTATACAACAAATTTAACTATAAAAAAAATTAATAAAAAAAATAGCAGGAAAATTATTATCCTACTATTCCTATATAAGGTAAATTTCTAAATTTTTCAGCACAATCAATTCCATATCCAGCTATAAATTTATCAGGTATTGAAAATCCTACATAATCCACTTTTATATCACATTTTCTTCTCTCAGGTTTATCTAATAATGTACATATTTTTAATGACTTAGGTTTTCTCGACTTTAAATTTTCACACAAATACTTTAATGTAAGACCTGTATCTATTATATCCTCTACAATTAACACATTTTTATTTTCTATTTCACTATCTAAATCCTTTAAAATTTTCACTACCCCTGAACTTTTAGTCGACATTCCATAACTTGAAACTGCCATAAAATCTAAAGCCACATCTAAATTTATATTTCTCATAAGATCAGATATAAATACGCAAGCACCTTTTAAAACTCCTACGAGTAAAATTTCTTCACCATTATAATCTTTTTCTATTATTTTAGCTAATTCATAAACTTTCTTTTTTATATCTTCTTCCTTTATCAAAATTTCAGTAATTTTATGCATAATTCCCACCTCTACTTATTTTATTCATAAAAATTATATCATACCGAGGTGTATGTGTGAATGTTTTTTTGTTAGACAAAAAAAATATTCGTATATTCAAAATCGACATTTTTCAAATACAAAAAGCCAAGAGAAAATTTTCTCCTAGCTTTCATCTTTTATTTTATAATCTACATCTTCTAATATGATATTATATTTTTGACCAATATTTTTTTCATATTCATCTAATTCTTCATTTATTATAGTAAGCAAATATAAAAGTATAACTCCATCGTCTATAAGCCCTAATCCTAGAACTACTTCTGGAATTATATCTATTGGAGATAAAAAATATAAAAAACCAAACAATAAAGATACTACTACTTTTATTTTTTTAAAGTTTGACACATTACTATCTATTATAAATCTAGACAATACATTTATTCTTTTAAAAAACGAAAAAGCATATTTTAATTTTTTCATAAAAAATCATCCTTTTTCATATATTATAATTGTTTATATAAACAATTATAATATATGAAAAAGAATAAAATAACCATTTGAAAAAATTTTTATGATAAAAATAAAAAAGGAGAGGTTTTAATGAGATTGTTTATAGGGATTTATCCTCCAAAAGAAATAATAGAATATATATATAATATCGAAGAATATCTTATATCAAAAGGTATAATAGGAAACTATACTAAAAAAGAAAATATACATCTTACACTAAAGTTTTTAGGAGAAACAGAAGAATACAAACTATCAGATATAAAAAAAATATTAAATAATTATAAAAAACTAAATATTCATCTAAAAATTGATAAAATATCGTATTTTAAAAGAAATAATCAAGCTATTTTATGGATAGGACTTTCTGGAGATATAGAAAAATTAACAACTAATGTAATTAATTTAAACGACGATTTGTTGAAATTAGGTTTTCAAAAAGAAACGAAAAAATTCAAACCACATATAACTATTGCTAGAAAAGTAAAACTAGATAATTTAAGTCTTAGAATAATAAATAATATACAAATGAAAGGCTTAAATTTTAAAATCAACGAAATAAATTTAATAAAAAGTACACTTACAAAAAAAGGACCTATATATGAAACTCTCTACTAATAATCTAGTAGAAAGTCTATATTAGTCCACTGTTCATTACATATAGCATTAAACTGACAAAATTTACAATGTTTTCCCAGCTTTTCATCAAATACTTTTTGATTTACTATTTCTATTATCTTATTTTTTAACTCTAGCTTGTATTTTAAATGTTTTTCATCACTATAATAAACTTCTAAAAATTCATTAAATCTAGGATTATAGTAAATCAAAGTAACATTTTTAGGAAGCACTTTAAAATTTTCAGTTACATTATGCAAGTAAATTTTAGTTTGATAAGAATTTTCAAGTTGATATCTATCCAATTTAGATTTATTTGTTTTCCAATCATATATTGTAATTTTATTTTCTTCTATTTTTAACAAATCTATTTTAGCTAAAAGTTTTAAGTCTCCTCTTTTATATCTTATCGTGTACTCCGGATACATATTTTTATCTCTTCTCAAAAATTTCTTTAAATTTTCAAAAAAAACATATTCTTCTTTAGTTTTATCTAAATTTGTATCAATTCCCACATAATATCTCTGAGCTAAAAGATGAAATTTACTTCCAAAATTTTTATTATCTCCCGACCAATTTATATTATCTATATATATTTTCTTAAATTTAAGCTTACAAGTATCATAAGTATCTATACAAGACTGACTAAAATATATATTTTTTAACTTTTCCATATCAATTAACTCCCCTTAAAAAATCCTCAACTACTTTATAATAAATAGATTTATTATATTCTTTTCCATTAGTAGATATAAATAACCTTTCTTTAGCTCTCGTAAATGCCACATATACAAGTTTTAATGTTTCTGACAATATTTCTCTTTTCATTTTATTGGTGCTATTTTCTATTTTTTTATTTTCCATCAAATAATCTATTGTAGATTTATATAAAGTTTCTATATTTTTATATTCGTCTTTTAAATAATATAGCTCTCCTCTAAATTTATCTTGAAACCTTCCTGGATAATCCAAATAAGTCATATGTGGTATAAATACTACATCCCATTCAAGCCCTTTTGCTTTATGACAAGTAGTAATAGTAACATATCCTTTTTTAGGTTCATACCCTTTATTTTCAAAAACAATAGATGCAAAATAATTAAAAGAATTTTTATTTTTCAAAAGCTCATAAGCTAAATTTTCCAATGTAAAATAAGGATTTTCAAAGAACATTTTATTAGAAACAGTAGATATATAATCTAAAATAGTAAGTTCTTCTAAATTAAATTTAAATTCTTCACCTATTTGTAATAAAAATTTATCTATTTTTTGAGTTGAATATTCAAATAAATTTTTTATATTGACAAGTATTTCTTTTAAATTTTCATTTATTTTCAAATTTTCAATCCCACTACAATTCTGAGGAAAAAATATTTCTTCTATATTGTATTTATCTAATTCTTTTTTTTCATTTTCTTCTATTTGATTATCATAAACTAAATTTAATAGCCCTATTAATTTAGTTTTATCAGGCGTTGATATGAATTCTACTATTCTCCCTATTTTTTCTATTATTTGCGCAGACTCTCCTCTATACCTATCTATTACTTGATACGGTATATTTTCTCTTTCAAGCAAATTTATATATTTATCTATTTTAAAATTATATCTAAGTAAAAGCGCCATAGTTTTATTAGGATATTTTTTTATAGCTTGTTTAATATTAACTATTACATTTTTCATTTCTACATCTTCATTTTCATAAGTTTTTATATATATGCCTACATCGTCAACTATCGGATTTTGATACGGATCATCTTTATCAACAGGCTTTATATACTGCTCTACCAAAACTTCCTCTTTACTTAAATTAATTCCATTACTATTACTCCACTTAACTAAATAATTTGCCAAACTCAATATACTTTTAGTATTTCTACTCGAAACAGGTATTACTATTTTTTTTACATCATCCCTTTCACAAAATTTTCTAAAAAGTTTATGATCTGAATTTGTAAAAGTAGACATTATAGCTTGATTGGGGTCTCCTACTCTAACTAAATTTTTATGTTTTTGAGATAATAAAAACAGTATTTTTTCTTGCATCAAAGATGAATCTTGAGCTTCATCTTCAAATATATATACATATCTATCTTGAAGTCTTTTGAGTATATCATTTCTACTTTCAAGAAGATTTGCAGCTCGAATTATTATATCATCATAATCTACTTTGCCCTTTTTTATAAGTTCTTTTTCGTAAAGAATATATATATTAAAAATTATTTTCAAAAGTTCATCTATTTGATTATAATTCTTTAATATTTCTTGAGCTTGTACATACCTTATACCCTTAGATTTTAAATAACTTATTATATTTTTAGTTATAGATACAAATTTATCACTCCATTTTTTTCGTACTTTTTCTATATAGTCTTGGCTATTGCTTTTTTGAATATTTAAATATCTTAAAAATATATTTTCATACATTTTAAAAAATTCAAAAGAAAAATTCCTTATAATATCCGTAGCTTCAATATCATCTATAATTTCAAAATCATCATCTAAATAAGCATCTTTAGGACTTTCTCTTATTATAGAATTCGCTAAAGAATGAAGAGTTTTACATTCCCATCCGCAATTACTATCCATTCCTTTTTCTTCAAGCAATTTTTTTAATTTACTTTTAAAATTAGATACTGCACTATTAGTAAAAGTAACTATTAATATCTTTCCATTTTTATTTAACCCTTTTACAATTAAATCTACAGTTTTTGAAGTAATCACAGTAGTTTTCCCAGCTCCTGGAACTGAAGGTACTGCTAAAATCCCTTTTTCATAATTCATCACATCAATCTGTCCTTCTCTCCACTTCATATTAATTTTCTCCTTCTAAGACCTCAATTACATATTCTAAAAATTCTCCTTTTTGCTCATACCCATTAGAATTATATTCACTTTTAAATATATATGTACTATGAGAAGATTTTCTTAAAATACTCTTTATTATGCTAAGAGTTTGTAACGTTTTATACTTATTTTCACATTCATAATTCCAAATTTTAGCTCTATTTTCTTTTAAAAATATAAATGGATTATAATATTTTTTTATTCCTATTTGATGCCAAACACTTGAACTTCCATCTGTTAAAATTTGAATTTTGCTTTTTTTAGAACTGAGTAAATACGAATATGAAGTCCAAAGTTTTATACCTTCTCCTTCGTCATCTTTAATATCAGAAACTCTAATTCCTTTTAATACCATATCTACAAACATTTTATTTTTATCTTTTTTAAATTTATCATTATCATTTGCATATTCCAAAAACTCTTTAGCAAGATTGATTAAATAATTACAAGCTGTTAAATTTTCTTGAGAAGTTTCTAGCGGAAGTAATATATCTAAAAATAATTTTTTTAAAAATACATCAATATCTAATTCATTTTCTCTATTTTTATAAATCCAATTTCTTAAATTTTTATATTTTTGCAAATAATCTTCCCCTATAATTTCACTAGAAATTTCTTCAACAGCAGGAAGTTCATAAGGTTCTCTTTTAGTTATTTGAGAAGTCAAATATCTCGATCTTATCATATCTATACCTAAAATCAATGAGAATGTCTTAGAAATAGAATCTTTATTAGGCATTATATTCCAAGAATTATTGACTAAAAGACTTATAGTTATCAAACTATCTATAAACGGATTATCAGTAATAGCACCCCTCCTGGTCATAGTTCTAAGTTTTAAACCTATTTTAGATAATTCTTTTTTTAGTCTGTTCTCTAAAATACTATCTACAAAAGAACCTATAATATCTATATCATCTGATTTATATCCACTTTTAATAAGATTTTTTATTTCTTGAACTATATTAACTATCATCTCACTTCTTAAAATACTATTTTTTATAATTATTTTATCTTTTTTTATTAATTCTTTCGAATTAAGTTTTACCAAATTACATTTTGGAAATATAATTTCTCTAACTGAATTTTCATCTGCTCCTAGTATTTTAGTTACAGAACCATCAGTATTATATGCCAAATAAGCTTGATCAACTATATTTAATAATTTTTCTATAAATTTTATTTCTAAAAAAGATTTTTCCTGAATATCATCTACAATTAAATATTTTATATTATTTTTTAAATACTCTTCATACAATGAATGATTCAATATATACTTACTAAACAAATAACAAGCTAAACTAAAATTAAGCACTCCTTCATTTATATTTTTTTTTACAAACACTCTTATAATATCTTTAATTGCCAAAATATTGTCTTTAACTAATAAATCCTCATTTTGTAAAAATTTATTTAAATACATATCAACTTCATCAAATTCTATACAATTCAAAGATAGCTTAGATATATTGTTTAATATATCTGATGATAATACAGAATTAGGTATATTTACATCTAAAAATCTCCCATTCTCCCTATATTTATCTACTAATTTATTCAATAAATACTCGCTAATTTCTATATCTAAAAATTTCGGAATAATTTTTCCTGTTTTTAATTTTTCTTCAATTATAGGCCAAAATAAAATAATATGATTTCTAATTATTTTATAAAAAGTATTAGTTTCAATATCATCCCATATATAATTTTGAGATTTACTATTTATAAATACTAATATTTGATTTTCTTTTACTCCTTCTTTCAAAATATTTTCATATTTTTCTTTTAATATATTAGTTTTTCCACTATTAGAACAACCAATATATAAAAAATTTTTCATTTAATCACCACCACTAAACTTTCATCTTAAAATCTATTATATCACATAAAAAATCCCATATTGTTTTTACATGAAACAACATGGGATTTTTTGCATTTTATTTAATTTTAAGCAAAAGTTTTTTTAATATATTCTTCTATTTCTTTAGCGGTTCCTAATTTTAAAATATCATCAGCCAATTTTTTCATATCTTCATATTTTAACGAACTTATAAGTTTTCTAGCTGGAAGTATAGATATTGGACTCATACTAAATTCATCAAGACCCATTCCAAGAAGTATTGGAATCATTCTCTTATCTCCAGCAGCTTCTCCACACATTCCTACCCATTTTCCTTCTTTATGACCATTATCTATAACCATTTTTATAAGTCTAAGAACAGCAGGATTAAATTGATTATATAAATAATGTATTTTTTCATTCATTCTATCTACTGCCGTAGTATATTGTATTAAATCATTTGTTCCTATACTAAAGAAATCTACATGTTTAGCAAGAACATCTGATATAATTGCTGCTGACGGTACTTCTATCATCATACCAACTTCTATATTTTTTGAATAAGAAATATTTTCTTCATCAAGTTCTCTTTTAACTTCTTCAAGCACTTCTTTAGCTGCAAGTAATTCTTCAAGAGAAGATATCATAGGGAACATTATTCTTAAATTTCCATACACACTAGCTCTTAAAAGCGCTCTAAGTTGTGTTTTAAATATATCTTTTCTGTCAAGACATAGTCTTATTGCTCTATATCCTAAAAATGGATTCATCTCTTTATCCATTTGTAGATATGAAAGTTCTTTATCTCCTCCTATATCTAAAGTTCTTATTACTATAGGTTTTGGATTCATAGCCTCAAGTACCGCTTTATATGCTTCAAATTGTTCTTCTTCACTCGGAAAATCATTTCTATGCATATATAAAAACTCTGTTCTATAAAGTCCAACACCTTCAGCATCATTTTTTATAAGACCTTCTATATCTTTTGGAGTTCCAATATTCCCTGCAAGTTCTACATGCTTTCCATCTAGAGTTTTACTTTCTTTTCCTTTTAAAGCTTCTAATTCTTTTCTTTCTTTTTCAAAATTTTCTTTTAAATTTTTGTATTTTTCTATAGTACTCTCATCTGGATTTAATATAACATCTCCAGTTTCTCCATTAAATATTATAAAATCTCCATCTTTAACTTTCTCTGTTATATTTTTAAGTCCAACTACCGCTGGTATTTCTAATGTTCTAGCCATTATTGCAGTATGAGATGTTCTTCCACCTATATCAGTTAAAAATCCCAAAACTTTTTCTTTATTCATAGTAGCTGTATCTGATGGAGTTAAATCATGAGCTACTAATATTACTTCTTCTTCAAGAGAAGCCAAATCAATAAATTTCATACCTAAAATATTTCTCAAAACTCTATTTGATACATCTTTTATATCAGCAGCTCTTTCTCTCATGTATTCATTATCCATGGCCTCAAATATTCCAATAAACATATCTCTAATTTGACTAAAAGCATATTCTGCATTTACTTTTTCTTCTTTTATTTTATTCAACGTAGAATCTATAAGTTCTGGATCATCAAGTACCATTATATGAGATTCAAATATCTGAGCCTTATCTTCTCCAATTTCCTTTAATGCTTTTTCTTTAACTTTTATTAATTCTTCTTTTGATTTTTGTACTGCATCTAAAAATTTTTTTTCTTCCGAATCAATATTATCTATACTTTTCTTCTCTATATTAATTTCACCATGCTCTAATACTAATGCTTTACCTATCGCAATACCTGGGGATGCATTCGTTCCTTTTAACATATTAATTTCTCCTTTCCTCAAAACCAATTATTCTCGAAACGTTTTTTAAAATTCAATTATAAATGCTTCGAGTAATACACCCGAAGCTTAAATTTCATGTAAGTTTTATTTATATTTCACCAAATCCACTTTCAACAAGAGCTGCTAATTCGTTTACTGCATTTTGTGCATCTTCTCCATTAGCTACTATAGTTATTTCATCTCCTTTAGAAAGTCCTAAACTCATTAATCCCATTATAGACTTAGCATTTACTTTTTTTCCATTAAACACTATTTCTACTTGAGATTTGAATTCAGAAGCTTTTTTAACAAATACTCCTGCTGGTCTAGCATGTATTCCACTTTCATTTTTTATTATTACTTTTTTCTCCATTTTATAACCCTCTCCTTTTATTTTTTTATATTAATTAATCAAAAAGCATGAACCAAAGGTTATAGTAATATTGCTATACAAAAATTAGCAAACTCCCCATTAAAACCTTTGGCTCATGCCTGATATATCAGTAACACGCCAACTTAGATTTTTTTATTTGAATTATTTAATTTATATATGTGAAGAGTCATATATCCTATTTCATCTTCAGGCACTTTTAGTTTTAACTCATTTTGAATTATTTTTGAAATATCATAAGCGATTTTATACTCAACAATAAATTCCTCTTTTAATTTTGGCAATAACACATTTTTTAAATATTTTTTATTTTTTACTCTATCTAAAACTCCCATTAAATGAGTTACAAACCTATGATAATCCAAAGAATCTTTTCTTAAATTTATTTTTAACTTATCTTCAATATATTTAACTATTAAATTTATTAATTTTGCATTTTTAAGTGCCCCACTTCTGCTTTTATTAACTCTTCCTCCGTGAATATGAAAAGCTATAAATCCAATTTCTGCATCTGGTATTTGTATTCCCAATTTTTGTTTTAAAATATTTACTGCCTTTTCTGCTATGGAATACTCTTCAGGATACATAAGTTTTGTTTCCATCAAAAAAGGATTTACTATTTCTATTCCTTCTTTAAGCCTTTTAATTGCAAAGTTTATATGATCGACAAGACCAATATGTATATGAGGATTTAATTCTTCATTTAATTCTCTAGAAGCCATATATATTATTTCTTCAACTAATGAAAGTACTTCTTTGTCAACTTTAGACAATAAACTCTCATATTGATCTTTGTCCTCACCAGTCAAAGATACAAAAGTATTTTCGACATTTTCAATGTTTTCTAAAACCATTCCTCTTTTTTTAGAAAAACCCACACCTTTTCCTAATAAAATGTATTCTTTTTCATTTTCACTGACAAGAATAGCATTATTACTCAATATTTTTTTTACTACATATTTCCTCATCATAGCCTCCAAGAAGGAAAATGTTGTCCATTTTCCTATATAATTTTACAAAATAATATTTTTTTTGTCAAGACACGACTTTCAATATTTTATTTTTTTATCCTATAATATTATATCAAAAAAACAAATATATTGTCTAAATATTTTCACTTTTTAATCTAATAATATAATTTTAAATTCTAATTTTAGCATTTCCCTTTTTTTAAATTTTAATATCCAAATACTTGTAAAAAATCTTCTATCCACTCCAAATTCTCTCTATTGTGAACATCATATATATGTACACATCTTTTTATATTCTGCTCTCCACTTAAAAGTTTAGTTGCAAAAGCAAGGCAAGTATATTCTCCACATTTTCTACAATTAAGTTTCGGAAGATGATTATAAACATCTATAGCACTTGGCTTTGATCTCATTTCATATAAAGGTTTTATTTTTTCTTTATTTTCATATGTATTGTTAATTAAGTCTTTTACAGAATCTATAATTTCATAAGCATCTGTTTCATTTACAGCTTTAGAAACAGCTAACATATCACTGTGTAGTGTTATTATTCTAAATTCTTTTCGAATTGTTAAACTCATAGCATTTTTATTGTATATTGCATCTTTTAAAACTGAATTAATATAAGGTAAAACCTCAGATATATCCCTTGAAAACTTAGCTTTAAATCTTATTTTTTTACTGTCAGCAACACATGATTGCATAAAAATTATTTTTATATCATCAAGATACATTCCCTTTCCCCCTTCTTTAATTTTATCTCTATTACCAATGCTACATTTGTTGTTTTGATTTGTCAATATTTTATCAATCCCAAATATAAAAGGCATAGATTATCAATAACCTATGCCTTTTATTATATTATCTATATAAAGTTGATTACTATAAAATGTGTAGTTATAGATATAACAGTAAATAAAATACATCCTAATAAAAAAGGTTTTGCTCCTTTATCTCTAATACTTTTTAAATCTACTGATAAGCCCATACCAACCATGGCCATAAGTATAAATATAGAACTTAACTTTGCTAATATTTGTATAACCTCTTTTGGAATTACACCTAGTGAACTTATTATCCCTGCTATTATAAAATAAAGTACGTACATCGGAAATTTTACTTTCGAATCGCTTTTTTCTCTATTAAATAAATATGTTAAAACCAAAGCCATAGGTATTAACATTACAACTCTACCCATTTTCACTAATGTCCCAATCTCTCCTGCTTCATTCCCTCTAGCAAAAGCAGCTGCAATAGCATGTGCAACTCCTTGAAGTGATATACCTGACCAAATACCATAATCTATATTACTCATATTTGAAGTTACAGCAATAAGTGAATATATTAAAACACCCACTGCTCCTAAAAAATTAATAATAGATACTGCAACTACCGAATCATCTTTATCAGCATTTATACAAGGTGCCATGGCAACAACAGCTGAAGCTCCACATATACTAGACCCTACCCCAAGCAAAATAGGAATTCTATTATTTATTTTAAATACTTTTCCTAATAAATAAGAAAATAACAAAACACTCGGAACAAACACAATTATCATTAAAAGAGATTTTGCGCCAAGATTTAATAGCGATTTAAAATTAAGCTTAAATCCCAACAAAATAATACCCAATTTTAATAATGTTTTTAAAGAAAATTTTATTCCAGGCTTTAATATGTCTCTAGTCTTTAATAAGTTATTATATAAAATACCTATTATTATGCCTATTGTCAAAGCTTCTAAATTTATAATATTTTTTATAAAATCATTTATAAATATAGAAACCATAGCAATAAGATAAACAAATATAACACCCGGTATATTCTTCATACTAAATCACCCCTTTATAATAAAATTATATCAGAGGATATATATAAATAAAAATTATGATTTGTTATGAAATCATAACAAAAATTTATACTTATTATGTACGTGTATAACAGAAGTTAATAAAATCATCTATAAAATCCATAAATCCATCATTCAAATATACAAAATTAAACTCCCTTATAATTTTTACATCTTTTATAGGCACTATATTTATAACACCAAGATTTACTTCTCTTTTTATCGCTTCTTTAGAAATTACCGTATAACCTAAATTAGATTCCACAAGAGATTTGATAGCATTTATGCTTCCTATTTCCATATAAACATTAATTTTTTCTAAGTTATATCCCAATTCAACTAATTTATTTTCAAATATTTCTCTAGTTCCAGAACCTTTCTCTCTTAATATTAAATTTCCACTTAATACCTCATCTAATTCTACTTCTTTCTTTTTTGAAAAATAGTGCTTATTAGAAACCGCTAAAACAAGTTCATCATCTTTCATCTTTTTATAATTAAATTTACTTTTATCAAAACATCCTTCTATCAACGCTAAATCTATCTCTCTATTTAAAAGCTTTTCAATAATAATTTTTGTATTATTCACATTCAAAATAATATCTATATTTTTATATATATTTCTATATTCTCCTAATATATACGGAAGTACATACTCTCCTATTGTCATAGTAGCACCAATATTGTACTTTTTTACTATGCTCGATTTATTTTTTAATTTTGATTCTAAATTTCTCGATAATATTTCTAATTCTTTAGCATATTTAAATAAAATTTCTCCTTCTTGAGTTAAATCTATTTGCTTACCTCTCTTTTTTATCAATTTAACATTATAATATTCCTCTAAAAACTTAATTTGTTGAGATACAGCCGGTTGTGTTAAATTAAGTATTTGTCCAGCTTTAGTATAGTTTTTAGTTTTTGCCACAGTCAAAAATGTAATCAATCTTGTATCTATCAAAATATCACCTTCCTATAATCTTTTATTCTACATTATCATATATCTTTTAGTATCATTTATGTTATTAATGGAAATTCTAATACAAAGGAGGTTTTTTTATGAGAACTAATAGAAAAATCGCCAAACCTATAATAGCTATAACTCAAGCTCAAAATGAAATTGATTCTTTAAAAAATGCTCTGGATTTACTACCTATGAATGAAATAATAAAAAGTAATGATGTAGTAGTTATTACTCCAAACTGGGTTAAATCTAAATATCCATCTACTGCAACAGTTGTAGGTCCTAATACGCTACAAGCATTAATTAAATATATAAAAACCAAAAATCCTTCTAAAATATACATAGCAACTGGTTCAGGTGGTAATCAAACTCCCGATGTAATGAAATATGTAGGGTATGATAAAATAATTGAAGCAGAAAATGTAGAATTTATAGATTTAAATTACGGCCCATATACTACAATAGAACTCGATCACAACATAATACCTAATACAAAAATAAATAAATTAATAGATGAAGTAGACGTTTTAATTTCATTTACGCAACTTAAACACCACGAAGAAGCTACAATGAGTGCTGGCATAAAAAATATTGCTCTAGCCTGGCCTCCAGGAGAAATTCATGGATTTCCTAAAAAAAATTTAGGTATACATGAAGATTTACACGGTTTTATTGTCGCCATGGCTAAAAAAATTCCAATAGACTTAACTATAATAAGTGCAGATAAAGCAATGATTGGAAGTGGTCCAAGTGATGGAAAATCAATAAATGTTAAAGGATTAATAATCGCCGGCACTGACCCAGTTGCATGTGACACTATAGGCGCTAGAATGCTTGGATTTTTGCCTCAAGCTGTACAGTATTTATACAGAGCATATAACGAAGGTATCGGAGAAGCAAAACCCGAAAATATGCAAATAAAAGGGATGCTTCTTGAAGAAGCTGAAAAAATATTTTCTAAAACTGCCTACGGTACAGAAATAGTTATTGATAAAGAAAAAATAAAAGATATACACGGAAATAAATAAGCCACCACTAAAGTGATGGCTTAACTAATCTTGTAATGCTTCTTCAATAGAGTTTACTATTTTAACTCTACTGAAAAAAAATTTTCTTTCTAATTTATTTAATTTAATATTATCTGTCAGCCCCAATGCATCCACTATAAATATTTTTTTAAATCCTGTTTTTAAAAATTTTCTAAAAGAAGTTTTAATTACATCTTCTTCATCTGTTTTAAATTCTTTTGGATGTATTATTAATTTATATTTAGTCGGCTTGATTTTCTTTATATTTTCTTTATACTCTTTTAAAAATTTATTTATATTCTCCTTAGTAACAAATCCACCTATATCTATTAAACACACATTTTTTTCTTCATTAATTTTCATTTTCACCATATAAACTCCTCCCTTTTTTATATCTTCTTTATATATTTATGAAGGAAAAGTTTATAGTTTACTATTATTTTTCCCATATAGCAAGTCCATAATAATCATTATCGTATTTTATCAATTCTTTTTTATAATTTTTAGAATTTAATTTATTAGAATATTTATTTAATACTTTTTTCAATACCATCAAATCACTTTTACTAGATTTATTTTTTATTGTATTTATAATATTTTCAAAATTTTTGTGTTTTCTACTCAATACATCTTTAATTTCTTCTACATTCATAATTCTCTTATTTTCTTTAAACATTTTTACTACTTCATTCTTTATAAATAAATATATTCCATCATACAATTCAGATAAATTATAAAAAAGCCATGGCTCATCTTTACTATAATCTTTAGAATACTTTTCTCTTAAAATCTCTATAAAAATTTCATCACATTTATACAAATTTGCAATATATTCTATTGATTTATTTTGTTTGATATGCATATTCAAAAAATCATCTTTTGTAATATTTTCTTCTAATTGCTCTACTGTTTTTATATTTAAATTTTTATATATAAATTCTACTTCTACATTACTAAGTTTAAAAGACTTTGCAATTAATTTATCTACTTCTCTCTCTAATTTGTATATATCTTTTTTTATATTTAATATTTCAACTTTCTTATTATAAAAGCTCATTAAAATATCTTCTTTATTATAGACATCTTCTTTTTCTATTTCTCTTACACTTTCATATAATTTTAATATTTTTTTACCTATATATTCTATATTTTCATATTCTAAATTTTTTAATATTTTCAAATCCATTATAGAATTAGGATAGTAATCGTATATTCCTTTTCCCATTTTTTTTGCAAACATTTTAAAATAAAATTCATATATCTTAGAATTTAATACTGCAACCAAATATTCTAATGAAAACACATTCATAAATTCCTCTTTTATACAAAATGAATATACATCAGCACTACAAAAATATCCATTTTTATCAATAGCAAATTTATTACTTGAAGCTTTATACGGATACACAATTTTAGGATTTTCAAACAATTTCTTATCCCTTCCCCATTGCAACTCATACCATTTTCTTATTCCTTTTTTATATTCCCTTCTATTTTCAAGCCTATCTCTAAATCTCCCTATGTAATTCAAACTATTCTTATATTCTAATTCGTCTTCTATTATATTAGAATATATAAGCATTAAATCAGTATCATCAACTACATATTTATTTATATTTTTATTTTTTATCCATTTTTTCAATATATTTTTTTCTATTCTATACTTATTAACATCATCACAACTTAAAACAAAAGCTTTATCACATCCTGTTATTATTCCCTGAAAACTACAAACCACTTCTTTCAATTTAAATTTAGCATTGCTTTCTATTTTTTTATATATATTGTATTTTATTTCTGATATCAAAATCCACCTTTCATCATTTAATTCACTTTGATGCAAAGCAAACTTTTCAAAATCACTTCTATTATTTAAAACTTCACAAAGCTTACACCTATTATTAAATTTAAAATCATCATTATTAAGTTTATATACTTCTATTTTATTATCAATACAATTTTCTTTTTTAAAAGTAAATATAGCACTAGCAATCCCTACACCTTTAAAAATTTCACTTCCATAAAAATCAACAATTTCTAATATTTTAGAATTATTTTTCAAATAAGATCTCAAACTCATTCCACTAGGACTTTCCATAAAATATCTAGGACTTATAACACTTGCTTTTCCACTATATTTAAGTACATCAATTATTCTCTTATAAAAACAATAATACAAATCAGATTTATCTTTAAAAACATCATCATACTCTTTTAATAACCATTTTTTATACTCAATATCAAGTTGTTTATGCCCTACATACGGCGGATTTCCAATTACGTAATCATATCTATTCGACCAAAATTTAAAAAACACACTATAATCAAATCTCTTTTCCCATTGTACTAAACTATCGCAATTAACAATATTCAACTCATCTGTAAAATTATTAATATCTTTTAAAATTAAATTTATAATAGTAATACCAATTCCAAATTTATCTATATCACATCCATAAATACAGTGCTTTAACAAATGATAATGAATATTTTCTTTTCTCCAATAATCTTTTCCCTTTATTTTTATAATATTATTGTTCTTTTTTACTTCATATTCACAATCACAATATTTTTCATTTAAAGCATTTAAATTATCTTCAAATTTTTTTCTTAATATATCATAAGCTTTTACAAGAAAATGTCCACTTCCACAAGCTGGATCCAAAATTTTTACAAAAGGATTCTCAACTATATCTTCTTTTTCAATGGTTTTATGTAATATATATTCTATAATAAAATCCGGAGTATAAAACTGACCTAATGTCTTTCGTCTTTCTTCGTCCATGAATTCTTCATATATATCCCCTAAAATAGTATCACTACTCAAAATTAAAAAATCTATTTTATGTATTATATCTTCTATAATATTAACAATCTCTAAATAAATTTTTTCATCATTTATTTCATTAATCTCCAACTCTTCATAATACATATTAAATCTTTTAATTATTTCACTGTGTTCAAAACAAAAATTTAGTAATTTTTCTAATGTATAATTTTTTATAAAATATAAAAATAATTCAATTCTATTTTCATATTTTTTCTCTATATCAAATATAATCCCTTTATTTTCAAATATTCTAAGAATTATTACTTTATTTATAAATATATGTGCTTGCTTACAAGAATACAAATTCACACCATTATCTTTATATTGATTATCTATAAATTTTTTAAATTCTACATCATTTTTATATTTTTCATTCAAAATTTTCATATATAAATTTATAAGCTTTTTATGTATTTTTCTTATTTCAAATACCGATTTTTCTTTCATAAACAACTCCTTATACTATAATAATTACATTATACAAAAAATACTACAAAAGTCCTAATATCATTTACAATATTAGGACTTTTACCTTTAACTACTTTTAATTTTTAAGCACCTTTCTCCTCTTTGCCCACTTCATGTGAACGATTGTATTTTTTAGTACAAGATACAAGAAGAAGTACTGATGCCACAGTATAAATTACAGCAGTTATGTAATAAGCAGTTGCATATCCAGATTGAGTCTTAAATAAAATATTTCTAGTAAATTGCCCTGCTAAAATACTTGTAATACCTCCAGCAGCAAATATCACAGAATTGTATGCTGGTCTTAATTCTTTTGAAACAAATTCCATAGGTAACGACATCATTATTGGATTTGCAGCATTCATAAATCCAGATCTTAAAAACAATGCTAAACCAACTACTATAACAGCTGAACTTCCAAATATTTTCCCATTAGCTATAATCATCATAAATGGTATTGAAACTAAAGATAAACCTCCAAGAGCAACAACTTGACCAAATTTTTTAACAAACCAAGGAGAAACAACCATAAATATTACCATGGCTAAATTAGTAGCACCTACTAAAGTTGATGTAGTAGCTCTATCTATTCCTATAAACTTAGTTAAATAAACTGAGAAGTATGGTACAATAAGCGAAGCTCCAAATCTTATTAATGCATAATAAATTACAAATGAAACAACATACTTGTTTTTAAAAATACTCCAATCAAATTTTTTCTTTTCAGTATCTTTATTTTCTTCTCTATAATCTATAGGAAGTTCTTTTATAAATAATAATGGTATTAAAGAAAGTATACAAAGAATAATAGATACTAAAAATACATCTCTATGAGCAGCTATATAAGCATTATACAAACTACTTGAAGCTTTTAAAGTTTCAAATGTAGCAGTCAATTCTTTAGCTTTCTCATAAGTTTTTCCTATTTTCGAAGCAAATCTGTAAACTATAAAAGGTCCTCCAGCCCAACTCGCAATAACCATACCAGAAACATTAATATATAATGCCCTTGAAAAAGTTTTATGTCTATTCTCTTTAGTTGTATAAGCATTTAACATAGGTGCAAGCATTACATCATAAAAACCAAAACCTGTTATAAATGCAAGAGTAGCAATTGGAAATATTAAATCTACATTACTATAAGATATTCCAAATAATGAAACTATACATATAATTGGTGCTATAAATATAGTCTTTTTGTAACCTAATTTAGGTGCAATTAAAAGCATCCCTGCACCAATAAATGTACTTAACCCCATCCAAGTAGAAAAAGAAGTCGCAGTAGATGGAGATACTTCTTGTAAAAATGTTACAAGTACATCAAAAGCAACTCCACTTAAAATTCCCATGAAAGCATAACTTACTATAAACATCCAACTATTCCATTTAATACGTTTTAATTCTTTTTGTTCCATTCCCGATCCCCCTAATATAATTTTTATTTTATATATTACAAGTTTATTATATACTTTAAATACATTAGATGTCAATATTTTCACAAATTTCTTTCTATTTATTTTTCATATTTTGCAAAATTCGCAATTATAACCAAAAATAAACTAATGGCAATCTCGCCATCAGTTTATCATTTCCAATTCTTTTTAACCCAATCAACTACACTTATAATATTATATTCTTCTGCCAAAGATGTAAGATATGGTATTTTACTCCAATCATCTAAATCAACTATTTTTGAAATTTTAGGATTCAATCTAAAATATTTATTCCTTAAAAGCTGATAACTATAATAACTATCAGTTTCCATATTTCCATCAAAAAATATATTTAATAATGGATAAGGAGGATCTTGTTGCAAAGTCCATTCAAAAACTCCCCACGTAGTAGTATCTGACATTATTTTCGATGAATTAAATCCTGTTCCAATAGATAACATATAAATATTATCAAGTTTTTGATTTGCTCCCTTTTTATCTCTAGCAATAGCTATTGCCGCAAGACTAGGATTATTAGCTATAATACCTCCATCAATATGATTTTTATAAGAAGGAAAATATATAGGTGCAGCACTACTACAAAGAGCCACATCTATAACATAAGCATTTTTAGTATCAGAATCTAAAAAATTACTATAAAATTTAGGCCCCCACTCCTCCCCATTATCTCCTACCAACTGAAATGACGGTATTACCACTTTACGCTTTAAATCTTTTAATTTAAGATTTTTAGGAAATATTTTTGATAGTACTCTTTTTAAATTTTTATTATTATATCTAGGTCTAAACAACTCAGGATACTTAGAATTAAAAATAAATCTACAATTGCGAACAGAATATAATTCTACAAGTTCCTTAGGTGTCAATCCAAAAGCTAGTCCTAATGCAATAAAAGAACCCGTAGATGTCCCTGCAAAAAGATCTGTTTTTTTTATTAAATCAGGTAATTGTTCATCTAATCTTTTCAATAAAGTTGCACTCAAAGCCCCTCTAACTCCCCCTCCATCAAATGTCATAATCCTATACTTTGTCATAATATCTCCCCCGATTTTTAACAATAATTTTAATATATACTATGCATATAAACATATTATTGATAAAAGTAAAAGCCATCTAAAACCTATTCGGTTTTAAATGGCTTTTATTCAACATCATTTAACTAAATCCCAAACTTATTAAATATCAGCAAATTTATTCTTTCTTTTATCTATATACATATTTTTATCAGCATTTCTAAATAATTCTTTAACACAACCAATAGAATTTTTACTATACGCAAATCCAATAGACAATTCTATCAATATCTCCGGATTAACTGAATTATAAATTTTAATTGTTTTCTTTAACTTTGTTACTATATTTTCAACCTCTTTATAGTCAACACCCTTTAACAAAATAGCAAATTCATCCCCACCAATTCTTGCTACAACAGCATTTTCATTAACATTTTTCTTAATTAATTTTGATGCTAATTTTATTAATTCATCTCCTTCTCCATGTCCTAGATTATCATTAATGCTTTTCAAATTATCAAGATCACAAATAATAATACCTATTGAAGTATTAATTTCTTTGTCCAATCTTTCCTTTTCCTTATCAAAATATGCCCTATTATAAAGACCAGTTAAAGCATCATGATAACTTAAATACCTTAATTTTTCTTCTAATTGTTTTCTTTCATGAATATTTCTTGAAATTCCTTCTACTATCACTACATCCCCATTGTCATCATATACTGGCACTATATATTCTTCAAACCAAATATATTCTCCTTCTTTATTCATAAACCTAGTATAAAATTTATTGGAATAATCTTCTATGATACCATCAAACTTCTTTTTATGCTCTTCATATTCATCTGGATGAACTATTTCTAAAGGTATTAAAGGATTTTTTTTACATTCTTCTACAGTTACACCTAAATTAGTATACACAGCAGGACTTAAATATTCAAATTTTATTTCAGGTTTAATTCTTGCAGAAAAAATTATATCATTAGACTTCTCAAATATTCTCATTAACCTTTTTGCCATATTAAGTTTCTCTTTATATTTAGTTATATCAATCATAGATAAAAACATAATGTTTTTATTATCTTCTTTAACAAAACCTTTTTTTACACTCATATATATATCATCATTATTTTTATCTTTAATAATTATCTCTGCAATTTTTGAATTATCATTTTTATTTAATAGTTTATTAAGCTCACTATTTTTAAAAATCTCTTTAATATTTTGTCCAATCATCTCTTCTTTAGTATATCCTAAAATATTATAACAATTAGAAGTTACATCTTTAATTGTACAATCAAATTCAATTTCTAAAAACAATTCTCTTGACAATTTTTGTTTAACATCTTCTCTCAGACTCACCATAGGTCATCCCTTCTTAACTGTCAATTTTAAAAACTCCCTTAGACAAATTTATTATCAACCAAATCTTTAATATATTAATATTAAACAAATATTATTAAAATTCCTTTTTTTATATGAAAAAATTTTATTTTATATAATTTTCAAATTATATTAATACAA
This sequence comes from Tepidibacter thalassicus DSM 15285, assembly GCF_900129915.1. GTDB lineage: Bacteria > Bacillota > Clostridia > Peptostreptococcales > Peptostreptococcaceae > Tepidibacter > Tepidibacter thalassicus. Next base: position 86,135 of record NZ_FQXH01000008.1, read on the forward strand.
ATAATTATATAAACTAAAAAACACCACCTTAAAAGGCAGTGTTTTTCTTTTCATATACGAGTAAGTCTGTAAGCCGAGGTAACATCCCTTCAATTGCCATATGTACTATTTGGCGTGGTTACTGACTTTCAAGCCTCATTACAAAAACAGGGCTGAAAATAGTAGTACTATAACCTAGTTATGTACTGCTTGTATCCACTAAAAATATATAGTTAATTTAATGATATCATTTTAGAAGGAGGAGTACATATGGATATAACCTATTACTATGATGAATTTTTAGACTACTTAAAAGGAGAAAAAGATGTATCAAAGCATACCATAAAAAATTACAGTACTGATTTTAAACAATTTGTTTCTTTTTTAAAAGCAAAAGGTATAAAACCTAGCTTGCATACTGTAACTACACCAATTTTACGTAGATACGTTGCCCATCTAAAAACAGAAAAGAACTATGCCACATATACTATAAGACGTAGAATTCATTCTCTATCTTCTTACTATAAATTTTTAATAGAACAAGGATATCTCACTCAAAATCCTATGTTACCTATTCATGCACCTAAAGCACCTGATGTAATACCCAAATTTCTATCTGAAACCGAAATAGAGCAATTACTTAAAATGCCTGAAAAACTTTCACCAGAAAATGCACTTAGGAATCGAGTTATTCTTATGATGTTCCTTATGACTGGCATGCGCCGTCAGGAGCTTTTAGCTTTAGATTGGGAAGATATTGATTTTGGTGAAAAAATGATTACAGTTAAACACGCTAAAGGAAAAAAACAACGAGTAATACCTATTACAGAGCCGCTATTATCTGAACTTTGGAAATACTTACAAACTAGGCTTCCTATTACAAATCATGCAGTATTTATATCACAATATGGTAATCGTTTAAGTGCAACCCCTCTATCTCAAACTATTAGACGTTATATGAAGTATTTGGGATTGGATAAGAAAGGATATACCATACATACCCTTAGGCACACTTATGCCTCTCACCTTGCTTTAAATGGAGTTTCTATATTAAGTATTCAAAAGCTACTAGGTCACTCTGATTTAAATAGTTCCCAAGTTTATGCTCATGTGAACACAAATCACCTTAGAACAGAGGTGCAGAAACTACCATTTGCATCAAAATAACTTTCATAATAAATTAGGTTGACTCAAAAGCCAACCTAATTTATTATGTATTAAAAAACTATGTATAACGTATTATCTTTTATCATTTCCATAAACTCTGCATTTTTAACTAGTTTATACCCTTCTTCTATAGAATTATCATGTTTTTTCCTTGCATAATTTATCCATCTTTCGTTCCTAAATTTACTCATGTCCTCTTCATATTCTATGGTCAATAATCCTTTATTAAATAATTCATAAATTAAAAAGTCATTTGATTTAAATGTAATTGGTTTATGTTCTATATTTTTATAATCTTTATGACTATGCAGCTTATTTACTGCATACTTATTGAAATCATAAGCATCTCTATCATTTGTAAATATAGTAATATTCTCTACGCTATCTATATAAAAATATGCTAAAATCAATGAAAGAACACATATTGATATTTCTCCTGCATTTTTCTTTCGTTCTCTTCCCCTTGAAAGGATTTCACCTTTGAAACCATCTATATATAAAATATTAAGCCAAGTTTCGTAATCATCTAGCTCTTCAAGGGGCTTATTTTTCAATATATATCTTTTTATAAAACTTTCAAGGGGCTTAACACTACCACAAGAATATAAAAATAAATTAAACAAATCTGCATCTTTATAATTTATTAGCTCTAAATATTCTAATTCATCAACATAATAAAAATAAATATTATCTATTTCTAATAGTCTGTTTACATATGCTTTTCTATACTCACTATCTTCAATTTCTGTCCTTATCCATTCTGGCACCAAAATCAAATCATAACCACCAAAAACATCTTTAGCACTTACATACTCTTTTATTCTATTTAAAAACTCTAAAGAATTATTATCCAATATACAAATTTTAAGAGACTTGCCCATTAATAATTCTTTTAAATTACTGATACTATCTATTGTCATAGGACAAGTCCTCCACTAACTTCTTTACAGTTCTCTTTATATTTAGAAAGTGCTTATAATTATCTTCATGATAAGTAACTTCAGGATTTCCTTTTATATTTTTGACTATCCTCTTTTCTAAATCCCCTGTATCGAAAAGATAAGATGGCTTAACTAATTCAGAATCTAATCCTAGTTCTTCAAATTTTCCTATTAAGTTTTCTGGTTGATTATCAAAATTATTCAATATGCTCTTTTTCAAATTACTGTCATTATATTTTAAAAGTGCATCTTCGTATAATTGAATAAGAACAGCTTTATATGGAGCCTTATAAACATCCATACATTTTATTATTCTATCAATAAAATTTTCATCTTCTAAAGAATAATAATAATCGTATACATTTCCTAATATCATGTTAGCAGCAAAATAATCAGCCATTCTTTCATTTATTTCCATATCTATTTTTACTTCATGAGTTTCATTTTGTATATTATTATCATAAAATAAATGGTATATTTCATGCCAAGCTACAAAATATTGATAAACTCTTGGTTGTGCTGTATTTATTATAGGAATTCTTAAATTACCTTTTACTATAATTGCTCCACCAAAATATTTATCTTCAACAGGCATTTGAATCAAATTATTTTCTTTTAAAATCTTAAATGCAAATCTATCTGCACTGGTTACTACTGAAGTATTAAATCTGACCTTAGTTTCATTTACCAAACGAATAACATCATCTCTTATTTTTTTATTGCTTTCTATAATATCATCCAAATTTTTACTTGTTATAATATCTGACATATTATTCACCTACTTATTATAGTACATTTCATAAAGACTTATTATATCGTCTAGTATCATGAACATTTCTTTTGCTTCTGGCTTTCTTTTATGATTTTCAGGAGAATTATCAGAAAATGCATTTATAGGAGTATTATCAGATTTAGGTTTATCTTCTAATAAGTCCATTTCACTGATATTTTGGCTATCTGTAATTTTTTGTATATGAGTAGTAAATGTTGTTATACTGTCTATTTCACCATTAATTAATTTATCTAGTGTAGGTCTTGAAATATTTGTAATTTTAGCAAAACCAGATTTGGTATAACCATTATCTTTAATAAAATTTAGTATATTTTCACCTACTTTATCTCTCTTTTGAAAAAGCAGCTCCATGTTATATTTCTTTACTATATTCATCAGTTTCACTTCCTTTCATTGAAACAAATCTATTTTCTTACTATTATTATATACCACAATTGCAAAAAATGATACTTTGTAAAAAAAATTTTTACAAAGTATTTCAGTTATTTTTTCATTATCCAATCAAAAATTACCAATTTATCTTTTACTCTACTTAATGCAACATATAGTAAATTATCTTCTTTGATAATATTTTCTCTATCAATTACATATGTATAGTCAAATTCACGCCCTTTTGACTGGTGTACATTCAAAACATATATTCCTTTTAACTCTTTATATGCTTTTAAATATTGATGTTGCAAAAATAAATTATTTATATTATCTGCTTTATTACTACTACAAAGCAAAACTCTTTTTAATAAACTATACATATCATAATTAACTTTTAAATCATTATCTTTTACTATTTCTATACATTTAATAAGAGTCTCTTTATATTCTTTTGTATTTTCAGCTTGCTCTATCAAATTTGCAAATTCCTTTAATATAGGTGTTCTTGCTCTTTTCAAATTATTATACATAATAGTATTCAATTTATTCTTCTTGATACTTCCAATCTTTTCATCGTATATAACAGCAAATATATACTTCAACATTTCTCTAGTTAATTCATCTATATTTAAATCAGTCTTTGAAAAAAACTTTACTAAGTCACCCATTATATTATGTTCTTCTTCATTGTTATTAAGTTCATATGTAGTTATCTTAAATTCTTCTCTTAAACTTTTCTTAATATACCTTACTAATTCATTACTTCTACATAGTATACCTACTGATTTTCCCTGTATATCCTCATATTTGGGTAACGCATTTTTAATTTTATACTTCAAAGCAGCATACATTTGATTTTTACTCTGCCTAGAATATAAATTTTTATCATTTACTTCAACCTTTATATATTTAATGTTAGAAGATGAATTAAAATCATATATATTATATTTCCCTTCTCTTGCAAGATTAAGAACATTTTCAATATCTTTATGATTCTTAAATCTCATAGATTTTTTTAAAGATTTCTGTTCAATTTCTAAGTCATAATACTTCAGTAAATCTAAAAGTCTATTAGAATCAGCTCCTCTCCATCCGTATATCATTTGCTTAGAATCAGCAAAAAATATTGCTTTATTTTGTTTCCCTATTAATTTCTTGACAATCTTATCTTGCAAATCAGAAGCATCTTGATATTCATCTAATATTATTAAGTTATATTTATTTTGAATAGTTTTTAATAACAACTCTGATTTATTCAATAGTTCATTCATATAATAACCTATATCTGAAAACCCAATATAACCATCCTTATTAATATTTTTTATAATATCTTTTAATTCTTCTTTATAAGGAATTAATTTTTTAATGGAAGGTTTAATATTCCCTTTATATGTTAGCGGGTAAAATTCTCCTTCTAACAAAGATTCAGCCCATTCATACTGCTTATCATCACCATCATACGCTTGTATTTTTATAAATTCATTGCTTAACATAAATTTTCTTTGCTTAGGTGACAATATATTTAAATCCTCCTTCAATCCTAGATATTTGCTATACGCCCATACATACTTTTGAAAAAAAGAATGAAAATTACTTATTTCAATAAATTTTTGGAAATTTATGTTGTTATCACTAAATTGCTCTAACTGCTTTTCAATTTGAGCTCTAGCATTTTTTGAAAATGTAAGTATTAGTACTTTTTTATTATATTTAGTGTTTATTTCTAATTGTTTTTTTGTATATTCTATTGCAGTAGCAACAGCAGTAAATGTTTTTCCCGTTCCCGGCGGAGCTTCAACTAACAATATTCTCTTTTCAGAATGATTTTTAGTATAATATTCAATTATTGATTGCTGTTCTTTATTTGCTTCCATATATTATTCACCCTTAATCTGTAAAACATTTGTATATCCTGATTTTAGACTTGCACATTTTTCACACATACATTCACATTCAAATGACTCATCTATGACCTTATTAACAATACATCTATCAATCGCCTGACACACTACATTATTTTTCATATATGCACTTATAATTCTGAAAATATTCATAAAGGAAACTGGTAAAAAATCACTCACTTGAGTATCCAATGCTTTTTCAATCAAATATGATGCTACGTATTTTGAATTAACAATACCTGCAAGATTTATATGCAAAAACTCCTTCTGGTAATCTTTTATTTCATCTTCATCTAAAAATTCTATTAATTCACTAAGTGCTTTTACTTTCCTAATACTATCTTCATTCTTTTCATATTTTCTCTTTAAAACGTCACTTTTAGAATACTTAGAAACAAAAGGTTTTAAGTAATTGTCCTTATATCTACTAAATGGATATATTTCTTCAAATAATTCCTTCCAGAATTGTTGAAAAATTTGCATGCTAATTAATGAACATTCATAATCTTTTGGCTGATTTAATACTAAGCATTTAATATCTTTTTTCTTAAATTTATTTAATAATCCATCAATATCTGTATCATTATCCACTAAAGAAATACACGGAATATCACACATATTATAAAACAGTGCATATTTATAAACTCCATCTTTTCCATCACCCTTAATTATTTCAACACCACTGTCCTCTAGTCCATTAGGGATTGCCTGTGAAAATAAAGGAAATCCTGATAGTTCTGAATCACCTTCCACTAAAAGAATCCCTTTAGAGAATAAACCTGATAATAATTCTCTTTTTGCAAATTTTTCTATTCTACTTTCGAACTTATCATCAACTTCTTTAGCTTGTGGTAAACTTTTAATTCTTCCATTTCTCATTAGAAAAATATTATTGAAATCATATAATTTTGCAACTTCTATTGAGTGAGTAGTGAAAAATACTTGTCCATTATTTTCTGAACTTAATTTTTTAATAATTTTTCTTTGCATAAAAGGTTCAAGATTTTGTTCAGGTTCTTCAAGAAATAATATTCCATTATCTTTTAATGTCTCTTGTAATACTAATAATAGCATCAAGTTCTTTATACCTCTAGATTGATATTTTAACGGAATATAATTAGATGTAACTTTGTCCTTACATACTAAACTAAATGCCTGTAAAGTTTTTCTTTCAGTTAATTCAGTAGCTTCAATACCTATAGCAAATTCATCATTTGCTATTAAATTAAATTCAGCAAAATTACTTCCTAATTTATTTAAAGTGCTTTTAAAATAATTATTGCTTAATAAGGAAGCACTAGATGTATTATTGAATTCGTCAATAATATTCTGCATTAAATCACTTAATTCCTCTCCTTGAATAATCTTAGAAAGAGTAGAATTACTTACAAAAGATAATTCTTTTAAAGGGTCTCTATTAGCTTCAATATATTTATAATTAATTATACCTTTGTGAGATTGTCTAAACGGAATTTCTTTACCATTTGTAAAAATACTATGTGACACTTTTCTATCTGAATCTGCTTTAAATCTTGTAATTAGAACAAGTTCTTTGCCTTTTTCACTAATTATATCATTCTCATCTACATGCTCTAAAAACAATTCACCATCATCATCAATAAAATTATCTACCCCTTTGAACCAAACTTCAATTAGAACTTGATTATTAACATTTCTATCATAATAATCCATTTCTGATAGTGTTTTATTATACCATTGTATATACGGGTTTAATAAATAATTTAATGCTATTGCCAATGTTGACTTACCTGAACCATTTGGACCTAAAATTATATTTTTTCCCTTATTAGGCTTCCAATCAAACTTTTTTAAATTTCTAAAGTTTCTTATTTTAATTTTATAAATATACATTTTCTACCTCCATTATTGAAATGTATTTTTTTCCATATACTCATTATAATACTTTTTCTTAAAACTCTCCACAAAACCTTAGTAACAAATAGATGTTTGTCTCCGAATTAATATTTTTTAGAAACGAAACTATCAGCTCTAGAAACCTCTGAAATTTAAATTAAGTACAAAAAAATTCGGAACAAAATATTTTAATGCTATTTTTTATGAATATTGCACTAATAACATATACTCCAATACTACTTGAAAATCCCTCTATAAATTCGATAAAATTCTTTATAATTATTTGAAGGAGGACTTTTTATGAATGAAAAGGGATTTTATATGAATGATTTTATGGAATATTTAAAGGCCCACGATAAATCAAATGGTACATTAAAAACTTACAACCTTAATGTTATGAATTTTATTAATTATTATAAGGAGACATTTGATGAAGAATTCATTGCTAGCAATATTATTCTTATGGATTTGCAAGACTGGCGAACTTACATGGTAACTAGGGGATTAAAAGCAAATACTATAAACAATCGCATTGCTGCAATAAAGGAATATTTTACTTTTTTACAGAACAAAAACATTATTAAAACAAATCCTGCTGTAGCTTTAAAGAAAATAAAACTTAATAATTCAATTCAGAAAAAGACATTCACATTAAAGGAATTTAAAAGAATAAAAAGAGCTATATATAAGGAAGGAAATGTGCTAGATATTTTTATTTTTGAACTTTTTTCCAAATCAGGTGTCAGAATTACAGAAGCTATAAATATAAAAGTTTCTGATTTAACTATCACAGAGCGTATAGGAGGTTCAAATTTAAGAGTAATTGGTAAAAATAGAAAAGAACGCCTCATTCCTTTACACCTAGATATTAGAAAAGCATTAGAATCTTATCTACCATGGAGAAATAAACACAAATTCAAAAACTCACCATATTTACTTATAAGTGAACGAGCAAAGCAATTTACAAGGTCTGGTCTATATAAAAGATTTTTGAAATACCAATACTTAACATGTATAAAAATCCATCCTCATCGATTCAGAAGTTTTTTTGCTACACAAATTGTAAAATCTAATCCTATTAATGTTGCCCAAAACTTACTTGGTCATAGCAGTATTACAACTACTCAAAAATATTTAAGTACAGAAAAAGAAGATATAATTGCAGCTATAAACTCTTTAGAAAATCTCTAAATACAAAAGGAACTATGTTATGTAGTTCCTCTTATTATATTAGGTATGAAATTTAATGTTCTTTCAATCTACTCTAAAAAAAATGTACATAAGTGAACTGAATAAGCATTAATATATGTTATACTAATCTATACTTTCATTATTAAGAATACAATTATCATCATTAAGTTTTTTTATTTTATCCTTTATACGCCTTGTAACAACTTTATTTAAATCCTCTGTATTATAACATTTCTTTAGCATACATAGAAAACAATTATCACATAAATCTTTATTATTGCATAACTTAAAAATATTGCTATCTAATTCAACATTCTTTTGATTAATGCAGTAGACATTTGCTTTATTTCTTTTAGTATTTTCACTACTTTTTTTATTTCGTGAGATAATTGTAATATATCCCCATTCATGTAAATCTGTAATGCATTTGCAAATAGTATTTCTACTCCCTATACCCGTTGACTCCTGTATTTGAGTGTATGTCATATAAAACTGTCCATTATCTTCTTTATATCGTTTACTATGAACAATAAGTGCATATAATATTTTTTGATGATTAATTACACGCTTTCCTGTTCCCAAAGAATTTTTATTTAACTGTTCAAACAGCAATAAATCAGATTTTGTTATGCAAACGTCTTTTTTTAATCTTGATAAATGACAATTATTCTTAGGATTATATACATAATTAGATATGTTTTTTATTTCTCTCATTATCTCTACATTAGAAGATTTAGACATACCTTTTTCTACTTGTTTAATACTCCATTCCAATAATTTCTTTTCATTTTCTTCTCTAGAATACCCTTTATCTTTAAGATATATAGCAATTAAAAAACTAATATCATGCCTTGTTCCTAGTTGTGAAAGACCTTCTTTTAAATATTTTTGAATGGTAATATGATTATAATTTTCAACACAAATATCTTTGTTTATAAACATTTCTTCAGATTTTAAAGAAGTATTTCCATCTCCATTATTATCTTTATGCTTTACTTTTTTTGTATTGTATAAATATTTATCTCCATACTGAATTTTATCAATGAACTTATAATCCTCAATGATTTGGTCAATTATTTTATGGTCCGTTTTTTCAATATTTAATATATACTCCACTTCATTTTCTACTTCTTCAAATAAACCGTTCATAAAAGCACAATAATTTTTCGATTCATCTTCATTTGCATGATTGATGCCACATGGTAGTTTTATACCCTTTCCATTAACACCTTTTTCTTCTGGTCTTAACTCTACATTTACCCCTTCAAATTGCTCTATACATATTTCATTTAGAACTATTGAAAATACCTCTATCAAATCAGATATTGCAACAAATTTATTAAAAAATAATTCTATATGATATCCTTTATTTCCAGAATAAGTTATATGAATTTGTTCTGGTGGAATATATCCTTGTAAAAAATGTTTTATACTAAATGCTACTTCTTGTGCATCTAATATAGAATAATACGCATCTATATCAAATATCATCCATTTAACATACTTTTCAAAAGGAAATATCCCCAATGTATTATCTCCTTTTAAATGCCTAAAAACATCTCCTTTGTGAAATTTTCTTTCTTGAACAGTAATATAACTACGACTCATACTATCTAAATATATCCATTTTTTTGTATTGGATATATATAGTGAATAAATTTTATATATTATCATATCTAGTATATATTTTTGCTCATGATATCTATTTGGAAATCCATATTTCTTTATATAATCATTTTTTGTTATATTATGTGTTTTTAGATGATTAGAATGAAATGTGCTCATTTCCTTACCACATATTTGGCATTTGAATTCTGAATTTTCATTTATATTTCCTGGAAATAAATCTTGTATTTTTTTATATTTTATTAAATTTAAAAACTCTAACATATGCATACACCCCTTTTTGGTAAAGTGCATGCATTATAAGAACTTTCATTTTCATTTTCCAATTATTACGTTGTCTTTTTTTGTAAAATAAAAAACTCTGAATTTTCATCAGAGCCTCTGCTAATAATCAATAATTTTATATAATGTACATAAATGAACTGAATAAGCATTATAGATATTTATATACTTACATATAAGACGTACATAGTTATTATTTGTATAATATGTTCACATAATCTTTGTTCTTAAAATATAAAAGGAGAAGCATCTAAGCTCCTCCACTTAATTGATTATAACTTTATAAAATTTTCTTAATTCGTCCAACATAACTTCATCAGTTTTAACTATTGTGTAATTAATTTGAAAATAATTAAAACAAATATCATTTAAAAGTTTTGCTTCCTTAGCATTTAGTGTTAATGAGATTTCTTTTTTATGATTTAGTGTATATAAAAATAACTTTAGTAATAATATTTCACATATTTCAATTTGATTTATACAATAATCTTCTTTTGTTATATTATATACTTGTTTCAAAATATTTATATGATATTTAATGAGCTTATTTAAAAACTTCACCATTCCAATAGATAAAGTAACTTCTTCTTTATAATCTTTAGTATAATTCATAATATCCCTCCATATTCTGTGATATATGGATTATAGTTATTTTAATTATCTAGTTTCAAGCTATTAGTTTTGGTTTTTGAATTTTATTATTTGTATTATTATCCATCCTGCGTACAGAAACGTAATTATAATAGTTAAATACTTAATATACAAAATTATCATCAAACTTATAATCAGTAATAGTAACTGGAATGGATTTGATAAATCAATTTCTAATTGAATTTTAGCATCTTTACTATTTCTTGAACTAATGTATTTATTATCTATTATTGCACAAGTTACAATCAATACTATAGATAGCATTGCATTTATTAAATAGATTTGTTCACTCATGTACTAAAAACTCTCCTTATTTTTAAAATAGCCACAGTTTAGCTGTGACTATGCTTCTAAGGAAATATCTTTTTCTCTTAAAATTTCAATAACTTCTTTTAATCCAAATATAGTAACTACCATAGCTGCAGGTTTCCAGTATGCGCTAATCTCTGGTATGTAGCTGGAAGATATATGCACAAGAACCCAAAACGTAATCACCCCAGTTACAAGGGTTAAAACAATATCCATCATTTTATTTTTTAATGTATATTTCATTTGAAATCACCTCTTCTTTTATTTATATAATATCGCTTTACACAAGCATTGTAAGCATATTTTATGTAATTGCAGCATAAATGTAATATATTATTATTTGACCAATTGTAAATTAACATTTTTATCCTTAACTAACATTATTTTATTATTTTTATATCTATATAATTTATTTGATATCCTATACGTCTCTTCAATTTCAACTTTCACTAGATTTTTCATTATATAACGATTTTCATGATTATATTTGCTGACCAAAAGAACATCCTGTGCTGGAATGGCAACTAGCAAATCTTTACCGATTTTATCTAATTGTTTCCTAAACTTTTCTGATAATATAATAGATGAACCCCATTGATTATCAAATGCTAACGAATAAATTCTAATATTTTCATCTAAGACATTTAATGAATTGGTAATCTTATTTATATTTTGAAACGCTTTATTTTTTATCTCCTCAACGCTATATCCACCATCCTCTATTTCTTTCAAAGTTAAATACTTCCATAATTCATCTTTATCTTCTACAAAATATACCATTATATCTTCTACAAATTTCTCTCTGTAAAATTTTTCAGCATTATCTCCACCAAATGTACAAGGACGTAAAACTGGAAAAATTACATCTAGGTTTATTTTATAATGTTGTTTAGATATTACATCCCATATTAGTTCTATATACCAATCTTTTACATTATTATAATCACCCGATATAATATAATCCCTATATACATCTTGCAAACTGCAACATACCTCTGTATTCTTTATCTTTAAAAAGATATTGTTATCCTTTATTTTTACAGCATCAAATTCTTTCTCTAAATCTATTTTAAATTTTGATATAAATTTTCCTTGATTCAACAAACCACCTTCTTTATTATTCTTTACATTATAAATAATAGCGCACATTTTATAACTTGTCAGGTCCAAAAAATGAAAAATCTGCTAAAGATATTTCTCTAGCAGATTGTATAATTATGAAATTATTTTTCTTAGCATTTGCTCTATAGCCTTCTCTTTATCAGCTATGAATAATACGTTCTTCTTCGCAAAATCAGCTTTGGTCATACCCTTTCCCCACCAACTAATATCTTCATATGGTGTTACAGACATAATAAATGAATTTAAAGTAATATTTGAATCTTGGTCTTTTAATCTTTCTTGTATATCTTTAATAGTTTTATTAAATTCAATCTTTACATCTGTCTCACCTTTTAGATTTCTTAGTCCTTTTGGGTCAATAAATGTTACATATTGTCTCTTATCATGAAGTATCCATAAAATAAAGTCAGAATAAAAATTATCTGCTTCAAAGAAACCTACACCATCTTTTCCAGCTTTGTTCCTTAAAAGATACAATTCTTTATCTTTGAAGAAGTCATTATTTTTCTCAAAATAATCTTTTAATAGTAAAACTATATCTCTTTCACCTTCATTTAAATGCACTGGCTTTACTTTAATAGTTGTAGTTCCTTTAGTTATATGGATTAAAGGATTAAATAAATGTTTCTCAAAAGCAAAAGGATAAAACCTTCCTTGATTGAAATTCTTAAAATCTAAGTCTTTTAACTTACCTTGTTCTATAGCTTCTTTTAATTGATTTATTTTAGTAATTAAAGCTGTCTCATCTCTATTAATTTCGAACCTATATTCATCCTCAATCAATTTCTTATCACTTTCATTTACTTCAACATATTCAAGATGTGGTAATTCCCATTCCTTTTTCTTAGTTTTGTAAAATTTATCTATATACTTTTTCATTAATATAGTTGCAATCTCTTGCCATTTTTCTACATCTTTAAATCCTCTACTTGAAAATTCAAGTTCTTCTTTTGGTATAAAAAGTTTATACCATGACTTATCTTTTAATATTTCTTTTATTTTGTCCTTATGAATAATAAGATTGTACCATGAACGTTCATTCTTAAAATTCTGTATCTCAAAATATATTTTATCATAATCTAAAAACGCTAAGTTCTTATCCTCTAAATAATACATCTCCATATTAGCAATAGATTGTTGTTTTAATTGTCTACTCTGTATAGCTTGTATTCGTGGATACCAGTCAAGAACAACTTTGTTATTTTGCATATACGCAGTAGGCATATCTAAAACAGGCTTTGGTCCATTCTTCTTGAAATTCAATCCTTTTTTCACTTGTAAAGTTTTCAATTTTTTATTTTTATCAAAAGTAGATATTGTAGGTATTACAATTTTAACAGGTTCTTCTGTAGGTACCCCCTCATCATCTAAATATTCTTTAAATTGCGCCATATAATCAGAACGTATCCCAAAAATATTTAGAGTTTCTATATAATCTATAAACTTTGGCCTTTTCCCTTTTATTTCATCAATCTCGCTACTTCTCTTTAAACTAAATTTATAACCTTTTAATCTAACCCCTCTACCAAATAATTGTATTATTTCAGAACCTTCCTTTTTACCAATATTCATAAGCCCCATTGTGCTAACTCTCCAACTACTCCATCCTTCAGAGAATTTTTTAGAGCCTATCAATATGTTAATCTTAGAATCTTTATCATTAATATTTTTAAATAACGAATCAGAAAAGTCCCTAGTATCTGTAGATAATTCATTTTCTTCACATAATTTAAGCAGATTATTTACATCACCAACATTTATTACTCCAAAATAATCATTATCACCTGCACGAAGCCCAATTTCACCATCTGCACCTTTTAAATTATCTATATGAAGATTAACATCTGCACTTGTGGTAAGGAATACTTCCTTTAAAATCTCGTCATAGGTCTTTTGAGCAGTCACTTCTTTGTTAATTAAATAATCAAAATTATTTTCAAACAAATCTTTCTTATCGCTACTTAATAAACCTGACCTACCATTTAATAATCGCTCAATATACTCTATACTTCTTCTTTTTTCTTTAATAAACTCTGACAAGAACAATAACACATCTACTACATCCGATACTTTTTTTCCTCGTTCTGTCCTAACTGCTTTAACTTTGCCTCCTACAAAAATACATAGTGGCTTTTCTATACGGTATGAAATAAACTCCTGTCTTTTGTCTTTAAACAATTTTAATTGTTGATAATATGACAATACACATGCTGTAAGATATAAATTTCGCTGCTCTTCTATATTATCATCTTGCATATTAAATATTTTGTAATCTTTTCCATAACCATCTTCATAAAAGAACTTATATGAGTAATCAAATAAAATACATTTTGCATACTCTTGTCTAAGAATTTCTTTTTTCTTGCCTGTTGCTGCACCTATTGCCTGACCAAAGGTTGCGGAATATTCAAATGAGAAACCTTCTTCGCATAGTTTATCTCTCTTTTCTTTCCAATCGTCTCCACTTGAACCTCTATGACCTTCATCTACAAGGACTAGATTATTCCCTTCAAATGCTTCAACAGAAAAAGTTTTTACACCTTTTTCATCTTTTATCTTATGAATATCAATAATTTGAATTTTATCAATTTCTTCCTTTATACTAAAACCAAATAAATCTTGACTGAATAATTCGGCTTTTAAATCTGATAGTTCAAATTCATTTTTATGCTGATTTGATAATCCTTCATTTGGAGTTAATAATATTATTTTATTTATATCTTTTGACTTACCATATTTACGTGCATAATGCATAAATTGCAATATGTTAATATGCATCAATAATGTTTTTCCTGACCCTGTTGCATTCCAAAATGCTAATTTTGATAAATCTTGTTCAGTGTATTTCTCTATATGTTGTTTTTTAGGCAAATCATTATTAAATTCATCTACAAATTCATTTAAACTCTTTAATAATGCAGACTTATCACTAAAATATCTATCTAAATAAATCTCTGTAAAAAGTAATGATAAGTATTGAAAATATTTCCACTTAATTTTCTCTTCTCTTTTTCTACTTATTCTAAAAGTATGTTTTACAATATTTTGGTCATATTGTAGCAATATATCCTTATTTAATTCAGAACTAAATAATTTTTTAAATATTATTTGACTGTAAATCTCACTTATATTATTTTCATCTAATTCTTCTAATGAAGGGGCTTTAAGAGCATCTTTTAATTTTGAAAAATCATCTACATTAAAGAGTTTTAAAAAATATTTATAGAGAACTAACTGATTATAAAACTTTACTTCTAACAAGATGCTCACCCCCTAAAGTCCTTTTTCTTCAAACATTCTTTTATGGAATTCATCTTCTATTAAAATAACCTTCCACTTGTCTTCATTTACTTTTAAATTAGGTAAATTATTATCTCCGTTTACATAAATATAATCAAACTCCATATCTAATGTACTGTATCTTTTCTTTAAGAAATATGCATCTAGTGCTGCATTATCTTTAACAGAATCTCCTGTTAATGTTCTCCAAATTATTAATGCTTTTTCACCTGATGGCAAATATCCTTCCACCTCTTTGAATAGATAATTCCCTTCTTTACTTTGCTCTAACTTTACGCTATTTGCTCCCTCACCTTCATTACTTGATATAGCATTAAACTTTTGAGTTTTTTCTATTCTATTTACTTTAAGTCCAATCAAATAATTAAATGTTTCAACTAAATCCACATTCACTTTCTTTGTTTCAAGATTTCTTTCTATATTTAATGTATATCTAAACGGATTATTAAATTTATCAACATTAAGAAGAGAGTTACTTCCTTTTGTTTCTACATCAAGCATATATGAAAGCATATAATCTTCTTTAAAATCTTTATTTGATTCTAACAATAATCTATCTATATCATTTCTTAAAAGTAAGTTATTTAATGTATCTTCATAAGATTCTAATTTTATATATTTGAATATATGAGAAGAACCTTCCCTCGAAACAGGTTTTCCATTTTTCCAGTCTTTTGAATATATTACTTTTTGTATTCTAGGTTTTGTAACAGTATTGAAATATTCTCCCATTTCCACTAGAATATATTTTCTTTTCCCTTTACCTTCACGATTTAAATTAATTACAGCATGCCCTGTAGTTCCAGAACCTGCAAAGAAATCTAGAACTAATGAATTATCATTACTTCCTATTATTAAATTATCTTCAACTGTATATAAACTCTTAGGATAATCAAATGGATTATTAGGTATTATTGAATTTAATAAATTTGTTCCTTTACTTGATGCATCATATTTTTCACCTATCCATAATGACTTAGGCGTATAATAAGCATCTCCCATATTTTTTTCATAAATATTATACTTTCCAGCATTTGTCTTTTTCGTAAATAAAGAGCCATTTTCAATACCTTTAACGCAACTCTCATATCCCCATCTCCATCTCAAATATGAACCATTTGAGTCCGTTGGTAATATAAATATAAAACCTTTCATTTCATATTTATTCTTTAATTCCATTAGAAAAACATCATCAAAAGAGTCTGTATCTTTGTCATAAATCTTATCATATTCTTCTTTTGGAATAATTAATGTTACATCTTTTTTTTCATCATAAAGAAATGGAAAAAACATATATGGTCTATCTTCACGCCATTTCCCACTACCAGTTCGTTTCAAAGGTAATTCTCTATAGGATTCTTGACCTTCTCCTTTAGAGTATTTAGCCTTCATCTCTTCTTCTGAAAGTTCAAAGTTGTATGTCTCTGAATATCTCTTGTCTTTACCATACATAATAGTATAATCATGAGCTTGAGCAATGAATTCTTGGTCACGTCCTTTAGGATTTGTAAAAATCCCAATATTAGAAATCATATTATTGCGACCAAAAACAGATTCCATTAACAAATTTAAATATCTAAATTCATAATCATCAATTGCAACCTGAATTATTCCATTTTGAGCCATGAATTCCTTAGCTAAATTTAATCTGCTTTCCATTAAAGATATCCAACTTGAATGTTCATATCCATTTTTGTAAGCTATTTTACTCGCATTAGTATTATATGGTGGGTCAATATAAACACACTTCACTTGTTGCTCGTACTTTTCTTTTAACAGATTTAATGCATGAAAGTTATCACTATGGATTAGTAAACCATCAATCTCTTCATCTAAATTTTCAAAATCACATAATAGTTTTTCATTAAAACCTCCATCAAAAAATTTTGTATCTAAAACTAGATATGGATTCTTTTTAAGAAAATCAATATTTAATTCTTCACTATATCCATCTAACTCATCAATTGCAAATAGCTCTTTCCATTCTTTTATCTGCTCTTTATTATTAATAATTTCAGGATAAAGTTTTTCATCAATCTTATCCAATGTAATACAATAATTAGTCTCTATAACAAACTTTTTCTTTTCCCATAACTTTTTCTCAAAGTTTTCTAATTGCTCTAAAAATTTAATTATTTTATTCCCTATTTTCTTTATTACTTTCACTTTTGATATAGATTTTATTACCTTCTGTTCATCTTCTTCTATATCATCAATAAACATTACTTCATTTTTGATATAAAAATCTAATTCTCTTCTTAAAAATCCACCTAAATCTTTATGAATAAAATAATCAAAAGTATTTTTAGCTGTATAATCATTTAAATGTTTTTCAAGTAAAGTTCTTTTTTTATTTTTTTCAGTAGGTCTATTAACAAATAAACCAATAAATTCTTTATATGGTGAATTAGCTGTTATGCTTTCTAATAATTTTTTCAATGTTTGTTCATTAATTTTTTCTCTCTTCTCACCTTTAGGTCTTATTACAAAATTAAAATAAATTACTAATTCACCGTTAATAATATCAATAAACTTTTCTTCATTTAGAACAAATCTTCTTTCACCATCTTGAGTTTTGTTATTATCTTTTTCAGTAGATGCTTCTACCACTTTAAAATGTACAATTTTACCATCATCTAATTTGAATGCATAATCCCTAAAATTTTCACTAGATTTAACATAGTATTGGTCAGCATTAGCCCAATGAAGTTTAACTTCCTCACCTTCATAAGGAATAGCATAAACTCCTTCTTTATATCTTCTTTTTGATATAAAATCTCCTTCTTTATAGTATCTGCTAAAGAAATTAGTTAAACTAGAGAATATTTCATTTTCTAAAGAAGCTATATCAATACTACTTTCTATTTCATTTTTAAGCGTTTGATATTTTGGAGTTTCTTCTGCAATTACCCCCGCATCTTCTAAAGTTATTTTTAATTTTTCTAATTCTTTCTTTTTATCTTCTACATCTTTACTTCCCAACTTAGACAACTCATCTTTTACTTGGGGTAATAAGTCTTCATCTAAGAATTTGTTAATCTCATCTCTTTTCTGATTCATAATTCTATAAATACCAAAATCTAAATCAGCCTTATCCATTTCAAATATTGTTCTAAGCAATTCTTTAAACTTATTTAGTTTATCACTCATAAGTATTCCTCACTTTCTATTTTACTTCAAAATCTATAATAAATAATGTTTCTAAATTGGTCTTATGTTCCATTCTTTTTTCAAGAGCTTCAATTAATTCTTCTCTTTTTTGTTTAACTTCATCTTCAATATCAAAAATATCTCTTCTCTGCTTTCGTTTTAACCTTTCTAGTTCTTTTATCTTTTTATTTAAATCATTTTGTTCTTCTAATGATATAGCTCTTCTAGCTTGTCTTTCCAACACTCCATAACTTCATTTAATATTGCTCTTGCATGTTGCTTAAAATCATTTAACAATCTCTCTTCATAACTATTTGTAAAATTTGATTTATCAACACTTGCGCCACATTCAAACAACTTTTTACATACTTCAGGGGGAAGTATTTCTCCTGAAGTTAAATATCCATTAAATAATAAATATTCTTCTCTTTCAAAAGAATCTATAGTAAATTTACTTAAAATTAAAGAACCACTTTTACCTTTTAGCTGTTCAATAACCAATATTTTTGTTCTATGATTTGTAATATCAAATATTAATTTTGATTTTTTTAAGTCTCTTTTTAATGCATTATTGATTACATATTCTCCAATTGGATGAGATATTCTATATAAGTAATTACCATCAATATTTTTCTTATTTTTATCTTTAGAAATTAATTTATAATTACCTTTTACAAATGCTCCATTAATGTTCTTGTAAAGATTAAAAGTTAATTTTTCATCTTCAAATTCCGCAAAGTTTTTTAATTCATATTTTGTTAATCTCCAAAATAATTTTTCATATCTATCTAGAAACAATTTTGCTTTATCTAGCTGCACTTTTAATCTTAAATGAACATCTTCATCAAAATTATCAAGTAGATTTTTCTTAGTTTCTTCCATTTTTGAATTAATTGTTTGTTCCATTTCTTTTTGTAATATGTTAAATTCTCTCTCTATATCTTCTGGATTTCGACAGTTTTGATATATATTTAAAATTCTTCTTTCAAAATCTACTCCTGATTCTAAACTACCAAGAACCTCATCTGATGAACCAAGCACACCTTTAAATAAGTTAAATTTATTCTCTAAAAGCTCATAAACTCTTCTATCAGCAGCATTTCTTTCATTCAAAAAATTAACTACGACGACATCATGTTTTTGTCCATATCTATGACATCTTCCTATTCTCTGTTCTATTCGTTGTGGATTCCAAGGTAAATCATAGTTGATGATTAGTGAACAAAACTGTAAGTTAACCCCTTCAGCTGCTGATTCTGTAGCTATCATGATTTCGGCTTTATCTCTAAAATATTCAATCAAAGATGCCCTTTTATCAGCCGATTTTGAGCCACTAATTTTTCCTGTATTTTTATTATTTTCAAGCCATTCAATATAATCAAGTTTATTAAAACCTATTTCAATAGCTTTAAGCAATGCATTTGATTTTGTATCTATTTTTATCTTTCTTGCTAAACTAATAAACTTTTCAATTTCTTTGATTTCATTTTCTATTTTTTCTATATTTATTACCTTTTGTTGTAAACCAATATTATCATCATCTTCAATATCTTCATTATCCTCATGTACTTGACATAAAATATCTACATCATCTATATAATCTTCAAATAAGTTACTCTCTGTCTCAAATCCATCTTTAATTTTAATAAGCCTATCTTTTATAGTCTTTAATGTACCAATAATAGCTTCAGTTGAAGAAGCTAACAATTTCCTAAGAATCAAAGTTGTTAATGTTCTTTGACTTTTGGGTATGGCATATGTATCTTCTCTTTGTAAAAACTCCGATATTTTTTCATATAATTCATATTCCTCATCTGTTGCGCTGAATTTTTGTGTAAGTAGATGCCTCTCTGTATATTTTATGTATTCAAGAACATCTTTTCTTAAAGTTCTATGAGTAAATGTTTTTAATCTTTCTTTTAACTCTGCTATTTCACCCTGATTTATAAATTGTGAACGAAATGATTTTATATCACCAAAAATATGTTCGTCAATCAATATAGATAACCCATATAATTCCAACAATGAATTTTGTAATGGGGTAGCCGTTAAAAGAATTTTTTTCTTATCTTCAACAGCCCACCTAATTCCATTTCCCATCTTATTATTCTTTTTATAAACATTTCTTAGCTTGTGTGCTTCATCTATCACTACTAAATCCCAGTTTACAAGTCTTATATCCTCTTTTTTTCTATTAGCAAAATGTGTTGATACTATTATTACTTCATTTTGTTCAAAAGGATTAATAATACCATTTTTCTTTTTCTCGTTATATGTTTTTGTTTCTAATATAGTACTAGGCAAATTAAATTTTTCTTTTAATTCAATACTCCACTGTTTACGCAAAGAAGACGGACAAATTACTAATATTTTTCTTTTTCTTTCAGCCCAATATTGACACATCACAAGTCCTGCCTCAATGGTTTTTCCTAAACCAACTTCATCTGCCAATATTACTCCCTTGGATATAGGAGAGCGAAAAGCAAATAAAGCTGCTTCAACTTGATGTGGATTTAAGTCAACGGTAGCATCAAACAATGACATTGATAATTTCTCTATGGTGTTACATGAGTTCTTTCTAATTAATTCATTTGCATAATATTTTGTATGATATTCTGTATAATTCAATTTTATCCCCCTAAATTAATATATCTATATCATGTGTTTTGTTCCCAATTATTTTAACACCTAAGATTATAACACACAATCTATAAAGCTTAAATATTAGCATAAAATCACTATATAAACAATGGCTAAATAAAATTTTTTATGATATATAATTTTCTTCTATTTTCAATTCTAAAATCAAAAAGTGATTTTAGAATTATTCCATTCCCCCTTTTCTATATAAGGAAACCATTTCTAAAATCACTTTTCCATATATTTTTCGTTTAAAATCATTTGTAACCTTATTTAACGTTCATATAACGTTCCTAACAAAAACATTAGGTTCATAATAGGAACTTTATTAGTTTTTTACTTGACTTTATTTTTAATGAATTTCTATAATGCCTCAATAACAAAAGAAAGGATGTGTTGCATATGGAGAAACTAAAAATAGATTTACAATTATTTAATATAATAACAATAGAGAATTGCCTTAACTGCACACCAGTACTTCATAAGCTGGACCAACTTATATATAATAAAACAAAGGCAATTATAACAAAATCACAAAATATTCCTGACAAACAAGAACAATTATTATTTATCTTAACGCAATCATTGCTAAGAATTTCCAGAGAAGCCACTTGGCTGAAACTTCAAAAAGAGCACAATTTATGCTTACAATACCTCTACACACTTATCAAAAGGCAAATATATATGAATAATCCTGAAATAATTTAAGTTAAGATGGCCATATTGGCTATCTTTTTTAATAGCTAAAAAATCCTATCTGCATCTACATAATGTTTAAGTATGTGTTAATATATAATATGTATATTAGTCAAATCTCTAAATCCCTTTATTTTATGTGATTCAGGACATTTTTTAAGCGTCAAAATGTTACCATGATTATTTTAGTGTATAGGGGAAAACAATAATTTCTAAAAAATATAAAGGAGCAGTGATTTACCTCACTACTCCTAAATTTTATAAATTATTAAAAATATCAAGAACATCGTCAGGCAGGTTGCTTTCTTCTAAGTTTTCTTCTATACTGTTATCACTTTTAATTTGCCAATTAACCTCTTCCAAAACCTCTCTAACTGCTTCTTTAATTATTCTCTTTTCATTTAATCTAGTATCTTCGGCAAGTACTATATTTACAACGAAATTAGTCATATTTCCTTTGTTAGCCTTTATTATTTTATATGCTTTTTCAGAGTCTTTATCATCTAAATTGAAAGCTAAATTTATCCTTTGTATACTCATTTAAATCACCCTTCGTAGTGCTTGTCTTCCTAGAATAGAATATCCATATATATTTGAAAATTCGTCCATGAATTCTGCATATCCAATATTATCTGTTTTCTGCTCAATGTGTTTTTTTAGCAGTTGACTTCCCCCACCAACAAAAAGGACAGGATTTATTGTTGTAACATATCCTAATTCATTAACTTTAGATAATAAGTTAACAACAAAAGTATCCACCTTTTTATTAACTAAAGCATAAAGTTCTTTACTAATAAATAATGTATCTGCTTCCCCTTTGATTATTTCTTCTATTTGTTCTTCTGTTAAATTTATTCCTTTTTGAAAAAATTCTTTCTTTATATCATTGATTAGATGAATAATGCCAAATGGAATTGAGTTACATGATGAATTTATCAGCAATCCTTTACTTGTTGTTCTGCATAGGTCAGTTGTATATCCCCCTAAATCTATAATTGTCAGTTGAGTATTCTTATAATCGTGAAATTTTGATATCATCGCTGCATATCCTTGAGCCCATACAAAAACATCTGTAATATCTATTTTATAATGCACATTTTCATATTCAAATTCTATATCTTTCCTCATAAAATATTTTTTGTACTTTTCTTTTAATTCTCCATAATGTATTAGTGGTAAACCAACACTTAAAATAATATCTGCATGTTGCTTATTCCATTTTTTCAAATTTAGTGCTATCGCCTTCAATGATAGTATAAAGAATTTATCATCTATCGTCTTATCGTTCATCACTGAAAACCTACCTTCTCCTATCACATAATATTCTCCGTTATATTTAAGAACATTCTTATTTGTAACAGGTTCTTTTTCCATAACTGTATAACCTGTGTCATATTTAATACCATATTCACTTTTGATTTGTTTGTTACCATGGTCAATGCTAATTATTGTTGTTTCCATTGCAACTACCTCCCTCTATAATCTTTAATTTCTAAGTTCCTTTAAGGTACTAACATTAAACAGAATTATTTATTTTTATTTCAAGTCTTTTTTGAAAAAAACACTCACTTTATTAGTGAGTGCCTTTAAGGAGAATTACTATGAGTTTATAAAAATTTTAGATACCATTTTTAAAGTTATGAAACCAATTTATCCTTCATTATTAAAATCAATCTTTCTAGTTAATGTCAAGTTTATTTTCTTTTTATCCCACTAATTTTATCTATTATATCCCAAATATTCTTAGCTCTTACTGCAAAGAAATCTATTATTATTGCTATTATAAAAAAGATTACTGCAATAATAATATACATTATTATATTTTTCATTACAGAATCATGATATCCCCACAATTCAAAAACTTGAGTAATATAAGTCCCTATCCAAATTAAATAGTAAATTCTTCTGGCCACTTTTAAATGTTTATCTTGATATTGTGGTAATAGGGAAACTACACAATGTATAATCAAAAATGCTGCCACTATCTTCATGCCTGATATAAAAACCATATAAAATACCTCCCTAATACTATGGTTAACATAGTCAATTAATAAATTATATTTACATACTCTTTTTATATAAATTTATCTATATTGACTTCAAGTATTTAAAATAAAAAAGCATATAGCTCTAGAAATTTCACTAAAGCTATATGCCAAAATGTTGGAGAAATTATAAATAATATAAAATCATCAATGAATTGAAAAAAAGACAAATATATATATTTACACTATTGAAAGTCAAGTAGAAAATTATAAAAATTTTTATTCCCATAAAATCAAGGTTTTCATCAATTTTTGTATAAAAAAAGACCCACTCTCCACTACATGAAATTTTAGGTGTTATACTAAAATTGTAAGGGGCTGGCCAGTAAATATCTTACTTATATACAAAATATGTAATTTTAAAAATATCAAATAATAATATATTAACAAAATTATACCATAAAAACAAATAAAATAAAAGACATTATTAACAGATTGGAGGAATTATCGTGATAAATAATAACATTAATATAAAAACTACTATAAATCAAGCTATTAACTTCTTTATGAATTATCTATACGCAAACAATAATTCAAAACAAACTATTGTTTGCTATACAACTGATTTAAATATATTTAAAAATTTTGTAAAATCAAATTTTACTGGAGTAAGATACATTCAACAACTTCGTCTAAGCGACCTGAATCAATATTTAGCTCACTTGAGAAAGCAAGTTGAGCATAAGGAAATACAAGCTGCCACAATGGATAGAAGAGTGTTTTCTCTTCGCTCCTTTTACTCCTTCTTATACGACGATAGACTTCTTGACTATAATCCAGCAAGCAAACTAAAATATAAAAAATCTCAAAATAAATCTGTTCCAAATTATTTAGAAGAGCATGAACTTGACCATTTATTTAAGGTAATTGAAAACACAAATGATAGAAATAAATACAGAGACATAGCTATTTTTGCATGTTTACGCTACTTAGGAGCAAGAAGAACAGAAGTTACAAATCTAAAATGGAGTGATATCCATTTTACAACCCAACAGATAAAAATATATAGGGAAAAAACAAATACTTATTCCATGCTCCCTATGCATCCTAAATTAGTAGATGCATTATTACAGCTATATAATGCTACATTTGATAAAACAAAAGAATATGTATTTATATCTAGACAAGGAAACCAATTATCGAAGACTGCCTTTAATAGCGTAATTAATAAATATGTAAATCTTGCAAGTATAAATAAGGATTTTAAAATTACTGCTAGAACCTTTAGACATACCTTCTGTACTATTGCAGCAAAGAAAAATATTGCATCACAGAAAATTATGGAGTTTACTGGTCATAAAAGTGCTGATACCTTATCTATCTATTCAAAAATGAATACTTCTCACCTTTCTGATTTACTAGCTGCAATGTAGAATATTAATTAAAGGGCATGAATATCATGTCCTTTTTTCATTGACCTATAAATATATTTTGTAGTATCATTAAATTATAATTAAATATGCTTGTCCAAAGTACATGTGAAATTGATAAACTCGGCTATAGATATTGCAAAAACAGTCTATAACTAGAAAAACACCAGCCTTTAAGCTAGTGTTTATCAGGTTTAAACGAGCAAGTCTGTAAGCCGAGTTCTGTCTTAGATAGTCATCTATCTAGGCCTACTGTTGCCAGTAGGCTCAAGCGACCTACCAACGGGACGGGAGCGAGCAACCCCCTTTTCACGTCCCTACTTGGTCTTGCTCCAGGTGGGGTTTACATAGCCAACTAGTCGCCTAGTTGCTGGTGAGCTCTTACCTCACCTTTCCACCCTTACCACAAATAAATTGTGGCGGTATATCTCTGTTGCACTTTCCTTGGAGTCGCCTCCACTGGGTATTACCCAGCACCCTGCTCTACGGAGCTCGGACTTTCCTCGTCTACCTAAAAAGGTATCCGCGACTATCCGACTTACTCGTTATTTAGTTGTATCAATAACGAACTTTATAATATCATAAAATATTAGTCTTGTCAAAGTGTAAATATTTTACTAAAAACAACTTTCATCATCTATAAGTTTTTTAATATCTACAGAAGGATGATTTTCATATTTTATAACTTCACCTTCCCAAGTTCTTATCATTACAAAATCTTTTCCTCTTGAAATTAAATACTGCGGAAGTATAGGAGTCTTTCCTTTTCCTTTAGGTGCATTAACTATATACGTTGGAATAGCAAGCCCTGATGTATAGCCTCTTAAATACTCCATAATTTCAATTCCATCATCAATAGAAGTATTAAAATGAGTAGTTCCTTTAACATGTTTAGCATGGAAAATATAATAAGGTCTTACTCTACATTTTAAAAGCTCATGATTTAAACATCTCATAACAAATTTATCATTATTTATACCATTTAAAAGAACAGCTTGATTTCCTAATGGTATACCTGCATTTGCAAGTCTTTCACAAGCTTCTTTTGATTCTTCTGTAATCTCCATAGGATGATTAAAATGAGTATTTATAAATATAGGATGATATTTCTTAAGCATATTACAAAGTTTATCTGTTATTCTCTGAGGCATTGTAACTAACGTTCTACTACCTATTCTAATGTAGTCAACATGAGGAATTTTTCTCAACTCACTTATAATCCACTCTAAATAATCATCTGGTAAAGTTAATGGATCTCCACCTGTTATTAAAACATCTCTTATTTCTTCATTATCTCTTACATAATCTATAGACTCTTGAATAACTGCTCTAGGTTTTGCCTCATCACATTGTCCTATATTTCTTCTTCTTTGACAATGTCTACAATACATAGCACATTCATTCGTAACATTTATTATAAGTCTATCAGGATATCTTCTAGTTATACTACCAGCTGGATTAGTATACTCTTCTCCCATAGGATCTAAATCATCTACCGAATCTTTTAGTTCTACATATGCAGGAATAGACATAAGCTTTATTGGATCAAACTTATCATCAGGATCTATTAAACTTAAATAGTAAGGAGATACAGCCCATCTAAACTTTTCTCCTACTTCTTTAATTTGTTCTATTTCCTTTTGACTTAAATTTATTATCTTAGATAAAGTTTCTACATCAGTAACTCTATTTTTTAATTGCCACTTATAGTCTTTCCAATCTTCTTCAGTTCCACCTAATATACTTAAAATTTTCTTTTTTCTTTCTTCTAATTCAGATTTTTTTTCTAAACCCTTAGGTATGTGCTTTCTAGCTTCAATATAATCCTCAATTCTACTTTTTAACTCTTTCGCTCTTTGTAAAGAAATCTGCTTTTTCTTATTTTCCATATATTACCTCCTTGTTGTATTTTATATATTGTATTTTGTTCAGAATTTTCAATTTATATTTTTAACAAAATTACTATCGATTTATGATTTAAGTAAAAAATAAAAATTTAGTTTATTAACCAATTATATATTATTATTTTTAATTTATCATTGTGAATATTGAACTTAGAATGTGTTTTTTTGAGAATGAGCAAGATTTTAACAGAAAGGAAAAAATCATAAAAGCACTCAATTGAATTATAACATATATATTTTTTAAAGTAAATAATTATATTTTTATTCAATTTGTAATATATAACATATACATATATTTTGTATTAATATTCATTTTTACAACAAAAAGCCTATGCAGCATCTGCATAGGCTTTTTATCAATTTAACTAAGCAGCTATTTTATTCTTATTATTCTTATTTACTTTAAACAAAAACAACCCTAATATAGCTATACCAACTACTATCCCTACTACATTTGAAATACTAGAAGCTAATTTAAGTCCTTCTTTTGCTTGCAATATATAAGCTGTTGTAACCACAGTCATAAATGTAGCTGGTATTGTTGCTATCCAATGTAATTTTCCTTCCTTAGCTAAATAACTTGCACCTGCCCAAAGAACCATCATTGCCAATGTCTGATTAGCCCAAGAAAAATATCTCCAAATTACAGTGAAATTTATAAATGTAAGAGCTATACCTACTGCAAATAAAGGTATTGCTATAGAAAATCTCTTCATCAAAGTATCTTGTCTATAATTTATAGAATCTGCAATTGTAAGTCTTGCACTTCTAAACGCAGTATCTCCTGATGTTATAGGACATGCAACAACTCCAAGAAGTGCTAAAAAACCTCCTACTTTTCCAAGTAATGAACTTGATATAGTATTAACTACTACTGCAGGTCCACCTTTAGCAAGTTCTGTAGCTAGTCCTTCTGTTCCTCCAAAGAAACTCATAGCAGCAGCTGCCCATATTAAAGCTATTATGCCTTCTGCAATCATTGAGCCATAAAATATTCTTCTAGCTTCACTTTCTTTTCTAACACATCTTGCCATAAGTGGTGATTGAGTAGCATGAAACCCTGATATAGCACCACATGCAATAGTTATAAATAAAAATGGAAATATAGGTGTTCCTTTTGGATTCAAATTACTTAAAGTAATTTCTGGAATATTATATCCTTTTACAACTAATCCTCCAGCTATACCAAATGCCATTATAAGTAATGACGCTCCAAATAAAGGATATATTTTTCCTATTAGTTTATCCACAGGTAATATAGTTGCTAATATATAATATACTATAATTGCTACAACCCAAAAACTTTTATCTGGTTTAGTTAAATTAGCTAATAATCCCGCTGGTCCTGTAACAAATACAACCCCAACTAATATTAATAATACAACAGTAAATACTCTCATTACTTTCTTTATAGAATCTCCTAAATAAATACCGACTATTTCAGATGCACTAGTACCTTTATGCTTCATTGACAAATATCCTGATAAAAAATCATGTGTCGCTCCTGCAAAAATACACCCAAACACAATCCATAAAAATGCAGCTGGTCCCCATAAAGCACCTGCTACAGCCCCAAATATAGGTCCAAGTCCTGCGATATTTAAAAACTGAATCAAAAAAATTCTCGGCCAACTCATTGGTATATAATCAACGCCATCTTCCATTTCAACTGCTGGTGTTGGTTTAGAATCATCAATTCCAAATACACTTTCAACAAACTTACCATATATAAAATAACCTAATATTAAAATTATAATAGCTGAAATAAACGTTATCATATCGTTACCTCCTTCACTTTTAATTACTATATTACTTAAAATTATAATTAAACCTTATAATAAATAAATTATATTTTACATGAAATGCAAAAAAAAACACATAAAATGCATCTATATGCCCATTATGTGCTTAAATTTTTTTATATTTTTTCTGCTCACTGGAATTTCAACATCTAAATCTTTCAATTTTATATTATAAGTATTATTAAACCAAGGTATTATTTCTTTTATTTTATCTATATTTAAAACGTATGACCTATGACTTCTAAAAAATTTATCTTTAGGTAACTTATTTAAAAAATCTGAAATACTCATGTTAACTACGTATTCTTCATCTTTAGTATAAACCAACGTTTCCCTCTCACTTGCCATACAATAATAAATATCTTCTATATTCACTACTATCATTTTTTCACCTTTCCATAAAGTTATCCTATCAAATTTACATTTTTTATCTCTATCAAACTCAATTTTTTCGAGTTTCTTTAAGATAGTTACTATTCTATCTTCAGAATAAGGTTTTAAAATATAATCAAAAGCCTCTATTTCAAAAGCTTCTATAGCATATTCCTTATACGCCGTTATAAAAATTATTTTTGGTTTATATTCAAATTTGCTTATTATTCTTCCAAGAGACATTCCATCTAAATTAGGCATATTTATATCTAAAAAAATAATATCTACTTTATTATCTTCTATATATTTTAAAGCATCTACCCCATTATCAAATTCTTTTAATATATTAATATCACTAAAATTCTTTATAAAATACTTAAGTTCTTCTTTAGAAGGATATTCATCATCTACTATTATACAATTCACCACTCAACACTCCTAACTTACTATAAAACTAATTTTAGTTCCTTTTTCCAATCTTTCTATATTAACTCCTTTTCCATATATTAATTTTAATCTACTATGAATATTAAAAAGTCCTATTTTATTTTCACTAATACTCCCCTTATAAATATCTCTTATTATATCCTCACTTATACCTATACCATCATCCTCTATAGATATTTTCACCTTATTATTCTTTATTTTCTCTACTTTTATTTTTACTGTTCCTTTTCCTTCTCCTTCTAATATACCATGTTTTATTGAATTTTCTACTAAAGGTTGTATTATCAAATTAGGTATTTTTACATTTACATCTTCTTGTATATCGTAAATAACATTTAGTTTATCTCCAAATCTAGCTTTTTCTATTTCAACATATGCTTTTACTTGATTAATCTCTTTATTTATATCTATAAAATCTTCTCCACTTTCCAAGTTATGTCTTAAATAAGTTGAAAGATTAATTATAAGTTCTCTCGCTTTATTCGGATTTATTCTAACAAATGATACTATTGTATTTAACGCATTAAATAAAAAATGAGGATTTATCTGAGCTTGAAGAGCTTTTATTTCTGCTTTATTAGCCATTTCTCTTATTCTTTCTAATTTTCCTATCTCAAGTTGAGTAGATATTATATGAGAAAGTCCTATAGCTAAAGTTTCATCTCTAAATGTTATTGAATCTTCTTTTCCATAATAAATTTTTAATACTCCTACTATTTCATCCCTATCTTTTAAAGGAACAATTATTGCAGATTTTAAAGGACAATTAGGATTAGGACAATTTATTTCCTTTTGAGATTTTAAAATTAAAATATCACCAGTATTTATTACTTTTTCCGTAGATTCTGTTAAAACTTTTTCCCCTTCTACATGATGATCTTCTCCCAATCCTACATGAGCTAATATATATTTTTTATCAGTTATAGCAACAGCATCTACTCCAACTGAATCTTTAATAACTTTACATACTTTTTTTAACGAATCATTATTTATATTTCTAAAATAAGGAAGAGTTTTATTAGCTATTTCAAGAGCAAGCTTAGCTTGTCTTCCCGCTATTTCTTCTTTTTCTTCAAAGATATTTTCTATAATTAAAATTACAATACCTATTCCTATACCATTTACCAAGGTCATAGGTACATAAATTTCCTTTACTATTAAAAAAGCATCTTCAAAAGGTTTTGATAATATAAGTATTAACAGCATACTTAAACTTTCAACTAATATTCCACCTATCATTCCATATATCCATTTGTTTTTTTTAGGTGCTTTTTCATATATTATTCCAGAAATATAACCTCCTATTACCGTACTTACAAAACAAGGAATAGAAGTTATTCCTCCTATATCAATTAAATACCTATGAAATCCTGCTATTATTCCAGAAAGTATACCAACCAAAGGACCACAAAGTATACCTCCAGCCATAATACCTATTATTCTAGTATTTGCTATAGCTCCTCTAACATCAGTACCTATATATGTTCCTAAAATACCAAATACTCCAAATATTAAAGACAGTATAATTAAATCTCTAAGTTGAAATTCATCTTTTTGTATTATCTTTTTAAAACTTTTTATTTTAGAAATCAAAAAAGCAATCAAAATAACATATCCAGAATTATTTATTAAATTTTTCAGAAGATATATCATTCTATCATCTCCAAGTTAGTAGTTATAACATTAATTATAACAATTTATGGTCAAAAACCAAATAGCCAACCTATATTTAGGTTGACTATCATAAATTTATACATTATAAGCTAATTCTTTTTCATCTCCATATTTAAATACTTTAGCTACATATTCACTAGTTGATGCTGCCATTAATCCTCCATACTCAAGATTAAACTCTATTTTATCTCCAACTTTATATTCTTTGTCACTATCAGTAACATCTAATATTAAATGGTCCGAACTTGCTCCTAATATATCAATTTTTGTATCCATAGGTATTACTCCATCTACATTTATATCCTGCTTTCCTATCCCTACTATTGCTCTTTTTCTTATTCCTCTATCTTCATAATAAGGTTTATTCCCAAATGCATCTACTCCTATTTCTCCTATTGGAATAGATGGTTTTTCCTTTAATTCTATTATCTCACATACTAACTTAAACACATCTTGATATGTCCCCTCTATAACTTCTCCAAAAGCAGTTTCTCTACCAAGTGCTATCGCTTCTCCTAACCTTAAATTAGTAACCTTTTCTGGCATTTCACCTTTATCTAATAAATGTAGAGAACTCGAATTTCCTCCTGATATAAAACTTAACTTTATATTAAATTTATTCTCTATTTCTTTAGCTAAAGAACATAACCTTCCTAAATTTTCCTTAGACGGTATCACAGCTCCATAACATGTTAAATTAGTTCCAAGTCCTATTAACTCTATATTTTTCAACTTTAAAACTTTCTCTACAACTTTAAATAGTTCTTCTTCTTTAAAATATCCTTCTCTCAAATCCCCTAAATCTACCATTAAAGCTATTTTATGTTTTTCATTTAATATTCTAGCCTTTTCATCTAGTTTTTTTATAACTTCAAATTCTGAATTCAAACTTATATCAGCATATTTTACTACTTCTTCAACTTCTGTAATCATCGGTATTCTAATTAATATTTTAGATATATTTATATCTCTCAATTTTTTTAAATTTTTAATTCTTGAATCAGCTATATATTTTATTCCACTATCCTTTAAATATTTTACAACTTCAGGAAAAGCACAATATACTTTAGTAACAACCGCAGTCTCTATTCCTTTTTCTTTGCATTTCTTAGAAAGCACGCTAGCATTATGCTTCAATTTATTTATATCTATTTCTAACCTTGGATACAATTATATCACTCCTGTATACCCAAACTTTTTTTAATTAGAATAAGTGCTGCTTGAGGATATTTTTTTGATAATACTCCAAGCGATGCCATAATATAATCATTATCAACAAGTATTTTTGCTTCTTCTGTCGGAAATAATAATGTTTTAGTTGGATTTGATTTTGATATTTCTTTCATAATCTCAATTCTATTTGGAAGTCTAGTTAAAGCTCCACCAGTTCCTATTATATATTTAATTTCTGTAAGATCTTTACCTTCTGCTATTGCTGTTTTACCACCAGTTCCATATAAATTTCTTATTCTTCCCGCATGTCTCTCAATAGCTTTTAATACAGCTTCTTTAGTAAGTCTTTCGACAAATTTTATTTGAATATCTGTTTTAGGAATAGGAAGATGATTTTCTATTAAATAGTCTATATCTACATCAAGCTCCTTGGCTAAGTTATCTTTCCCTATTAAATCAACAATATTTTTCATATTTACATATACACCTAAATCCCCTTCTACAGTTCTTTTAGCTAAAGGTTCTGGACTTATAAGTATTCTATTTATTTTTTCACTTCCCACTGTTACAGAATGTAAATCTGTTGTCGCTCCACCTACATCAAGTACTATCAAATCGCCTAACTCTTCATATAATAATTTTGTACTCTCCATTACAGCTCCTGGTGTTGATATAATTGGTCCATTTACAACATCTCTTACATGTTCCATTCCAGGTGCATGAATTATATGATCTTCAAAAGCATCTTGTATTACTTTTCTAGTTGGCTCTATGTTTAATTTGTCTATTTTAGGATATACATTATCCACTATATATAACTTACTATTACTATTTTCAAATATTAGTTTCATTTCTTCTCTATTTTCTATATTTCCCGCATAAATAATAGGTATATTTAAATTCATATTGGCAATAAGTTCTGCATTGTAAAGCGCTGTATCTCTTTCTCCATAATCTACTCCACCTGCTATTAATATTATATTTGGCTGTATTTCCTTAATATTCTTAATATCTGTTTTTCTCAACCTTCCTGCTGTTACTTTGTGAATAATTGCTCCTGCTCCAAGTGCTGCTTCTTTAGCTGCCCTTGCTGTCATATCATACACAAGACCATGAACAGTCATTTTTAGTCCACCAGCAGCACTTGAAGTTGCAAGCATTTCTTCATATTCTATTCTATCTTCACCTAAATTTTTAGCCAAATTTTTAATTGCTCCGTTTAGCCCAATTCTTACATCACCTTCAAGAACTGATGTTGGAGCTTGACCCTGTCCTACAAATTTAGGATTAGATGTATTTATATTATCAAAAGCATTTACAACAGTAGTTGTACTCCCTATTTCAGCTACTAAAACATCTACTTTCAAATATATCCCTTCTTTCAAAGTGCCTAAAAAACCTTAACTATTTGCCTTAGCCATCATTTCTCTTCTTTTATTCACTAAAAATGTAGCTACATGAATCCCCTTACTTCCTCTACCAAAACCTGCATCAACACCTTGTTTTACTGCGATTTCTGGTGTCACTTGTGTTCCTCCACAAGCTATTATTATTTTATCTCTTATTCCTTTTTCCACAGCGTATTCATGTAATTTTCTCATATTTTTATAATGAATGTCATCGTGACTTATTATAGTTGATGCAAGTATAGCATCAGCATTTAACTCTATAGCTGCATCTACAAGCTTTTCCACTGGACAAGATGTTCCAAGATATTCAACTTCTATACCCCATTTTTCTATACCTCCATGCTTAATATCTATAACTTCACGAAGTCCTACTGAATGTTCATCTTCTCCAACTGTTGCTGCTACAACCTTCATAGGTCTTTTCTCTATTTCTTCCCAAAGTTCTTCATCACTCATTATTTCAGGCTCTGGAGGTATCTTTAATTTACTTATATCCACATCAACATCTAGTTTACCTTTTAATTGTACTCTTGTTCCTTCTGATGGATGCATAATTTCAAGATGTATAACTTCAGGATCTTTAAGATTCATTTTTTTAGCGAATTCTATAGCTGCAAATTCAGCTACTCTCTTACTAGTCGGTAAAAACAACTCAACTTGTACAGTTCCATCAGCAAGCCATTCTACCTCGGGCTTAATAAAATTCGAATTTCTATACTTTTCATTTTCATCTAAACGCATATATACATTATCATTTTCATCCAATTCATCTATATAAACTATTTTTTCTGGTTTTTCAAATGTAGAACCTCCAATTAAACTCGATGGATTATTGACTGCATTTTCATCATATTGAGCAACATTATTATATCCATAATGAGCAGTTACAGGTGCCATATAATCTTCATCTCTTTCAAACACAGTGCCTGCACCTATGCCTCCATTTATTTTCCTTACTATACCATCTCCATTTCTCTCAGGATACATACCTGAATCTACAAAAAATCCCTGCTCAACCGCTTCAAAATATCCCCCTACTTCAAGTATCTCTTCCATGTAAAGAACTGCTCTTTCTTTTAATTCTCTGACTTTCTCAGGTAAATAGCCCTCTTTTTTAAGTTCAACCATTTCAAGTAATCCGTCAAGTCCTACTAATGTCTGCTTAGCTGTATCACAAGCCTCTATATTATACATATGCCATGGCACATTTCTTCCTTCATCAGGAGTAATAGTTGATTGAATATCAGCTCTTGTTAACTTTGAAATCATCATGTTCATAACATGAGTTACCGTAGCTTCTCTTGATGAAGATGTTATATATTTTGTATTTTGTTGTGCTCTCATTTTATATTCATCAAATAAATCTCTAAGTGCAACAGCATACGGAAGATCATATTTTATACAAGGTACAGGTGAGGCTGAAGGCGGCACAGTTGAAAGACAAATGTTTTCTTTTTTCATACCAACCTTATACGAAAAAATAGAATTTATAGCGTGTTGAACCATAAGTTCTGGCATAACTTTCCACGCATCTCTTGCAGTTGCATTTGCATTATGAGCACCATCTATTTGAGCAATTTCTGCCCATACCATAATCTTTTTAGATTCTGCTGCATCAACAAAAGATCTTACCATATTTATATTCCTATATAAAACATTATACTGAGGATCTTGATGAGCTCCATTTACTCCTTCCTCTGCAAACATTACAGCTATATCTGGACCAGCTACTCCAGATACATACGAATGGTAATTTATTGGTCTTCCTACCTCTTCTTCTATAAGATCTAATGCCTTTCTTTGAGCTCTAACTTGTTTTCTTGTTACAGGAATACCTCCTATACCTTGAGGAGTTCCTTCTATAAGTCCATCATAATGAGATTGTCCTGCAGTTCTAATAACCATTATATGATCCGCACCATGCCATGCAGCCATTCTCATTCTTCTAATATCATCTTCAAATCTACCTGAAGCAATTTCTGTAGTAATTGTTTCTTTAGGTTGAGGATCTAAATTTTCAAAATACTGAACAGCAGCAGGAATACCCACAGAATTTTTAAGTGGTGTAGAACAATCTGAATACTTATGTCCACCCATTTCAATTTCCTGACTTTCTCTCCAAGTCCAGCCCCTTCTTTTAGGTCTATAATTTTCTAAATTATTAAGTATATTTCTTATGTCTAGCTTTTCGTTTGGATTTAATTTTTCCATTTTTCTTTCCCCCCTTAGCTTTTTATACCGTCATATCAGCATTTTCTCTTTTAAATACTTCTACCGCATAATCCCAATGTTTACCTTCTATCATTTCAAGCCCTGCTTGTCTTATAGGAATATTCTTATCTTTAGAAATCCTATAAACAATATGACCTACTCCTTTGCTTATCAATCCTCTGTCTATTGCACCTTCAACTAGAGGCTTTGCTTCTAAACTTGAAAAGCCCATTCTAAGCAAAATAGAACGCTCTATTGATGGTGTTGTATGAGTTTTAGCAATTTCTAACATTGGTTCTACAATTTTTTCAGCAAGCTCCCAAAATCTATTGTAAAGTTCCTTATCTGATAAATTAGCTAAATGCTTCCTTCTTTCATTAAAATCATCTGCTCTTTTCAAAATTTACACCCCCAAATTTTGTTGTACATATTTAACATTAAGATCATTTAATACTTCTTTTACAAACTCCTCATTTGATTTAGTATCTTTAATTAAAAATTCTAAATCTTCATAATTTATATTAGTTACTTTTGTTTTTTCTACACAATTTTTAATATAAGATTTTTTGATATTGTTTAAATCAATATCTCTCGCTTTTATAAGAGACGGATGCTCTGGCAATATTATATTTTTGCCTGGTATTTCATCTTCTGGATTACCAAATTTTATTTCAATTCCATTTTCTCTTGCAAATGTAAGTTGCGGCTGAATATGTTTTCCCGCTCCTGTATATTCAGTTTCTTGAACAACAATTATCTTATTTTCATCAAGTTCCTGTGCAAGTGCAAAACCAGCAGCAAGTGATGTATTTCCAGCAGGTCCTCTTTCAAGACCTTCAAGCTGTGCTAAAGCTTCAGTTATATAAAACACCTCTCCTTGATTTACCGTTACATACCTATCCATATATCTCAAAGGTCTTGCAGCTGATCTTGGAACATCAGATCTATCTGGCCAAGTACAAAATGGTATTCCAAATCCAGTATGACCCGTTGTAAACGATTTCTTGTTAAACTGAATATCCGAAGCCATGTGAAGTCCTTTTAAATTAACACTTGCTCCAACCACTTTAGTATTAATTGCTCCAGCTTTTATAAGTCCTCTTGCTGTACCTGTTAAATTTCCTCCCCCTGCATTTGTACAAACTACAACATCAGGATCTCTTCCTTCCTTTTCCCTAAACTGCATAGCAATTTCATATCCAAGCACCTCAACCCCAGCAATTCCAAAAGGAGTATAAAGTGATGCATTAAAATATCCTGTTTCTTCAAGCAATCTTAAAAATATATAAAAAAGCTCAGGACCAACTGTAAGTTGAACAACTTCAGCACCATACGATTCACATTTTCTAGCCTTTTCTATAATTTCTGGCTGGCCTTTGCCTTTACTATCATAACATTCTTGAACAATTATACATTTAAGCCCATGCATAGCAGCTTGAGATGCAACAGCTGCACCATAATTGCCACTTGTTGCAGCAATTACTCCTTTATAACCTAATTTTTTAGCATGATATACAGCATTTGCAGCACGTCTTGCCTTAAAACTCCCCGATGGATTAGATGCTTCATCTTTAATAAATATTCTTGCACCTTTTCCTTTTGGAGATAATCTTCTAGCAAGTTTAGTTAAATTTTTAAGTTCAATTATAGGTGTATTTCCAACAGATACATCTCTTTGAATTTTTTGCATCTCATCTAGTGTATATCCTGTTTCTCTCATCATCTTTTCGTAGTCAAAAGCAATTGATCCCGATTCAAATTTTTCATAATCTATACCTACTGCATTTTTCATTATTTCATTTTTTCTAGACATTACTCCCAAGTAACTTATATCTTCACTCACGGTCTTCACCTCCAAATACAATCTCTCTTAATTGAAGACCTATTTTTAAAAGTTCTGGTACACATTTTCCGTAATTATGCTTATAATACGGATTTACATCTATAAGTCTTCCCCTTACTATTCTCCCTGTCATAGTTGTGATTTCAACTTCACTATCTATCAAAGCATCATGATTTATAAATCCCTTTACCCACATTTCAAGTGGAACTTCTTTTGTATCATCAGGAACTTGCGGAGCTCTTTCTTTTGGATTTAATACAATATTATGGATTAAAACCCAATCTCCCTTTTTTGCGTCCATTAAAACCCCTCCTAGTCACAACAACATTCACATTCTCTTATTTCAATCAAATCTCTCATATCTCCCATAATAGCTCTTGGAACTGGAATATCAAGCATAGTTTTAAGTCCTGGTCTTGCATTTATAACATGAGGAATACTATTTACACACATAGCTATAGTTCCTATTCCTCCTGGAATTTCAGGTTTTATTTGAAGTGTTATATTTGGATTTCCTTTAATCCATATGTAATCTCCAGTATCTACACCTTCAAGATGAGGAAGTATCTGTTGTGGATGTTCCATTTCAATTTTAACTTCCCCGTTTACATATCCATATCCACATTGACGACACCCTG
The DNA here is from genome assembly GCF_900129915.1 of Tepidibacter thalassicus DSM 15285. Taxonomy (GTDB): domain Bacteria; phylum Bacillota; class Clostridia; order Peptostreptococcales; family Peptostreptococcaceae; genus Tepidibacter; species Tepidibacter thalassicus. The sequence goes on from NZ_FQXH01000008.1 coordinate 125,018, forward strand.
CAACATTTCCAGCTTCCACTTTAGCATACTTACTTTCTCTATACACATTTGATACTATTGCTTCTCTAGTTTGTTCTACTTTTTCTAAATCCCATCCTATTCCATCTGTAATCATTTTTATTGACTCAGGAAATCCTACATGACCAGCAATAGAACCATCTTCTACACCTTTATTAAACTCATCAACTGTAACTCCAACACCTTGTTCCACCATAACAGCATGACCAAATGGAGATAAATCGTTTACTCTTACAGCTTTAATATGTTCTACATTTTCGCAAGTTCCAGTTAATGCAAGTATTAGCAAATCAAGTACAAACCCCGGATTAATTCCTGTTCCAAGTACTGAAACTCCATTTTCTTTTGCTATTTCATCTATTTTTTTAGCAAGCTCTGCTTCTTGTGCATATGGATATGCCATTTCTTCTGCAGTTGAAATTACATTCATTTTTCTTTCAAGAATAAATTTTATTTTTTCAAAAGCTCCTTTAGTAAAAGAGTCCGTAGCGAGTAAAACCACATCTGCACACTTTTCCGTAAAAACTTCTTCTGGATTTGATTTTATAATTACTTCTTCTCTATCCCCTCTTTCTAAACCTAACACTTCATACATATCTTTTCCAACTCTAGCTTTATTTCTATCACAAATAGCTACTATTTCTACTCCCTTTTTATTTAAAAGCATGTTAGCCATTCCACTTCCCATGGCTCCAAATCCCCAAATTCCAATTTTAATATTCTCCATCATCAACCCCCCTTAATTTAGTTATTTTTTTATAATTTACACAAGCAATATCTATACCAATTTTCAACTTTACAAATACATTTTTTTCTAAGTAAAAACAAATATTTATTTTTACTTACTTATTTGATTATTAAATTTAAAAATAATCTTTTATATAAAATGTTTATTTTTTATTCCAAGTTAAAAAAAGCAAAAATATTTGCATGTATGCGCAAATATTTTTGCTTTTCAATTACTTTATATTGTACTTTTTCATTTTATGTTGAAGAGTTTGTCTTTTAATTCCAAGCTGTTTTGCTGCTCTAGTTACGTTTTTCTCGTTGTTATACAGAGCTTTTTTAATGAATTTTATTTCTATATTTTTCAAAGTTTCACTCAAACTGAAATTTTCTGATATTTCTATATTTTCATCATCAATTTCACCATTACAATTTATATTTAAATAATTATGAGATAAAACATGTTCATCATCTATCATACTCATAGCAGAATATATAACATTTTCCAACTCTCTTATATTTCCAAACCAATTATAATTTAATAATATTTCTTTTGATTTTTCAGACAACATCCAAACATTTTTATTCAATATTTCATTATATTTCTCAATAAAATGTTGTGCAAGAATTAATATATCTTCTTTTCTTTTTCTAAGAGGTGGTATGTTTATCGATATTACATTTAACCTATAATATAAATCTTTTCTAAATTTATTCTCTTGTAAAAGTTTTAAAGGTTCTTCATTTGTTGTTGCTATTATCCTAACATCTACTGGAATATCCTTAATTCCCCCTACTCGTCTTACATAGCCTTCTTGAAGTACTCTTAAAAGTTTCGCTTGAAGAGTTATTGGCATCGAATTTATTTCATCTAATAAAAGCGTTCCTCCATTTGCCTGTTCAAATAATCCAGCCCTATCCACAGCCCCTGTAAAACCTCCTTTTGATGTTCCAAATAAAATTCCCTCAAGAAGACTTTCTGGAAGTGCAGCACAGTTTTGTGCTATAAATGGTTTATCTTTTCTATCACTTCCATAATGAATACTTTGGCTAAATAATTCTTTTCCAGTTCCAGTTTCTCCATAAATAAGAACTGATGCAGGCGTTTTACATGCTTTTCTTGCAAGAGCTATGGCTTTTTTAAGATTATCACTCTTTCCAACAATATTATCAAATGTATACTTTTTTAATTTATTTTTCATTGTCTGCTTAGGTGATAATTTTTCCCTATGAAGCTTTAGTATAGTATCTGAAAGTTCTTTTATCTTAGTTATATTTTTCGATATTTCAATTGCTCCTAATATTTCACCCTTATTTAATATTGGTATTGTAGTATTTATAGTTGTAATTTCTTTCCCATACTTATTTAAATAAGTTTGTTTTTTATTTTCTATAATTTCTCCACTTTCTAAAACTCTTAAAAGTGTACTACTTTCTTTATCTAAACTTTCAAATATATCTAACAGTTTTTTATTTAAAACATCTTTTTCATTCATTCCTTCAAGATCTGCCATGGATTTGTTATAAATTATAGTATTTCCATCTTTATCTATAACATGAATTCCATCATCTATATGATGCAAAATTTTTTGCATCAATTTTAAATAATCTTTAGTTTTCATATATCGCCCCCCTAATTTTTTTAAAAAAATAAAGTCGGATAAATCTACCCAACTTTATTTTATAAAATTCTTTTAAACATTGTAAACATAATTCCAGTTTATTATAACCCTAATCAAATCACTAATTATGCTGATGTGCTAGCTTGATGTGAAACATAATGTTTTGCTTGAGTTTTATAATATCGTGCATAATCTCCATTTTTATCCATAAGTTCTTGATGAGAACCCGTTTCATGTATTGTATTATTTTTTATAAAAATAATTTGATCAGCAATATTAGCACAAGTTAATCTATGCGAGATATAAATAACCATTTTATCCGAAGCAATTTCTTTAAAACTGCTCAACAATTCATCTTCTGCTATAGGATCAAGTGCAGAAGATGGTTCATCAAGTATAATTATTTCTGAATCTCTAAATAAAGCCCTAGCTAAAGCAATCTTTTGATTTTCTCCACCTGATAAAATTACACCATCTTCATAAAATATCTTATCTAAATTAGTATTTATTCCATTTGGTAAAGAATTAACTTTATTCCATATTTTAGCTTTATCTAAAGCAGATATAATTTTTTCATCAATTTCTTTTGAATTTTCCTTATATTTATCTAGTGCTACATTCTCTGCAACTGTAAAAGAAAAATATTTAAAATCCTGAAAAACAATACTAAAATTGTTTCTATATTCCTTATAATTTATTTTATTTATTGGAATATCATTAAGATATATATTCCCTTTAGAAGGTTCATATAATCTTGCAATTAAATTTATTAATGTAGTTTTTCCAGCACCATTTTCACCAACAATTACATAAATTTTTCCAGATTCAAAAGTAAAGTTCACATTTTCTAAAATATTTAATTTTGAATTTGGATATGCAAAGCTAACATTTTCAAGTCTAATTTTTTGTATCTTATTAAGTTTTACCTTATCAAAACATAAAGATATATTATCATTCTCAATATTACTTTCTAATTCCATAAAACTTCTATAAGAATCTATGTATTTTCCATTTATAGTTAGTTTTGTAAAAAAACTCATAAAATTTAATATTGCATTTGATAATTGTGATGTAGCATTAAAATATTGAGTAAAACCACCTATAGTAATTTCATGCTTAAAAGTTTTCCAAGCTAAAAATAAATAAATACCATTAGTTTTAATATTTTCAAAAAAAATATTTATAATTTTTATAGACAAACTTCTAGAATACAGTTTTTTAAGTCTTACTTTTAAACTCTTTAAAGTTTTATAGTATTTATTCATCAACCAATTTGAAAAACCAAACATACGCATTTCTTTAGCATGAGTTTTATTCCCCATAATTCCAATATAATAATTTAACACTCTAGTTAAATAAATATTTTCTTCTCTTTGATTAAGAATCCAATTCTCATTTTTAATATTAAGAAATATAGATAACAACGAAAAAATAACTATCACAAATAAAAGCCTACTATCTGCTGTAATTACAATTAATGATGTTGATATAATAACCACAATACTTGTAATACAATTAAAAAAACTATTAATTAAATTCATTCCTATTCCTTTATGCACTATGTCTTTTGCAAGAGCAATTTTTTGATGAGTATCTGGTAAATCTAACTGTGCCATATCCAAACTCACTATTTTTTTATTTATAGTAAGTAAAAAATGCATTGCATACAAATGCCCATTTATATTTATATATCTTTCTTTAATAAATGAAGATATCAACGAAACCATAAGTTGTAATAATATATAAATCAATACATATATAATAATTTTTTTAAAATCATTTCCCTTTATTAACTCGTCTATAATAAATTTAGGTAAAATTATATGAATAAGAGGTGATATTCCATCAATTAACGCCACAACAGCTTGACCAATTACGTATGATTTACTAAAATCCATTACATATTTCAAAAAATATAAATTATTTTTTAAATGCTTTATAATTTTCATAATTACTCCCTTTATTCCTCAAAATATTTTTCGCTCAAATATATTTCAAAAATAATACTTCAACTTTTATTAAATTTAATAAAAGTTGAAGTATTAACTTTACAATAATTTAATCAATTTTACTATTCACAACCACAACCACAACCTGCTCCTCCATAACAATAAGTTCCAGCAGTTGGTTGTTCTGAAGAACAACCACAGCCACAACCAACACCATTTGTACAACCTGTATTGTTTGGTGCAGGATATCCTGGACAACCACAACCTATACCATTTGTACAGCCACAACCACAACCTGTACCAGTATTTAACTCACCTTCTACTCTCAATCCTTCACGCAAAATTTTCATAATTCACCTCCTTTCTCTTTCCTATGTTTTAAAATTTACAAATTACACATACTGAATTATTAACTGTTCTATTTCTTTTTCATGAAATTTAGCATTACATTCATATTTTTCCCCATGAACTCTACCATTAACACACCTACCACCATAACATATAGGTAAAATTTTACATTTCTTGCATTCATCATTAAGTTCTGTTTTTTTCCCTACCCAATTAGCATGTTTTTCTTCATCAATTTTCATAAATCCATCCTTAGTAATAAAACCAATTCTATTTAACTCATCATCTAAAGCTAAAGTGCATTTAAGAACAGTTCCATCGTAATCAATTACGAAATTATTATGTTTTGTAGCATAACAAACCCTACTAAATGGTCTAGTCATCATGTCTACTACATCATTTTTTATATTCAACTCTTTAATAATTTTAGCTATATTAATTGTAGAATTTGAAACTTCTTCACTTTCAAGTATATTAAGTTTATCATCATTTTTACCACCGAGTTTTTTTATACCTTCAAAATATACACTAAATCTATCATCAAATGTATTTTTAATAAATTCATAAAACTCTTTTGCCCTTGCAAATACTTCTTTATTAAAATTAGTTCTTATTGTTACTTTAAAATCATAATCTGTACTGGCCATATATTTAAGATTTTCAATAATCCTATTCCAACTTCCCTTTCTATCAGCACTTATTCTATATTTATCATGAGTATCTTTAAACCCATCAATTGTAATTTGATAATATTTGCAATTCAAAGATATCAATTTTTCAAATCTTTTAGGAAATATTAATGCACCATTTGTTGTAGCACTTACATGTAAAATAGAATTATTTTTTTCACATATATATTTCACTTTTTCAAGAAAGCTTGATATCTTATTATATTCAACAAAAGGTTCTCCTCCAAAAAGAGAAATTGCAACAGTTGAATATCGTTTACTTTGAAGAGAATTCTTAATAAAATTCAATAAAGCATCATAAACTTCTTCCGTCATCGGCTTGTCCTCATGTTCTTCATAACAATATATACATCTTAAATTACATTGACGTGTTACTATAAGAGTTAAAACCAAAGTCGTATTTCTCACTATATCTCGTTCATAACAATATTTCACAAATTCATATTCATCTTTTTTTAAATCTACAAGTATCCCTCTCTTATAAAAAAAGTTAATCATTTCATCGTCAATATCATAATCAATTTCATCTTGATTTATAATTTTTTTTAATTTTAATATATTGGTTTCAGAATGAATCGATATAATTGCTCCTGTTAAAGAATTAAATACTAAATAAGTTCCATCATCTTTCGGAATAAAAAAACTATAATAACTTTTTTTTAATACTTTATTAGCCATAACCATACTCCTCTTTTAACATTTTTATCATTAAATTCATATATAATTCAATTCGCCCTCTCAAACATTATACATCATTTGGTTTATATTTACAAATTCATGCAAAAAAGTCGCTATTTTCTAGTATCATGTTGTTTTTTACAAATCGATACTAAAAATAACGACCTTAATCTATAATTAATTTCTCTTAATACAAAGGAAACTGATATGTAAGCTCTTTTACAATATTTCCTGCTTTTTCAATTTCTCCTTTACTTATAACTAAATCTATAACTTCTGCTATTACTTTCATTTCTTTTTCTTTCATACCTCTCGTTGTAACAGCTGGAGTACCTATTCTTACTCCACTAGTTACAAAAGGACTTTCAGGATCAAATGGTATTGCGTTTTTATTAACAGTTATATGAGCTTCATCCAATCTTTTTTCAGCTTCTTTACCAGTTATATTTTTATTCCTTAAATCTAAAAGCATTAAATGATTATCAGTTCCATTGGTAACTAAATTAAATCCTCTACTCATTAATTCCCCAGCTAAAGCTTTACTATTTTTAATTATTTGCTCTTGATAAACTTTAAAATCATCACTTAATGCTTCTTTAAAGCTAACAGCTTTAGCTGCTATTATATGTTCAAGTGGTCCTCCTTGTATTCCTGGAAATATCGCCTTATCTATTTTTTGAGCATACTTTTTCTTACATAATATAAATCCACCTCTTGGACCTCTTAATGTTTTATGTGTAGTACTAGTTACAAAATCAGCTACTTCACATGGATTTTGATGAAGACCACAAGCTACAAGTCCAGCTATATGAGCCATATCTACCATTAGCATTGCTCCAACTTCATCTGCTATTTCTTTAAATTTTCTAAAATCAATTTCTCTTGGATATGCACTAGCTCCTGAAACAATAAGTTTAGGTTTAACTTCATGAGCAATTTTTCTAACCTGTTCATAATCTATCCTTCCATCATCAGCAGATACACCATATTCAAAAAATCTAAAATATTTTCCAGATATATTTACAGGTGAACCATGTGTTAGATGTCCTCCTTGAGATAAATTCATCCCCATTACTTTATCCCCTGGATTTAAAACTGCAAAATAAACTCCTAAATTAGCATTTGCCCCTGAATGTGGTTGTACATTTGCATGTTCTGCTTTAAATATTTTTTTAAGTCTTTCTATTGCTAAATTTTCAATCACATCTATATTTTCACAACCACCATAATATCTTTTACCTGAATATCCTTCTGCATACTTATTTGTAAGATGACTTCCCATGGCTTCCATCACTGCAAGAGATACAAAATTTTCAGACGCAATAAGTTCTATATTTGTATTTTGTCTTTCAATTTCTCTTTTAAGCGCTTCATATACATCCTTATCTACATTCATCAAATTACTAAAATCCATATTCTTTCCTCCCTTTTATAAATTTACTTCTCTCTATAATATATTACTAATTTTATCACCAATATTACTTTATATTTTTTTATTAATAACTTTTTAATTTTTTACACATATTCAAATAATTTCTGATATAATTTCTTAGTACTCAAATATAAGGAGGTGTTTTTTATGACATTATCCGAAAAAAAAGGAATACTTAGAATTGCTCTCTATGCTGGTGAAATAATGCTTAAAAATGGAGCAGAAATATATAGAGTTGAAGATACAATCAGTAGAATATGCAAATCAAAAAACATAAAACATGTTAATTCATTTGTAACTCCTACGGGAATATTTGTATCAGACGACAGAATGGATGGCATAAGTTTTATAAAAAGAGTAAAATTTAGAAGTATAGACTTAAATAAAGTTTCTCAAGTAAATGATTTTTCAAGAGAATTTGTAACTTCCGAAATATCTTTAAAAGATGCTCTAATTAAACTAAAAAAAATAGATAAAGCAAATAAATATAAATTATTAACTAGAGTATTTTGCACAGGTATTACTGCTGGATTTTTTTCTTTAATGTTTGGAGGAAAATTATTCGATTTTATTGCAGCTTTTATAATATCTATTATTTCTATAACTGCTGGAGATAAAATAGGAGAGATTGGCGAAACTCAATTTTTAGCAACAATCACTTCATCTTCAATAATAGGATTTCTCGCTATATTGTTTACTAAAATAGGATTTGGAAAAAGTCTTGATATGATAATAGTCGGCTCTATAATGCCATTAGTTCCTGGAGTATCTTTAACTAATGGTCTCAGAGATTTCATATCTGGAGATTTAATTGCTGGAATTGCAAAAATATTTGAAGCAATTTTTATAGCTATATGTATAGCTGTAGGAATAGGTATTATATTCAAATTATGGATAAATGTGTTTGGAGGTGTTTTATAATTGCCTTTATATCTTCATTTTATATATTCTTTCATGGCTACAATTGGTTTTTCAATAATTTTTAACGTACCTAAAAAATCTCTTTTTTATGCAAGTATTACAGGAAGTATAGGTTGGACTTTATATATTTATATGAGTAATATTACATCTTCTGCTCCTCTATCAAATTTTATAAGTGCAACAGTAATAGGAATTTTAGGAGAAATATTCGCAAGAATTGATAAGAAACCCGTTACAGTATTTATTATTCCTGGAATAGTACCTTTAGTTCCAGGTTATGGAATGTACTTAACAATGTTAAACATTATAAATAATAATTTCTATAAAGCTGCCAAAATCGGCAGTGATACAATATTTGTAGCAGGAGCTATTGCCATGGGTATAATACTTGTATCTTCAACTGCTAAAGTTATTAAAAAAAGAAAAATACAAAATGCTGCTAGTAAAATATAGCAGCATTTTATTATTTTTGATTTATAACATTAGTTATAATAGGAATATATTCTTCACTCTTTTTAAGTCTTGGTTCATATACTTTTATTATCACAAAAGCCATAACCATAAAGCCAAATCCTATAATAGCACTCATAGTTTCTATATTTTTATTATAGTTTATAAATTTAAGAATTTTATCACTTACAATAATCCCCACAAGAAGCATAAATAAAGGTATTACATAAGCTATAATAGCAGCTTTTAAAACATTAGGTGCATTAATATCTACTTCAACAAAATCTCCAATATTAGCATCTGCTTTGTTTAAAGCTTCTATTGTTATATCTTTACTTTCTCCACTTCCCATTCCACATGCTCCACAACTTGCACACGCAGAATGTCTCTGAATTTTTAATATAGCCATATTCTCATTTTTATCTACAACTACACCTGTTTGTCTCACACTTATCACCTACTTCATAAATTTAAGCATAGTTTTTATAAGTTCATCAATTACTTTGTCTTTTTCTTCTTCACTTGAATTATCTATAGTTTTTTTAACACATCCCTTTACATGATTTTCAAGTATTATCCCTCCAACTTTATCTATCGCTGAACGAACTGCTGCTATTTGTATAAGTATATCTACACAATACTTTTCCTCATTTACCATTTTCTGAATTCCTTTTACTTGTCCTTCTATTCTTCTAAGTCTTTTGATTATAGCTTCTTTATCCATTTTAGCTTTATTTTGTAATTCATTCATAAACAAACTTCCTTTCATTGATTTATCCCCTCAAAATACCTTATCCCTGTATATTATTAATTTTAATTATACTTTTATAAGTATTAAAATGTCAAATAAAATAGGCTGCTAAACTAGCAGCCTATTTTATTATTCACTTAAATCAAGTTTTATATTAAGTTCTTCAAGTTGTTTCTCATCTGCAATAGCTGGTGCATTAGTCATTGGACAAGATGCATTTTGAGTTTTAGGGAATGCTATTACCTGTCTTATATTATCTTCTCCTGCAAGTAACATTATAAGTCTATCAAAACCAAATGCAATTCCTCCATGTGGTGGAGTTCCATATTTAAATGCATCAAGTAAGAAACCAAATTTATCATAGGCTTCTTCTTCACTAAATCCTAACGCCTTAAACATTTTTTTCTGAACTTCTTCATTGTGAATTCTTATACTTCCTCCACCTATTTCAAATCCATTTAATACTATATCATAAGCTTTTGCTCTGACATTCTCTTTATCATTTTCTAATTTTTCTATATCTTCATCTACAGGAGAAGTGAACGGATGATGCATTGCTACATATCTGTTTTCCTCTTCATCATATTCAAATAATGGAAATTCTGTAACCCATAAAAACTTAAATTCATTTTTATCAAGTATTTCAAGTCTTTTAGCTACTTCATTTCTTAAATTACCAAGTGAATCAAACACTACTTTATCTTTATCTGCTACAAATAAAAGCAAATCTCCTTCTTTCGCTTCCATTTTATCTAAAATTTGATTCATTTTTTCTTCACTAAAGAACTTAGCAATAGGTGATGTTACCCCTTCATTTGTTACTTTTATCCATGCAAGCCCTTTTGCTCCATACGTTTTAACATATTCTTCAAGTGATGTTATATTTTTTCTAGTAAATTTATCTGCATAACCTTTTACATTTATACCTCTAACACTTCCACCATTTTCAACAGTAGAGCTAAACACTTTAAATTCACAATCTTTTACTATATCAGAAATATTTTTAAGTTCAAATCCAAATCTTATATCCGGTTTATCTGAACCATATCTTTCCATAGCTTCTTTATAAGGCATTCTAGGAAATGGAACAGAAATATCTATATTTAAAACCTCTTTAAATATTCTTTGAATCATTTTTTCCATTATGTCTATAATATCATCCATTTCAACAAACGACATTTCACAATCTATTTGAGTAAATTCCGGCTGCCTATCCGCTCTTAAATCTTCATCTCTAAAACACTTTACTATTTGAAAATACCTGTCCATACCAGAAACCATTAAAAGTTGTTTAAATATCTGCGGAGATTGAGGAAGTGCATAAAACTTCCCTTCATTAACTCTACTTGGAACTAAATAATCTCTTGCTCCTTCAGGTGTTGGCTTAGTTAAAAATGGCGTTTCTATTTCTAAAAAATTATTTTCAGAAAGATAATTTCTAACGATATTAGCTACCTTATGTCTTAATATCAAATTCTTTTGCATAGATGGTTTTCTCAAATCCAAGTATCTGTATTTAAGTCTTAAATTTTCTGAAACCTCATCATCATCTTTTATGTAAATAGGAGGAGTTTGAGATTTATTTAAAATTTTAATCTCATTTGCAAATACCTCTATATCTCCAGTTGGAATATTTGGATTTTTAGATTGTCTTTCAAATACCTTTCCCTTTATAGCAATTACATATTCAGAACCTAATTTTTCTGCTTTTTCAAAAGCTTCTTCAGATATATCATTATCAAATACTATCTGACAAATACCTCTTATATCTCTTAAGTCTACAAATACTAATCCTCCTAAATTTCTTTTCTTTTGAACCCATCCCATCAATACTACTTCTTCACCTATATTATTCTCTCTCAAATCTCCACAATAATGAGTTCTTTTTAATCCATTTAAATTTTCCATTATTATTCCTCCTTAAAGCCTATTTTTTAAAACATCTACTATTTCACTTAACTTTATTTCTATCTGCTCTGATGTTTCCATATTTTTAAGTGATGCTACATCTTTATCTATCTCATCATCCCCAAGTACTATAGTAAATTTAGCATTTACTTTATTAGAATATTTAAATTGCGCTTTAACACTTCTTCCTATATGATCTTTATCACAAGATATATTATTTTCTCTTAACTTTTTAAGTATTTTAAAACTCTCATTTTCTGCTTTTTGCCCAATTGTAACTATAAATATATCAATTCCATCTTTTTTAGGTATTTGTATATTATTATTCTCAAGAGTTAATAACAGCCTTTCTATACCCATACCAAAACCAATACCAGAAATTTTAGGTCCTCCAAGTTCTTCAACTAAACCATCATATCTTCCTCCACCACATACTGTACTCTGAGCTCCTATATCATTAGAAATTATCTCAAATGCAGTTTTAGTATAATAATCAAGTCCTCTTACTATTTTAGGGTCTACTGTATATTCTACACCCATACTATCTAAATAATTTTTAACCTTTTCAAAATGTTCTTTACAATCATCACAAATATTATCTATCATTAAAGGAGCATTTTCAATTTCTAATTTGCATGTTTCATTTTTACAGTCTAATATTCTAAGTGGATTTCTTTCATATCTATCTTGACAAGTTTTACATAATTTATCTAATTTTTCACTTAAATATTCTTTTAACTTTTTATTATACTCTCTTCTACAACTAGGACATCCTATAGAGTTTATTCTAAGCTCTAATTTTTGTAGTCCTACTCTTTTAAAAAACTCCATAGCAAGCGCCATAACCTCAGAATCTATTGACGGAGATTCACTTCCAAAAACTTCTACACCAAACTGATGAAATTGTCTAAGTCTACCAGCTTGTGGTCTTTCATATCTAAAACAAGGTGTTATATAATAAAGTTTTGTAGGTTGAGTATTAGCATATAATTTATTTTCAATAAAAGCTCTAACAGCACCTGCTGTTCCTTCTGGCTTTAAAGTAATTTCTCTTCCTCCATTATCTTGAAATGAATACATTTCCTTTTGAACTATATCAGTAGTTTCACCTACTCCTCTTTTAAATAACTCTGTATGCTCAAATATTGGAGTTCTAATTTCTTCATATCCAAATAAATTACATACTTTTCTAAATAAATTTTCTACATATATCCATTTATAAGAATCGACAGGTAATACATCTTTAGTTCCCCTTGGGGCTTTAATTTCCATTACAAAACCTCCTCTTCTTTCTTTTGTATCATTTCATCTACTCTTTTTATATAATGCTCTAAATTCTTAACATTAGGAACTCTTTCTATCCTATTTTCATCTAAATATACAATTTTTGAAATTGCCCCTGCTCCTAAAGCAAATATACTTTGTTTTTCCTCCATTATTTGAATATTATATATACATTCAAATCCTCTTTTGGAATATCCTATATTTTCAAGATTACCCAACATATGCTTTTGTCTGTACATATAATATGGATTAAGTCCCATTCTCTGAGCATAATCCATAGAAATATCTATCATCTTCACCATATCCATATACTGACTAAATTCATATTCTTGTATATTTTCTTTTAATTTTGACGCTCTTTTTATAGCCATCGTATGAACAGTTAAACTCTCAGGTGATAATTTTGATATCTCTTTTAACGTATTTTCAACCATACTTGGAGTTTCTTTTAAAAGTCCAAGTATTATATCCATATTTATATTATCAAATCCCAAATTTCTTGCCATATTAAAACACTTTACAATATCCTCCACTTTATGACTTCTACCTATTTCAATTAAAGTAGATTCATTCATAGTTTGAGGATTTATGCTTATCCTAGATACTTTAGCATATTTTAATACTTTAAGTTTTTCTTTAGTTATTGTATCAGGTCTTCCCGCTTCTACTGTAAATTCTTTTATATTATTTAAATCAAAATTTTGGTATAAACTATCCATCAATATATCAAGCTCTTTTTCATCAAGTGTTGTAGGAGTACCTCCTCCTATATAAACACTCTCTATTTCCTTATTAAGTTTTTTAATTAAAGCTCCTACACCTTTTATCTCTTTTATCAACGCATTCAAATAATCACTTTTAAGATGTCCCCATTGTTTTAATGTATTTGAAGGAAAAGAACAGTATACACATCTAGTTGGACAAAAAGGTATACTTACATAGAGCGCTATTTTATTTTCATTTAGTGGGTATATAAATTCCCTTTCTACTTTTGCTATATTATAAGCTAAATCTATTTTACTTTTATCCATCAGATATTTTACTTTTAATATATTATCTATTTCTTCTTTATTTTTATTTTCATCTAAAAGTTCATGTACTATTTTAGTAGGTCTTATTCCTGTTAATATTCCCCAAGGGACAAATGATTTATATATTTTTTTTAAAACTTTAAATATACTTCTTTTTATAACAATTTTACTTTCTCTTTTTAAAATTTTTTCATCTAAACTGCTCATTACATCTTTTTCTTCTAATCTAATTTTTAAATTATTATTTTCATAAATATAAGTATTAGATATTATCAAATTATCTTCTATAATGAGTTCATTTATCAAAATTTTATCCTTATTCAAATCATCATCTACAAATTTAAACTGAGTAGTAAATAATTTCAAAAGCTCTCCTACTTCATATTTATAGTTGTGATTTTTCAAAAATACATTAAGCATTAAAATTTCCCCTTACTATTTTTGCATATATGGATTTTTAGATTTTTCTACACTTATCTTACTTGCTGGACCATGGCCTGGAAGCACTTTAAGATTATCATCTAGATTTGATAACTTGTCAAGTGAATCTAAAATAGTATCATAATCTCCTCCCGGAAGATCTGTTCTTCCAATAGAACCTGCAAACAAAGTATCTCCTGTAAATAATACATCATCAACTTTTATACAAATACATCCTGGAGTATGTCCTGGAGTATGAATTATTTTTAATTCTAAGTTACCAATCTTTACAATTTGTCCATCTTTTAAATATTCATCTGCTTCGATTTCAAATGCTCCTCCCATCATATGTGTTAAATTATTTTTGCTACTATTTAGTATGAATTTTTCATCTTCATGCGCTAATATCTTTGCATTTGTTTTTTGTTTTAGCTCCTTAACAGCACCTATGTGATCGCCATGGCCATGAGTTAATATTATATAATCAACTTTAAATTCATTATTCTCCACAATATCAATTATCTCATCTAAACTTCCACCTGGATCTAAAACTGCACATTTTTTTGTCTGCTCATCCCCTAATATATAGCAATTTACACCATATACTCCAGCTACAATCTTTTGTAAAAACATAAAAATCCCCCCTTTAAAAATTTTTCTTAGAATCTAGTAAAATAGTAACCGGTCCATCATTTACTATATCTACTACCATGTGTGCTCCAAACTGTCCTTTTTCTACTTTTATATTGTATTCTTTAGCTTTATTTATAAACTCATCATAAAGTTCTATTGCCTTATCAGGCTTTGCCGCATCAGTAAAATTAGGTCTTCTTCCCTTTCTACAATCTCCATAAAGAGTAAATTGAGATACAACCAAAAGTTCTCCTTCTATATCAATAAGTGATAAGTTTAATTTGTCATTTTCATCTTCAAATATTCTTAAATTCACTATTTTTTCAACCATATAATCTACATCTTTTATATCATCATCATGAGTTACTCCCAAAAGTACCATAAGACCTTTTTGAACTTTTCCAATTACATTTTCATCTACTGTAACACTTGAAGATAATACTCTCTGAACTACAGCTCTCATATTAACACTCCTTTAATTTATAACTCTATATACATCCATAACACCTGGAATACTCTTTAATTTATTCATCAAATTATTAAGTTCACTGATACTATCTACTTCTAATAATAAGTTCATATTAACTATTTTTTCTTTATTAGTTCTAGCATTTATTCCATTTAAAGATGTTTTTTCTACTGCAAAAACATGAGTTATTTCACTTAAAATTCCCTTCCTATCATGTGCTTTTATGCTTATCTCTGCTTCAAATTTTACATTTTTATTTGAATCCCATTCAACTTGAATCAATCTATTTAATATTTCAGGGTCATTTCCAGATACGTTAGGACAATCCTTTCTGTGTATAGAAACTCCTCTCCCTTTAGTTATATACCCTGTTATATCATCTCCTGGAAGAGGATTACAGCATTTTGCGAATCTGACTAATATATTATCCACACCTTTTACAATTACTCCTTGAGAGTTAATTTTTCTCTTATTTTTATAGTCCTTATCGAATATCGAATCTTCAATTTTCACTTCAATTTTTTGCTTTTGATTTTCCTTTTCATGTAACTCCTTAAGTTTTGGAACAATCTGTGCTAAAGTTATGCCACCATACCCAAGAGTTGCATATAAATCATCTTCACTAGGCTGATTTAATTTTTTTAATATAGTACTCAAATACTTATGTTTTAATATTTCATTGACATTGTATCCTTGTCTTTTTAATTCTCTTTCAAGAATCTCTCTTCCTCTTTGTATGTTTTCTTCTCTTCTTTCTTTTTTAAACCACTGTCTTATTTTATTTTTAGCATGAGAAGTTTTTACTATATTAATCCAATCTCTACTAGGTCCATTACTTTGTGATGATCTTATAATCTCAACTATATTTCCATTTTTCAATTTATAATCAAGCGGAACTATTCTTCCATCTACCTTAGCTCCAATACAACTATTTCCAACACTAGTATGCACTCTATATGCAAAATCTATAGGAGTTGAACCTGCAGGTAATTCTATTACATCTCCTTTAGGCGTAAAAACAAATACTTGATTTGTAAATAAATCTATTTTCAAAGCTTCCATAAATTCTCTAGGATCACTTAAATCCTTTTGCCATTCCATCATTTGTCTAAGCCAAGATAATTTTATATCCATGTCATCTTGACTTTTACTTGTATTTCCTTCCTTATACTTCCAATGAGCTGCTATACCATATTCTGCAATTTTATGCATATCCCAAGTTCTTATTTGTATTTCAAGCGGTTCACCATCTGGACCTAATACCGTAGTGTGCAGAGATTGATACATATTTGGCTTAGGCATTGCTATATAATCTTTAAATCTACCTGGCATGGGTTTCCATATAGTATGAACTATTCCCAATACTGCATAACAATCTTTTACAGTATTGACAATTGCTCTTACAGCCATTAAATCATATATTTCTTCAAAACTCTTATTTTGATAGTGCATCTTTCTATATATGCTGTAAAAGTGCTTAGGTCTTCCATATATATCACACTCAATATTAGCTCCCTTAAATTTTTCCCTTAATATATTTATAACTTTTTTTATATATTCTTCTCTTTCTCTTCGCTTTTTTGCAACTTTTTCAACAAGATCATAATAACCTTCTGGATCCAAATATCTAAGAGCTATATCTTCAAGCTCCCATTTAATTTTGGATATACCAAGTCTATGAGCAATTGGAGCATATATTTCAACAGTTTCTTTTGCTTTTTCTTTTGCTTTTTCAGGAGTCATAAATTTTAAAGTTCTCATGTTATGAAGCCTATCAGCAAGTTTGATAAGTATAACTCTTATATCCTTTGCCATGGCCATAAACATTTTTCTAAGGTTTTCAGCTTGAGTTTCTTCTTTTGATTTATACTCTATTTTACCAAGCTTAGTTACTCCTTCAACAAGGTCTGCTATTTCTTTTCCAAATTTATCAACTATATCTTCATAGGTATATTTAGTATCTTCAATAACATCGTGCATAAGACCTGCTGCTATTGTATATATATCTAATTCTAAATCCGCTAAAATATTTGCAACTTCAACAGGATGTATAAAATATTTTTCTCCTGATTTTCTATACTGTCCCTCATGAGCACTTTCAGCAAAATTATAAGCTCTTATTATTAAGTCTAAATCACTATCTGGACTATACTGTTGTATTTTTAGCAATAAATTTTCTAGCATAAAACCACCTTATTTACAATTATAATTTTATATATATTAAAATAGTTGGCAATACCACCAACTATTTCAAATGTATTAATATTTTATTAAAGAGTTAACATAATAGTCCTTTAAATTTTCTCTTCCATTTAAAAATTCAAGTTCTATTAAAAATTCCATGGCAACTACTTTTCCACCTAATTTTTCAATAAGCTTTGCAGTAGCTCCCATAGTTCCTCCTGTAGCAAGAAGATCATCTACTATTGCAACTCTTTGTCCTGGTTTTATCGAATCTTTATGTATTTCAAGCGAATCTGTTCCATATTCTAAGTCATATTCAAATTTAACAGTTTCTCCTGGAAGCTTTCCCGGTTTTCTAACTGGAACAAATCCAACTCCTAATCCATAAGCTACTGGAGTTCCCATTAAAAAACCTCTAGCCTCAGGTCCAACAATTATATCTACATCTTTTTCTTTTAAATCCTGTATAATTTTATCTACAGCACATTTAAAAGCATCTCCATCCTTTAATAGTGTTGTTATATCTTTAAAAATTATTCCTTCTTTTGGAAAATCTTTAATATCTCTTATTTTTGACCTTAAATCCATTATTTATTCCGTTGACTTAAATCTTATAATGCAATATATATTTACTAAATAATATTTGCAAAGCTTTTTTAACAGCCAACGGTCTACACCTCCATATTTTGTTATTTGCTTTGCTTTTTTTGCTCCTAATCTATTAAAGTGAATAAATATTCTCATAAAGAACAATACTATTATATCTTTTAAAGTTAATTTAATCAATAATATAGATAAACAATACTCATTGTTTCTTATTTTTATTTGAAATGAGTATAGAAATTATTAAATACATTCCCATAATACTTGCTATAATAAATCCTACTATCCCAAGAAGAGCATACCCTTTAACACTAGGTCCAATATTCGTAGTAATAATAAGAGATGAACCTACTATAGTTGAAGATACAATTAAACTTATAGCTAACTTATTAGTCATATTATTTATTTCTTTTTCTAAATTTGTAAATCTTATCTCATCTATAGTAAATTTAATTTCATTCTTTTGAAGATTTCTAAGAAGAAGCTTAATTTGTCTAGGTATAACTTTAGAATCAGTAATAAATTGATTCAAATAACTTTTAGATTTTAAAATTAAATTATCGGGTTTAAATTTATTTAAATAAAATTCTTTTATAAAATCTTTAGTTATTACAGATAACGAAAAATCAGGGTCTAACATTTTTCCACACCCTTCTATTGTAACTATAGCTTTAGCAAGTGGTGCAAATTGAGAAGGAAGTTTTACTTTATTTTTTCTAGAAAATCTCATAAATTCATTTAAAACTTCAGATATATTTATCCTCTTAATCGGCATATCGTAATAATAATGTATGAAAAAAGCTATTTCTTCTCTTAATTTCCTAAAATTAGTATTTTTATCTATAGCATCAAGTTCAATCAATGAGTTTATAATTTTGTCTACATCCTTGTTAATACCAGAAAAAAACATTTCTGTTATAAAATCCAATGTAACATCATCTATAAGCCCTACTATACCAAAATCGATAAAAGCTATCTCATTGCTACCTGTAGCAAATATATTTCCCGGATGTGGATCTGCATGAAAAAATCCATGAAAAAAAACTTGTTTCATAAATGCCATGGCACCAATATGTGCAATATTTTTTGGATTCCAACTTCTTTTTTTCATTTCATCTATATCAGTTATACTAATCCCTTCTATTTTTTCTAAAGTCAATACTCTCTTAGAAGTAAAATCCCAATATACATTTGGTATATATACACTTTTATCTTTTATAAACATTTCCCTAAATTTTTCACAATTTCTAGCCTCAAAATTATAATCAAGTTCTCTTAATATTGACACAGCAAAATCTTCAACAACTTCTGAAAAATCTAATACAGTATCTTTATAATATTCATCTATTATTTTAGCAAATCTATACAATATCTCTAAATCAGACTTTATAGTACTTTCAATATTTGGTCTTTGTATTTTTACAATAACACTTTTACCATTTTTTAATTTAGCTTCATACACTTGTCCTATTGAAGCAGCTGCAACAGGCACTTCATTAAATTCTTTAAAAACTTCATCAAATTCAAGTCCTATTTCTTCTTTAAATATTTTTTTAGCTTCTTCAAACTCAAAAGGTTTTACATTATTTTGAAGTTTAGATAGTTCTTCTACAATTGAAGGCTCTAATATATCATTTCTAGTACTCAATATCTGTCCTAATTTAATAAAAGTTGGTCCAAGTTCCTCCAGCGCCCTCCTTATCCTCTCTCCAGTTGACATATATTGTATATCTTTGCTTGGAGTTAACGGTATTTTATTAGCAATTCCATCTATTTTTAATTTTTCTACCAAAAAACTAAAGCCATATTTTATCAAAATTTGTATTATATCCTTATATCTTTTTAAATTATTATAAGCTACCTTTATCATACAAAGCACCCTCAATTTTATATTTTAAAAAGTCCCAATGTTATTGGGACTTTACATTCAATAATTTATACTACATTTTAGTCTTACTTTTAAGCAATACCCATATAGGACTAGCTATAAATATAGATGAATAAGTTCCAGCTGCCATACCAACTATAAGAGGAAGTGTAAAATCTTTTATAGATTCTACTCCTAGAACATAAAGTGCTACTATTGCAGTTAAAGTAGTCAAAGAAGTATTGATAGATCTTGCAATAGTTTGTTTTATACTTTGATTTGCTATATCAACATAATCTTTCTTTTTAGAATATTTCATATTTTCTCTTATTCTATCAAAAACTACTATAGTATCATTTATAGAATAACCTACTACTGTAAGTACAGCTGCTACAAACGGACTATCTACAGGTACTCTAAATACTGCATATGCACATATTAAAATCAAAACATCATGAATAAGAGCAATTATCGCCGCTATACCATAAGACAACTCAAATCTAAAACTCACATATATAAGCATACCTATTGCAGCAATAATTGTCGATATTACAGCTTTATTTCTTATTTCCTTACCAACAGTAGCTCCAAATTGATCTGCTTTCATCAAATCATTATTTTTCAAGCCATATTTATCTTTAAATTTAATGAATACTTCTTGTCTTTTATCAGAATTAAGGTCTTTTTTAGTTTTTATTTGAACTATATTTTTATCTTTTCCTAAAAAATTTATAGTCATATCCTTATCAATAGAATCTGTTATAGCCCTTATTTCATTTGTTGGAACACTTTTATGTAAATCTATTTCCATCAAAGTTCCACCTGTAAAGTCTATTCCATAGTTAAGTCCAGATGTAAGCATTATTACAAATCCTATAGCTATAATTGTAAGGGATAATCCAAACCACAATTTTGTCTTTTCTATTATCTTCATATTTTCCCCCCCTTAAGCTCCAAAAAATTTCTTATTTCTAACTATATTAGCATGAACTAGTGATTTCAATAATGTTTTTGTTATTACAACCGCTGTAAATAATGATGCTAATATACCTATCATCAATGTAATTGAAAATCCTTTTATAGGCCCTGTTCCAAACTTAAACAAAACAATTCCTGCTATAAACGTAGTTATATTTGAATCCATTATTGTCCCTAATGCTTTTGAAAAGCCTGAATCTATAGAAGCTCTTAAAGATTTTCCATTTTTAAGTTCTTCTTTTATTCTTTCAAAAATTATTACATTGGCATCTACAGCCATACCAACTGATAATATAAGAGCTGCAATACCTGGAAGTGTCAACGTAATTTTCATTTGTACATAAGTATACATTATTATAAGAATATACGAAATCAATGCTATATCCGCAATAAAACCTGGTAATCTATAGTATATAAGCATATACAGCATTACTAAAGCTATACCTATAATAGCCCCTTGTACACTCTTATTTAAAGCATCTACCCCAAGTGTCGCAGTAACAGTTGATGTTTGAACTTCTTTAAATTCAACTGGAAGAGCCCCTGCTCTTATTAAGTTGGCAAGTTTAGATGCACTCTCCACTGTAAAATTACCACTTATTGTAGCATGTCCATCTGGAATTTCATCGTTAACTCTAGGACTTGAAATAATTTCATTGTCAAGTATTATAACTATAGGCGAATGAGTAGGTGCAAGTTCTCTAGTAGCATTTGCAAATTTTTTAGCTCCTTCAGAATTAAATTCAAGTGAAACTATAGGCTGATTAGTTCTTTTATCAAATACAACTTCAGATTTTTTTATATCCTTACCTGTAACTACTACAGTTCCATCCTCTTTTACAAATTTAAGTTGAGCAGTTTTACCTATAGTATCAATAGCTTCTTTCGCATCTTTTACACCAGGAAGCTCAATTCTTATTCTTTTCTCTCCTTCTTTTACTATGACTGGCTCAGAAACTCCCATACCATCTATACGTTTTCTAAAAACTTCTATAGTTTGATCTAATATTTTATTTAATTCTTGACCTGTTGCATCAGTTTGAGCTTCATAAACTACAAATACTCCACCTTTTAAATCCAAACCTTGTTTTATCGAATTCTTCACAGGATTAATTTTAAACTTTCCTATATTCACTCCATTAATCGCCGAATAAGAAAACCCTCCTATAACAATTAATAAAATAATAAATATTGATAAATTTTTAAATTTCATACTCATACGTTTCCCCCCAATCTATTTATGCTTTTTTGCATATTCAACATAGTCTATAGCAGACTTTTCTAATGATTTTTTTTCTTCTTCTGTGAGTTCTCTTATTATTCTAATAGGATTTCCATACGCAAGTACTCCTGATGGAATTTTCTTGTTAGGTGGAACTAAACTTCCAGCCCCTATCAAAGTATAATCTCCTATTTCTGCTCCATCGAGTATTATTGCCCCCATACCCATTAAGCTATAGTTTCCTATCTTACAGGCATGTATTGTAGCTTTATGTCCTATTGTAACATAATTACCTATTTCAGTCTTGTTATCTTTACTAATATGAACTACAGTGCCATCTTGAATGTTAGTATTATTACCTATTATTATTTCATTTTCATCGCCTCTTAATACGCAATTATACCATATATTTGTATTCTCTCCCATTTTAACATTTCCTATTACATCTGCACTGTGAGCTATAAAACAACTGTCAGGAATTTGAGGTTTTTTTCCTTCATACTCCTTAATCATCTTCGCTTCCCTCCAACATAAGTTTCGCTTTAATCATAAGAGCACATTCTATACGTTTTTTTTGCATCTGACATCCAAGTTCATAAGGTTTTAATATATCATTATTAAAGTTATATGCATTAGCATGACATCCTCCTGAGCAATAAAATTTAGCCCAACATTTTCTACATTCTTCTTTAGCATAAACATGAGCATTTTGGAATTTTAATTGCAAATCCCTCGATATAACTAAATTTTCATCAAATAAATTGCCTAATTTAAAATCTTCATTTCCAACAAACTGATGACAAGGATACAAATCTCCCTCTGGAGTTACAGCCATATACTCAGATCCTGCCCCACATCCAGTAAGTCTTTTTATTACACAAGGTCCTTGATTTAAATCTATTGAAAAATGGAAAAATGTAAATTTATCTCCTCTTAATTTTCTGTTGACATACTCTACTGCCAATTTTTCATATTCTTCAAATATTTTAGGAATATCTTCTTCTCTTAGTGCATAAGGGTTGTCCTCACTATCTACAACTGGTTCAACTGAAGTAATATCAAATCCTAAATCTGCAAAATGAAGCACATCTTTTGAAAAATCTAAATTTTCTCTAGTAAATGTTCCTCTAACATAATAATACTTATCTTTGCTTCTATTTTCTACCAATTTCTTAAATTTAGGAACTATCAAATCATAACTTCCTTTATTATTTAATGTAGGTCTCATATCATCATGTACTTTTTTTCTTCCATCTAAACTCAATACTACATTGTGCATATTTTTATTTATGTATTCAATTTTTTCATCATCTAATAAAACACCATTAGTTGTAATTGTAAATCTAAAATTTTTATTTTTTTCTTTTGCTCTTTCATTTCCATATTCTACAAGTTTTTTGACAACATCCCAATTCATTAAAGGTTCTCCACCGAAAAAATCTACTTCTAGATTTCTTCTATTACCTGAATTTTCAATTAAAAAGTCTAAAGCTTTTTTTCCAACTTCATAACTCATTAACTTTCTTTCTCCACCAAAATCTCCTTGAGATGCAAAACAATATTTACATTTTAAATTACAATCATGCGCAACGTGTAAACACAAAGCTTTAACAACTGGTTTCCTATTTACAAAACTTGGATGATGTTCATATTCATCATCTGAATATAATAACTCCTCTTTTTCTAATTCTTTCATTTCATTATAAGCTTCTATTATTTTTTCTTTAGAATACTTATCTTTTAAAATATCAATTATTTCATCTATGCTTTTCTCTTTGTAATAATCTAATAAATCATATGCTTCATTATCAACAACATGTACTGCACCACTATTTACATCCACAACTATATTAATTCCATTTAAAGAAAATTTATGTATCATTCCCATTTATGTAAACCTCCTCAGTCAAATACGTCTATTTTTCATAATATCAAATTTTTCAAAAATAATCAAACTTTACAAATATTAAACATAAAAGGAAAAAGCAGCATAACTTTTAAGTTATGCTGCTAAAATATGTATAATTATCTTTCGCACTCTTGATTAGCTACTGTACAAGAAGTTTTACAAGCTGATTGGCATGAAGTTTGACATTCTCCACATCCACCTTTTGCTGCACTTTTCTTTAAAGTAGCTTTTGATAGTGTTTTTACATGCTTCATCAACATTCCCTCCTATTAAAAGATTCCCTATTGATTATACCACAAATTTATTATAAATCAATCTTTTTTCATATTAACACCAATAATTCCACCTATTCCTCCAGCTATAATATCTAATAATATTTTATAAATCATATTTCCTTCAAATTTAAAATTATCTTGTATTAAAAAGTAAATAATTATTATGAAAAAAATATATAATGCACCCGATAACATACCATATAAAAATCCCTTTGAAGAATTTTTATACGCCATATAAAACCCAGCACATGCAGCTCCTATTGTAATTATTGAAGACGTTACAAATGATATGCTTGAAGATTTCAAAGGCGTATAAGTTAAAAATAAATTATAAATTAATATGAGGAATATTGTAATAAAATAAGAATATCCCAAAGATTTTAATAAATTAATAGCTTTATTCATAAAAAACACCTCCCTGCTTTTATAAAATTATATTCGCAGGAAGGCTTTTAAATTACTTATTTTTTACTTTTCCTATTGCCCATTTTTCAACATGAAGTCTTGTTTTATCTCCTCCAACTTCAACGGTAACAATATCTTCTGTTATATTAAACACTTTTCCAACAAGTCCTCCTATTGTAACTACTTCATCTCCAATTTTTAAATTAGCTCTCATTTCTTTGAGTTCTTTCTCTCTTTTTTGTTGTGGTCTTATAAGCAAAAAGTAAAATATGGCTATAAAAGCAATAGGCATTATTAAACCTGAATATTGTTGCATATTATCTCCCTCCTTTTAAAGTTCATATCCATATTTTGAGAAAAATTCTCTTCTAAAATCTAAAAGTCTATCTTCCATTATTGCCTCTCTTACATTTTCCATTAATTTAAGCAAGAAATATAAATTGTGATAAGTTATAAGTCTTGCACCTAATATTTCATTAGCTTTAATTAAATGTCTTATATATGCTCTTGAATAATTTCTACAAGTATAACAAGAACACTCTGGATCAAGAGGTAAAAAATCTTCTGCATATTTTGCATTTCTAACTACTACTTTTCCATGGCTAGTCATCGCTGTACCATTTCTAGCAATTCTAGTAGGAAGAACACAATCAAACATATCTATACCTCTTATAACTCCCTCAATTAAAGCATCTGGACTTCCAACCCCCATTAAATATCTCGGTTTATCCTTTGGAAGAAGAGGTGTTGTATATTCTAAAACTTCATACATAAGAGGTTTAGGCTCACCAACACTTAATCCTCCTACAGCATATCCAGGAAAATCAAGTTCCATTATCTCCTTCGCAGACTGCTCTCTTAAATCTCTATACATTCCACCTTGTACTATTCCAAATAAAGCTTGTCTATCTGGATATTTATGTGCATCTTTACATCTTTTAGCCCATCTAGTAGTCCTCTCAAGAGAATTTTTAACATAATCTCTACTAGCAGGATATGGTGCACACTCATCAAATGCCATTATAATGTCTGCTCCTAATGAATTTTCAATTTCTATTGCTTTTTCAGGACTTATAAAATGTTTTGATCCATCAAGATGAGATCTAAACTCAACACCTTCTTCAGTTATTTTTCTAAGTGGTCCTAAGCTAAACACTTGAAATCCACCACTATCTGTAAGAATTGCTCTATCCCAATTCATAAATTTGTGAAGCCCTCCTGCTTTTTCAACTAACTTATGTCCTGGTCTCATATATAAGTGATATGTATTGCTTAAAATAATTTTCGCATCAATCTCTTTAAGTTCTTCTGGAGTCATAGATTTCACTGTTGCTTGAGTTCCAACAGGCATAAATATAGGTGTAGGTATTACTCCATGCGGAGTATGAATTCTTCCAAGTCTTGCTCCACTTTGTTTGCAAGTCTTTATTAGTTCATATCTTATTGCTGACATATATTCTCTTCCTTTCGTTAATCTTTTTTAATAAACAAATATTTTTTAATAGCAAATAATCCAGCTATAGCTGTTATTCCTATTAAAACCTCTATCATTCCTTTATCTTTAGGTATTAATAAAAGTTTTCTAGCTATAGCGTATAAAAGAACATCTATTACACTTTCTGGAGTATGAAGAACAAGCATTATGACAAGTTCTACTCCTATAACTAATAAAAGAGCATGTCCTAATGATGCCTCAAATTCATAATAAGCAACGGGACTTGCTATATTACTTACATAAGAATCCCATATAACTCTAAATAAATCAAAAGCTCCTAGCAAAACTTTAAATAATATTACTACAGCCAAAGCAATTTCAAAAATATGGCTTAATTTTAAAATAAAATTTTTCGCCTTAATCTTTTTCATCAACTTACCTCTTTGAATATTATTTTATGAACATAGCATCTCCAAAGCTGAAAAATCTGTATTTTTCATTAACTGCTACATTATAGGCATTTAATATGTTTTCTTTTCCAGTTAATGCACTTACAAGCATTATAAGAGTTGATTCTGGAAGATGAAAATTAGTTATTAAAGCATCTACTATTTTAAATTCATATCCTGGATATATAAATATATCTGTCCATCCACTTTTAGCTTCTAATATTCCATTTTCATCAACTGCTGATTCTAAAGTTCTACAACTAGTAGTTCCAACCGGAATTATCCTTCCACCTTGTTTTTTACACCTATTTATTTTATCAGCTTCAGACTTTTCTATCATATAAAATTCAGAGTGCATTTTATGTTCTAAAATATTTTCTACTTTCACTGGCCTAAATGTTCCAAGCCCAACATGAAGTGTTATAAATGCAATTTCCACTCCCTTTTGTTTTATCTTTTCTAAAAGTTCATTTGTAAAATGAAGTCCTGCAGTAGGAGCTGCTGCTGAACCTTCATGCCTTGAATATACTGTTTGATATCTTTCTTTATCTTCTAACTTTTCTGTTATATAAGGTGGTAAAGGCATACTTCCAAGCTCATCTAATATTTCTTCAAATATTCCATCATAACTAAATTTTACAATCCTAGATCCTTCTTCACCTATATCTATTACTTCAGAAATTAATTTTCCATTTCCAAAAGAAAATTTAGTACCTACTTTAGCCCTTTTTCCTGGCTTAACTAAAACCTCCCAAGTATCTATATCTATTCTTTTTAAAAGCAAAAATTCCATTTTTCCCTTTGTATCTAACTTTTCACCTATAAGTCTTGCAGGTAATACTCTTGTATTATTTAAAACCAAACAATCTCCTTCTTTTAAATAATCAAGTATATCTTTAAATATTTTATGCTCAATTTCTCCTGTATTTTTATCAAGTACCATAAGTCTTGATTCATCTCTTTTTTCTAAAGGTCTTTGAGCTATTAGTTCTTCTGGTAAATTAAAATAAAAATCTCTTGTTTTCAAATTTAAACTTCCTTTCTAATTTTGAATTTCTATTCCTGTATAATAATGTTTTAATATATCTTTATATGTATATCCCATTTCAGCCATTTTTTTAGCTCCCCATTGACTCATACCAAGCCCATGTCCCCAGCCATGGCCATTAAAAACATACTTTTCTACACTTTGTTCAGAAAAAACAAATTCCTTAGTGTTATTATCTCCTCTTAAATACAAATTAATATTTTCATTTATACTTTTTATCCCATCAGAAGTAATAAGTTTTATATCTGTCATATCATTTATCTCCTCATTGCCTTCAATTGAACATATAAAAAAACTATTACCTCCGTTAGAACTTCCTTCTTTTTTTATATCAAACCAAGTACTTTTAAGTCCTAATATACTTCTAGTAGAAGATTTAATATACTCTTTTTCTCCATTAGTTCCTATAAATTTCAACTTTAATACTCTTCCGTTTTTAGATACTTTCTCTATTCTTATATCCAAAAGTTCTCCTATATCTACGTTGCTTTGATATAATTTACTTTGTATATCACTTTTGGTTAAACTTATACTCCAATTATCATTTGGATACCCTATAGAATAAGAATCCTCAACCCCTCTTAAATACGGTACCTTATTAGACCATATATTTTCAGAATTTTCAGTTTTGCCTCCACTATTAGAATGATATAGAGCATCTACAATTTTTCCATTATAAATCATAATTTCATTTTTAGTTTCATCTACTGCTTTATTGCTATTAGGATGTTCTGCATCGTATCCACCATAAACTTGACAATTTATATCATCAGTTAAATCAAATCCATAATCTTTGTATTTTCCCATATTCATTATTGCATAGTTTCTAGCAGCAATAGCTTGAGCTTTTAAGGCTTCTATAGGCCAACTTCCTGACATTTCTTTTGGAACAACTCCATATAAATATTCTTCAAGCTTCAATCTATTAATCACAATCATATTATTATTGTCTATTCTTTTGAACAAAATACTTCCTCTATATCTTTTTCCATCAACAGAAATAATATCATTTTCTGAATATATACATATGTCTTTACTAGAATCATAAATGAAAATAATATCATTATTTTCATTTAAAATTTCAACTAAATTATCATCTGAACTAACTATTTCAAAACTATATTCCGAAAAATTTTCTTCAAGCTCTTCTTTCTTTTCTAAAACTTTTTCTTCTTCTAAATAACTTCCTAAATACACTTTAAAATTACCATCATAATATATATATGTATTTAAATTTTTATTTTCCAACTCATTTTTTAAGCTTAAAGCATCTTCTATTGTATCAAATTCTTCTCCAACCTTTAAATAATATAAAGCTTGTTCATTTTTTACTTCAATAACACTATCATCAATATACATCAAATCATTTACATTATCATTTTCTATAATTCCTACTTTAAAACCAGTACTTGATTTTAAAGTAACACTTGCAGGAGCAGAACTTGCATATTTAAGTCCTATTTTTATATACTCAGGTACATTAACAACCGCAAAAGAATTAAAAGAAAACAAACTAATTAACAAGAATACATTAACTATATTAACAAACTTTAGTTTATATTTCCACATTTTATGTCCCCCATTATCTAAAAAATACTTATTTCCTACTTCTTATAAGGAATATTAAAATGCTCATATGCATTAAAAGTTGCAATCCTTCCTCTTGGACTTCTATCAATAAATCCAAGCTGTATCAAATAAGGTTCGTATACATCTTCTATTGTATTTCTATCTTCTCCTATTGCAGCAGCTAATGTATCAAGCCCTACAGGACCTCCATTAAATTTTTTTATAATAGTAAGCATTAATTTTTTATCAACGTAATCAAGTCCAAGTTTATCTATCTCTAAAAGCTCAAGTGCTGATTTTGCTACTTCACTAGTAATTGTTCCATCTCCTTTTACTTGAGCATAATCTCTTACTCTTTTTAAAAGTCTATTGGCAATTCTAGGAGTTCCCCTAGATCTTCTCCCTATTTCAATTGCTGCATTTTCATCTATAGGCGAACCTAATATTTTTGCTGATCTTTTTACTATACTAGAAAGCTCATCAATTTTATATAAATCTAATTTACATATAACTCCAAATCTATCTCTCAAAGGAGATGTCAACATCCCAGCTCTCGTAGTAGCTCCAATTAAAGTAAATTTAGGAAGATCTAATCTTATTGATCTTGCTGAAGGCCCTTTTCCAATTATTATATCAAGACAAAAATCTTCCATAGCAGGATATAATATTTCTTCTACAGTCCTATTTATCCTATGTATTTCATCTATAAATAAAACATCATTTTCATTTAAATTTGTTAAAATAGCAGCTAAATCTCCAGCTCTCTCTATTGCAGGTCCTGAAGTTATTCTAATATTTACTCCCATTTCATTCGCTATTATAGCAGATAATGTTGTTTTTCCAAGTCCTGGAGGTCCATATAAAAGAACATGATCTAACTGCTCATTTCTAGCTTTTGCAGCCTCAATAAATATTTTAAGTTTCTCTTTAGCTTTTTCTTGACCTAAATATTCATCAAGACTTTTTGGTCTTAAACTACTTTCTATATCAACATCTTCGTTCTTCATCCCAGATGTTATAATTCTATCTTCTTCGCTAAACATCCCCTCACCTCTTTCTAATTATTTCATCAAATACGCAAGACATTTTTTTATAAGTTCTTCCGTTTCTAAACAATTTTTATTGCACTTATTTACTGCTTCTTTAGCTTCAGAAAGCGAATATCCTAAAGCTACCAAAGCCTGTACAACTTCTTCAATTTCTAAAGAAACTCTATTAATATCATTACGTAATACACAATTAAACTCAATATTATTTTTGTCTATTTTATCTTTTAACTCAAGAATTATTCTTTCTGCTGTTTTTTTACCAACACCAGGAGCTTTAGATAAAGCCTTTACATCTCCACTCAATATAAAAGACCCTAATTTTTTAGGCTCAACAAAAGACAAAATTCCTAAAGCTACTTTTGGTCCAATCTTAGAAACAGAATTTAAAAGTTCAAACATTCTAAGTTCTTCTTTTGTCTTAAATCCACAAATACTCATATCATCTTCTCTTACTATTAACTTTGTATATATTTTAACTTCTTCCCCTTCTTTTAAATTACATATAGTATTTTGAGAAGTATTTATTCTATATCCTATCCCAAAAGATTCTACAACAATATAATCAATACTAATTTCTTCAACAATACCTTTTATATACTGATACATATTAACACTCCTAAAATATAATTTTCTCAAACTTATTACTGTGACAATGACATATCGCAATAGCCAAAGCATCAGCAACATCATCCGGTTTCGGAATTTTTTTTAAATTAAGTAATGATTTCATCATACTTTGAACTTGAATTTTTTCTGCTCTTCCATAACCAACAACTCCCTGTTTTACTTGCAAAGGAGTATATTCGTAAGTAGCAACATTATTATGAGCACAAGCAAGCATTGCAACACCTCTTGCTTGTGCTACTGTTATAGCTGTTTTTACATTTTTATTAAAAAACAACTCTTCTATTGCCACCTCATCTATTTTATATTTTTTAATTAAAATATCTACCCCTTTATAGATTTTTTCTAACCTTTGAAGAATAGTTAATTTCGAAGATGTTTCAACACAACCATAATCTATAACTTTAAATTTATTTCCTTTATATTCTACAATACCATAACCCAATATTGCAATTCCTGGATCAATTCCTAATACTATCATCTTCTCATCTCCCAAACGTATATTCTATATCATTATATAATAATTTAGAAAAATAAAAAAGGACTATAAAAATTATAGTCCTAACTCCCAAAATCCTCTAATCTTTGATTTAATTCCTCAAGAGAATCTAACACTAACCCTGCTTTAATTTGTTCTTGATCTATTGAAGGTAAAGATTTTATAGAAAACTCAGTTTTTTCAACGAGATTTTTATTTCCATTTTCATCATATTTATAAATAGCTATATATCCATTTTCTTCCTTCATTTCGTAGTGCTTATCACAATAACTGTCTATTTCTCTAAAAAGTTCTACTCCTTTTTCACTAAAACTTATTAATCTCCACTCAGGGTATTTAAATTTTACATACTCTTCTAATTTTTTTTTGTTAAATCCCACCAATGTATCAGGTATATTTTCTTCTTTTACACTTATATCTTCACATTTAATATACTTTGTTGTAAATTTTAATTTAGAATCTTTTTTTAATACAACCTCATTTTCCTTATTATCAGTATCAGCCACAATAGGTTTTATAACCTGCTCATCTTTATTTTCCGTACTTTCTAAAAATTTTCCTATGTAAAAACCTCCAACTAACATAACTAAAGCAAAAATTAAAATAGGAATTTTAGAAGTTCTTTTTCTCACAAACATAAAAATAACCTCCTTTTAGAGGTTATTTTATCCAATTCTTTTTTATTTATACAAATTTTTCTAAAAAATATTATTCTAATCCTTCGTTTAACTTATTTAATAATTCATCTAAGTTTATTCCATGAACAACTGCTGCTTGTTCTAAACTTTCCATTTGAGCAGACGGACATCCTACACATCCCATTCCAAAGCTCATAAGTATTGCTACTGCATCTGGTCTAACTCTTAAAACATCACCTATTAGCATATCTTTCGTTATTTTCATAACAAAATACCTCCTCTATTTTATAATCACTTAATATATTAACATATATTAATACAATTATCAGCAATTTATCATTAAAATTCTCCTTGAATCTCATCTAATTTAAAAATCTTATTTTCCTTAACTACCAATATAAAAGTTATAACAGTTGAAAGAATATCCGATATAGGATATGAATAATATATCCCTTTTACACCTATAAACAAAGGTAATATCAATACTAAAGGTATAAGAAGTATAATTTGTCTTGACATTGTAAGAATAAGCGACTCAACACCTTTACCTATTGCCTGAAATAATGTAGATCCTATAATTTGAAACCCAATAAAAGGAAGTCCCCAAATCATCATCTCTAAAGCATTTACACCTATGTTTATTGTGTTAACATCATTAGTAAATATGCTTATTACAAATTTCGGAAACAAAAACATCACTAAAAATGCAACTACACTTTGAATACTAGCATATAAAGATGCATACTTAAAACACTCTTGTACTCTATCAAATTTTTTAGCACCATAGTTAAATCCTGCTATAGGCTGAAAACCTTGCGCTATACCAAATAAAGGCATAAACATGAACATAAAAAATCTATTTATTATCCCTAAAACAACTACATGATAATCACTTCCATATTTTATTAAACTTCTATTGACTATAACCATTAATACACTCCCTGCTATTTGTCTAAAAAAAGCAGCCATTCCTATCATTATTATTTCTTTTACATTTTCTTTTGTCAATTTAAAATTTGAAATTTTGATTTTAAGTATACTATCACCTTTAATATAATAAAGTAAAAGCCAAATAGCACTAAATATCTGTGCTATAACAGTCGCCAATGCAGCTCCTTTTATTCCCATATCAAGAGCAAATATAAATACAGCATCTAATATTATATTTATAACAGCTCCTACAATCATCGTTATCATAGCAACCTTAGCATTACCTTCAGCTCTTACATAGTTATTAGTTGACATTGCAAAACTATTTAATACTATTCCATAAGCTATAACACTCATATAATCTCTAGCATAATTTATTGTAAGCTCAGTAGCTCCAAATAATATTAATAGTTTATCCATAAAAATAAAAATAATAATCGTAACTATACTATTTATAATTAAATTTAAAAAAATCGCTTCTCCTAATACCTTTTGAGCTCCTTCTATATTTTTTTCACCAATTTTTCTAGAAATAGCTGATGCAGCTCCTGTTCCTACCATAAAAGCTATTGCCATCATCACAAGCATAATAGGCATTGCTATAGTAAGTCCTCCTAAAGCTAAAGGGCCTACACCTTGCCCTATAAAAATACCATCAACTATGTTGTAAAGAGCATTTACAATCATACCTATTATAGCTGGTACAGAAAATTTTATTAACAATTTATTTATAGGTTCATTCCCCATCATCTCTCTTTTTTCATCCATAAAAAAACTCCTTTCCAATCTATAATTTATTTAAAATATATTCAAATGTTTCAATAGCATCTAAAAATTTATTCATATCATCTTTAGATAAATTTTTAAATTTTTCATTTAAATGTTCATTTAGCCTATTTAATTGATACTCTGCAAATTCCATTCCTTTTGATGTTAAATTTATTAAATATTTTCTTCTATCTTTTTCATCTTTAATTCTTACTACATACCCTTGTTGTGTAAGATGATCTATTATAGTAGTTAAACTTCCTTTTTCTAAATGAAGCATACTACATAAATCTGTCATGCTTTTAGGACCATGATTTTTTAAAATAAGGATTGTTTTATATTGGTTCTTTTTAATATTACAGTTATTACATTCACTTTTAAAAAAATCTACAAATAAACAATTAAATATACTTGGTCCTGTTTTAAAGAAAAATACTCTAATTTTTTTTAAAACATCTTCCATTTTAAACATCCTTTCTCAAATTTATAATAAGATTTCTAATAGTTAGATTTCTTACTTTTACAAGTCTAACATGACTTTATTTATTCTGTCAACAAAAATAATAAAATCTGCCTTATTTTTAAAACAAACAAGGCAGATTTAAAACAAATTTAGTTAACACTTATATTATATTTATATACTTTATCGACACCATTTTTTTTACGTTGTTTAAATTCTAAAGTTAATTTTCCTTCTTTTATCGCTTTAAATTTCCACACATGAATATCAATATTATTCCTCACTTCTAAACTCTCGGATATTAATTCAACAATGTTATCTTTATCATTACAAATTAATACATAATCTGTATTTTTATTTTGAGGTAAATCAATAGTTATAATATCACCAACATTTGCAACTTCTTCTCTGTTTATATCAAAATCAATATTAGCCTTAAATAAAATGGCTTGATTAATATCATTTTTACCATCAGCATTATCAATTTTTGTTTTTTCAGATTCAAATAAAGCTACATTTAAATCATTCTCTTTCTCTTTTTCCTTTAATTCTTTTTTATCATAATTTTCATTTTGTTTTGCTATGAATTTTTTTACATTTTTTTTCTCAATTTTTCTAGTTTTATTATTGCTCGCAACGTTTATTTCTTTATCTATTTTTTCTTTATCATTGCTAATAATTTTTTGTTTAATATCTATATTTTCTTGTGCAACATTATCAATCTTTTCAGTAGTATTAAAAATACTTAAACTAAATACTACAATTGCAACATAAGCTGCCATGGCTAAGTATTTTGCCCAACTTATTTTTTTAATATTAATTCTTTCTTTTTCCAACTTATTCCTCAATATTTCATCATAATTATCTGGCAAAGGAACTTCTTCTATATCATTTAAACTTTTTATAATATTAACCATTTCATCATATCTATTTTTACAATCTATACACTTAACTAAATGTTCTTCAAATTCTCTTTTTTCAAAACCATTCAACATTCCATCTATATAATCCGAAATACTTTCATTAAATTTATTACAATCCATTTTTTACACCCCTTTCTACAAACAACTTATTTTCATACTTTCTTTTATTATCTTTTTTAAATTTTCTCTTCCTCTTTTAATTCTTGATTTTACAGTTCCTAAAGAACAATTCATTATACTCGAAATTTCATCATAGCTAAATCCTTGTATATCTCTCAAAATAACAGCTGTTTTAAGAACAGGAGATAATTGCTTTATAGCATTATGTATTTCTTGGTTTCGAACTTTTCTATCTAATACTACTTCTGGATTATTGTAATTATCTTCAATTTCTTTTTGTTTATTATCTATAAAATCATCAATAGAATAAATTCTATTTTTTTCATTTTTCTTTATAAAATCCAAACAAGTATTTATTACAATTCTATAAAGCCATGTTGAAAAAGAAGATTTCTGATTAAAATTTTTAATATATTTATAAACTTTAATAAATGCTTCTTGAGAAACATCCATGGCATCTTCTGGATTTTTAAGCATATTTAAAGCTATATTATACGCCTTTTGCTTGTACGCTTTTATAAGTTCTTCAAAAGCATCAACATCTCCATTTATACATTTTTTTATCAATTCATTCTCATTCAAATCCACAATCAACCCTCCTTCGTCCAAATAATAAAAGAGCTCAATTATTAGACG
This sequence comes from Tepidibacter thalassicus DSM 15285, assembly GCF_900129915.1. Lineage (GTDB taxonomy): Bacteria > Bacillota > Clostridia > Peptostreptococcales > Peptostreptococcaceae > Tepidibacter > Tepidibacter thalassicus. The sequence goes on from NZ_FQXH01000008.1 coordinate 160,938, forward strand.
AAATTTTTTTAAAAAAGTTCACTTTATACAAAAAAAATCATACTATAAATCATAATACAATAACAGTATAAATCCAAGGAGGCAAAAAATGTTACCTTATATGATTCAATATAAAAATAAATTTAATAATTACAGAAATGAAGAAGGACTAATATCAGTTGATGGAATAGGCATTATAAAAGTTAAACCAGATACAGCAACACTTACAATAGGAGTTATCACTGAAGATAAAAACTTAAAAAAAGCTCAAACCGAAAATGCATTAAAAATAAATCAAATTATAAAATCCCTTAACGATATCGACATAAATGAAGAAAACATACAAACTATAGATTATGCAGTGAGAAAAAATTACGATTATATAGATGGGAAACAAGAATTTAGAAATTATGAAGTAAAACACATTTTAAAAATTACCATAAAAGACATAAATAAAGCAGGAAAGGTTTATGATATTGCCGTTGAAAATGGTGCAAATATCGAAGGTGGAATTGAATTTAATATTTCTAAACCAGAAAAATATTATAATAAAGCTTTAGATTTAGCTGTAAAAAATGCCATAAACAAAGCAAACAATATTGCTAATACACTAAAAACTAATATAAAAAAATTACCTATTAATATTAAAGAAACAAGTTTTTCTCAAATAAATTCAAAATATCCAACAACTTATACAGCCAAAACCGCTCAAACTGCAATACAAGGAGGTTTAATAGAAATACACTCTCAAGTAAGAGCTATATTTGAAATGATATGATATCACGAAAAATATATTTTTCGTGATATCATAATTATTTATAGTTCGCCATGGCTACTCTTAAAGCTTCTCTTAACTTATTTTCACAATAATTTTTTAGAACCTTAGATATCTCTTATAAAATTTAAATACAAAATTTCACAAATAAATTTATTAAAAAACTGCTTATCAATAAAAAATGACAAGCAGTTTTTTAAACTTAAACATTTCTATTCCATTTCCCAGTTGTGATACACTTCTTGTATATCATCGTCATCTTCCATCATATCTATCATTTTATTCATAGCCTTAACTTGCTCTTCAGATTCAAGTTTAGTTGTAGTTTGAGGTATATAAAATATTTCTGCTGTAGAGAAGGTATAGCCTGCTTTTTTAAATATGTATGTTTATCATTGTTCATAATAAACATTTTCCATAATTCAAATTAAGTATATCATCGTTTATATTGAAAAATCAAGGTCTGAACTATGATGTACAATACAATATTTTATAAAAAACAAACAGGATTTATCCTACTTTTTTAATCTTCAACATTATAATAGTTTTCATAATCTTCTCTATCAACATCTTTCAATATTTTATATTGACCCCTTAATTTTTTATCTGATTTTCTTATTTCAAAAGGAATTTTATCATATTCCTTTTTGTATTCTCTTAGTTTATTAATAAAATCATTTAATGCTTCAATATTATCCTTGCCTATACCTTTGAAGTCAAATAATTCATGATTTATAACTTTATAACCATTTACTTCTTTTGACTTAAATGAAACAACCTTTGAATATTTCGTTGCTATATTTATAGCTGCATTGACATCTGCATTAATTTGTAAACCACAGTTTTTACATACAAATCTCTCTTGACTTTCTCTATTTACTCTTTCCCCTTTTGAAACCACTTTTTCATTGTGTCCACATCTACTACAGTTTTCACTTGTATATCTTGGATTTAATCTAATAAGTTTTGGTAAACCCTCTCTTTCACATTTTTCAACTAATATCCTATACATTTGACCATAAGCCCATCTATTAATATTTTTTACTACTCTTTTAACCAACTTATTAGGTAAATTTTCAAACTTCTTAGTACTTTTTATCCTCTCATGACTTTTATCTATGTTTAAATCTTCAAGATAAATTTGTGCTTCATATTTCTTTGATAAATCAATAATTTCATTAGCAACTCTATGAAGTATACCTGATATATATTTCTTATCTCTTGGATATTTGCTACTTCCATGCATTTGCATTATTGCTAATTTTTTTACAAATATTTCAAATTTTTCTTTGTACTCATTTCCATTGAATTGTTTACTAAACAATAAATTATTATCTTTATCTAATACTGCTATTGTCGCAATATTAGTTATTCCCAAATCAATACCTAATTTATTTTTAAATTCTTTCTTCTTTTTCTTTATTTTTCTTAAAACTTCTCCATTTTTATTTTGTTCTTCATATCTTTTCTTTTTTTCTGCTCTTGTTTCAATATCTTCATTTAATGGAATATCTAAATAGAAATCTTCTCCACGCTTAATTAACTTCATTGCACAAAATTTCATTTTTCTTTTTCTTGCCTGTTTTAGAAATCGCTCATGCCATTTTCCAAAAGCTAATGGCACTATTATATACGCTATACTTCTATTTTCTTTATAAATCTCTAGTGTAGGAAGATAATATAGTTTTATATCATCCTTATGTTTAATTGATTTTTGTTTATATAATTTAACATGTTCTTTCGATGTTATTTTGTTAAATACATATAATTTAGCATAATAACTATTCTTTTTAGGATTATATAAAAGACAAGCGTCTCTATTAAAATCATATCGTGCAAAAGAAATCGGTCTATATTTATTAATATTATTAATCTTTCTATATAAATTTTTTATTTCTTGCTCTAAGTTATGACACTGTTCTTTTGATAATGATGTATTAAAGGAAATTTCATTTAATAATTCATTAATTTTTTCATAAAGTACATTTATTCTATCTTTATTAGTTTCAGGAAAACTAACATCTGCATTTGCTTGTTTTAACTCTAGGTAACTCGCTATACTACAACCTACATCTTTTTTCAAGCTATCTCCTAAAGGCTCTAAATTATATTTTTTATGAATTTCAGTACCTTTAAAAAACTTTGCTATTGTTTCACCCTTGTAACTGCCATTTTTTAATTTATAATCTTTTTCAATAACATCTAAATTTTCTTTAGCATAATTCAACATTTCATAATATGCTTTTGTATAATTCTGAAACAAATTATCCAGTAGATTTTGTTTATAATTTGAAAGATTATGCAATTTTACTTGTATAGTTCTTATCATTTTAACTACTCCCTGTAAACAATTTGTCTATATTTAATAATAAAAAGCATTCATTTTAATTATGTATTTCATCATCCCACATAGTTAATATAAAACGCGTTGTTCGTTGGCGACGCTCATATATTTGAAACTCCACAGTTTACATCCCACATAGTTAATATAAAACAAGTTCTTTGGTGCAGATACTTTCGCTTTGGTCGTGTTTACATCCCACATAGTTAATATAAAACTTATCAGATGAACATAATGTAGTATATATAACAAGTAAGTTTACATCCCACATAGTTAATATAAAACGAACATAAATTCATTCGCTTTAGTTGTTACAGATAGTAAGTTTACATCCCCACATAGTTAATATAAAACATTCTTCCATTTCTTCAACAAAACTTATCCCATCTTCGTTTACATCCCCACATAGTTAATATAAAACTTACCTGTTTATGATGTGTTGTTGCCGTTGTATAAAAATTTACATCCCCACATAGTTAATATAAAACCAAGCTGTCTTGCTAATTTCTCATCTTCATATATTTTACATCCCCACATAGTTAATATAAAACCCCAAAATTCACGAATAATTCATCAACTATGTATTAAAATATACGTTGCTATGCAACTTTAATCCTATCCACCGTTTAAAACGTATGAATAAGATAGTGAAATGTAAACTACATATTTAAATTTGCAGCAAACCTCTTCTTTAAATAACGTTTCTCTATCAATTATTATTACTACACTAAAATAAGTTTATTTATGATTTACAAATTCCTAACCGTAGGTTTACTGCAAATTTATTTATTCAGTTTCAGTTTTTTTATTTTAAAAATATATGAAACTTTGCTTATACCCTCTATAAAATTTAAATGATAAAATTTAAAATATATTGAATTTATTTTCTTATATATTATACCACTAATCTACATATATATCTATTATTGGTTATTATTTTATAAAATTTCACAGCTACTATTTTAATACTTCATCTTATTTATGAATGCAGAAACATTTATTATACTTTAAATTAACACTTTTAAGCTAAAAATACATTTTCTATAAAATCTATATTTTATTATATTTCTTAACATTACCCTTACTCTTTTTAACTGAATATTTTTTACTATTCTTCTTAAATTTGTTTAAAATTGCTTTACTCAAGTCTACATTCATTTCATTACATAATAGTAGCAAGTATATTGCAACATCTGCAATTTCTTCTTCAACTTTAATCTTATCTTTACTTTTAATCAAATCATTAACCTTTCCACTGAAAACATTCTAACAATTCACCCGCCTCTATATTTAGAAAAATTGCTAAATCTTTAGGATTATGAAACTGCTTCCAATCCCTTTCATCTCTAAATTCAAGTATTTTTGATATTACTTCTTCTAAACTATTATTCAATTCATAAACCTTCTTTCTATAATAAGTCTCTATCCATATATTTTATATTTCTACAATTTATATAAATTTCCTTCACTATTCATTAAATTTTTCTTGCAAGTTTGTAAACAAATGTACTTAATAAATTTATATCTTCATTTATAAAGTTAATATCTGTAAACTACCCCCACACAATATTAAGTTTTTTAAGCACCTTAAAAGCAAAATATTTCCCCCCTGCTAGTCATCTAACATATTTATCGCTCTTAGTTTATCTTCTTTATTAGCATTAATATAAAAATCCTCTGTAACTTTACTTGACGAATGTCTCAATATTTTGCTCACAGTAACTATATCCACTTGTTTCTCTTTTAATAACCTAGTTCCTAGAGTATGCCTAAATGAATGAACTTTCACACTTTTAATCCCAGCTATTTTTCAATACTTCTCAATTATCCTATTTATTGTACTCCTTGTAAGATTTTCTCTTTGTCCTATAAATAATTTATTCCTCTTGCTTAATGGTCTAACCTTTAAATATTCTAGAACTGCTTTTTTTGCTTTATTGTTTAGAAGTACTTCTCTATATTTGTTTCCTTTACCTCTTCTTATAGTTATGTAACTATAATTGTTTTTTCCATTTCTATCAATTATATGAATATCATTCACTTCAAAATTAATCAGTTCAAAAACTTAGATTATCAACACTTTTTAGGACACTTTTTTGTCGGACATCAATAGTCTATATTCTACAGAGCTAAGACAACCTAATACCCCATGTATTGTGTAGTTGTTATACCAATTTATATAATCAAATAACTCATATTCTAGTTGTTCAAAATTTTCAAACACTTTATTGAAGGTAAACTCTGTTTTTATAATCTTAAAAATAACCTCTGCTACAGCATTATCATAAGGGCATCCTTTCTTGCTTAGAGAGCGCTTTATTTCAAAAGTTTTCAACAGTTCATCTATAGCTTTACTCTTAAATTCATTTCCCCTATCAGTATGTAGTATTTCAATCTCATTAAGTGGTCTTTTAATCTTAGAAAAAACTTTACATACAAGCTTTGAATCCTTGTTCTTACCAGCAGCATATCCAATAATTTCACAGTTATATAAATCTAATAATATACATATATAATTCCACTTTCCTTTAAACATTTACATAGATCAAATCACTTACTACAACCTCTAGGCACTCTTGGGTATTAAATTCTCTATTTACACATTATCTAATTTACTATCGTGTGATTTTTTCACAGGGGTATAATAAATTAGACTTCTAGATATATTTAGTAATTTACACATGGCGCTGATAATATTTGCTTTAAAATATCATTTTCCATTTTTAAACGTTGATTCTCTTTTCTAAGTTTTATAAGTTCGTTTTCTTCATCACTTCTATTATCGTTAGCTTTAAAAGATTTGATATTGTTATAATCAGAAATCCACTTATTTACTGTAGACCTAGCTATTTTTAAAAAATCTAAGAATAAAGATATATTTATTTTATAAGTTTTTATAGTCCTTTTTGATAGTTTTCTTATTTGACAATCAAAAATATATTCCTTCAAAACATCTTTTCCGTACAAAAAAATCACCCTCCTACATAGACATTTTGATACATGTCCATATAAAAAGGTGATATACATTGTGTATATTCTTAATTCAAAGCCTAAAATTCAAAACGTATATCATAGCTAATAGAAAATTAAGACGTATATCTTAATTTAAATCCACATGTAAACCTTATTAAACTTTTAATTCCAACGTTTTCTATTCCATCTCCCAGTTGTGATACACGTTTTGTATATCATCGTCATCTTCCATCATATCTATCATTTTATTCATAGCCTTAACTTGCTCTTCAGATTCAAGTTTAGTTGTAGTTTGAGGAAGCATTTTTACATCTGCTGATATAAATTCATATCCTTTTTCAGCTAATGCATCTCTTACTGCACCAAAATCTTCCGGTGCTGTTATTATTTCAAATCCTTCTTCTTCAGATATAAAATCTTCTGCTCCAGCTTCAAGTGCTATATCCATTAATTCTTCTTCATCAATCTCTCCATCATTTTCAATCATTATCTGTCCTTTTCTATCAAACATAAATCCTACACAACCTGAAGTTCCTAACTTTCCACCATTTTTATCAAAATAATATCTTACATTTCCAGCTGTTCTATTTTTATTATCAGTTAAAGCTTCTACAATAACAGCAACCCCGCCAGGTCCATATCCTTCATATACAACAGCTTCATAATTATCTCCTTCAAGACCACCTGCACCTTTTTTAATTGCTCTTTCTATATTATCATTAGGCATATTATCAGCCTTTGCTTTTTCAATCGCATTCTTTAACGCTGCATTGTATTCAGGATCAGCACCACCTTGTCTAACTGCAACAGTTATAAGTCTTGCATGTTTAGTAAATATCTTTGCTCTTTTAGCATCTTGCTTACCTTTTCTATGTTTTATATTAGCCCATTTTGAATGTCCTGCCATGATTAAACCTCCTTATAGTTCTAATAATTATAAACATAGTAATTTTAGCATAAAACTTAATTTTAGTAAAAGTCAAATTTAGGCGGAGCCGGAGGCATTACTCTTTTATGTTCAGATCTTTTATGAAGTCTTTCTATTATTTCTCTATCTCTTTGCGGAATATCCTTCCCTTCTATTAAATCATCTATCATATCATAAGTCGTTCCCATTTCATTTTCATCAGTTTGCCCTTCCCAAAGTCCAGCTGAAGGCGGTCTATTTATAACATCTTTTGGAACTCCTAATACTTTAGCCCACTCATAAACTTCTCTCTTTGTCAAATTAGCTATAGGAAGTATATCTACTCCCCCATCACCATACTTCGTAAAATAACCAGTGTATACTTCAGCCGCATTATCAGTTCCAACTACTAAATAATTTAAATTGTTAGCAACTGTATAAAGAGTACTCATTCTAAGTCTTGCTCTTAAATTAGCATCTGATATTCTATTATTTTCTTCTTTATGTATATTTTTTTCTTTCATATTATTAATAACTTTATTAAAAAGCAGCGAGTGAACTTCTGTTAAGTCCAAATCTAAATACTCAATTCCAGAAGCCTTAACTACCTTTAAAGCATCTTCTCTATCTTTTGGATTACTTTTAATAGGCATAATTACTCCTAATGAATTTTCTTTAAAAGCCTTTTTAATTAAAAAAGTAACAACTGCTGAATCTATTCCTCCTGAAATTCCAACAACTAACCCCTTAGTATTAGATATTTTAACTTGTTCTCTTAACCACTCAACAGTTTTTTCTATTTTTTGTTCTACTGCTAACATCTACCTTCTCCTTTCTTTTTTATATAAGATTAATTATACCATAAATATAATTTTAAAGATAAAAAACCGAGGAATTACCCTCGGTTATATTCTTTATAATTCTACATATAAACAATCATAAAATACTATGTTAAGTCCTAATTTTTCAGCTTTATCTATTGTTTCCTCATCAAAACTTCCCGGTTGAAACCACACATATTTTATTCCTTGCTCAACTATATCTTCTAACATTTTTAAAGATATCTTTGGATTTACAAGCATATTTACACAATCTACCTTTTCCGGAATTTCCTTAATAGAAGAATATATCTTATCACCATCTATTTCACTGTATTTTGGATTTATCCCATAAACTGTATATCCTTTTTCTTTTAGTTTTTTGAATATCTTATATCCATATCTTGTTTTATCTTCAGTAACTCCTATAACTGCCCATTTTTTCTTTTCAAGCATCTCTTTTTTTGTCATATCTATTTTATCCATAAAATTCGCCGTTACCAAATACCCATAAAAACTTTTTAAGTTTTATACTTTGTTCTTTTTTTGAATAATCTCTAAGATTAATTTCATGGTATTTGTAACGGTTTTCACCTCCTTTTTAAATTATTATATACCCCTCATCGGTATTTTTCAATCTAAAATTATTTCTCCATTGTACTCTGATAAATAAAACTCTTCTTTTTCTTCAATTTCTACTTTCCCATTAGTAAAATCAATTACCTTTTCCTTTATATTCTCAACTTCATCTATCCTTGAATATACAACTATTGTTACCATATCTTCATATAATATTTCTTTTATTATATATCCTAAATTCAAAAGTTCATTTTGAACTTTTCCTAAAAGTGTATAATCAATCTTAAATCTTACATCTTTAAAAAGTATTCTATTTATTATTTTTCCTGCATTAAGACCTATTTTAGCACCCTTTGTATAAGCTCTAACAAGTCCTCCTGCTCCTAATTTTATCCCTCCAAAATACCTAGTTACAACGACTGCTACATTTCTTAAATCCTCTTTTTTTATAACTTCTAATGTTGGTATTCCAGCTGTTCCTGAAGGTTCTCCATCATCACTATATCTCTGAATACCCATATTCATTCCAATAGTATATGCCCATACATTATGTGTTGCATCTTTATGTTTTTTCTTAATTTTATTTATAAATTCTATAGCTTCTTCTTCAGTGCTTACAGGCTTTGCATATCCTATAAATCTAGATTTTTCTATTATAACTTCATCTTCTCCATATTCATGAATAGTTTTATATTGCTTAACCATTAAATCACCTCTTATTGATAACTTTTAACTTTTCTTCTTTGTTTTATATAAAACGGAATATACACTAAAATAAAAGCAAAAATAAACATACATACAATAATAGGTATATAATAAGGATATTCAGGCAAATAATCTAATGGGGAAGCTGTTAATGGTTTTCTTCTTAAATATGAATAATTTCCATCTACTATGTAATTAAATATGCCTACACCAAAAGCATATACAAATGTCCATTTTATAGCCTTTTTAACAGATGTTAATTTTGGTTCATAACCATAAAAAATCATCATATAAAATATTGCAATTAGTATAGCGCCATGGCCTACAAAAAATTGCAAAAACATCACATGAGGAAATTCAAATCCACCTGTATCCGGTGTCAATAAAGCTTGAATAGCACCAGGAATTCCCCAAAAATATACAACTTCAAATATTGAATAACTCTCTTTTACAATCATAAAAATACACAAAATCGCACTCAATCTACACAAATATAAAGGCAATGATTCTTTTAATGTAAAATTACCAGTATCTATATACCAATAATATAATAGGAATTGCTGTATAAACAATATAACCGAAATAATAATACCTAACTTTCTCTTATTATTTTTTAATTTTTCTTTTGTTAAAAACATCAATACTATAAGTAATAAAATCAATAATAACGATATAATATGACTTTTAGAATACAAATTAAACTCCATCGTATTGCTTGTTGATTTCCAAAATAAATTTACGTCTATATACTTCATACCTAAACCAGCCTAAATGTCATAATTAGACTTTCAATCACTCCTTTTTTTATAATTTCTTTTCCATTATAACACATATTTTCAAAAATAGAAAAAACCCCTATATATTTATATAATAAGGGCTTTTCTAATTCAAATATTTTTTATAAATTCATAACATCTTTTGTCGAATTGCTTTCTATTTCATTTTCCTCAACAGGCTTACCTACAAAATAAACTGTACCAACAATAGCTGCAATAGCTATAGGAAGTACTATATATATAGGCACCCCAAGTCCTGCAGGTATATATCCAAATAATACAGCTATTAAACCAACACTCGCTGAATAAATAATTTGAGTATTAACATGATCTATATGATCACATCCCGCTCCCATAGAAGATAATATTGTCGTATCAGATATAGGAGAACAGTGATCTCCAAACGTTGCTCCTGTAAGCACTGCCCCTGCACTCATAATAACATATGAAGCTTCAGGTGATATTGCATGTGCAAGTGGTATAGTAAGAGGCATAAGTATTCCCATAGTTCCATAAGAAGTTCCTGTCGCAAAAGATATTACAGCTGCAAGAATAAATATAATAGATGGAAGTAAAAACTTAGGAATAGTATCCGATAACACTGATACTAAAAACTTCGCTGTTCCAAGTTCTTTTATAACACCACTTAAAGACCACGCTAAAAGAAGTATTACCCCAGTTATAACTAAAGAATTCATTCCTTTAATCCAAGTATCAATAGCTTCTGAAAGTGTAAATATTTTTTGACTTATTCCCATTATTATTGCTACAATACTTGCAAATAACGCTCCTTGAAATAAAACAACACTAGCATCTGATGCACCAAAAGTTTCTCTTATAGCCGCAAATGAAATCGGATGACTCTTTAATAACTCTATCAAAGCCATGTCTTCTCCACCCATTATTGAATTATAACCATTATAATAAAAACCAAATAACGACCCTAAAATTAAAACTCCAATAGGAATTATAGCATTCCATACACTCAATTTTATCCCTTCTTTTGGTTCAAGCTCTTTATTTTCTTCTGATACTACAACACTACCTCTCTCAGAAACAACCTTTCCTTCATATCTTGCTCTTCTTTCAGCTTTAAGCATAGGCCCAAATTCCCTTAAAAACACCGCTGTACATACTATAAAAATAAGAATTAATATATTATAAAATCTATATGGAATAGTTGAAACAAAAACTCCATAAGCATTTACATTTTGACCAATAGAAATATATCCTTCTTTAATTAAACTTATCTCATATCCAATCCAAGTTGAAATTAATGCAATACCTGCTATCGGAGCAGCAGTAGCATCAATTATAAATGATAATTTTTCTCTTGACACTTTCATTTTATCTGTAACTGGTCTCATTATAGGTCCTACAATAAGAGAATTTGCATAATCATCGAAAAATACAATAATTCCTAAAATCCAAGTAAAAATTTGAGCACTTTTAGGTGATTTTGCTTTCTTAGCAAGACTTTCAGCAATCGCTTTAGCTCCTCCCATTTTTGAAACTAAAGCAATAAGTCCTCCTATAACTAAACATTGAAGTATAATCCCAGCATCCCACTTATCTGCAAGAGAATCTAAAATCTTATCTACAATTGCTAAAAAACCATTAAATAAAGCCATAAACACATTAGAACCACTTAAATTTAATAAAAATGTACCTGAAAATACACCTAAAAATAAAGATAATATAACATTTTTAGTTATAAATGCTAAAACTATAGCTACAATCGGTGGAAGAAGTGTCCAAAATCCAAATTTCACTGCGTTAAGTTGTGCAGAATCTACTTCCTCTGCGAACCCTACATTACCTAATAAAAAAATAATCATCAATGATAATAATAAAATTAATCCTCTTCTTTTCATCTTACTCCTCCTCAAATTTTTTATTTTTACAAGCGAAATTTTTGGAGGAGAGTCCATCATAACAAAAAAACCTTGAGCACTCTCACTCAAGGTTAAATAAGCAATAGGATATCCATACACTACATCGTAAACTAAACACACGACATAGCTTGCCTACTTTAATTTGAATGATAGCTCTCCACAAATAAAACATTTGTGACAGTTCTGCATATATTCTATGCAGACCCAGCTATGTAGCCTTAAAGCATCAGCTACATGCTTCGGCATTATTTCCTTTCCTACTCTCTCATCGTGCTTACCTCAAAAGCAGTACTCTTAAATAATGCAACCTCTATCTCGTTTATTCACTTGTTATTTTACAATAATATACTATAATATTTCAATTTAGTCAATAATAAAAATTTATTTTTTCATCTTAAATTTGTCAATATTTGATCAATTAAACCTAAACTGCATTTACTATTTTCATAATGTTCACAATTTGTACAAGCAACATCATTGCTATTAGTAGAAGAAGTTAACTGTAATCCATTTGGACTGTATTCACTGCATCTACTTGCAATTGATTTTAATTGAGACATATCTAAATTTTCCATAATCCTTTCCTCCTTAAAAATTTAGTCAAATTTATTTTTGACTAAATTTTTAAGGAATATTCATTTATATATTTACAGCTTCTCTTTTTAAATTTTTATATTTTTTAAAAGAAAGATTAACTATCGATTTATCTTGACTATAAGTTATCATTTCCAACGCATCCTTTATTTTATAAAAACCTCCATCTGTAAATCCCAATTCTTTATTTATTTCGCAATTATCATTATAAGATTCCATGACATACCAAACTATTTCATTACATACTGGAGTTTTCCTGCTTATAGAATAAAATTCGTAATTTGTCTGTCCTGCAGTTGATAAAATATATGCATCTACACCCGCTTCTTCTTTTACTCTCTTTATAGCTATTTCACTAGGAATATTTTTTTCTTTAATTACACCTTTTGGTAAAACCCATTCATTTTTTTCATTTTTTAATAATAAAACCTTATTCCCATAAAACACTACTCCTCCAGCACAATTTCTAAAAAGCATTTAAAACTCCCCCTTATAATCAATACTTAACAAACTTTATACACAAATTATCATGTACAATTTACCTTATTTTTTTATACTTAATAAGTGTTTGGTTATACTATTAATATATGTACAAAGGAGAATTGTTATGAAAATAATATACCATTGTGTTGGAGGAACTCATTCTTCTGCAATAGCATCTGCTATTCACTTAAATATACTTCCCAAAAACAGAATACCATCTAAAAAAGAATTAATGAATTTGGGGTATTTTGACACTTTAGAAAAAAAAGATCGCGGTAAAATTATATACAGAGGAAAAGATGAATTTGGAAATGAAATTTACACTTTAGGAAGACAATTTAACAAAGAACTTGTACTAAATTCTTTAAAAACAGCCTATATTTTAGGTGGCGGTAATATCAAAGACATACTACTAATTGATACCATGAAAACAGTCAATACTTTAATGAAAATAGGTGGATTTTCTTCAAGAAGACTTCACCTTGTATCTTTCGGAAGACCTATAGTTATTAAAGGTTCACAAATTGCTTATAATAATATAGTTCAATTAGTAGAGGATACTAAAAACAAACTACTTATTCATTAGTATCCTCTTTATACTTCTATAAATTTTAAATCAATATATATTCTTTATATCTTCCGTAATCTTCTTCATCTAATATAACCTCAACATATATTCCATTTTCTTTGTATTCAAATCTCTCTACATTAGTTTTATTTTTAATAGTATTAAATATATCTCCTTTATTATAAGGAATTAACAAAGTTACATTATAAAGATTTCCCATGATTTTGTTTTGTATTTTCTCTAAAAGCAGATCTATATTATACCCAGTCTTACAAGATATAAATACAACATCTTCATCTTTTTTAGCATTTACCTCATAATTTAATTTATCTACCTTATTAAATACTGTTATTATAGGTGTTTCTAAAACTTTCAACTCTCTTAATACTTCTAATGTAGTATTTATTTGAAGATCATAGTTTTTATTTGAAGCATCAACTACATGAAGTATTAAATCTGCATACTTCACTTCTTCAAGTGTTGCTTTAAATGCTTCTACTAAATCATGAGGAAGCTTACTTACAAACCCAACAGTATCAACAACTAAAAATTCTCTCTTATTAGGAAGAAGAGCTTTTCTTAAAGTAATATCAAGAGTTGCAAATAACATATCTTTTGAAAAAACATTTTTATCTTCACTGTATTCTTTATGAGTTTTTATAAGTTCATTAGTAAGTGTAGACTTTCCTGCATTAGTATATCCAACTAAAGCAACTATTGGAAGATTAGATTTTAATCGTTGAGATCTTTGAACCTCTCTATTTTTCTTAACTTCTCTTAATTCTCTCTTAATATCAGATATCCTATTTAATATATGCCTTTTATCAATTTCTAATTTTTGTTCTCCAGGACCTCTAGTTCCAATTCCTGCACCCGTTCTAGACATTTCCTTTCCAAGACCAGAAAGTCTTGGAAGTCTATATTTTAATTGTGCAAGCTCTACCTGAAGTTTACCTTCTTTTGATAAAGCTCTTTGAGCAAATATATCTAATATTAAAGCAGTTCTATCTATTACTTTTATTCCTATTATTTCTTCTAAATTTCTCATTTGTGCACCCGAAAGTTCATCATTGAATATTACTATATCTATATCTAAAGATTCACAATAAGCCTTTATCTCTTCTGCTTTTCCTTTACCTATATAAAAAGCAGCATCTCTTGATTGTCTGTTTTGAATTACTTTATCTACAACTTCAGCTCCTGCAGCTTTAGCTAATTCTTCTAATTCATCCATAGAAACATCAATTTCTATATCATCTTTTTTTCTAAATACATTAGTTATATTTAATCCTACTAATAAAACTTTTTCTCTAACGTTATCCATAAAATCACCTCTAATAAAAATAGTTTATTTAATTTTGTAAAACCTTTCTAAATTTTTTATATATCTATGCTTTTCTTCTATAATATCACTAATTATTTTATATGTATTAGTTTCTGTATCTTCTTGTTTTTGTACTAATCTTCCTTGAACATCTATAAAAAGTGCATAAATCTGATCTTCTAAATCTAAAGAAAAATCTAAAAGGCCTTTAATATCTGTAACATTTGGATTTACTAATCTTTTTTTAAACTGATTAACTAAAAATAATATTTTATCATAAACTATAATATTAATTTCTTCTAATAATTGCTCATTCTCTTTTATTTGTTTTTTTAAATTATTATAACAATTAATATTTTTATCTATTCCTTTTATTAAAGTATTCACAATAACTTTTATTGCACTATTTTTTGAATTGTTATTTTTAATTTGTATATATATTTCTTTTCTTTTATGTGCCAGTTCTATTACTTTATCTATTAAGTCAATTGTATTATACGACAACTACTATCTTCCCTTCTAAATTTCATATATTTTTTAATATCAATATTCCAGACATATATTCTAGCAAATTATTATTAAACAATTCAATAAAAAAGCCATATTTTAAAAAAATATTTTTTATTATTATAAATTAATATATAATTAAATAAAATAAATAAATTATTAAGGAGGTTTATTGTGAAAATGAGTGAAAATTATAAATTTGTTCAAAACACCAAATGTGAATATTTTCCTTGTCACAAAACAAACGATAAAGAAAATTTTAATTGTTTATTTTGCTTTTGTCCACTATATGCATTAAAAGATAAGTGTGGTGGAAATTTTACATATAACAATGATATTAAAGACTGTAGCAATTGTACAATTCCTCATAGCAAAAATGGATATGAACACATAATGTCTAAAATAGAAGAAATAATTCGCATAGGAAGTAGAAAAACTCAATAAACTAACGGAGGAACAAAATGAATAAATACATTTTTCTAATTATCACAATTTTATTCACATCCTTATTTAACATACATGCAGATGAAGAAGTTGTTACATATACTGAAAAAGCAATTGTTTTAAATGTGCAAAGCAAAAAAAATACTGATTTTGAAAATGATATAATAGAACAACAATATGTAAAATTAAAAATAACAAGTGGGAAATACAAAAACAAAATTGTCAATGTTGTAAATAATTTATCAGGAACTACAGCTTATGATATAAAAGTAAAACCAAATGATAAAGTTATAGTCGTAATAGAAGAAAAAGAACCAGAAAATATAGATGTATTTATATCAGATTATATGAGACAAGATTATATTATATATTTAAGTATCTTTTTCTTAATACTAATAATAACAATAGGTGGAAAAAAAGGTATAAAATCTGTAATAACTCTTAGTATTACTGTTTTTTCTGTATTTAAAATACTCCTTCCTTTAATACTAAAAGGATTTAATCCTATAATAGTTACAATTTGTGTATCAATATGTATAACCACAATTACATTATTTATTGTTTCAGGCATAAATACTAAAAGTATATCTGCAATTATAGGAACTACTGGTGGAGTTATAACTGCTGGAGTATTATCATATTACATAGGTAGTAAAATAAAATTAACTGGCCTTAGTAATGATGAAGCAGTAATGCTTTCAACTATAAACGATTCTATTCATATTGATTTTAAATCACTTTTATTCGCTGGAATTATTATGGGAGCTTTAGGTGCTGTAATGGATGTTGGTATGTCTATTGCTTCTTCTATAGAAGAAATAAACAAAGCAAATCCATCATTATCTAAAAAAGAATTATTTTCAGCAGGTATGAATGTTGGAAAAGACATAATGGGAACAATGACTAATACTCTTATACTTGCTTATACTGGAAGTTCCATTCCTTTACTTTTATTGTTCATGTACTACGAACCGTCCATTGTAAAAATTCTAAACTTAGATATAATCGCTACAGAAATTGTTCGTTCATTATCAGGAAGTATAGGACTAATTATAGCAATACCTTTAACAGCATTAATTTCAAGTATATTAATTAAAAAAAATAATTAAAATATAAAGCAACTGAGAAATTTCTCAGTTGCTTTATATTTTATACTCTAAATTTATCTATTTGATTATTAAGTTTTAATGAAAGTTCATTAAGTTTTTCTGCACTTTTTGCAACTTCTTCGACAGCCATGGCCTGCTGCTGAGTAGATGCACTAACCTCTTGTGATGCTGCTGCTGTTTCTTCTGATACCGCTGATATATTTTCTATAGATTCTACTATTAAATCTTTATCTTTAATAATATCATTTACAAATCTATTAACTTCATCTATTTCATTTGCAATAGCATCTATTGATGTTGATATTTTTTCAAATGCATCATTTACATCTTTTACTGATTTTGTCTGATCAACTGAAACATTTCTAACTTCATTCATTATTTGTACTGTATTTTTACTTTCCTCTTGAATTGCATCTACTATCTCTTTTATTTCATTAGTTGCATTACTTGATCCTTCCGCAAGTTTTCTTATTTCTTCTGCAACTACCGCAAATCCTCTTCCTGCTTCTCCTGCTCTTGCTGCTTCTATAGAGGCATTAAGAGCTAATAAATTAGTTTGATCTGCTATAGATCTTATTGTATCTAATATATCTTCAATATAACTAGATTTTTCACTTAATTGTTTTATAGCAATCTCTATTTTATTGATAGATTCATTGTTTAAATTAGTTTTTTCCTTAAGCTCATTAACCACCTTAACTCCCAATGTATTTATTTCCATTACCTCATTTGCATTTTTAAACATAACATCAGTATTCTTTGCCAACTTATTAAATTTATCATCTAAACTCGCTGCAAGCTTTGCTCCATTTTCCGCATCTGAAGCTTGTTCACTAGCTCCTCTTGCTATTTCTTCAACAGTTCTTGCTATTTCTTCACTTGATGCACTAGTCTCCTCTGATGTTGCAGCTAAATTAGTTGCAGCTTCTGATACTTCTTCACTTACCTGTTTTGCATCTAATAAAAGTTTCTTTACATTCTCTACCATAACATTAAAATTATCTGATAAAAGCCCTATTTCATCATTTGATTTGATATTTGACCTTACTGTAAAATCTCCATCTTTAACTTTGTTCATATCACTTACTATCTCTTTTATAGGATTAGTGATTTTATTTGCAAATATTATTCCTACTATTGATGCAATTATTAATACAACTAAACCAATTAAAGCTGCATAAAAAAGCATACCTTTAGTAACACTTTTTATTTCATCCATATACATCGTAGATACTATATACCATCCCATATTTGGCATTTTCTTGTAAAAAGCAACCTTTTCATGAACTTTGCCATCAGTATCTTTGTACTCATAATTTACAAATCCAGAACTTTTACCACTAGTTATACCTTTTAAAATTTCTGGCACACTTGTTTTTTTACCTATCTTTGCACTATCTTTATGTGTAATTATCATTCCATTTAAATCTAAAATATACGGATATCCTTTTTTCCCTATTTTTATAGAACTTATTTCTTCTGATAATTTATCTAAGAATATATCCATAGAAACTACTCCAACTAGTTTGTTCTTATCTCCATTTTCATAAACTGGAGCCGCACACGAAATTGCTAATTTACCAGTTATTGCATCTACATATGCATCAGTAAAAACAACTCCTTGTTTTTCTACAGCTTTTTTATACCAAGGTCTCACTCTTGGATCATAATCTTCTGATAAATCTGTATAAGGATAAATTCTCATTTTACCATCCACAGTTCCAATATATATAGAAGCTACATCTGTATAACTTTCTATATAATCCTTAAATAACTCCATTAGAAAAGGTTCATATTCCGGATGAACTAATATTTGCTCAAGATCAACATTTTTACTCATCAACTCTAGACTACCTTTATATCCATCAAAATAAGTTTTAATATTTTCTGCAATATTATTATTTAACTCCCCAATAGAATTTTTAAATTGATCTTGCAATACATCACTTGATCTTACATATGATGTTGTTCCCAATGTTGAAAGAGGTATAATTATCAATAATAAAAGCATAATAATTATTTTAATTCTAATTGTTACCTTTTTCATAAAATTCCTCCTAACTTCAATTTTTAAATTTATAAAATTAAAAAAATCAACACCTCCTCATTTATAATAAAATTTCACAGAATGTACTTAAAATCTTCTCTCGACATCATTCGACAATTCCATCTATTATATTTATCGGTTTTTTTATCATAAAATTTACACTTTTTTGTTTAAATAAATAAAAAAGTACAAGAAAATCTTTGGAATAAACTCCAAAGATTTTCTTGTACTTTTTATAAATTTAATTAAAATTAACAATTTTGTCTAGAACCACAATTTGTAAAACTACATCCACTACATCCACTGCAAACTCCTTGCGTTTTGTTTTTTATACTTTTTTTAAATGCATACAACCCGTAACCTATTATAATTCCAGTTATACTAATAGTTGCTATCAAAATATCATCTCCTTAAAAACCAAGTAATCTACCTATTTGAAATACAATCATTGCAACAATCCACGCAACAATAAATTGATATACAACAGAAAACACAGTCCACTTCCACGAATTTGTTTCTCTCTTAATAGCACCTATTACCCCAACACAAGGTGTATAAAGAAGTACAAATACCATAAATGTATAAGCTGTAAGCTGTGTAAATGTTCCAGATAAAGCTTGAGCAAATGCTCCTGCTGCTGCTTCTTCTCCTAACCCATATATAATAGACATATTACTCACAACAACTTCTTTAGCAAGAATACCTGTAATTAACGAAAGTGCTGCTTGCCAATTTCCAAATCCAAGCGGTGCAAATATAGGTGCAAACACTCTACCAATTGAAGCTCCTATACTTTTAGTTAAATCAACCGGTCCCGAAAAATTAAATCCTAATATAAACCAAAGTAACATACTCGCTCCAAATATAAGAGTTCCAGCTTTAAATAAAAATCCTTTTACCTTTTCCCATACATTTAATACCGTACCTTTTAATGTAGGTATTCTATAAGGTGGCAATTCCATTACAAACGGTGTTGAATCTGATTTAAATAAAGTCTTTTTAAACATAAGTCCAACAATTATAGCAACAAAAATTCCTAATATATACAATGAAAATACAACAATTTTTTCATTACCCGGGAAAAATGCTGCTGCAAATAATGTATATACCGGAAGTCTTGCCGAACAAGACATAAATGGATTTATTAATATAGCTGCAAGTCTATCATTCTCATTTTCAAGTGTTCTCGTTCCCATTATTGCCGGTACATTACAACCAAATCCAAGTATCATAGGTATAAACGCTTTACCACTCAATCCTATTTTTCTCATCAACCTATCCATTATAAACGCAACTCTTGCCATATATCCACTATCTTCAAGTAAAGATATAGCTAAAAATAAACATATAATATTAGGCAAAAATACTAACACTCCACCTACTCCACCAATAATTCCATCTACTATCAAAGACTGTAACCATTCAGATACTCCCATTGAAACCAAAGCATCAGTTACCCATCCTGATAAAGTTTCTGAAAAAAATACATCTATCATATCCAAGAATACATTTCCAACTAAATCAAATGTAAAATAAAACACTCCAAGCATTATAAGTCCAAATATAGGCAGTCCTAACCACTTATTAGTCAATATTTTATCTACTTTGTCCGAATTAGTAAGACCTATTTGTTTAGGTTTTTTAACTGTTTTTGAAATAATAGATGTTATATAATTATACCTTTTATCTGCCACTACAGCTTCAAAATCATCTTCTAATGAAATTCCAGATACTGCTACTTCTTGAGTCAAATCATTCTCTATATTTTTTCCAACAATATTTAAAATTTCTTCATCTTCTTCTATAACTTTTAAAGCTAACCACCTTAAATCATATTTTAAAAGCCCATCATTCAACTTTAACTCTTCTTTTATTTTTTCAATTTTACTTTCTATATCTTTTCCATAATCAACTGAATTTGGTTTATAATGTACTTTTCCTTTCTTCAAATCGACTATAGTATCTAATAATTCGTCAATTCCTTTCTTTTTACTTGCAATTATAGGAACTACAGGTACTCCAAGTAAATCTGATAATTTTTCTACATCTATCTTATATCCTCTACTTTGAGCAACATCCATCATATTAAGTGCTATAACAACAGGTTTTCCGAGTTCCATCAATTGCACAGATAAATATAAATTCCTTTCAATATTAGAAGCATCAACAATGTTTACCACTACATCAGGCGTGCCTTCAACTATGTAATTTCTCGCTATTTTCTCTTCTATAGAATACGGTGATAAACTATATGTACCTGGTAAATCTACTACTGATATTTCATTGTTTTTATATTTTAATTTTCCTTCTTTTTTTTCGACCGTAACTCCTGCCCAGTTACCCACATGATGTCTAGCTCCTGTTAACGCATTAAACAAAGTAGTTTTACCACTATTAGGATTACCAGCTAGAGCAATTATAATATTCTCACTCAATTGTACTCCTCCTTAATATTAATAATCATTATCATCAATAAGCTAAATTAAATCTATTATAATATTTTCTGCATCTATTTTTCTCAAAGTTAAATTATATCCTTTGATTTTAACTTCTATTGGATCTCCCAAAGGTGCTATTTTTTCAACATATAATTCAGTTCCTCTTATAATTCCCATTTCCATAAGGCGTTTTTTAAATGCACCTTTCCCTTTTATTGTAGAAATTCTTCCACTTTCTCCTGGTTTTAAATCTTTTAAAGTCATTGCTACATACCTCCAATTTTAATTAACTATTATTTGTTGAGCAACTACTCCTCCTAAGACTAGCCTTGAACCCCTAACATTAATAATAAATGAACCATTTGTATCATTTGATATAACATTAATTTTTACTCCAGGTGTCAGCCCCATATCCTGAAGTCTCTTTTTCATTTTAGGCCCCCAATTTATAGCTTTTAATACAACTTCTTCACCTGTATTAACCATCGCTAATGGCATACACACACCCTCCCATTTACTCAAATCATTACCTATACTGAATATGATTATCATTACCTGTATAAATTATATATCCACTGATAATAATTGTCAATATTATTTAACCATTTTTTTCTAAAAACTTTTAAACAACCTAATATTTAAGATACAAATTCTTTAATAGTATTTTTAAAAGAAGTTTTACTGCTATTATGACATACAATTACTGGTATATTTTTCTTTTTAGCTTCTTTCGAAATAGTACTTGCTATTTTATGTGAAATAGTATCTGTAAATATTAACACCATATCACTTTTTCCAATTGATTTTGTCATATCATTTCTACCATAAGTATAAACCTTTGCTTTTAATCCTATTTTTTTAGCTTCATCTATGTATATTCTTTCCATTCTATCATGTCCACCGTATATTACTATACTCATCTCTATTTAACCCTCCTTATTAGTTGTTAATGATAATTATTATCATTTAATATTTTAAATCAACATTTTAACAAAGTCAATAGTATTTTTTATAAAAAAAAATTATAATGACTAAATTAGCCATTATAATCTCTTTTAATTATTTATTTATGTTTTTTTCAGCTATAATTTTATCTATTAAAAATACTAATTCTCCAACATCAGGCTTGCTCATTTGAGCATCTGCTCCAACCGCTTCTCCTTTATGCTTTAAATCATCTGTAATTAAAGAAGAAAATATAATTACAGGGAGTTTTTTAAGTATTTTATCTTCCTTTATTTTTCTTGTAAGAGTATGTCCATCCATTTGAGGCATTTCAATATCTGTTATAAGCAACTGTACATCTTCTATAAAACTTTCTCCTTTTTTTTCCACTAAAGCATTTAAATAATTTAAAGCTTGTTGCCCATCATCAAAAAATCTTAAATCTTTGAATCCCGCTTTAGTAAGAGTATTATTTAAAACTCTTCTTATAAGAGGTGAATCATCTGCTAAAATCATTTTTATATTAGACCTATCTCTATTGTCTATATTTTCCATTTTCTTTTCGCTAATTCCTGATCCCGGATTAATATCCATTACTATTTTTTCAAAATCAAGAAGCATTATTATTTTATCTCCTAAAATAATATTTCCTATAACTAAAGAAGACTCATTTATATTATCAGGTTTTTTTATATCATCCCATCCTATGCGATGTATACCTACAATACTATCGACACAAAACGCTACTTTCATTTGATTAAATTCACATAATATAGTTTTTACTTTTTTTAAATCACTGTTTCTTTTTTCTAAAACTTGATTCATATCTATTAATGTTACTACATCTCCACGAACTAAAGTAAGCCCTGCAATTGCAGGAGACGAATTAGGAACTTTTGTAATGTAATCTATTTCAAGTATTTCTTTTACTTTAATTACATTTATAGCATAATGAGCTCCATTTACAATAAACTCCAATACCTCTACTTCCCCTGTACCAGATTCTAATAATATTCCTTTTTTATCACTAGTCATTATATCACTCCTTTAAAAGACTATAATTCTCTAACTTATCTAAAAATTCTATACACCTTTTTTATTTTTATTATACTTCATTTCTTTAATTTAGAAAACCCAACTACTTTCGACATATTTCTGTTTTTTCTATTAATGTATGAAATTTGCTAAAACAACTTTTATATGAATAAAAACCATTTATATTATTCATAATACACGTTTTAAAATTATTTTTTTAAATTATTTTTCAAATATACACTTTAAACACACATATCCCAACATCAATATTTCCAAGATATACAACTCAAATCACAAGTCAGATATTCAATATTTTTGAAAATTCAAAATATAAAAACATTTGATATTTTTTATTTTTTCTGATACAATTGTCTCAATTAATTTTGAAAGAACAAAATATATAAATAATAATTTATCAATAATAATTTGTCGAAAAGGAGTGATGTCAATGCTAAGTTTTTTTAACAAAATAATCTCTATAGGAAATGACCTCCTTTGGGGAAAAATTCTTATAATTTTACTTATCACACTTGGTCTTTATTTTACTATTAAATCTAATTTTGTTCAGTTTAAATTTTTTGGTGAAATGTTAAGATTATTAGGAGATGGAGCAAATAATTCTTCAAATAAAAATGGTATTTCATCTTTTCAAGCATTTTGTATCAGTACCGCTTCAAGAGTTGGAACTGGTAACTTAGCAGGAGTTGCAATAGCTATTGCACTTGGAGGCCCAGGGGCAGTTTTTTGGATGTGGTTAATAGCTTTAATTGGTGCATCATCAAGTTTTGTAGAAAGTACACTAGCTCAAATTTATAAAGTAAAAGATAAAGACGGATATCGAGGTGGCCCTGCTTACTATATGGAAAAAGCTTTAAACAAAAGATGGATGGGAATTATATTCTCAATCTTAATAACTATATGTTTTGGACTTGTTTTCAACTCTGTACAATCAAACACTATTTCACTTGCATTTAATGAGGCTTTTGGTATAGATAAATTTACAGTCGGAATAGTATTGACAATAATTACAGCTATTGTTATTTTCGGAGGAGTAAAAAGAATTGCAAAAGTTGCTGAATTAATAGTTCCAATTATGGCTGTAGCTTATATATTAGTAGCTTTATTCGTCATAATTAAAAACATCACTATTATTCCATCAATATTCTCTTTAATAATAAGTAGTGCATTTGGGTTAAAACAAGCTACAGGCGGTGTAATCGGTGCTCTTATGATGGGAATTAAAAGAGGTTTATTCTCCAACGAAGCTGGTATGGGTTCTGCTCCAAACGCAGCAGCAACTGCCGAAGTAACTCACCCTGTGAAACAAGGTTTAATTCAAACTTTAGGTGTATTTACCGATACTATTTTAATTTGTAGTGCTACTGCATTTATAATTTTAATTTCAGGCGTTTACAACACTGAAAATTTATCAGGTATTCAACTTACTCAAAATGCTTTAAGTTCTCAAATTGGTTCTTGGGGTAACAGCTTTATAGCCTTATGTATTTTACTATTTGCATTTAGTTCTATAGTAGGAAACTACTATTACGGCGAAACAAATATTGAATTTATAAATACAAATAAAATTTGGTTGTTAATATATAGAATTTCTGTAGTTTCAATGGTTTATTTTGGTTCTAGAGCTGAAATGCCTCTTGTTTGGAATATGGCTGATTTATTCATGGGATTAATGGCTCTAATAAACTTAATCGCAATATCTCAACTTAGTAAAATAGCATTTGAAGCTTTAAAAGACTATATCAAACAGAAAAAAGAAGGAAAAGCCCCTGTATTCACCGTAAACAGCATAAAAGGATTAAAAAATGTTGAATGCTGGGACGAATTCGAAAAAGATTCTATGAGTGCATAAAAAAAGAAGGGACATCCCTTCTTTTTTGTACTTTTAACCTAGTTTTTTTAACATTATTTTCATCTTCTTTTCAGATATTTTTCCCCTTCTGTAACTTCTTACTATATCACATATAATTTCTAATTTTAAATTTAATGTATAATATTCCTTATTTTGCAGTACACACATTTTCAAATTACATTCCACCTTTATTTAATTATTTATTATTAATTGTGTACCACATATTATTTTTTATACTTTTATGAATAAAATTATTAAAATTATCATATAATTCTAATAAAATAATTTAAATTGAGGGCTTTTATATTACATTAATCTATATCTCAAAAGATAAATTCCTCTCCTATTAGCCACCAACCTACTTTTCCCACCATACTGGTGGGAATTTTATTTATATATTTAACAATTTATATGAAAGGTCTATTTTACTTTTATCATCTGATGTATTTATTATTTCAATATTTCCTTCTTTATCACTATCATTTAATGCATTCATATTAAATAAAATATTTTTCACATTTGTTGCTGTACCAAATCCTCCATCTATTAGCTCTATATTTTCACCCAATACTTTTTTTATAATATCTTTTAAAAACACGTAATGAGTACATCCTAATACAATTGATGATATCTCATCCACAGATATACCTTCAAAAAGCTCCATCACAGCTTCTTCTGCTTCTTGGCCACTGACTATACCATTTTCTACAATTGTTACTAGTTTAGGAGCTGGAATTTTAATAATTTCTGCCCTATCCTTGTACTTATTCATCAATTCATTAAATTTTCTCTCTCTAAGTGTAACCTCTGTAGCAAGTACAGCTATTTTTCCTCCTTCATATTTTTCAACAGCCGGCTTTAAAGCTGGCTCAATTCCTATAATAGGTATACTATATCTACTTCTTAATTCACTAACAGCTGCACTTGTAGCAGTATTACAAGCTATTACAACTGCTTTAACTCTTTTTTCCATAAAATAATCTACAATTTTTATACAAATACTTCTCAACTCTTCTATAGTTTTTTTTCCATAAGGTATATTTTTTGAATCACCATAATATATATAATTTTCTTTAGGCATTAGTTTTTTCATTTCTCTGAGGACACTTAAACCACCCATACCTGAATCAAATACGCCTATAGGTAAATCCTTCACAACACTTCACTCCTTATTAAAATAAATTACTAAAATATTATACCATATATTTAACACAAAAAATCTGTCACAAATTTGTGACAGATTTTTACTCATTCTTTGATTTCATATACTCTATATAACCATTCATCCTTAATTTACAAGCTGGACACTCTCCACATCCATCTCCTTTTATTCCGTTATAACAAGTTAAAGTTTCTTTTTTAATTATATCAAGCACTCCTAAATCATCTGCTAATTTCCAAGTTTCAGCTTTATCAATCCACATAAGCGGCGTATGAATTTCGAATTGATAATCCATGGCTAAATTAAGAGTAACATTTAAAGATTTTATAAATACATCTCTACAATCTGGATATCCACTAAAATCACTTTGTGATACCCCTGTTATTATATTGTTTATTCCTCTTTGCTTTGCAAACACTGCTACAAATGTCAAAAATAACATATTTCTTCCATCAACAAATGAATTTGGCAATCCTTCTTTTGGAGCTTCTTTATCAACCTTTATGTCAACTCTAGTTAGTGAATTAGGTGCTAACTGATTTAAAAGCCCTAAATCTAAAATGTGATGCTCTACATTATATTTCTTACAAATATCTTTAGCACATTCAAGCTCTAACTTGTGTTTTTGATTATAATCAAATGATACCGCTATAACCTCTTTGAATCTTTTTTTTGCCCAAAAAAGACAAGTTGTACTATCTTGCCCTCCACTAAATACAACAACTGCTTTTTCTTTATTCATATATTTCACTCCTCTGTATTATTTATAAAGCATCATCAATTTATTATTGAGAATAGGATCAGTTGCAAATCTTCCTTTAACTGTAACAGTTACTGTTTTTGCATTATCCTTTTTTATTCCTCTTGCACTCATACAAGCATGTTCACCTTCTATAATAACAGCAACATCTTCAGAACCTGTTACTTTTTGTATAATATAAGCTATATCAGTCCCTATTCTCTCTTGAAGCTGAAGCCTTTTACCTACCATATCAGCTATTCTCGCAATCTTACTAAGCCCAATAACTTTTTTATTTGGTATATAAGCAACTGCAACCTTCATATTATACATAAGTGCTAAATGATGTTCACAATGACTAAATATTTCAATATCCTTCATAAATACCATATCTTTATTTCCTTCAACATCTAAATCCTCTTCAAATGTTTTCCCAAACATATCAGCTATTTCATCATTTGTATAATTAATTCCCATAAACACTTCTTCATACATATTAGCTACACGTTTCGGAGTATCCCTAAGACCTTCCCTATCTGGATTTTCTCCTAAAGCTATAAGAATTCCTCTTACATGTTTTTCAATCTCTTTTTTATTTATTGCCACAAACTATACCCCCCTCTTATTTGGATTCCAAATTACCTTGTGAAGCTGTATTTGAAAAGTAATTTCATTCATATTATTTTTTTTCATAAACTCTACTATATCATTCATATCAGCTTCACCAAATACCGGACTAAAATATACATTAGTTTTATCTGTTAATTTATATTTATCAATTAAATACTTCGCTCTATTTAAATCTTCAATATCTCCTATTACAAATTTAACTACGTCATTTTTATTCAAATATTTAAAATTATCTACTAACATCTTATATTCCATATCACTCGATATAAGTTTATAATCCATAGTAAAAATCGGTCTATTATTTTGCATCTTGGAAAAAACTTTCAAATCTATACTTCCATTTGTTTCTATCTCAATTGATAAATATTCATCATTTGATAGTAACTCTATAAGTTCTAATATTCCTTCTTGAATTAACGGTTCTCCTCCAGTTAAAGTTACATTTTTTACTCCTGTTGATTTTATATATTCATATATATCTTCTTTAGTCATAAGTTCAAAATCAACATGCGTTTGATTTGCCCATTTTGTATCACAAAAACTACAATCTAAATTACAACCTGCAAATCTTATAAATACAGCAAGTTGCCCTGAACGAAGACCTTCCCCATTTATACTTACAAATTTTTCAACTACTTTGAACAAACTACCTCACCTCATTTCTCTCATAAGAAGCACAATTAGTAGGCGTTTCATATACAGTTGCTCTTTTTACATTATATCCTTTTTCCTCCATACACTTAAAGAAAAATGCTGCAAAATTTTCAGCTGTTGGTCTAAATTCTACTTCTATTATTTTAAATCCATCTTCCACAAGAAGTTCTAATGTTTCTTTTCTCATAGTACCTCTTTGTATTATAAGTGCGTGATCATAAAAATCAGCCATGGCTTTGACATCTCTTTTCAAATCTCCAAAATCAATTACCATTCCATCAAGTTGTCCACCACTTACCAATTCTTCTGACTGAACTTCAATTAAAACTTTCCACCTATGTCCATGAATATTTGAACATTTCCCTTCATAATTTGCAAGAAAATGAGCGCTATCAAAACTATGCTCTGCTTTTAAAATATACATAAAATACCTCCCTAAACCAAAAATTTACTTGCATACAAACAACAACCTATCGCTCCATTAAACTGTGGATCTGAAACCGAAACTATCTCATCATAATCACTCATAAGATACTTCTTTAAAGCTAAATTATTAGCAACTCCACCAGTTAAAACTAATTTTTTTCCCCTAAACTTCGTCAAAAGAGGTTTCAATCTTTTATATAAAGAATAATTAACACCTGCACATAAACTTTTAATATTTGCTCCCTCTGCAATTTTTCCAATAAGCTCTGATTCTGAAAATACAGCACATGTAGAATTAAGCTCTACAGGATTTTCATAATACTTACTCATCTCATCTAAAGATATTTCAAGTACATTTGCCATATTTTCTAAATATCTTCCACAAGAAGCCGCACATTTTTCATTAAGCTCAAGATCAGTTGTAACTCCTTTTTCCACTTTAACAACCTTAACATCTTGTCCACCTACATCTAAAAGTATAAAATCCTTAAACCCTGTTTGATAAAACACTCCATAAACATGTGCTTTTATTTCATTTATAACTTTAAATTTACTCAAATCAGTATTATTTCTGCCATATCCAGTAGATACAGCTTTATCAATATTATCAATATCGAGTTTTTTTAAATCAACAGTTATCTTTCCATTATAAGTACAATAATCTCTATAAAAAGCCATTGTACTTATTTTTTGTTTTTTGACTATTTTATCATCTTCCATTAATACAATTTTTACTTCTCTACTTCCAAGATCTATACCTAATACCCTCATCTAAACTTCTCCTTTCAAATCAAGTAACATATCCAAATATGCTTCAATCCTCAACTTAGTTCTAGCATCTAATTTATTTAATTTATCTCCCTCAATATTTAAAATAGGTATATCAATCTTTTGCTTTAAAACAATATCTTCAACAGCTCTATGACAAAACGCTTGAGTATAATGAATAATGCCATCTAATTTTCTTTCTTTAATCTGTCTTTTAATTTCTTTTATTCTAAATTCATTATTATATGGATAAGTATAATTATAATATTGTTCATATATATTTGAAGCTTCATCTGCCCTCGGAAAAGCAAACTCTCTTTGAACTTCATTGTATACTATTTTTGCATTAAATTTTTCAACAAATTCATATAAATCAGCTGTCATAGGAGGAACTCCAACATATCCTAATCTTATTTTTACATTACTCGACTTTCTTTCTCTTATGTCAGAAACAATATTTTTAAGTTCAACTTCAAAACCATCTAAATCTCCATTAAAATCACTTAAACTTATCTGATATAAATGATTTTCAAATCCAGTCGCTTTGTCATATATATATGTTAACTTATCTATTTCCTTTGCAAATCCTCTTATTCTACTTAACCTCTTTCTTACATTTTCAACATCTTTAATTTGAACTTCAAAAATATCCATAAATTTATTTATCTCTGTTTTGACATCTTCAATTTTATGACTATGAGGAAAAGAAAAAGGATAAACTTTAATTCCTTTAATTTCCAACACATCAATAAGTACTTTTGTATTAGAACAATCACCTTCCATAACTCCAACTATTTTATCAATCCCATTTTCTATACAAGCTCCATATATTCCTTTTATCCAAGCACACATGCTTTTAGGAAATCCTTCTCTTTCAGCTATATCTATATATTTTAAATAATCTTCAGAAGTTATAAAAAGATTATTTAAATCTATCGGAGTATATCCTGCTGCTATTAAAATTTCTACCGGAACAGTGGTAGTAAGACCTATTCTCTTCATTAATACGCCTCCCTTTAAAAAATACAAAAAAAGGGCATAACTGCCCTCTAAACAAAAACAACTACCTAAAACGGTAGTTTTAGTCCTAGTTTTGTTTATAGACAGGATGGTTTCGAACTGTCTTATTTTATTGTGCTAAATTAGAATATCATATCTTTACTAAACTTTCAATAATTTTAACTAATTTATTAAATCCCAGCTCATTAGAACTGGGATAATACAACTTTTCCTTCATTCAATTTCACATTTATATTAGACCCTTCTTTAATTTTACCTTGAAGATAGTGTTCTGCAATCTCATCTTCAATATACCTTTGGATAGTTCTTCTTAAAGGTCTTGCCCCATATTTTTCATCATATCCTTTTTCTAATATAAAATCTTTCACTTCTTCTGAAATAACTATATTCATACCTTTTTCTTTAACCTCATCAATTACTTCTTTTAACATTAAATCAACAATTTTACGCAACTCATCTTTTGAAAGACTTGTAAATACAATCGTTTCATCTATTCTATTTAAAAATTCAGGTCTAAAAATTTCTTTTAATGCCTCTTTTACTCTTCCTTCTAAGATATCATATCTATCCTTTGCAAACCCAATATTAGATTTAAAATTAGTACCTGCGTTAGATGTCATAATAATTACTGTATTTTCAAAGAAAACAGTTCTACCTTGACTATCTGTTAATCTTCCATCTTCGAGAATTTGAAGAAGCATATTAAAAACATCTGGATGTGCTTTTTCTATTTCATCTAAAAGAATAACTGAATAAGGTTTTCTTCTAACCTTTTCTGTCAATTGGCCTCCCTCATCATATCCTACATATCCCGGAGGAGCTCCTATAAGCTTTGAAACCGTATGTTTTTCCATGTATTCAGACATATCAATACGAATTAAAGCTTCCTCACTTCCAAACAATTCACAAGCTAATGCTTTTACAAGCTCTGTTTTTCCAACACCCGTAGGCCCAACAAAAATAAATGATGTAGGTTTTTTCTTCTTTCTAAACCCTGAACGATTTCTTCTTATCGCTTTTGATAAGCTTACAATTGCTTGATTTTGCCCTATAACCCTTCTATGAAGTCTATCTTCTAAATTTAACAACTTTTGAGCTTCTCCTTCTGTTATCTTTTGAACCGGAATTTTTGTCCAAGATTCTATAACAAAAGCTATATCTTCAACAGTAATCTCTACATCTGCACAATTTTTTTCTATATCCTTAATTTTTTCTCTTATTTTACATTCCTCCATTTTATATTGTGCAGCTTTTTCATAATCATTATTATTAGATGCTTCTTCTTTTTTATATTGAATTTTTTCTAATTCTTCTTTTAAAGCTTGTATTTCTATAAGACCTTGATTTTTCAAATTTGCCCTAGAACCAGCTTCATCAATAACATCTATCGCCTTATCTGGCAAATATCTATCTGTAATGTATCTTTTTGATAAATTTACAGCGGCTTTTATTACTTCATCTGATATTTTAACTTTATGATAATCTTCATAATATTCTTTTATGCCTTTTAATATTTCTATAGTTTCATCAACTGAAGGTTCTTCAACATATACAGGCTGAAATCTTCTCTCAAGAGCAGAATCCTTTTCAATATGCTTTCTATATTCTTCAAGAGTAGTAGCCCCAATTACTTGTATTTCACCTCTAGCTAAAGCTGGTTTTAAAATATTAGCTGCATTCATAGCTCCCCCTTGAACTTCACCAGCTCCCATAATATTATGAACTTCATCAATTACTAAAATAATATTTCCATTTTCTTTAGCTTCTTTAATAATATTTTTCATACGTCCTTCAAATTGCCCTCTAAATTGAGTCCCTGCTACAATAGCAGTTAAATCTAAAAGATATATTTCGCTGTTAAATAATTTGGAAGGAACTTCTCTTTGCACAATTCTAACAGCTAACCCCTCTGCAATAGCTGTTTTCCCTACACCAGGCTCTCCTATTAATATAGGATTATTTTTAGTTCTTCTATTTAATATTTGTATAACTCTATCTATTTCTCTATTTCTTCCAACAATTTTATCTACTTCGTTTTTCTTTGCCTTTTCTGTTAAATTCGTTCCATATAATTCTAAAAACTTTCTCTTACCTTTAGATTTTTTATATTTTATTTTTGATTTTTCTTTTGTATTTGCAGATTCCTTTTCTTCTTTAAAATTTGCATTTTCAACATCTTTTACTGAAAATGAATTGCCAAACAAATTGCCAAGTAAATTATCGTTATTCAAATCCTCCATATCCATATCTTCAAAAATACTATTTATTTGATTAGTCAAATTATCAATATCTTCTGAGGACATTCCTGTTTGTTGCATTAATTGATCAATAACAGGAATTCCCTTCTTTTTTGCACAATTTATACATAAACCTTTAATTTCTGATTTCCCATTTTCTACAACAGTTGTAAATACAACAGCTATATTTTTTTTACATTCTGAACATAACTTCATACTAAATCACTCCATACTAAATCAATTTTTGGAATTAAAATATAGTAAAATAATACCTTTATTTTATTATATATATATTATTATAACAATACCCTATTCTAATATTACTTTTAAAAAAATAAAAGCCATGGACAAAACCATGACTTAAAATTAAAATTTAAAACTTCAACATCTTGACAAAAACTTTATTTATTAATAAAATCAAATTGTCAACTTATTTTTTTATATTAGTAAACAATAAAAAGGAGATATTTTTATGAATTTAATTTTAAGAGCCCACCATTTACTATGTATTCAAGGATACCAAGGAAAAGGATACAATGATGAATTCGTAAATAATATGACCAAAATAACAAACACATTAAAAAACAACATTAATACCAAAATAAAAATTATATCTAAAACTGATTTCATATGCTCCAAATGTCCTAACAATATAGGAAATGGACTGTGTAAATCTGAAATAAAAGTTAATTCTTTAGATACCAAAACAATTAAACTATTAGAATTAAAAGAAAATAAAACATATACATACAAAGAAATTCTAAATACTATAAAAGAAAAACTTACTCTAGAAAAATTTGAATACATATGTAAAAATTGCGAATGGTTTAAATATGGTTACTGTAAAAAAGGACTATTCAAATAAATACTACTCTACTATAATTAATTCTTTATCATACTTATTAAGAACCTCACATCCATCTTCCGTAACTAACACTAAATCTTCTATTCTAACACCAACTTCTCCAGGTAAATATATACCAGGTTCTATTGAAAATATCATGCCTGGTTCAATTCTATCAGTATTAACTGTAGAAACATCACCAAAATCATGAACTTCAATGCCAATAGAATGTCCTGTTCTATGCGTAAAATATTTGCCATATCCAGCAGATTCAATATGATTTCTAGCAACATCATCTATATCACAAAATCTCATTCCCGGCTTAACAATATCTATAGCTTTTTTATTAGCTTCTAAAACAACATTATATACTTCTCTAGATTTATCTGAAACATTCTTATAAAATACTGTTCTAGTCATATCTGAACAATAAGAATTTTTCACACATCCTATATCTATAATTATACTATCTCCTTCTTTTACAATTGAATTATCTGGTTCATGATGTGGATCAGCTGCATTTGCTCC
This sequence comes from Tepidibacter thalassicus DSM 15285, assembly GCF_900129915.1. Taxonomy (GTDB): domain Bacteria; phylum Bacillota; class Clostridia; order Peptostreptococcales; family Peptostreptococcaceae; genus Tepidibacter; species Tepidibacter thalassicus. Next base: position 195,058 of record NZ_FQXH01000008.1, read on the forward strand.
ATAAGCTATTATTGGACTAAACGAAAAACCATTAGCTCCTAATTCTTCATATATTTCTCCTAAAATCTGAGCCATTTTCTTTTCTGAATATTTTTGTGGTATAAGTTTTATCATTTTTTCTATAGCAATATCATTTATTCTAGAAGCCTCTCTCATAAGATTCTTTTCCTCATCATCTTTACACATTCTAACTCTATCTATTATTTCAGAACCATTTACAAAAGCACTTCCACCTTCTAATTCCATAAGTCTTAAAAGAAAACGAGCTGGCCAATTTTTATCAATCCCTATTGGCTTTTCTTTGTCTATATATCTTGAAACTATTTCTACTCCATCTTGAGTATCATTAAACCATATTTTTTCAACCCCTAAATCTTCATGTACTGGAAATAATTCATTTATAAATAGTTTATGCTCTTTATTTAAATTTATATAAAGTGCTAACAACCTCTCACCTGGATGAATCCACTTTCCTGTTAAATAAAATATAGCAGCAGGATCAGTAACTAACATTTGAGGTATATTTTTACTCTCCATTTCTTTTAATATTTTATCAAGTCTTTTTATTTTCATAAAACCACTCCCTTATATGATAACTTCTCTCCACTTATTTTTATTCATCTTTTTGTTCCAAAATCCTTCATAAAGTGAACTCTCCCTCCACTTGCTCACGCTGAAGCGGGGGCTTCTTGGTGTATCCAAGAACTTTTCCTGCTTCTACGACCTCGTAACCTACTATCTCCACAGGCTATCCCCGTAAGACCTACGGTTCTTATTATTATTCTATATCTACTAGTCCTTGTTTTAGAATATTTTTGCTAGCATTTATATCTCTATCATGAATACTGTTGCATTTAGGACATTTCCATTCTCTTATTTGTAACGGCATATCTTCCATAACATACCCACATTCACTACAAGTTTTTGATGATGGATACCATCTATCTATTTTATGAAGTTTTCTTCCATACCACTTTGCTTTATATTCAAGTATAGTAACAAATTTATACCAACTTACATCTGAAATACTTTGCGCTAATTTTTCATTTTTCATCATATTTTTGACTGCTAAATCCTCAAGAACTATAACTTGGTTTTCGCTTATAATTCTTTTAGATAATTTGTGAATAAAATCCAATCTTTGATTAGTTACTTTTTCATGTAATTTAGCAACCTTTATTCTT
>NZ_FQXH01000030.1 GCF_900129915.1 Tepidibacter thalassicus DSM 15285
GTGAACAAAAGTACCGTTGGCTTGCGGTATAGCATTGTAGAGATATGCTATTATGTACACTAATATTTGTAAAAATATTGAGTGTATGAATAAAATCTATAATTTTTATAGATTTTATAAAGCTGAGATGATGAACCGAGAAGTTATGATTAAGATGAAAACTTGTCAAATAGATTTAAAAGGACAAAAAGACAGCATAGAACTTATAACAGAGGGGAAAGTTTATAAAAAAAATCGAGCAACATATATAGTTTACGAAGAATCAGAAATATCAGGAATGGCTGGAACTACTACAACTTTAAAAGTTTTAGATAATTGTATAACTATGAAAAGATTTGGAAAAAATAATTCTGAATTAATTTTTGAAAAAGGAAAAAGATTTAAAACAAGATATAGAACTGCACATGGTGATTTTTCAGTTGAAATACTTACTAAATCTGTAGATGTAGAAATAAAACATGATTTAACGGATATTGATATAAACATAAATTACGATATAAATATATCTGGATTGTTTGAAGGTAAAAATATAATAAATATAAAAATTAATTAGATAATTGATTGGGTGGTGTAATTTACACTACCTTTTATTGTTTTTATTTGTTATTATAAAATATGGATGGGAAGATAAATTGTATTGAGGTGATTTTTTGAAGTCTAATGATAAGAATATAGGATTAATTGTAGTTTTAACTATGCTTATGATGACAATGGTAATTACGTCTTCTACAATTTTATTTTTAAAATTTAATGGAAAAGAAAAACTTATGTATACATTGGATAGTTTGGGAATAATAAAAAATATGAAACAAAAGAAATATTTAAGAGAAGAAATAGAACAATTTCCTTATTTAACTGTATTTCATAAAGAAGAAAAAAATGTATTCTCAGGTTTAGACCATGAAGAAAAAATTTTGTACTATAAAATAAAGAAATATTCGTATTTGAATGGAGGCGAAATAAAAGCAGTTATAGATTTAATGAAAGAATTGAATTTTAGATATGATTATTTTATATGTGCACAATCAAATAGGAGTTATGATAGTTTAATTTCAACTGAATACATGTATTCAGTTATTTATGATAAGTATAAATCATTAATAGATATGTATTTAAAAGGAAGTTCAAGTGATTATAAAGAAATGTATATAAGGGGAATATATTTTCACTATTTAAGTAATATTTATAAAGATGATTTGCAGAGAATATTAATAGAATATAATATGGAACCATATGATGTTAAAGAGTATTTTAGAAGAAATAATACTTTTAGTAGTCAGTTTTATCTGGATTTCGTTGAAAATATAGATATGTACAAAGATATTTATAGATATTATTTAAAAACTATAATATAAGAGGGATAAAAATGATTATAAATAAGGTAAGAGATACTATAAAAAGGCATAATTTATTAAACGATGGAGATAAAGTTATATTAGGGCTTTCAGGAGGCCCAGATTCTGTTTGTCTTTTACATATTTTAAATTATTTAAAAGATGAATTTAATATAAAGATATATGCAGCTCATTTAAATCATAAAATAAGAGGAATAGAAGCTCAAAAGGATGCTATGTATGCTGCAAAGATTTGCGATATTATGGGGATAATTTGTTTTATAAGGGCTATAGACGTACCAAAGTATTGCGAGGAAAATAATTTGTCATTAGAAGAAGGAGCGAGAATTTTAAGGTACAATATGTTTTTTGAAATAAAAGAAAAAATAAATGCAGATAAAATAGCTATTGCTCATAATATCAATGATCAAGCTGAAACTGTGCTTATGAGAATGATGAGAGGAACAGGTCTTCAGGGATTAAAAGGAATAGAATATAAAAGAGATGATGGAATTATAAGACCTCTTTTAGATGTATCTAGAGAAGAAATAGAAAAATACTGTGAAGAAAATAATTTAAATCCTAGAATAGATCATACTAATTTAGAGGATATATACGTTAGAAATAAAATAAGATTAAAATTAATACCTTATATGAGTGAAAATTTCAATCCAAACTTAAAGGAATCTATAGCTAGAATGGCAAATTTATTAAGAGAAGATAGCGATTATATAGAAGAACAAGCAAATAGTGCTTTTGAGCAAGTATGTGAAAAAAAGTCTCAAAACATTATAAGTTTAGATATAGATAAGTTTTTAAAATTTCATAAAGCGATTAAAAATAGGATAATAAGAAAGTCTATTGATTTTATATTGGGAGATATTAAAGGCATAGAACAAAAACATATAGAAGATGTAATTAGTTTGTTTTTTGAAAGTAAGACAGATACTAGAATAGATTTGCCTAGAGGGATTAGAGTATATAAAAAGAATAGAAATATTATATTTACTAATGAGGAATTAGTAGAAAAAAAAATAAATTACAATTATAAACTTCCTAAAAGTGGGTACATAAAGGTAAAGGAATTAAATGCTATTGTTGAAAGTAAAATATTGAGTGTAAAAGAAATGAAAAATATTACGCATGATAAGTACACTAAATGTTTTGATGCAGATAAAGTTTGTGGAGATCTTTTAATAAGAAATAGAAAAAATGGTGATAGAATAAAAATTTTGGGATTGGGGGGAAGTAAAAAAATAAAAGATTTATTTATAGATTTGAAAATACCTAGAGAAGATAGAGATAAGATACCTATATTAGTAGATGAAAAAGGAATAATTTGGGTTATAGGGTATAGAATGAGTGAAGATTACAAAATTGATAAAGGTACTAAAAATATATTAAAAGTGAGTTTCAAACTTCTGTAGTTGAGTGATATTGTATTGAATTTTTATTTATGATAGAATAAATTAATATTGTTGACAGGAAAGAAAGGAGGGCTCTATTTGAAGAAATTATTTAAAGGAGCAACTTTTTATTTGCTTGTATTTTTAATAATAATTTCAATAGTTCAACTTTACGGTAAACCTACTCAAGAAATAAAAAATTTGGATTTTTCAAAGGTTTATCAAGAACTAGTTAAAGAAAATATTTCAGAGCTTACATTTACAAATGAGGTAATAGAAGGAAAAATAAAAAATACTAATCAAAAATTTAGATCATATATTCCTTATCCGGTTAGTAAAGATAAACTTTCAGATATTATTTTAAAGCAAGTTTCTCAAGGGAAGCTCGTGTTAACTGGAAAGCCAGAACCTGGTACCCCTTGGTTTTTTGAAATATTACCTTCTATATTCATGATACTTATATTTGTTGTATTTTGGTTTGTGTTTATGCAACAATCTCAAGGCGGAGGAAGCAGAGTTATGAATTTTGGCAAATCAAGAGCCAAACTTCATAAAAGTGATGAAAAATCCAAAGTTACTTTTTCAGATGTTGCAGGGCTTGAAGAAGAAAAAGAAGAACTTCAAGAGGTTGTTGATTTTCTTAAAAATCCTAAAAAGTATATAGAATTAGGAGCTAGAATTCCTAAGGGTATATTAATGGTAGGACCTCCTGGAACAGGTAAAACTTATCTTTCAAGAGCTGTTGCAGGAGAAGCTGGAGTTCCATTTTTTAGCATAAGTGGTTCTGATTTTGTTGAGATGTTTGTAGGGGTCGGAGCTTCTAGAGTTAGAGACTTATTTGATCAAGCTAAGAAAAATTCTCCTTGTATTATATTTATAGATGAGATAGATGCTGTTGGAAGAAAAAGAGGAGCAGGTCTTGGTGGAGGACATGACGAAAGAGAACAAACATTAAACCAATTACTAGTTGAAATGGATGGTTTTGGAGTGAATGAGGGAATAATAATAATGGCGGCAACAAATAGACCGGATATATTAGACCCTGCATTACTTCGCCCTGGTAGATTTGATAGACAGGTAGTAGTTGGAACACCAGATATAAGAGGTAGAGAAGCTATACTTAAGATTCACGCTAGAAATAAGCCGTTAGCTACTGATGTAGATCTTAAAGTTATTGCTAGGAGAATTCCGGGATTTACTCCTGCAGATATTGAAAATCTTATGAATGAAGCTGCTATTTTAACAGCTAGAAGAAAAGAAAAGAAAATTAGAATGGAAACGATAGAAGAAGCTATAATTAAAGTTGTAGCTGGTCCAGCTAAAAAGACTAGAGTTATAAGTGAGAAGGAAAGAAAATTGACTGCATATCATGAAGCAGGTCATGCTGTAGCAGCACAACTTCTTCCAGATACAGATCCTGTTCATCAGGTGACAATTATACCAAGAGGAAGAGCTGGAGGATTTACTATGCAACTTCCAGTTGAAGATAAATATTATTCAACTAAAACACAAATGGAAGAAAATCTTGTAGTGCTTCTTGGAGGTAGAGTTGCAGAACAACTTGTTCTTGAAGATATATCAACTGGTGCTCAAAATGATTTGGAAAGAGTATCGAGTATTGCTAGAGCCATGGTTACAAGATACGGAATGAGTCCAAAGCTTGGACCTATGACGTTTGGAGATAGTTCTGATGAGGTTTTCTTAGGAAGAGATTTTACTACAAGAAGAAATTATTCAGAAGAGATTGCTTCAGAAATAGATAGAGAGATAAGCAGGATAGTAGATGAAGCTTATAGTATGACTAAAAAACTTTTAAGTGAAAATATAGATAAACTTCATTATGTCGCTAAAGCTCTTTTAAAATATGAAACTCTTGATTCAGAGCAATTTAAAAAAGCATTTAATAAAGAGCTTCCATTAGATGATGAAAATGATATATTTGATTTTTAAAAAGAAAAAATAAATATGAATAACTTGGGTTTATATTTAATATAAATATAAAGGCACAATCAAACCTCGTGTATTTGTTTTGGAGGATGAATTGTGCCTTTAATAATGCTATAGAAATTGCGATAAAACAAAGAGGATTTAGTTAAAAAATGTAGAAATTATTTATAACATGCAATTTAAATTTCATGAAAATTTTTTATGAAATTTTAAATTCGCAAACTTTCATAATTTTACATAAGGGGGAGTGGTCGATGAGTTGCAATGACAATGAAAAGTTGCAAAATACTTTTAATGAGTGGGAAGAAAAAACTTTAGGAAAAGCTTTGTCTAGATTTCCTGAAAGAAAGGAAGAATTTTTATCAGGTTCAAATGAAAAAGTAAATAGAATTTATACACCTTTAGATATAGAAAATTTAGAATATAATGAAGATTTAGGTTTTCCAGGGCAGTATCCTTTTACTAGAGGAGTACAACCTACAATGTATAGAGGAAAACTCTGGACTATGAGGATGTATGCAGGTTTTGCTACTGCAGAAGAATCGAATAAAAGATATAAATACTTGATTGAACAAGGTTCGATGGGATTATCTGTTGCTTTTGACCTTCCTACTCAAATGGGATATGATTCAGATGACCCTATTTCAGAAGGAGAAGTAGGAAAAGTTGGAGTTGCAATAGATTCTCTTGAAGATATGGAAATGTTATTTGATGGAATACCACTAGATAAGGTTTCTACATCTATGACTATAAATGCTCCAGCATCTGTACTTTTAGCAATGTATATAGCAGTTGCTGAAAAGCAAGGAGTGCCTATGAACAAACTTAGAGGAACTATTCAAAATGACATACTTAAAGAGTATGTTGCAAGAGGTACATATATATTTCCGACAAAACCTTCGATGAGATTAATAACTAACATATTTGAGTATTGTTCAAAAAATGTTCCGAAATGGAATACTATAAGTATATCGGGTTATCACATAAGAGAAGCAGGAGCTACTGCTATTCAAGAGGTGGCTTTTACTTTATCTAATGGGATTGCTTATGTGAATGCAGCGATAGATGCTGGGCTTAATGTTGATGATTTTGCGCCGAGATTATCATTTTTCTTTAATGCTCATAATGATTTATTAGAGGAAGTAGCTAAGTTTAGAGCTGCAAGAAGGCTTTGGGCTAAGATAATGAAGAATAGATTTAGTGCTAAAAATCCAAAATCTTTAATGCTCAAATTTCATACTCAAACAGGTGGTTCTACTTTAACAGCTCAGCAACCTGAAAATAATATTGTTCGTGTTGCAATACAAACTCTTGCAGCGGTTTTAGGTGGAACTCAATCTTTACATACTAATTCTAAAGATGAAGCATTAGCTCTTCCAACAGAAGATTCAGTTAGAACGGCTCTTAGAACTCAACAAATAGTAGCTTATGAAAGTGGTGTAGCAGATACTATAGATCCACTTGCAGGTTCTTATTATGTTGAAAGTTTAACTAATAAAATAGAAGAGGAAGCTATGAAAATAATAAATAAAATAGATGAATTAGGAGGTTCTCCAGCGGCTATAGATAAAGGATATATGCAACAGGAGATAATGGAAAGTGCATATAGGTATCAAAAAGAAGTGGAAAGTGGAGAGAGAATAATAGTCGGTATGAATAAGTTCAAGATAGAAGAAGAACCTCCAAAAGATCTTTTAAAAGTAGACCTTTCTGTAGGAGAAAAGAAAAAACGACAGTTAAAAGATTTAAAAGAGAGAAGAGATAATGATAAAGTACATGAAAAATTAGAGACGCTTAGAAAAGCTTGTCGAGGAGATGAAAATTTAATGCCTTATATTTTGGAGTCGGTTAAAGTGTATGCAACTTTGGGTGAGATATGTGGTGTTATGAGAGAAGAATTTGGCGAATATAAGCAAAGTGTAATGATTTAATATAAAAGGGGGAATAGGTATGAGACCTATAAGAGTATTGGTTGCAAAGCCTGGACTTGATGGACATGACAGAGGAGCAAAAGTTATTGCAAGAGCTCTTAAAGATGCAGGTATGGAGGTTATATATACGGGACTTAGACAAACACCAGATCAGATTGTTCAAATAGCAATTCAAGAAGATGTTGATGTTATAGCTATGAGTATATTATCTGGAGCTCATAATACTCTTCTTCCAAAGGTAGTTCATCTTTTGAAAGAGGAAGGAGTGTATGATGATATTCTTGTAATAGGTGGAGGGGTTATTCCAGATGATGATATACCATATTTAAAGGAAAAAGGAATAGCAGAGATTTTTACTCCTGGAACTCCTACTTCTGTAACAATTGACTTTATAAGACAAAATATAAAAAGAGAAATCGTTTGATAAGGTTGTGAAAAATATGGATCTTATTGAACAATTATTAAAAGGAAATAAGAGAGCTTGTGCAAGGCTTATTTCAATAATAGAGAATGAAAGTGAGGGTTATTTAGATTTATTAAAAGATATACATAAAAATGCAAAAGGAGCTTATGTAATAGGCATAACAGGACCGCCTGGAGCAGGAAAGTCAACTTTAACAAATAAATTGGCAAAAAAACTTAGAGAACAAGATAAAAAAATTGGAATTATAGCTATAGATCCAACAAGTCCTTTTACTAAAGGAGCTATACTTGGGGATAGGATAAGGATGAGTGATTTAAATTCTGATTCTGGAGTATTTATACGTTCGATGGGTACTAGAGGATATCTTGGTGGACTTTCAAAAGCTACATATGGAGCTATAAAAGTTATGGATGCTTATGGTTGTGATTATATTTTTGTCGAAACTGTAGGGGTAGGACAGTCTGAAGTTGATATAGTAAAGACTGCTGATACTACAGTTATGGTAATGGTTCCTGGATTAGGAGATGATATACAAGCTATAAAAGCTGGTGTAATGGAAATTGGAGATGTGTTTGTTGTAAATAAAAGTGATAAAGAAGGAGCTAAAAAAACTTTAATTGAAATAGAGATGATGCTTGATTTTAAAAAAGATTGGGAGTTTAGACCTTTAGTTTCCATGGCAATTTCAAGTGAAGGTAAGGGAATAGATGAATTGTTGGAAAATATTATGAAACATAAAAATTATCAAGAGAAAAGTGGAAAATTAACAGAAAAGATGTTGGAAAGAAATAAATCTGAAATAAAAGAAATAATACATAGAAAAATAGAAAAGAAAATTCAAAATATAGAAAGTGAAAAAGAAATAGAAAATATGATAATTAAAACTTTGAATAAAGAGCTTGATCCGTATACGGTAAGTGAGAATATATTAAGTAAAATTATAAAAGATTTTTAAAAGGGGGATTTGAAATGAATGTTAGTAAAATTGATCATATAGGTATAGCGGTTAGTAATCTTGAAGAAACTTTGAAATTTTATGAAGAAGTTTTGGGAATAAAATGTGAAGGTACTGAAATAGTAGAAGATCAAAAAGTTAAGGTAGCATTTTTGCCAGTTGGAGATACAGAGATAGAGTTGTTGGAATCAACTTCAAAAGATGGTCCCATAGCGAAATTTATAGAAAAAAATGGTGGAAGGAATGGGATACAACATATAGCTGTTAGAGTTGATAACATAGAGAAAGCAATAGAAGAAGTGAAATCAAAGGGATATAGAATGATAGATGAAAAGCCGAGATATGGGGCTGGTGGAGCTAAAATAGCATTTTGTCATCCAAAAAGCACTCATGGAATATTATTAGAATTAAGTGAAAGAAAGTAATTTAAACTCTTGTGCTTAAATTTAAGCACAAGAGTTTAAATGTAAAAGCGCTTAGGGGGTATTAATTATGGAAAAATTAGATGTTCTTCGTGAAAAGAGAAAAAATATAGAATTAGGTGGTGGGGAAAAAAGAATACAAAAACAGCATAATGCAGGGAAGTTAACTGCGAGAGAAAGACTTAATTTATTATTTGATGAAGCGAGTTTTGTTGAACTTGATGCTTTTGTCAAACATAGATGTACTAATTTTGGAATGAATAAGGTAAATGCTCCAGGAGAGGGTGTTGTAACTGGATATGGAAAAATTGATGGAAGATTAGTTTATGCATTTGCTCAAGATTTTACTGTTGTAGGAGGTTCTCTTGGAGAAATGCATGCTAAAAAAATAGAAAAAGTAATAGATCTTGCTCTTAAGATGGGTGCTCCTATTGTTGGACTTAATGATTCGGGTGGAGCTAGAATACAAGAGGGAGTAGATGCTTTATCTGGGTATGGAAGAATTTTTTATAAAAACACCATAGCTTCAGGAGTTATACCTCAAATATCTGCTATAATGGGACCTTGTGCAGGGGGAGCTGTTTATTCACCTGCATTGACGGATTTTATATTTATGGTAGATAAAACTAGTCAAATGTTTATTACAGGACCTCAAATTATAAAAACTGTTACGGGAGAAGATGTAAGTGCTGAAGATTTAGGAGGAGCTATGACTCATAATACTACATCTGGAGTTGCGCATTTTATATCTTCAAATGATGAACAATGCATTTCGGATATTAGGACGCTTTTAAGTTTTTTGCCTTCTAATAATATGGAAAAAGCTCCAAAATTAGAAGTTGGAGATGATCCTAATAGAGTAGTAGATAATTTAAACACTATAATTCCAAAAAATTCTAATAAGCCTTATGATATGAAAGAAATAATAAAATCAATAGTTGATAATGGATATTTTTTTGAAGTACAACCTTATTTTGCACAAAATATAATAACGGGATTTGCTAGAATAAATGGAGAATCTATAGGTATTGTTGCAAATCAACCTACATATATGGCTGGATGTTTAGATATAAATGCAGGAGATAAAGCATCTAGATTTATTAGAACTTGTGATGCTTTTAATATACCTATTTTAAATTTTGTAGATGTTCCAGGGTTTTTACCGGGAACAGCTCAAGAATATGGAGGAATTATAAGACATGGAGCAAAAATGCTTTACGCTTATAGTGAAGCAACTGTTCCAAAAGTTACGATAATAGTTAGAAAAGCTTATGGAGGATCTTATCTTGCTATGTGTTCTAAAGATATGGGAGCTGATTTAGTATATGCATGGCCTAGTGCGGAAATTGCTGTTATGGGACCTGAAGGAGCAGCTAATATTATTTTTAGAAAAGAAATAAAAGAAGCAGATAATTCTCAAGAAGTAAGGCAAATGAAAATAAAAGAATATAAAGATGAATTTGCAACTCCTTATAAAGCTGCTGAAAGAGGATTTGTAGATGATATTATAGAGCCTGCATTGACTAGAATTAGACTTTGTGATGCTTTTGATATGTTAAAGTCTAAACGTGAAAGTAGACCTCCTAAAAAGCATGGAAATATTCCACTTTAAAAATAAGAAGGTGAAAAAATGAATTTAATTGATATTATGAAAAATGATATACATATTTTGACCAATTCACAGAAAATAATAGGGACCTTATTGGTAACTGGAATATCTATGGTTATAGTATTTTTAGTTTTAATTATTATATCTTTTTCACTAAACATAATGAATAGATTGATATGTACTCAAGATAAAAAAGAAACAAAAAAAGTTAATAAAAATAAGGATAGTAAGGATAATAAGGAATTAATAGCAGTTATAAGTGCTGTTATAGCTGCATCGTTGGGAACTAGTACAAATAATATAGTAGTTAGAAATATAGTTAGAGTAAAAGATGAGGAAAGTAATTGGAGCAAAAATGGTAGGATAGAACAGATGAATAATTTTAATTTTTTTAATAAGTAATATTGTGTTGGGAGGTAAAAAAATGATAAAGAAATTTAATGTCAAAGTAAATGGGATTAGTTATGAAGTTGAAGTTGAAGAAATAAAAGAAAATGTACAAATTAAAGACATAAAAACAGATTCGGAAAAGATAATTCCTAAACAGGAAGCAAAATCTCAAGTGAATAATAATTTATCAGTTTCACAGGGGGGGAATTCAATAAAAGCTCCAATGCCTGGAACTATAAATGATATAAAAGTAAATCAGGGAGATAAAGTGAAAAAGGGTCAAGTTTTAATAATACTTGAAGCTATGAAAATGGAAAATGAAATAATGGCGCCTTCTGATGGAACTGTAGAATCTATAAATGTAAGTAAAGGTTCATCTGTAAATGCAGGGGATGTACTTATTGTTTTAAAATAAAAAAGAAAGGGGACTACCCATGGGGGATGTTATATTTAATTTTATACAAAGCACAGGAATTTACAATATTGAATTTAGACAAATTATAATGTTATTACTTGCTTGTACATTATTATATTTAGCAATAGCCAAAGAATATGAACCTCTTTTATTGGTGCCTATAGCATTTGGGATGATTCTTGCAAATCTTCCTTTAGCAGGTTTGATGGCAGAGCCAGAAAATTTAATTAAATTTCATACTATAAATACTCAAGAAGCAGCAATTAATGCTCAAAAAGGAATATTTAATGTAGATTTTTTAACTAAATTTCCGGGAGGACTTCTTAAATATTTATTCAAAGGAGATGAACTAGGCATATTTCCTCCACTTATTTTTATGGGTGTAGGAGCTATGACTGACTTTGGTCCTCTTATTTCAAATCCTAAGAGTTTGCTTTTAGGAGCTGCTGCTCAGTTTGGGATATTTTTTACTTTCATAGGTGCTATAATTTTAGGATTTGATGCACAAGCGGCTTCATCTATTGGGATAATAGGGGGAGCTGATGGGCCGACTGCAATATTTCTTACTACAAAATTGAAGCCTGAATTACTTGGACCTATAGCTGTTGCTGCTTATTCTTATATGGCATTAGTTCCTATAATTCAGCCACCGATAATGAAAGCTTTGACGACAGAAGAAGAAAGAAAAATAGAAATGGAACAGCTTAGAACTGTTTCAAAAAAAGAAAAAATAATATTTCCTATACTCGTTACAATACTTGTTTCATTAATATTACCTACAGCAGCTACGTTAATAGGAATGCTTATGCTTGGTAATTTGTTTAGAGAATGTGGAGTAACAGATAGACTTTCAAAGACAGTTACTAATGAGCTTATAAATATAGTTACAATATTTTTAGGATTGAGTGTAGGTGCTACTGCTAAAGGAGAAAATTTTTTAACTATCGAAACCTTAGAGATATTTGCTTTAGGAGTAATTGCATTTATGGTAGGAACTGCAAGTGGGGTTTTACTTGCTAAGGTATTAAATAAGTTTTCTAAGAGCCCTATAAATCCTCTTATAGGTTCAGCTGGAGTTTCAGCAGTTCCCATGGCTGCTAGAGTTTCTAATAAGGTAGGGCAAGAAGAAAATCCGGGTAATTTTCTTTTGATGCATGCCATGGGACCTAATGTTGCAGGGGTTATAGGTTCTGCAGTAGCAGCAGGTGTGCTTTTAAGTTTCTTTGGATAAAAAGGCGGATTTCCGTCTTTTTTTTTAGAAATTCTTTTGATATAGTTTTTGATAAGTGATAAATTTGAAAAGAGGTTGGAAAAATGAGGGAAAAAATATTAAATATTCTTTTAGATAAAAATAAAGAGTTTGTATCAGGAGAAGAAATATCTGAAAAACTTGGAATAACTAGAACTGCAGTTTGGAAACATATAAAGAATATAAAAAAACAAGGGTATGAAATAGAATCTGTAACTAAAAAAGGATATAAAATAGTAAAATGTCCAGATTTGCTAACTCCAGAAATAGTTAAATACAATTTAAGTACGAGTTTATTAGGTAAAGAAATAGTATATTTTGATTCTATAGGTTCAACTAATGATTACGCAAAAGAAATAGCTAAAGATGTCAAAGAAGGTACAATTATAATAGCAGAAGAACAAGTAAAAGGAAGAGGAAGAATGGGGAAATATTGGCATTCTATTAAAGGTGATGGCATATGGGTCAGTATAATATTAAAGCCAGATATATATCCTTATGAAGCTTCTTTTATAACTCAAATAGCAGGGGCTAGTATTGTAAAAGGACTTAAAAAATTAGGGGTTGATTCTTTAATAAAATGGCCAAATGATATTATAATTAATAATAAAAAAGTAAGTGGAATTTTAACGGAACTTGGAGCTGAAATAGATAGGATAAATTATGTTGTAGTTGGAATTGGAATGAATGTAAAAACTATAGATTTTCCTGAAAATGTAAAAAGTATGGCGACATCTATAAGAAAAGAAGGATATAATTTAGAGAGAATAGATATATTAAAAGAAATACTTGAAGAATTTGAGCGTTTGTACTCAAATTACATTGAAAACAAAGATAAAACAGAATGTATTGAAATATGCAAACAAAATTCAGCTATTATTGGGAAGTATGTTTATGTTTTAAAGGGAGATGAAAAAAGAAAAGTTAAATGTATTGATATAACTGAAAATGGAAATCTTGTAATAATTAATGATAATAATGTAAAGGAAGAATTAATATCTGGAGAAGTATCGATAAGAGGGGATAAAAATTATGTTTAATAATATATTAGATGTGAAAGGTATAAAAGTAGGACAAGTTGAAGACAATAAAGGTTTGACTGGATGTACTGTTATAATATGTGAAAAAGGAGCTGTTTGTGGAGTAGATGTAAGAGGTTCTGCTCCGGGAACTAGAGAAACAGATCTTTTAAATCCTATAAATTTAGTAGATAAGGTTCATGCTGTAGTACTATCTGGAGGATCTGCATTTGGGCTTGAATCTACATGTGGAGTTATGAAATATTTAGAAGAAAGGAATATAGGATTTGATGTAGGGGTTACAAAGGTTCCAATAGTGGTAGGTGCAGTTTTGTTTGACTTACATTTAGGAGATTACAGAGCGAGACCAAATTTTAATATGGGATATAAAGCTTGTGAGCTATCTTCTGATAATATATTAAAACAAGGTAATTATGGTGCAGGATGTGGGGCTACTGTTGGAAAGTTTAGAGGTATTGATTATTCGATGAAAGGTGGAGTAGGAAGCTATTCAATATGTCTTGATAATGGTCTTGTTGTAAGTGCAATTGTCGCAGTAAATCCATTTGGAGATGTATATGAAAATGGAAATATAATTGCTGGAGCGCTTGATGATGATAAAAGACTATTTATAAATACGTTTGAAGCGATGAAAAGAGGTTTAACTTGTAAAGATTTTTCAATTCAAAATACGACAATAGGAGCTATAGTAACGAATGCAAAGTTAAATAAGAATGAATGCACTAAAATTTCACAAATGGCTCATGATGGATATGCAAGAGCAATTAATCCTATACACACAATGCTTGATGGAGATACGATATTTACTTTAGCTACAGGAGAAATTGAAGCTGATGTGAATGTAGTAGGTACTTTAGCTGTTCAAGTTATGGAAAAAAGTATAATAAATGGAGTGAAAAATGCTCAAAGTGTTCTTGATATACCTTGTTATAAAGATTTTTTTCAGTATTAAAAAATAATATAATGTTGAAACTTATATATAATATTGATAAAATTAAATAGTTGTAGCTAGCATCCATTTGGAGCTTGACTGTTTTTTAGAGTAAAAAATAAAAATAGTCCGGCATCGTAAAGAGCTGGAACGGAGGTGTATTAAATGATTGCTGCAAGAAGTTTATCTACAAAGAGAATGACTGTTATAGGAATGTTGGGAGCTATTTCCATAGTGCTGGGTATGACGCCGCTTGGGTTTATTCCTGTTGGACCAACTAAGGCTACTATAATGCATATACCAGTAATTATTGGAGCGTTAATTGAGGGACCATTAGTTGGAGCAGCTGTTGGACTTATATTTGGTATATTTAGTTTAATTCAAAGTATAACAAATCCAACACCAGTGTCGTTTGTGTTTTGGAATCCTTTGGTTTCTATAGTTCCAAGAATATTAATAGGTATAGTATCTTATTATGCATATAAATGGATTAAATGCGCATTTAAAAGCGAGACTATATCTGTAGCTTTAACAGGAGCTGTTGGAACTCTTACTAATACAATAGGAGTTCTTTCTATGATTTATTTATTATATGGAGTTAAATTTGTTAAAGCTATAGGTGCAGATATAAATTCAGTAGGAAAAGTAATATTAGGTATTGGAATAACTCATGGAATACCGGAAATAATAGTTGCTATTTTAATTGTTACAGGAGTTATGAGAGGGCTTAAATTGATAAAAAAATAAGAAAGAAGGTTAATGTATGTTGCTTGTATTTGATGTAGGAAATACAAATACAGTATTGGGAGTTTACAAAGGAAAGAAGTTAATAAATCATTGGAGAATTAGTACGAATAAAGATAAGACATCTGATGAATATGGAATGTTGATAAATGAGTTGTTTAAATATGAAGGATTGAGCATTAATGATATAAATGATGTTATAATTTCTTCTGTAGTTCCTAATGTGATGCATTCTCTTGAAAATTTTGCGAGAAAATACTGTGAAAAAGAACCATTAATAGTAGGGCCTGGGATAAAAACAGGTATAAATATTAAATACGATAATCCAAAACAAGTAGGAGCAGATAGAATAGTAAATGCAGTTGCAGGATACGAAAAGTATGGAGCTCCTCTTATATTGGTTGATTTTGGAACAGCTACAACGTTTTGTGCATTATCTGAAAGAGGAGAGTATTTAGGTGGAACTATTTCTCCTGGAATTAAAATTTCTAGTGAAGCTTTATTTCAAAAAGCATCTAAGCTTCCTAGGGTTGAACTGATAAAGCCTGGAATGACTATATGTAAAAATACAGTTTCTGCTATGCAATCTGGTATAATATATGGATATGCAGGACTTGTGGATAAGATAGTAAATATGATGAAAGATGAACTTAAAAACAAAGATGTTAAAGTTGTAGCAACGGGAGGTCTTGCTAATTTAATAGCATCAGAATCAAGAAGTATAGATTATGTAGATAAATTTTTGACATTAGATGGACTTAGAATAATATATGATAGAAATAGGGAATAAATATAAAGGAATTGGGTTTTATCAACCCAATTCCTTTTGTGTTAATTTAGATTAGAAGGTGGTTTTATGAAAATTGGAAGTGTATATATAGAAAATGAAGTGTTTTTAGCTCCCATGGCTGGAGTTACAGATTTACCTTTTAGAATATTGTGTAAAGAAATGAATTGCGGACTTTTGTATACGGAAATGATAAACGCAAAAGCTCTTTGTTATGATGATGAAAATACTAAATCTATGCTTAAAATAGATGAAAAAGAACATCCAGTTAACGTTCAAATATTTGGATCAGAAGTGCAATTTATGGCAAAAGCTGCGTATATATTAAATGAATACCCTAATGAGATTTTAGATATAAATATGGGATGTCCAGCTCCTAAAATTGTAAAAAATGGAGATGGATCAGCACTTATGAAAAACCCGAAGCTTGCAAAAGATATATTAAAAGAAGTAGTAAAAAATTCAATAAAACCTGTAACTTTAAAAATTAGAAAAGGTTGGGACGAAAAAAATGTAAATGCTGTGGAAATAGCGAAAATAGCAGAAGAAGCAGGAATAAGTGCTATAGCAGTTCATGGAAGAACTAGAGAACAATATTACTCTGGAACAGCTGATTGGGATATAATTGCAAAGGTTAAAGATGCAGTGTCTATTCCAGTTATAGGAAATGGAGATATATTTGATGTAGATGATGCTGTAAAAATGATAAACCAAACAAATTGTGATGCTGTTATGATTGGAAGAGGAGCTCAAGGTAATCCTTGGATATTTAAAAGAGTTGCTCATTATATTAAAACAGGTGAAATTTTACCTTTACCTACATTAGAAGAAAAAATAAATACAGCTATAAGACATTTAAATATGGCTGTTGAAGAAAATGGAGAATATGTAGCTATAAGGGAAATGAGAAAACATTTAGGTTGGTACTTAAAAGGTCTTAAGGGTTCTGCTAAGGTAAGAGACGAAATAAATAGATTGGAAAGTTATGAAGAAGTTGTCAATAAATTGAAGACTTATTTAGAACAATCCTTGACATAGGAAAAATAGTAATTTATAATATTGCGCAACTGGTAAAATAAGATATAAATTTTTGCTATTATATAAATGGATTAAATTTGATAAAAAGGAGATGTAGGGGCCATGGATAACAATAAAGAGATTTTACTAACGGAAGAAGGGTATAAAAAAATAGAAGATGAGTTGGAGTTTTTAAAAACTGTTAGAAGAAAAGAAGTAGCTGAGAGAATAAAAGTAGCTATATCTTTTGGAGATATATCTGAAAACTCAGAGTATGATGAGGCAAAAAATGAACAAGCACAACTTGAAGAAAGAATACTAAAACTTGAAAATATGCTTAGAAAAGCAGTTATTATCGATGAAAGTAAGGTTGATTTAAGTGTTGTAACTATAGGTTCTATTGTAAAAGTTAAGGATATGGATTTTGATGAAGAGGTAGAGTATACAATAGTAGGTTCAGCAGAAGCAGATCCTTATGAATTTAAAATTTCAAATGAATCACCTGTTGGAAAAGCTCTTTTAGGAAGAAAAGTAGGAGATGTAGTGGAAGTTGAGGTTCCTGATGGAATAGCTAAATTTGAAATTTTAGAAATAAGAAGATAATTTGGAGGGAATTAAAATGAATAATGAAGAACTAAGTCTTAATGAAATGCTCAAAATAAGAAGAGAGAAGTTGGCAAAACTTCAAGAAATGGGAAAAGACCCATTTAAAATAGAAAAGTATGATTTAACTCATCACAGCATAGATATAAAAGACAATTTTGAAGAACTAGAAGGAAAAGAAGTTTCAATAGCTGGACGTATAATGAGCAAAAGGGTACAGGGAAAAGCTTCATTTATAGATGTACAAGATCAAGAAGGAAGAATACAGGTTTATGTTAGAAAAGATAGAATTGGAGAAGAAGATTACGAATTATTTGTTACATACGATATAGGAGATATTGTTGGAGTAAAAGGAGAGGTATTTAAAACTAAAAGAGGAGAAATATCTGTAAAAGCTAATGAAGTAATTCTTTTAAGTAAGTCTCTTCAAATACTTCCAGAGAAGTTCCATGGACTTAAAGACCCTGATTTAAGATATAGACAAAGATATGTTGATCTTATAGTAAATCCAGAAGTAAAAAAGGCTTTTTTAATTAGAAATAAAGCGATAAAAGCAATTAAAGAATATCTTGATGATAGAGGATTTTTAGAAGTAGATACTCCTATTCTTAATACTATAGCAGGAGGAGCTGCTGCAAGACCTTTTATAACTCATCACAATACATTGGACATAGATATGTATTTGAGAATAGCTAATGAATTATACTTAAAAAGGTTGATAGTTGGCGGATTTGAAAAAGTATATGAAATGGGAAGAATGTTTAGAAATGAAGGTATGTCTATAAAGCATAATCCTGAATATACTGCCATAGAATTATATCAAGCTTATGCTGATTATGAGGATATGATGAGAATAACTGAAAATATAGTAGCTTATGCAGCTGAGAAGGCTCTTGGAACTACTAAAATAAATTATCAAGGAACAGAAATAGATTTAACTCCGCCATGGAATAGAATGACTATGGAAGAAGCTGTTAAGAAATACGCAGGTGTTGACTTTAGTGAAATCAAAACAGATGAAGAGGCAATAGAAATAGCAAAACAAAAAGGAATAGAAATAAAACCTGAAATGACTAGAGGGCAAGTTATAAATGATTTATTTGAAGAATATGCAGAAAAACATTTAATTCAACCTACATTTATAACACATCATCCAGTTGAGGTTTCGCCTCTTGCAAAACGTAATCCAGAAAATCCTGCAATAACAAATAGATTCGAAGCTTTTGTAAATACTTGGGAAATAGCAAATGCATTTTCAGAGCTTAATGATCCTATAGATCAAAGACAAAGATTTATGGATCAATTAAGACAAAGAGAACTTGGTGATGATGAAGCTCATATGTTAGATGAAGATTTCTTAAATGCATTAGAAGTGGGCTTACCACCAACAGGCGGGCTTGGAATAGGAATAGATAGATTGATGATGCTTTTAACGAATTCATCTTCAATAAGAGATGTAATATTATTCCCTACTATGAAGCCTATAACAGAGCAAAAACAAGATTAATTAGTAAATGAGTTGCTAGGGTCTAGACTGAAAAGTCTAGGCCTTTTTTCTCATTTGCAGAAAATGATGAAATTTGGATTAATTTATGTATAAATAAAAGCAGGAATGTATGTTAAAATATAGAATGTAAATCAAAGTAGGGGATGGTTTGTTTTGTGAAGTGAATAAAATTTACAAAGAGAGGTATATAATAAAAATGTTGATAAATTGGGTCTGTTTAATTTGCATTGTTGCAATGGTATTTCAAATTATGTTTTTTTTCTATATGAGTGCTTTATCGGATTTAAAACCTAAAAGACATATTAAGAGAGTTAAAAGAGTTCGTAAACAGGAATATAACTATCAAAAAAGCTATGCTGATAAAATAGCAAAATAAATTTTTAAAAAACTGTTGACTTTTAAAAAGAAAGATGGTATATTAATACTTGTCCTCAGCAGTAATGTTGAGTGGAAATTGAACTTTGAAAACTAAACAGTAGGTTAGATATAAATACGAAGCCAAAGTTTATTTTGAGCAACGGAAATTCGTTAGAATTTCGTTGGCGACATAAACGAAGTTTATTTTGAGAGTTTGATCCTGGCTCAGGATGAACGCTGGCGGCGTGCCTAACACATGCAAGTCGAGCGAGGGGAAAAGAGCTTGCTCTTGGAACCTAGCGGCGGACGGGTGAGTAACGCGTGGGTAACCTGCCCTATACACACGGATAACATACCGAAAGGTATGCTAATACGGGATAAAGCTAAGATAAGGCATCTTATCGTAGTCA
>NZ_FQXH01000009.1 GCF_900129915.1 Tepidibacter thalassicus DSM 15285
CTGAAAGCATCTAAGCGCGAAGCCACCCTCAAGATAAGATTTCCCACCGCAAGGGTAAGACCCCAGGAAGACTACCTGGTAGATAGGTCCAAGGTGTAAGCTCAGTAATGAGTTCAGCTGATGGATACTAATAGGTCGAGGACTTGACCAATAAATCTGTGCAGTTTTGAAAGTATGAAAAAATAAAGATTATGTGGTTACAATAGCGAGGAGGATACACCTGTTCCCATTCCGAACACAGAAGTTAAGCTCCTCAGCGCCGATGGTACTTGGAGGGAGACCTCCTGGGAGAGTAGGACGTAGCCACATTTATTTTGTAATGATTTATGTATATAATATTAAATATTGGTTATAATATTAATACACAGCTAAAAATTAAATTTAACTCAATCTCCCCCCTAAAAGACTTCTATTTTAAATAGAGGTCTTTTTTTGTTATAATTTATTAAATGATTAAAGTTGGGATATTGTAGGTATATTAGTATTGAATTATAAAAATAATTAGTTGTAGGAAGAGGCGATTACATGGAATTTAAATTAGAGTCGAAATTTAAGCCTACAGGTGATCAACCGCAGGCTATAGATAAAATTGTCAGTGCGATAAATAATAAAAAAAAATATGTAACGCTTTTAGGAGTTACAGGATCGGGAAAAACATTTACAATGGCAAATGTTATACAAAAAGTACAAAAACCCACATTGATTATAGCTCATAATAAAACACTAGCTGCACAGCTATATAGTGAATTTAAAGAATTTTTTCCTAATAATGCTGTTGAATATTTTGTAAGTTATTATGATTATTATCAACCAGAGGCATATGTAGCTCAAACGGACACATATATAGAAAAAGATGCTTTAGTAAATGAAGAAATAGATAAATTGAGACATTCAGCAACTTCTGCTGTACTTGAAAGAAGAGATGTAATAGTAGTATCATCTGTATCTTGTATATATGGACTTGGAGATCCGAAAGAATATAAAGAGCTTATGCTATCTTTAAGGCCTGGGATACAAAAGGATAGGGATGAAGTTATAAAGAGATTAGTTGAAATACAATATGAAAGAAATGATGTAAATTTTGTAAGGGGAACGTTTAGAGTGAGAGGGGATATACTTGAAATAATACCTGCAAATTCAGATGAAATAGGAGTAAGAGTTGAATTTTTTGGAGATGAAATAGATAGAATAACAGAGATTAATTATCTAACAGGAGAAATAATAGGGGTTAGAAATCATGTAGTTATATTTCCTGCATCTCATTATGCAACTAGCAAAGAAAAACTTGAAAAAGCAATAGTTGAAATAGAAAAAGAACTTAATGAAAGAATAAAATACTTTAAGGAAAATGATAAATTGTTAGAAGCGCAAAGAATTGAACAGAGAACAAGATATGATATAGAAATGCTTAGAGAAATTGGATTTTGTCAAGGAATAGAAAATTATTCAAGGTATTTAACGGAGAGAAAAGAGGGAGAAAAGCCGTATACTCTTATGGATTTTTTTCCAGATGATTATTTGATAATAATAGATGAATCTCATGTTACAGTACCTCAAATAAGAGGAATGTATGGAGGAGATAGGTCTAGAAAAACTTCTCTTATTGAAAATGGTTTTAGGCTACCTTCAGCATATGATAATAGACCATTGAGTTTTGAAGAGTTTGAGGAGAATATAAATCAGGTATTGTTTGTATCAGCTACTCCTGGGTCTTATGAAATTCAAAATTCAAGTGAATTTGCAGAGCAGATTATAAGGCCGACAGGCCTTTTAGATCCTCAAATAGATGTAAGGCCAATTGATGGACAGATAGATAATCTTTTAGGAGAGATAAATAAGAGAGTTGAAAGCAAGGAGAGAGTTTTAGTTACGACACTTACTAAAAAAATGGCGGAAGATTTAACTGATTATTTAAGGAATGCAGGGATTAAAGTGAAGTATTTACATTCGGATATAGATACTTTAAAAAGAGTAGAAATTATAAGGGATTTAAGGATAGGGGAATTTGACGTATTAGTTGGGATAAATCTTTTAAGGGAAGGACTTGATATTCCTGAAGTATCTCTTGTTGCTATACTTGATGCAGATAAAGAGGGATTTTTAAGGTCAGAAACTTCTTTGATACAGACAATAGGGAGAGCTGCGAGAAATAAAAATGGAAAAGTTATAATGTATGCAGATAAAATAACCAATTCTATGGAAAAAGCAATAAGTGAGACAAATAGAAGAAGAAATATACAAATAAGGTACAATGAAGAACACGATATAGTACCTCAAACTATAAAAAAAGAGATAAGGAGTTTGATTGAGGCTACAATGATTGCTGATGAAGAAGTAGAATATGAAACAAAAAAAGAGCTAGATGTAAATGGAATAAAAGAAACTATAGAAAAATTAAATCACGAAATGATGGAAGCTGCTAAAAATCTTCAATTTGAAAGAGCGGCACAACTTCGCGATAAGATAAATGAGCTTAAAGAAAGGATTGGGTATTGATGGAAAATGAAAAGATAGTAATAAAAGGAGCAAAAGAGCATAATTTAAAAAATATTAATATAGAGATTCCGAGAAATAAATTTATAGTGTTTACAGGGATTTCTGGTTCTGGTAAGTCTTCTTTGGCATTTGATACTATATATGCAGAAGGACAGAGGAGGTATGTTGAAAGTTTATCAGCTTATGCTAGACAATTTCTAGGACAAATAGAAAAGCCAAATGTTGAATATATAGAAGGATTATCTCCTGCAATATCTATAGATCAAAAGACAACATCGAAAAATCCTAGATCGACTGTTGGAACTGTTACAGAAATATATGATTATTTAAGGCTTTTATTTGCTAGAATTGGAGAGCCGCACTGTCCTGTATGTGGTAAAAAAATAAGTCAAATGACAGTTCAAGAAATAGTAGATAAGGTTATGGAGCTTTCTGAAAGAACTAAAATACAGATATTATCACCTGTTGTTAGAGGAAAAAAAGGAAGGCATGAAAAAGTCATAGAAAATATTAAAAAAGAAGGATTTGTAAGAATAAGAGTTGATAAAGAACAATATGAAGTTACAGACGAAATAGAGTTAGAAAAAAATAAGAAACACGATATAGAGGTTATAGTAGATAGAATAATAATAAAAAAAGGTATAGAAAGTAGATTGAGTGATTCTATTGAAACTGCTATTAAACTTTCAGATGGACTTGTGATTATAGATATAATAAGTGATAGAGAGATACTTTTTTCAACTAAATTTACATGTCCTGACCATGGCATAGGAGTAGATGAATTATCTCCAAGAATGTTTTCATTTAATAGTCCTTTTGGAGCATGTAAAAATTGTAATGGACTTGGAGATATGAAAAAAGTTGATAAAGATTTAGTTATACCAAATAAAGATTTATCTATAAAAGATGGAGCAATTGCTCCTTGGTTTTCGGTTGGGGGAGCTGGTAGTGAAGATACTTATTATTATAAAATGGTTGAAAGCTTAGCTAATGAATTTAATGTATCGTTAGATATTCCATTTAAAGAATTACCAGATGAATTTACAAATGAGCTTTTATATGGGAATAACAATATACTTGTAAAATTTGATTATGAATCTAAATTTGGGGGATATAGGACATATCAAGCACCATTTGAAGGAGTTATAAACAATTTAGAAAGAAGGTATAAAGAAACAAATTCAGAGTATATAAGAGAAAAAATAGAAGAATTTATGATTGAAAGTCCATGTCCTGTATGTAAAGGAGCAAGACTTAAAAAAGAGAGTTTGTCAGTTCTTATAAATGATAAAAATATAAGTGAGATTACTAATATGTCTATAAATGAGTTGTTAGATTTTATAGAAAATATTCAATTAAGTGAAAAACAAAAATTGATTGCCTTAGAAATACTAAAAGAGATAAAGAAAAGAGCAAAATTTTTAAAAGATGTAGGCCTTGAATATCTTAATTTATCAAGAAAAGCGGGAACTTTATCAGGGGGAGAATCACAGAGAATTAGGCTTGCAACTCAAATAGGGTCGGCATTAGTTGGAGTGCTTTATGTATTAGATGAACCAAGTATTGGACTTCATCAAAGGGATAATGAAAGATTAATTAAAACTTTAAGGCATTTAACTGATATAGGTAATACTCTTATAGTAGTAGAGCATGATGAAGATACTATGTATGCAGCGGATTATATAGTTGATATAGGACCAGGAGCTGGAATATATGGAGGAGAAATAGTTGCACAAGGAACAATAGATGAAATAAAGAAATGTGAAAAATCTATAACGGGAAAATATCTGAGTGGAAAAGAAAAAATAGTTATTCCAAATGAAGTTAGGAAACCTAATGGAAAATATATAGAAATAAAAAAAGCAAAAGAAAACAACTTGAAAAACATAGATGTAAAAATACCACTTGGAGTATTTACATGTATAACAGGAGTTTCAGGATCAGGCAAAAGTTCACTTATAAATGAGATATTATATAAAGGTGTAGCTTCAAAGACTCAAGGACTTAGAGTAAAACCGGGATTACACAAAGAAATATTAGGAGTAGAAAATATAGATAAAGTAATAAATATAGATCAATCACCTATAGGAAGAACACCGAGATCAAATCCTGCTACATATACTGGAGTATTTGATATGATAAGAGAAGTATTTTCTCAAACACCTGAAGCGAAAGCTAGAGGATATAAAAAGGGAAGATTTAGTTTTAATGTAAAAGGGGGAAGATGTGAAGCTTGTAAGGGAGATGGAATTATAAAAATAGAAATGCACTTTTTACCAGATGTATATGTACAATGTGAAGTGTGTAAAGGAGAAAGATATAATAGAGAAACTCTTCAAGTTAAATACAAGGGAAAAACTATATCTGATGTACTTAATATGAATGTAGAAGAAGCTGTTGAGTTTTTTGAAAATATACCAAAAATAAAGAGAAAACTTCAAACGCTTATAGATGTAGGGCTTTCATATATAAAACTTGGACAGCCATCAACTCAGTTATCAGGTGGAGAAGCTCAAAGAATTAAGCTTGCTACTGAGTTAAGTAAAAGATCTACAGGTAAAACACTTTATATATTAGATGAACCAACGACTGGTCTTCATATTGCAGATGTAGATAAACTTATAAAAGTGCTTCAAAAGCTTGTAGATGCAGGAAATTCAGTTGTAGTTATAGAGCACAATTTAGATGTCATAAAAACAGCAGATTATATAATAGATTTAGGTCCAGAAGGTGGAGATAAAGGTGGACAAATAGTTGCTGAGGGAACTCCTAAAGAAGTATCACAAAATGAAAAATCATATACAGGAATGTTTTTAAAAAGATATTTTTGACTTTAAAATAGTAAAAGAAGAAAGAGCCTAAATTTAGGCTCTTTTTAATTATCTTTAAAGTAGTCCTATAAATAAATTAGATATAAAATACATTAGAAGTAAAATACCCAAGCAAGCAGAAACATCTTTGACTCGGGTCGGAACCGACCTGTCAGCATGGGACATGTCAACACTCACACTCCTTAAAAATTTGATTACTATTATTATATCATAAACTTTAAAAAGGGTAACTATTAAATTATGTAATTTATATTTAAAAATTTTACAGGTTCTATTGACACCATATATTGCCAGTGTTATAATACAAATGGAAACTAAATGATAATGATTATTATTAATTAATGATAGACATATTCATAATGATGTCTATTCATTAAAAGGGGAGAATGATTTACAGATTTAAAAAGTAATATCATTGTGTGATGAAGTATTAATTTAAAAAAGACATTTTAAATTTACAAAGGGAGGTATACATATGAAGAGAAAGAATTTATTATTATTTTTGATTGTAGCAGTATTTTCAATGTTAATAGTAGGGTGTAGTACTCAAAAAACAGAAACAGCAATAACTACAGCAAATGGTGATAAAAAAGCACAAATTAAGTTTAATGATATTTTAGGTAGAGAAGTTGTTTTAGATAAACCTGCTGAAAGAGTATTTCTTGGTTTTTATTTTGAAAACTTTTTAGCGATAAATGGTATTGATTCTTTTGATAAAGTTGTTGCTATGTCAAAAGGTGAATGGAGTGATTTTTTTTATTCTCAATGGTTGAAATATTCAAAAGAAGTGCCTCGTCTTAATGATATAGTAGATACAGGTTCTATTTATAGTGGTAAATTTAGTATGGAAAAACTTCTTGCTACTCGTCCAGATGTGGCTATTTTAGCACCGTTTCAATATGAAACATTAGGTGCAAATGTTGAAAAACTTGAACAAGCAGGAATCCCTGTTGTTGTTGTTGACTATAATGCACAAACTCTTGAAAAACATATTAAAAGTACATTAATTATTGGAAAAGTAATGGGAAACGAAGAACGTGCTAAACAATTAGCAGATGAATATAAATCAGCTGTAGAAGATGTTAAAAATCGTGTGGCAAAATCAAAGCAATCAGTTAAATCTGTATATTTTGAACTTGCGAATAAAGGACCAAATGTATATGGAAATAGTTATGGTAATTATATGTGGGGTAATCTTGTTAAATTAGGTGGAGGAAAAAATATAGCTGAAGGAAAAGTAGAAAGTTATGGTCCTTTAAGTCCTGAATACATATTATCATCAAATCCAGATGTAATTTTCTTTGCAGGTTTAAATTGGGCTAAAAAAGATAAAGATTGTGTTTTAATGGGATTTGATGTTGAAGATAGTAGTACTCAAGAAAAGCTTGAGGCTTATATTCAAAGACAAGGTTGGGATAAGTTAAATGCTGTTAAAAACAGAGAAGTTTATAGTATGGATCATGCTGGATTAAGAAGTCTTTATGATTATGTATACTTACAATACATAGCAAAGGCATTGCATCCAGAAGTTTTTAAAGACATTAACCCTTTAGAGAATCATAAGAAATTTTATGAAAAATATCTTCCTGTTGAACCTATTGGCAATTTTATGACAAAATTAGGTGGTAATAATGAATAATTCAAATACATCTATAGATTTAAATTCTAATTTCGTTAAAGGTGAAAATATATATAGGCAAATCAACAGGAAACGTCAAATAATATTTTTCATTGTACTAACAAGTTTAATTACTCTATTGTTAGTTGATTTAATGGTAGGACCTGCTTGGTTAAAAATAGGTGATGTGATTAACGCTTTAAAGTTAGGACCTAAAGGAGATACTATGAATTCTGCTATTGTTTGGTCGGTAAGACTTCCCATGACTGCTACATGCTTGTGTGTTGGAGCTGGATTAGGTCTTGCGGGTACACAGATGCAAACAATTTTGGCTAATCCACTTGCTAGTCCATATACTTTAGGTATATCTTCAGCTGCTGGATTTGGTGCTGCAATATCATTTTTGACTGGTTTTCCTATTAAAGGAATATCTTGGTTGAGCGTGCCTTTGTCTGCTTTTATTATGTCTCTTTGTGCGACTTTAGCAATATATATATTAGGAAAAGCTAAAGGAATGGATGCTAAAACTATGGTTTTGTTCGGTATTGTTGTTAACTTTTTCTTTCAAGCTCTTCAATCTCTTGTGCAATTTAGAGCTACGCCAGAAGTTGCTCAACAGATTGTATTTTGGATGTTTGGGAGTTTATTAAAATCTACTTGGACGGGTGTTTTTATAAGTGGAGGAGTTTTTTTAGTGTGTGCAATATTATTAACTCGTTATGCTTGGAGACTTACTGCTCTTTGTGCAGGGGAAGAAAGAGCAAGAAGTCTTGGTATAAATACAGATAAATTGCGTTTGAGAGTTTTTATTATTAGTGCATTACTTACAGCTGGAGCAGTTGCATTTATTGGAACTATAGGTTTTATTGGTTTAGTTGCTCCTCATTTTGGACGTATGTTAGTTGGCGAAGACCAGCGTTATTTAGCTCCACTTTCAGCTTTGTTTGGAGTTCTTTTGATGCTTGTGGCTTCGATTATTGCTAAGGTGGTAATTCCTGGAGCGATAGTTCCGATTGGTATAGTTACATCTTTAGTTGGTGTACCGTTTTTACTTTACTTAATTTTAAAGAGGAGTGAAGTTAAATGATTAATATGAAAATATCTAATATAGGTGTTAGTTTTCAAAATAAAACAGTATTAAAAGATATTTCAGCTGTACTTAAAGGCGGAGAGCTAACATCTATAATAGGTCCTAATGGAACTGGCAAAACAACATTAATTAAGTCTATAGCAAGACTTATTAAGTCGAGGGGAGATGTTGTTTTAACAGATTCTCATGGTAATTCTTTATCTAAAAATAGTATTGCTTATGTTCCTCAGATGTCTACGACAACAACTGAGCTATCTGTATTTGAGATGGTGCTTTTAGGAAGAGTAAAAGATCTTACTTGGAAAGTTGAGAAGCATCATATAGATGCTGTAACTCAAATGTTAAAAGACCTTGGATTGTTATCACTTAGTTACTTTCCATTTTGTAAACTTAGTGGAGGACAGCGTCAGCTTGTAACAATGGCTCAAGCATTAGTTTCAAAACCAAAGGTATTATTACTTGATGAACCTACTAGTGCATTAGATCTTCGTCATCAGCTTCAAGTTTTAGATATAGCTCAGCAGTATACTAAACAAACAGGGGCAATAACGCTTGTTGTTCTCCATGATCTTGCTTTAGTTGCAAGATATAGTGATAATATACTTTTACTTCATGATGGAAAAATAGTCAAAAAAGGACTGCCAAAAGATGTATTAGATCCTAATTTACTACAAGAGGTTTATAAAGTTGAAGTTGATGTTAGTGTTAGTAATGGGGGGTATACTACAGTAACACCAATAAGACCTATAATACCAATAAGATCTAGTATTGTTTGCTGATTTGAATTAAGTAAAAATATATAGGGATAAGTAACTATATATTTTTACTTAAATTTAAAATCAAATATATATTAGTACAAAAGGGGAGATAATTAGGTGAAAGATAAATACAAGTTATTGCTTTCTTTAAAATTATTGGAATATGAAATAAAAGAGCTTATAAACTATTCGAAAGATTGTTATGAGTGTTTTGATTTTTTAAGTGATAAATTAGATTATCTTTGTGAGTTTATGAATTGCGAAGAAAATTTAAAACGATGGAATTTGTGGAAGGATGATTATCAAATAAAATATTATTGTGAAAAGTTAAGAGAAACGGCATCAAATGCACTATGCTATATAGAGAAATATCAATCGAGTTGTATAGATAATGATGAATTAAATAGAAGTAATTATATAATGATGTTATCAGATTCTGTTAGATATGAATTTAAAAATTTAGGTATAAATAATAAATCTAAAGTTATTTTTGTTGGTTCTGGTGCATTTCCGGTTTCAGCAATTACTATTGCTAAAGAAATAGGAGCTCAGGTAATGTGTGTGGATATAGACAATGAAGCTATAAGTCTTGCAAAAAATGTTACTGAATCTTTAAAGCTTGATTCTATTATAAAATTTTCTAGTAAAAGTTTAAGAGAGCTTGATTTTGTTAAAGTGGCTACTCATATTATTGTAGCTTCTCTTGTTAAGAATAAAAAGGAAGTTTTAGCTGATTTAAAAGAAAATATAAATACTAATGCTAAAATAATTTTAAGATATGGAAATGGTTTAAAATCGATTTTTAATTATCCGTTTGAAAAAAATTTATCTAAAGATTGGATTCAAATAAAAATAGATGAAGATAAAAATATATATGATACTATTATTTTGGAGAGATCGTATTATGAGTGCGGTTAATACTTCGATTATTAATAAAGAGTTATCTTGTACTTCATGTTTTGGGAATGTGTTAATAGTAGGTGCAGGTCCAGTTGCAATAAATGTTGCTGTTAATATTTCAAATGGATGGTGTAATAATATAGGTTTGGTTAGTAGAAAAAGTTTTCACTTAACTAGATTTAAAGAAGAATTAAAACAAAATAATTATATTATAAAATCAAAGGCACAAGGTGAAAAATTATCTAATATTTGTGGAAAGGTTAAATTAAAATATTTTTATGAAGGGTATAATAATATAGATGATATTTGGGATACAATAATTATGTGTACACCGAGTGATAGTTATAAAGATGTAATTAATGATTTAAATGTAAATAAATTAAAACAAATAAAAACTATTATTTTGATATCTCCAAGTATTGGCTCGAATCTTTTGGTTAATAGTCAATTAAAAATAAAAGATAAAATTGATGTTATCAGTTTTTCTAACTATTATGCGGCTACAAAGTTTGAATCTAGTAATTTAAGGGCAACATGTGCTTTTACAAAAGCATTAAAAAAACGAATATATATATCTTCAAGTAAAAATAAAAGTAAAATTATTTTTGATGTTAAAAATTTTATTGAAAGTTTTGGAGTACAATGCACAATTGTAAGTAATACTATTGAAGCAGAAAGTAAGAATATTACAACTTATGTTCATCCTCCTTTTTTTATAAATGAATTTTCATTAAATGAGATTTTAACCAGTAGAAAATCTAAAAAATATATGTATAAAATATATCCAGAAGGGCCAATTACTCAGCATTCAATAAGAACTATGCTTTTGCTATGGAAAGAAATTTCTAAATTTATTCAATATTTTAATGCAAAACCTATTAATCTTTTAAAATTTTTAAATGATGATAATTATCCAGTTCATGAAATTACTATCTCTCGTGAAGATATTGAAAATTTTATGGAATTAGATGAAATAAAACAACAATATCTTTTATATATAAGATATTCAGCTATTCTTATTGATCCATTTTCTATACCCGATGAAAATGGAAAATATTTTGATTTTTCAGCAGTTCCTTATAAACAAGTTTATAAAGATGAGAATGGAAAGTTAATTATTCCAAGAATACCTTTTGAAGATTATAAAAAGCTTAAACTTATATATAATTTAGCAAAAAAAATAAATATCGATATGCCTCAAACTTTAGAGCTAATAAAAATATTTGAGAAGAAGTTAAATGAATATATAAATAGAGAAGGTAAGCATTCTTTTAACAAGGATATATTTATTGATAAAATATGTGATGAAGTAGATGATATATTTAATGAAATGGAGAGAAAAAAATGAAAAATGGTGTAATTCTTGCGATTTTATCTTCGCTTGTTTTCAGTGTTATGAATGCTCTTGTAAAAGCTGTTAGTTTATCTATTCCTTCGATTGAAGTTGTATTTTTTAGAAGCATTATAGGAACTTTTATATTATATTTAATAATGAGAAAAAATAAAGTATCGTTTTCTACAGATGGAATACCTTTATTAGTATTAAGAGGGGTTCTTGGTGCTCTTTATTTGATTGCATATTTTTATACTATTTCAAAAATACCATTAGCAGATGCAAGTATATTAGCTCATTTGTCGCCTTTTTTTGTGATTATATTATCTTTTATTTTTCTAAAGGAGAAAATGTCTAAAAAGACTATGTATTTGCTTCCAATTGTTTTTTTAGGTGCTATATTAATTATTAGACCGTTTAATTATTCTACTTATTCTATATATTCATTGTACGGGATTCTTAGTGCTGTATTCGCTGCTGGTGCATCAATTACTATAAGACATTTGAGTAAAAAGCATCATACTTATGAGATTGTATTTTATTTTTTAGCAACAGCGGCTTTAGTATCTATTCCTCTTGGATGGAATAAATTTGTAATACCAAATCCACTTGAACTTTTTTATCTTACATGTATAGGTGTTGTTTCTTTACTTGGACAGATATGTTTAACAAAGGCGTTTACTCATGAAAATGCTGCTGTTGTAGCTGTAACTCGTTATATTGGAATTGTATTTAATGCTATGTGGGGATTTTTATTTTGGACAGAAATTCCTGATTATCTAACTATACTAGGTGGAACTATTATTATTAGCGCATGTATAGCTTTATCTTGGAAAAATGAAAATAAACAAAAATGTAATAGTTGTAAAATATCATGAATTTTAAAATAGTTCTGTATTTTAAACGATATAGAACTATTTTTGTGTTTTTATTTAAAAATTCTTAAAAATTAATTATAATAAATTTTAAGGAGTTGTAAAAATGTTTGATATAAAAGAACAATTAAAGAAGTTACCAGACTTATCTGGAGTTTATATGATGAAAGATAAATATAAAAATGTAATTTATGTAGGTAAGGCTGTATCTTTAAAAAACAGAGTCAGACAATATTTTCAATCATCAAAAAATCATTCATTAAAAGTAAAATCTATGGTTAAAAATATAGCTGAATTTGAGTATATAATTACGGATTCAGAGGTTGAAGCATTAATACTTGAATGTAATCTTATAAAAGAATATAAACCAAAGTATAATGTGCTTTTAAGAGATGATAAAACGTATCCGTATATAAAAATAACATTAAATGAGGATTATCCTAGAGTGTTAAAAGTTAGAAAAATAAAAAAAGATGGAGCGAGATATTTTGGACCATATACTGATATATCTGCTTTAAATGATACTCTAGATATTATACACAGTATTTATCCTATAAGAACTTGTAGTTTAGATATACAAAGAGTTATAGCTAGAAAACAACGACCATGTCTTAGTTTTTATATAAATAAATGTGTAGGCCCATGTACGGGTAATGTAGATAAAAATGAATATAAAATAATGATAGATGAAATAATAATGATTCTATCAGGAAAAATTGAAAATTTAAAAAATGAACTGCAAGAAAAAATGAATGAAGCATCTGAATGTTTGGAGTTTGAAAAAGCAGCAAAATATAGAGATAAAATAATGAGTATTGAAAAAATGATTGAAAATCAAAAAATAGTTTCAACTAGTAATACATCAGATCAAGATGTAATAGCCATGGCAAAATCTAATAATGAAGCTTGTGTTCAAGTGTTTTTTGTAAGAAATGGGAAAATAGTTGGAAGGGAACATTACATTATTGAAAATATTATGGATGCTGATAAAAGTGAAATACTATCTTCATTTATAAAACAATTTTATTCAAATCAAAATTTTATTCCAAAAGAATTGATAATAGAAGAAGAAATAGATGATATAGAAATAATAAAGGACTGGTTAAGTAATAATAAAAATAAAAGAGTAAATATTAAAATTCCCAAAAAGGGAGAAAAAAAAGAACTTATTGAGATGGTCAGAAAAAATGCCATGGAGTATTTAGAGAAATTTACAAATTTAAAAAAGATAAGATTTGAGAAAACTAATGGAGTTTTAGAGGAATTAAAAGGAATTTTGAATTTGGATAAAAAACCCATTAGAATAGAAGCTTTTGACATATCGAATATACAAGGAGTGGACTCGGTTGGAAGCATGGTTGTTTTTACTAATGGCAAAAAAGATATAAAAGAATATAGAAGATTTAAAATAAAAACTGTAATTGGACCTAATGATTATGCTTCTATGGAGGAAATAATAACAAGAAGGATTAAGAATAACAATTATCCTGATTTGATGCTTTTAGATGGAGGGCTAGGACAAGTAAGAGTTGTAGATAAAGTTCTTAGAAAAAACAATTTAAATATTCCTCTGTGGGGTATGTATAAAGATGATAAACATAGAACAAAAGGGCTTATTTCTTTAGAGAAAAAAATAGAACTTGATAAATATTCAAATGTATATAAATTTATTGCAGCTATTCAAGAAGAAGCTCATAGATTTGCTATAAGTTATCACAAATCACTTAGAGAGAAAAGGATGAAAGAGTCTGTATTAGATGATATACCTAATATAGGAAAAAAGAGAAAAATGAATTTGCTTTTTCATTTTAAGACAATAGATAATATAAAAAATGCGTCAATACATGAACTTGAAAAAGTAGAAAGTATGAATAAAAAAGCAGCTCAAAGCGTATATAATTATTTTAGAAAGAAGGGGATGTAATGGATAAAGTATCTGTAAGACAAATAATAGAAGATTTAAAATTGGATATAGTTTATATGCCTGAAGATGTAGATTATTATGTGACATCTTCAGATGTAAATAGACCTGGACTTCAATATGCTGGTTTTTTTGACTATTTCTCTCATGATAGAATACAAATTGTAGGAATGGGAGAATATCAATATTTTCAGTATTTAGATGAAAAAACAAGATGGGAAAGACTAAATAAACTTTTTTCTTATGACATACCTGCATTGGTTTTAACAAGAGGACTTAAACCTAATGATGATGCAGTTGAATGTGCTAAAAAGCACAAAAAAATATTTTTATCTACAAAGATGAATACAACTAGATTTATAAATAAACTTTCTAATTATTTAGATGCAAAGCTTGCTCCTTCTACCACAATACACGGAGTGTTAGTAGATGTATATGGTATAGGAACGCTTATAATGGGAGAAAGTGGAGTTGGCAAATCGGAAACTGCTTTAGAGCTTGTAAAAAGAGGACATAGATTAGTAGCTGATGATGCTGTTGAAATTAGAAAAATAGATGAAGATGTTTTAATTGGGCAAGCTCCAGAACTTATAAGGTATCTTATGGAAATAAGGGGTGTAGGAATACTCGATATTAAAAGTTTATTTGGAGTAGGTGCTATAAAACCTAAAAAATATATAGATATGGTAATTCACCTCGAACCTTGGGAAGATGGAAAATATTATGATAGATTAGGAATAGATGAAGAATATATGGATATTCTAGGGATACCTGTAGAGAAGATAACAATACCTGTAAAGCCTGGAAGAAATATGGCTATGATTATAGAAGTTGCTGCTAGAAATTATAGACAAAAGGCTATGGGTTACAATGCAGCTCAAGAATTTAATAGTAAATTAATGCAGAGATTAGGTGATGATAGATAAATTTTGAGCGTGATATTGAAAATAATATCACGTTTTTTTTTGCACAATTTAATAAATTTTTAATAATTATAATATAAGACAAGATGTACAAAGAGGGTGAGAGCTATAGAGATAAAAGATAAATTGAAAGAAAGCAAAGAGTTTTGTGAAAGTATATATGAAAATTATTTGCCGATATTTGTTATGTATACTGAAGATGGTCAAATTGTAGATGCAAATCAAGCTGCATGTTCATTTTATAAATACACTAAAGAAGAATTTACTAAATTGAAAATAACAGATTTAAATGTACTACCTTGTGAGGATGTATTTAAACATATAGAAGATGCTAAGATGAAAAAGAAAAGTCATTTTTTCTTTCCTCACAAATTATCAACTGGTGAAATAAGAAATGTAGAAGTTTATAGTGGATGTATTAATATTGATGGGAAGAAGTTTTTATATTCAATTGTAAAAGATATCACTCAAAGTGAAATAAATAAGAAAAAATTAATATTATTTGAAAAGGTATTTGAGAATAGTACAGAGGGTATATTGATAACTGACATTAATGGATATATAAAATGGATTAATTCTTCTTTTTCTTTAATAACAGGATATAGTAAAGATGAGTTAATAGGGAAAAATGTAAATGATTTTTATATAAATATGTGGAGTGATCTTAGAAAAGAAGGAAAATGGAGAGGAGAGATTGTAAATACTAAAAAAAATGGAGAAATTACTGTAAGCTTGGTAAATTTTTTTTCTGTAAATTATGAAAAAGATAATATTACTCATTTTGCAGGGATAATCACTGATATTACTGAGAATAAATTAAAAGAAGAAAAAATAAATTATCTTGCTTTTAGAGATTGTTTAACGGGATTGTACAATAGATCGTATTTTATGGAAACGTTAGATATAGAGATAAATAAAGCTAAAAAAAATAATAAAATGTTAGCAGTGTTATTTATGGATCTTGATGGATTTAAAAAAATAAATGATAGTTTAGGGCATTGTGTTGGAGATAAACTTCTTAAAGAAGTTGCTTTGAGATTAAAAAAATGTGTGCGTAAGAATGATATAATTTCAAGATTGGGTGGCGATGAATTTACACTATTAATTAAGGATATTGTAAATATAGAAAATGTAGCTTTAGCAGTACAGAGAATTATGAGTATTTTTAAAAATCCTTATCTTATAGGGGAGTACAAGATTTATATATCAGCAAGTATAGGTATTTCTATATATCCAAATGATGGAGTTGAGAGTGGTATTTTAATTAGGAATGCAGATATTGCTATGTATAATGCAAAAGATAGTGGGAAAAACAAATTTAAGTTTTACTGTTCTAATTTAAATGATAAAATTCAGGAAGAATTTATATTAGAAAATAATTTAAGATATGCATTAGATAAAAATGAGTTTTTTATAAATTATCAGCCTATATTTGATGTAAATACAGAAAAAATAGTTGGAATGGAAGCACTTCTTAGATGGAAACATATAAAGCTTGGGATTATTCCTCCGAGTAAATTTATACCTATAGCTGAAAGTAGTGGTCTTATTACTAAAATTGGAAACTGGGTTTTGAAAAATGCATGTATTCACGCTAAAAAATTTCATGATTTAGGGATTGATGTATTTATTTCTGTTAATGTATCTGTAAATCAGTTAAAAGAAGGAAATTTTGCAAGAAGCATTTTGAAAATAATTAAGGAAACTGGCATTGACCCTAAATATTTAGATTTAGAGATTACGGAAAGTATATCTATGGAAAATATTGATTATATAAGAGATGTTTTAAATAAAATTAAAGATTTAAAAGTTAACATATCTATGGATGATTTTGGAACGGGATATTCATCTCTTGCTCAACTTAAAAATTTGTGTATAAGTAAGTTGAAAATAGATAGTTCTTTTATAAAGGATATATATATAGATTCAAATTCTACAGCTATTGTCAGTGCAATTATAGCCATGGCTAAAAATTTGAATATTGAAGTTATAGCAGAAGGGGTAGAAACTAAAGATCAGTTTGAGTTTTTAAAAGAACATGGTTGTGAAATGGTTCAAGGGTATTTGTTTAGTCCTCCTGTAGATGAAAATAGTATAAGAAAATTAATTGAAAATCAATATTGAAACTATGTAAATATAATTTTACATAGTTTTTTTGTAATAAAAAATAAATAAAGTATATTTATGCAAATAATAAGTATAAATAGAAAGATATTGTTAAAAAAGTAACGATAAATACGTTTTCAACAACTTGGAAATGGTTAAATGGAGCGAAAAAACAACAATAAAATACAAAAAATGACTTAATATTTTAGGTATAAATATTCAAAAAAAGATTTTTGAATGAGATGTGTATTTATTAAAATGTCATATACTTATTTTAGTTATTCAACAAAATAATATATACGAATAAAATAAAATAACACGCTATATAAAAATGAAAATATATTTGAAAATGAATTTTATAAACGGCTATATGCAAAGAATATAGACATTTCAATATTTATGGCGTTTTAAAAGAGGGAGAATTAAATACACAAAAAATTCAAAAAAATATTAAATTGATAAAATTTCATGAAATAAAATAATTGCGGAAAAATTGAAAAGTGTGCTATAATAAAATTATTAATGTTAAAAAAATAAGGATTTAACAATCTCAAAATCCTTATTTTATTTTTGACAAAGTATGTTAAAAAATTGACTTAATTATTAAGAATAAAAATGGGGAGGTTTAAAATGGCGAGAGATGTCTTCACTAAAGAAAATTTTGAAAAGTTAGACCAGGTTATAGACAAATATAAAGGAAAACCTGGAGCTTTAATGCCTGTACTTACTGAAGCTCAAAAAATATTTGGGTGTGTATCTATTGAGATTCAAAAGAAAATATCTGAGGAGCTTAATATTCCTCTTGCTGAGATATATGGAGTTGCAACGTTTTATTCTCAATTTTCACTTCAGCCAAAAGGAGAATATGTTATAGGTGTATGTCTTGGGACAGCATGTTATGTTAAAGGAGCTCAAGATTTAATAGATAAAATATCTGAAAAGCTCAATGTAGAAGTTGGAAAAACTACTGAAGATGGTAAATTTACATTGGTTGCTACAAGATGTATAGGAGCTTGTGGGCTTGCGCCAGTTTTAACTGTTAATGAAGATGTTTATGGAAAACTTGTTGTCGATGATATAGATGGAATACTTGCTAAGTATAAATAAAAATTTTTAAATTATATTAGAAAGAACAATAATTAAGGAGGTACTATAATGGCATATAAGAACCAGGTTTTAGTTTGTGGGGGTACTGGTTGTACTTCATCTAGTTCTCTTAAGATATTAGAAAAAATGGAAAAGTTACTTGAGGAAAAAGGAATAAGAGAAGATGTTAAAGTTATAAAAACAGGATGTTTTGGTCTTTGTGCAGCAGGTCCTATAGTTATAGTATACCCAGAGGGGGCTTTTTATGCACATGTAAAAATTGAAGATGTAGAAAAAATAGTAAATGATCATATAATAGGTGGAAATATAGTAAAAGAACTTTTATATAAAGAAGCTTTAACTGAAGAAGGAGAAATAAAACCTTTTGAAGAAGTGCCTTTTTATAAAAAACAAATGAGAATTGCACTAAAAAACTGTGGAGCTATAGGTGCAGAAGATATAGAGGATTATTTGGAGAATGATGGATATAAAGCTTTGGAAAAAGTTTTAAAATCTATGAGCAGAGAAGAAGTTATAGATACAGTTAAAAGATCAGGGCTTCGTGGTCGAGGAGGAGGAGGATTCCCTACAGGACTAAAATGGGAATTTACTTATAAAGCTCAAGGTGATCAAAAATATGTTGCATGTAATGCTGATGAGGGAGATCCTGGAGCGTTTATGGACAGGTCAATTCTTGAGGGAGATCCTCATGCTGTAATTGAAGCCATGGCAATTGCAGGATATGCTGTAGGAGCGAATAAGGGATATGTATATGTAAGAGCTGAATATCCAGTTGCAGTTAATAGACTTCAAATAGCAATAGATCAAGCAAAAGAGAGAGGATATCTTGGAAAAAATATATTTGGAACTGACTTTGAATTTGATGTTGAAATAAGACTTGGAGCTGGAGCGTTTGTTTGTGGAGAAGAAACAGCCCTTATAAATTCTATAGAAGGAAAAAGAGGAATGCCAAGACCAAGACCGCCATTCCCTGCTCAAAAAGGTATATGGAATAAGCCTACATTACTTAATAATGTCGAAACTTATGCAAATATACCAAAAATAATTTTAAATGGAGCTGAGTGGTTTGCAAATATAGGAACAGAAAAGTCTAAAGGAACAAAAGTTTTTGCACTTGGTGGAAAAGTAGAAAACACAGGTCTTGTGGAAATACCAATGGGAACAACTTTAAGAGAGATAATATTTGAAATAGGTGGAGGTATACCAAACGGAAAGAAATTTAAAGCAGTTCAAACAGGAGGACCGTCTGGTGGATGTATAACAGAGGATTATTTAGATACTCCAATAGATTATGATTCATTGACAGCACTTGGATCTATGATGGGATCAGGTGGTATGATTGTAATGGATGAAGATAACTGTATGGTTGATATAGCTAAATTTTTCTTAGAGTTTACAGTTGAAGAATCATGTGGTAAATGTCCTCCATGTAGAATAGGAACAAAGAGAATGTTAGAAATACTTGAGAGAATAACAGAAGGTAAAGGTGAAAAGGAAGATATAGAAAGACTTGAAAAACTTGCTGAAAATATTAAAAGTTCTGCGCTTTGTGGATTAGGACAAACAGCACCAAATCCAGTGTTATCAACATTAAAATATTTTAGACATGAATATGAAGCACATGTAAACGAGAAGAGATGTCCAGCAGGAGTATGTCAAGCACTACTTCAATATGTAATAGATGAAGATAAATGTAAAGGATGTACATTATGTGCAAAAGCATGTCCGGTAAATGCTATAAGTGGAAATGTCAAAGAAGCTCATGTGATAGATACTGATGTTTGT
The DNA here is from genome assembly GCF_900129915.1 of Tepidibacter thalassicus DSM 15285. GTDB lineage: Bacteria > Bacillota > Clostridia > Peptostreptococcales > Peptostreptococcaceae > Tepidibacter > Tepidibacter thalassicus. The sequence goes on from NZ_FQXH01000009.1 coordinate 19,744, forward strand.
ATAAAATGTGGAGCGTGTGTTGCTAAATGTCCATTTGGAGCAATATCTAAAAAATAATCATAAAAGAGAGGTGCTTATGGTGGAAAAAGTTACTTTAACTATAGATAATGTAAAAGTTGAGGTTCCTAAAGATTATACAATACTTGAAGCTGCAAGAGAAATAGGAATAGATATACCGACACTTTGCTATTTAAAAGATATAAATGAAATTGGAGCTTGTAGAATGTGTTTGGTTGAAATTGAAGGAGCTAGAAATCTTCAAGCTTCATGTGTTCATCCTGTAAGTGAGGGGATGGTAGTAAGAACTAATACTAAGAAGGTAAGAGAAGCTAGAAAAGCTAATCTTGAACTTATACTTTCTAATCATCATAGAGATTGTTTAGCTTGTTTTAGAAATGGAAATTGTGAACTTCAAACGCTAGCTGAAAACTTAAATGTTAAAAATGTAGAATTTGAAGGAGAAATAAAGAAAAAAACTATAGATGATTTATCTCACTCTATAGTAAGAGATCCAAATAAATGTATTCTTTGTGGAAGATGTGTTGCTGTATGTTCAAAAGTACAAGGAATAGGAGTATTATCATTTACTAATAGAGGATTTGATACTGAAGTTGCTCCGGCTTTTGATAAAAGTATGGCAGATGCACCGTGTATATACTGTGGTCAATGTATAAATGTATGTCCAGTTGCAGCGCTTAGAGAAAAGACAGATATAGAAAGGGTATGGGATGCTATAGAAGATCCTAATAAACACGTGATAGTTCAAACTGCTCCAGCAGTAAGAGCTGCTCTGGGAGAGGAATTTGGAAACCCTATAGGAACAAGAGTTACGGGAAAAATGGTAACAGCTTTAAAAAGGCTTGGATTTGATAAGGTATTTGATACTAATTTTGCAGCTGATTTAACTATAATGGAAGAAGGACATGAACTTTTAAATAGAATACAAAACGGTGGAAAACTTCCGATGATAACTTCATGCTCACCAGGTTGGATAAGATATTGTGAATTTTATTATCCTGAACTTTTAGAAAATTTATCAACATGTAAATCGCCACATCAGATGATGGGAGCAATACTTAAATCTTACTATGCTGAAATTAATAATATAGATCCTAAAGATATATTTGTAGTATCTGTAATGCCATGTACTTCTAAGAAAACAGAGTCGGCTAGAGAAGAATTGAAAGTAAATGGATTAAAAGATGTAGATGCAGTTTTAACAACTAGAGAGCTTGGAAAGATGATCAAAGAAGCTAGAATAGAGTTTAATAAATTAGAAGATGGTACTTTTGATGAGTTCTTTGGAGATTATTCAGGAGCAGGGGTTATATTTGGAGCTACTGGTGGAGTTATGGAAGCTGCAATTAGAACTGTAGCAGATATATTAACAGGAGAAGATTTAGAAGAAATAGAATATAACGCTGTTAGGGGTATAGATAATTTAAAAGAAGCAGAGATTAAAATAGGAGATAAAACTATAAAAGTGGCTGTAGTTCATGGAACAGGAGCAGCTTCAAAACTTTTAGATTTAGTTAAAGAAGGAAAAGCTGATTATCATTTTATTGAAGTTATGGGATGTTCAGGTGGTTGTGTAACTGGTGGTGGACAACCTCAAGTTCCAGCTAAGGTAAGAGAAGAGATAGATGTAAGAGTAGAAAGAGCGAAAGCTTTATATGAGGAAGACAAGCTTATGACTGTTAGAAAATCTCATAAAAATAAATCTATTCAAAAGCTGTATAAGGAGTTTTTAGGTGAGCCAAATGGACATAAAGCTCATGAATTACTTCATACTCATTACTGTAAAAAAGAAGTATATCCATTAGAATCAGAATGTAGTTGTTGCAAATAGTTAAGTAAAGAGGTCAAGAATTATTCTTGACCTCTCTTAGAAAATTCAGAAAATTATATTTATTTTTATCATATTATATTAAAATTAAAAATAGACTAGTAATGTAATCTGATCAATGAATTTTATTCATTGAGAGGATAGAGTATTTAATTCTAATTACGAGGATTTTTATCTGAGTAAAAGGTAAGAAGGTGATATTGTGTTTTATAAACTTTCCTTATCTTTTAAGGAAAGTTTTGTTTTTGTGTGGAAGGAATGATGTGTATGAATAAGAGAATTGGCGTTATTGGAATTATTGTTGAAGATAGAGATAGCGTTGAAAATGTAAATAAGTTACTGAGCTTACATGGAGATATTATTGTTGGAAGAATGGGTATACCTTATAAGGAAAAAAATTTAAGTGTTATTTCGATAATTGTAGATGGAACGACAGATGATATAGGTTCGCTTACAGGAAGATTAGGAAGATTAAAAGGGGTTAGTGTTAAAAGTGCATTAACTCAAAAATAAATTTTTAAGGGGAGATATATATGAGTACTTTCGATATTATAAATGAAGAAAAAATAAATAAAACTCTCGATGAGGCTAAAAATTTATCAAGAGAAGAGATTTTAAATATAATAGAAAAATCTAAAGATTGCTTTGGGCTTAATATAGATGAATCTGCAGCTTTACTTCAGGTGGAAGATGATGAAATTTTAGATAAAATGTTTGAAGCTGCTAAATACGTAAAAGAAAAAATATATGGAAATAGAATAGTTTTATTTGCACCACTTTATACGAGTAATGAATGTACAAACAATTGTCTTTATTGTGGGTTTAGGGTGGCTAATAAAGAACTTCACAGAAAAACTCTATGTCCAAATGAAGTTGTTGAAGAAGCTAAGGTAATAGAAAATCAAGGACATAAAAGAATATTACTTGTTTGTGGAGAAGATCCAAGAGTTACTAATATAAATCATATAGTAGAATCAGTTGAAGCTATATATAAAAATGTAGATATAAGAAGAATAAATGTGAATTGTGCTCCTTTATCTGTAGAGGACTTTAAAAAACTTAAGAAAGTTGGAATAGGAACATATCAAATATTTCAAGAAACTTATCATAGGCCTACTTATAAAAAAATGCATGTAAGTGGGGCAAAAGCAGATTATGATTATAGATTAACTGCAATAGAAAGAGCATTTGAAGCTGGTATTGATGATGTGGGAATAGGAGTTTTGCTTGGACTTTATGATTATAAATTTGATGTACTTGCAACTTTAATTCATTCTAATTATTTGGATGAAAAGTACAGTGTAGGACCACATACTATATCTATTCCAAGACTTAGACCAGCTATAGGTTCAGCACTTAAAGATACTCCGTATCCTCTTTCAGATAAGGATCTTAAAAAGGTAGTTGCGGTATATAGACTTTCGGTTCCATATACTGGAATAATATTGTCGACTAGAGAAAGTGCATCTTTAAGAGATGAACTTATAGAGCTTGGAGTATCTCAAATGTCTGCGGGCTCTAAAACAAATCCGGGTGGATATGAGGAAGATGATAAATCTGCTAATCAATTTGTAACAAGCGATGAAAGAACTCTTGATGAGATACTTAGAGTAGTTTGTAAACAAGGACATCTTCCAAGTTTTTGTACAGCTTGTTATAGAAATAAAAGAACTGGAGAGGCATTTATGGAACTTGCTAAAGATGCACACATTCATGAATTTTGCCATCCAAATGCTATATTGACATTTAAAGAAAATTTGGTAAATGTAGCATCTGAGGAAACTAAAATAATGGGAGAAAAGATGTTAAAAGTTGAGATTGAAAAAATAGATGATGAAAAAATAAAACAAGAAACTATAAAAAGACTTAAGAGAATAGAAGAAGGAGAAAAAGATCTTTACTTCTAGGAGGAGAATATGGATAAGGACATAAAACATTACTTGATAATGGCTGCTTCTACAAATCATATGCTTAGGGGAGATAAAATATTAAAAGATAGAGGTATTGAAACTTATTTGGTTCCAGCTCCTGCTGAGTACGGTTCGGTTTGTGCTATTGCCATTAAAGTGAAAAAAGAAGATAGAGATATAAGTGAAAAGTACTTAATTGAAAATAACATAATAATAAGAGGGATATATCCGGAAAAGCCTGAGAGGTTGACAGGTCTTATAGATAAACTTAAAAATACAATAATAAGAGATGAGTTTTTAGATATATTAAAAAAAGTAGAAGAAGGAAAAGAGCTTTTATATGAAGATATAGTAATATTGCTTAAAACTAATAGAAAAGCGGAAATGGATGCTCTGTTTAAAACAGCAGATGAGATGAGAAAAAAAATAGTTGGAGATGTTGTGGATATAAGAGGAGCTATTGAGTTTTCTAATTATTGTAAAAAGGACTGCAAATACTGTGGAGTTAGGAGAAGTCTTAAAGATCTTCAACGATATAGAATGAGTGAAGATGAAATAATGGAAGTTGTTCATTCGCTTCATGATATAGGAATAAAAACAGTGATACTTCAATCTGGGGAGGATATGTGGTGGACTAAAGAGAAGATAGGGAATTTAATAACTAGAATAAAAAAAGAGACTGGGATGAAGATTACTTTGAGTTTAGGAGAACGACCAAGAGAAGAATATGAATATTTTAAAAAACTTGGAGCTAATAACTATTTACTTAAAATAGAAACCACTAATGAAGAAATTTTTAAATTTATTCATCCTGATGATGATATTAATCATAGAAAAGAGTGTTCAAAATGGTTAAAAGAACTTGGATATTTAAACGGATCAGGATGTATTGTAGGACTTCCGGGACAAAGAGAAGAAGATATTGCAAGAGATATATTGTATTTTAAAGATATGGGAATAAATATGATTGGAATAGGTCCTTTTATACCAGCAAAAGGAACTCCTTTTGAAAAATATCCAACAGGTAGTGTAGATTTAACGTTAAAAGCAGTTGCAGTAACTAGAATTGTTTGTAAAAGGGTATTTATACCGGCAACTACAGCGTTAGCATCTGTTGATCCAAATCTTCAAGCTGATGCATTGATGGCTGGAGCAAATACTATAATGCTTATAAATACTCCGCCGAAATACAGGTATAATTATCAGATATATTCTGATAAAAATATGGTTGATTTAAAATCGGCTTACGATGCTGTAACGAGAGCGAAAAGAAAATTTCCATCTTACTTAAAAATAGACATGGAGGTGTATAATGATGCAACAAACGCCGAGAAGTAACAGACTTCATATAGCTATATTTGGAAGAAGAAATGCAGGAAAATCAAGTCTTATAAATGCTTTAACTAATCAAGATATAGCTCTTGTTTCAAATGTTGCAGGAACAACTACTGATCCTGTTTATAAGGCTATGGAGATTCTTCCTATAGGACCTGTTGTTTTAATAGATACAGCAGGAATAGATGATGAAGGTGCTTTAGGAGAACTTAGAGTAAAAAAGACTCTTCAAGTTTTAAATAAAACAGAGCTTGCGGTTTTAGTTATAAGTTCAATTGAAGGAATAACACCTTTTGATATAGAAACTTTAAAGAGGATAAAAGATAAAAAAATACCAGTAGTTGGAGTGATAAATAAATCAGATGAGAAAGATTTAAATGAAAAGGAAATTAAAAATATAGAAAAAGAACTTGATATAGAATTTGTTAAAGTGAGTTCTAAGACAAGAGATGGAATAGAAGATCTTAAAAATTTAATTATAAAATATGCACCAAATACTGATGCTGAAAAGAAAATTGTAGGAGATTTAATAGAGCCTAATGATTATGTAGTTTTGGTTACTCCTATAGATAAAGCAGCTCCTAAGGGAAGGTTAATTCTTCCTCAACAGCAAACAATAAGAGATGTAATAGACCATGGCGGCATTGCGATAGTTACAAGGGAAACTGAGCTTGAACAAACTCTTAAAGGACTTAGTAGAAAACCAAAAATTGTTATCACAGATTCACAGGCGTTTGAGGTTGTAGATAAGATAACTCCAAAAGATATACCTATGACTTCATTTTCTATATTGTATGCAAGATATAAAGCAGATATTGAAGAATTAGTTCTTGGAGTTAAAGAAATAGAGAATTTAAAAGAAGGAGATCATGTTTTAATTTGTGAAGGATGTACTCATCATAGACAAGAAGGGGATATAGGAAGAGATAAAATACCTAGATGGCTTGAAGGAATTTCAAAAGTTAAATTAAATTACACTTGGACATCTGGTGTTGCGTATCCAGAACCAGAGGAGATGAAAAAGTATAAATTAATAGTTCACTGTGGTGGATGTATGTTAAATGCAAAAGAAATGCAGTTTAGAGTTATGCAGGCAAGGGAAAATAAAACACCTATAGTAAACTATGGAGTATTAATAGGACATATTACTGGAGTTTTAGAAAGAGCCCTTGATCCATTCCCGATTGCAAAAGAATTGTATAAAGGATAATGAGTTAGAGTGCTCTTTTGAGCACTCTAATAAAATGTTTTGACAAATTTAAATAAAAGTATTAGAATAATATAACTAGTGAGAATTTATTAAAAACGTTTTCCTTTATCAATATTAAGAAAATTGATAAAAATCATAATTTAAAATGCTAAAGGAGTGGGTGATATGGGTGATTTTATTAGTTTAGGATTAGCACTTATTTTTGGGGTTTTATTGGGGAAGGTAATGAATAAATTTAAGATGCCTTCTGTTGGAGGATATATAATAGCCGGACTTATAATAGGTATTTCTGGATTTAACATTGTAAATGAAATAGTTATAGAAGAATTATCTTTTGTAAATGATATTGCATTGGGGATAATTGCTTTTAATATAGGTAGTGAATTTAAAGTAGAAGAAATGAAAAAGTTAGGTAAAAACATATTTATAATTGCGACATGTGAAGCACTTGGGGCATTTGTATTAGTTACGGGTATAATGCTAGTTCTTGGTCAGAATATACAAACAGCACTTATATTAGCTGCAATATCATCTGCTACAGCGCCAGCTGCTACAGTTATGGTTCTTAAAGAGTATAAAGCTAGAGGGCCTTTAACTAGTACTTTGCTTGGGGTTGTTGCTGTAGATGATGCAATATCTTTGATGATATATGCTATAGCTTCTTCTATAGCAAAAGTTTTTATAAATCATGAATCATTAACTATAGCTAAAGTTTTAATACATCCGATTAAGGAAATAGTATTGTCTATATTAGTAGGAGCATTAATTGGAATTGTTTTATCTTATTTATTAAATAAATCTAAAAATGAATCTGAAGTTTTAACTTTTATTATAGCTAATATTATATTATTAGCAGGAATATCATTGCATTTTGGTTTATCACCTCTTCTTTGTGCCATGGCATCTGGTATTATGGTTACAAATGTATTAAGTAAAGCAAATAAAGCATTTAATTCATTGGAAAAATGGTCCCCACCTATAACAGCAGCTTTTTTTATACTAGCAGGTTCACGACTTGATATTTCACTTATTCCCCAAATAGGGCTTTTAGGAGTTATGTATTTGTTGTTTAGAATATTGGGAAAAGTAGGAGGAGCATCAATTGGAGCTAGTATTTCAAAAGCACCTAGTGTAGTAAAAAGATATATAGGACTTGGACTTTTATCGCAGGTTGGAGTGGCTGTTGGGCTTGCAATTACTGTAAGTAGAGAATTTCCAGGAACTTATTTAGGAAATATTGTAATAACAATACTCATGGCGACAACGATAATTACAGAAATAATAGGACCTATTGCGACTAAAATTGCTATAAAAAAATCAAATGAAAGTCCAGTATTGTTAGATTCGATAAATACAAATAGATTAACTGAATGAAACAAATAGCAGGTGCAAAAAATGCATCTGCTATTTGTATTTTAAGTGGTTTATTTATGATGTATTAGGTTAAACTATAATTATTATAATTGTGTGAAATTTGGAGGAATTATAATGAACAAAGAGGTTGTATCTGATAAGCAGGGAATAGCCACAATAGTTTGGTTTATAATTGGTTCATCTTCGGTATTTATAATGGGGTTAAATGCTAAACAAGATTTGTGGTTAGCTATTATTTTAGGAATTTTTATGGCTATACCCATGGCTGTTATATATGCACGATTACATTATATTTTTCCAAATAAAAATTTATTTGATATTATTGAATGTTGTTTTGGAAAATTTTTAGGAAGGGCTTTAATATTTTTATTTGTCTGTTTTACATTTTATTGGGCTGCTGATGTTGCAGTTAATTACGGCAATTTTATAAATTTTATATTTGTTGTAAGTTTTGATAAAACTCCTATGATTATACCTATAATGTTTATTATAGGGTTATCTGGGTGGGGAGCAAAATGTGGAATTGAAGTTTTGGGAAGATACAGTGAGTTTTTTTTAAAAGTTCCTATAATTTTTTTATTTGTATCTATAATACTATTAATTCCTGAAATGGATATAAATAATATTCAACCGATATTCTATAATGGAATTGATCCTATTTTGAAAGGTGCATTAAATTCTTTTTCTTTTCCATTTGGTCAAATAGTAGCTTTTTCTATGGTTTTTTCTAATTTTACAAAAAGAAAATACTCACCATACAAAATTTATACTATGGGTTTATCATTGGGAGGAATAATTTTATTTTTATCTTCATTGATGAGCATATTGGTTATTGGAATTAGTGGAGCGGAGATTAAATATTATTCTATTTACGAGACTGTTAGAAGGATAAATATTGGATATATGATACAGAGTATAGAAGTGATTGTAGCTACTGTATTTATTTTAGGTGGTTTTGTAAAAATATGTATATTGTTGATGTGTACATGTAAAGGAATAGCTAAATTATTTGAGATTACAGATTATAGATTTATTGTAACGCCTATCACTTTACTTGCAATTAATTTATCTTTTTTTCAATATGAAAGTGTAATGCACTATTATAAATTTCAAGTAGATGTATGGTTTTATTTTACTTTTTTGTTTCAAGTATTTTTTCCTATTGTTATATGGATTGTATCGGAAATAAAAAATAAATTATCGGAAAATGTCAATCGAAATACTTTGTAATTTGTAACTTTTTTGTAACCACTTAAAATATTTAATTTTGTACAATAAATATAGAAACGAAATAAATATAGGAGGTAGATAATATGAAAGCATTGATAAAAAAGACAAGTGTTTTGTTATTAACAGGAGTTTTGGCTTTAGGAGCAATGGGGTGTGCAAATGTAAATGCACAAAATGATGAATTTAAAATAGGAGATAAATTTACTAAAATGGGTGATAAGGCATATGTCGTAGATTACAAGTTAGAAGATGTAACAGGAGATAACATTAAAGATAATGTTATATTAGTTGGAACAAAAACAGTTAGCGATATATTTTGCGATACGTTAACTGTTGTAGTTCAAGATGGAAAAACTAAGGAATATTCAAAAGCAACATACAAAGATTTTGGTGGATATCAAGATGAAGAAATGTTGTTTATAGGAGATTTTACTGGAGATAAAGTAAAAGATGTAATGGTAAGTGCATCTACAGGAGGAAGTGGTGGAATAGTAGATCATATGATAGCTACTTTTAAAGATAATAAGCCATCTGTGATATTTACAGATAAAGAAAATGCAGGTATTGATATAAATGGGAAATATATAGATGGATATAAGGCAGAAATTGAATTTAAAGATTTAAATAAGAAGGTATTACTAGATGTAAGTGCTAGTAAAGATATGTATATAGAACAAGGTATTTACGATAAAGAAGGGAAGTTATTGCAAAAAGTAGAACCTTGGATATATCCATTTTCACAGTTAGAGCCTATTGATTATAATGGAGATGGAACATTTGAATTGAGAGGATATCAAAGAATAGTAGGTACTAGTAATGCAGATACAATTTCTCATGTTGAATCAATTTTAAAATTTGAAAATGATAAGTGGAATACAAAAGAGGCTCAGTATTCAACTTATTTAGTTAAATAATCATGTTAAGCTGTCTAAAAATTTTAGACAGCTTTATTTGTATGAATTAAATGTGTTATAATTACAGTAAAGTAAAGTTTAGGTAAAGGGGTATAAAAATAAGGGGGAGAAAATGTATGGTCGGTATAAGGATTAATGGGAAAAATATTTGCGTTCCTAAAGACTACACAATACTTAAGGCTTGTGAGAGTATAGGTATTAATATTCCTACATTTTGTCATGATGACAGATTAGTTCCTGATGCAGCTTGTAGAATGTGTGTTGTAGAAGTTGTAGGTGCTAAAAATCTTCTTACAGCGTGTTCTACTCCGGTAACTGATGGAATGGAAATTTATACTCACAGTGAAAAGGTAATAGAAGCTAGAAAAGAGATTTTAAGGCTTATATTATCCAATCATCCAATGGATTGTCTGACATGTGAAAAAGCAGGAAATTGTAAGTTGCAAAATTACTGTTATGAATATGAAGTAAAGGAAGTAAATTTTGATTGTAAAGAGAAAAAATTTGACATAGATGATAGTAACCCTTTTTATTATTTTGATCAAAATAAGTGTATCATGTGTGGAAAATGTGTAAGAGTTTGTTCAGAACTTCAATGTAGTAATGCTATATCTATTAGTGAAAGAGGGTTTGAAACTCGTATTTCTACTCCGTTTAATAAAGGGATTGAGAATTCTGATTGTGTATCTTGTGGCAATTGTGTATCAGTATGTCCAGTAGGGGCACTTATGCCAAAATCAAATGAAAAATTTAGAGCTTGGGAAGTTAGAAAAGTTAGAACTACATGTTCTTATTGTGGAGTAGGCTGTCAAATGGATTTACTTGTAAAAGATGATAATGTTGTAGGGGTAGAACCTGCAAATGGACCTTCTAATAAGGGGCTTTTGTGCGTTAAAGGTAAATTTGGATATAGATTTATAAATCATTCTGATAGATTAAAAAAACCATTAGTTAAGAGAAATGGAAAATTTGAAGAAGTTTCTTGGAAAGAGGCTTACGATATTATAGCTACAAAAGTAAATTATATTAAAACTAAATATGGAGCTGATTCTTTTGCTGGACTTACTTCTGCAAGATGTACAAATGAAGAAAATTATTTATTTCAAAAGTTATTTAGAGCAGTAATAGGTACTAATAACGTAGATCACTGTGCTCGACTCTGACATTCATCTACGGTTGCAGGACTTGCAACAACACTTGGAAGTGGAGCGATGACTAACAGTATAGATGAAGTTTTAAATGCAGATGTTATATTTGTAACTGGATCTAATACAACGGAAAATCATCCTGTAATTGCTGCTCAAATGAGACAGGCAAAGAAAAGAGGAGCAAAAATTATAGTAGCAGATCCGAGAAAAATCGATTTAGTTAAAGATGCTGATGTTTTTCTTCAAATAAAACCAGGAACTAATATAGCACTTTTAAATGCTATGATGAATGTAATTATAGAAGAAGGTCTTGAAGATAGAGAATATATTAGGGAAAGAACAGAAAACTATGAAGCTTTAAAAGATATTGTGAAAGATTATACTCCTGAAAGATGTGCGGATATTTGTGGGGTTAAAGCTGAAGATATTAAAAAAGCTGCGAGAATTTATGCGCAAGCTCCTAAGGCTGGGATATTTTATGCCATGGGTATAACACAACACAAAACAGGAACTCATGGAGTTATGTCTGTGTCTAATTTAGCACTACTTTGTGGAAATATAGGAATAGAATCAGGTGGAGTAAATCCACTAAGAGGACAAAATAATGTTCAAGGAGCTTGTGATATGGGTGGACTTCCAGGAACTTTTCCTGGATATCAAAAGGTAGTAGATTCTAATGTCATTAAAAAGTTTGAAAAAGCTTGGAGTGTAAAGTTATCTGATAAGGTAGGTCTTACAATACCTGAAATTATGCATGGTGCTGAAACTGGTGATATTAAATTTATGTATATAATGGGAGAAAATCCGATGCTTTCAGATCCCGATATAAATCATGTTAAAAAAGGACTTGAAAATTTAGAATTTTTGGTAGTTCAAGATATTTTCTTAACGGAAACAGCTGAGCTTGCAGATGTTGTGCTTCCAGCTTCTTCGTTTGCAGAAAAAGATGGAACATTTACGAATACAGAAAGAAGAGTGCAAAGAGTTAGAAAAGCTATAAATCCAATAGGGGATTCAAAACCTGATTGGAAGATATTGATGGAAATAATGAATAAATTAGGATATAAAAAGAAGTATTTATCACCATCTGACATAATGGATGAAATAGCTTCGGTTACTCCACAATATGGTGGAATAAGTTATGAAAGGATAGATAAAGTAGGTATTCAGTGGCCTTGTCCGACTAAAGATCATCTTGGAACCAAGTATCTTCACAAGAGGAGTTGTGCTAGAGGAAAGGGATTATTTATGCCGGTTGATTATGTAAAAAGTGCAGAGGTTTCAGATTGTGATTATCCTTTGATAATGACAACAGGAAGAATACTATATCATTATCATACGAGAACTATGACTGGGAGAGTTGAAGGGTTGAACAAAAAAGCTGGTTATTCTTATGTAGAAATAAATCCATCTACTGCAAATAAATTAGGTGTAAAAGATGGTGAAAAAGTTAAGCTTTATTCAAGACGTGGAGAAATAACTACGACTGCTAAAATAACTGATATTGTAGAAGAAGATGTAGTATTTATGCCATTTCATTTTGCTGATGGTGCAGCAAATTATTTAACTAATACAGAACTCGATGATATATGTAAAATACCTGAACTTAAGGTATGTGCAGTGAGGCTTGAAAAAATTAGTGAAAAAGTTTTGGAGGAAGTCTATGTTTAGGGTAGGAATAATTACGGCGAGTGATAAAGGATATGCTGGAGAGAGAAATGATGAAAGTGGAAAGATAATAGAAGAAATAGTAACTAAAAGGGGGTATGCTGTGGAGAAATACTTGGTGCTTCCTGATGATGAAGATGCTCTTTTGAATGAAATGATATATATGAGTGATGATTTAGGGGTAGATTTAATACTTACAACTGGAGGAACAGGATTTAGTGAGAGAGATGTAACTCCGGAAGCTACATTAAAAGCAGTAAATAGGCTTGCATTAGGAATATCTGAAGCCATGAGGTATTATAGTCTATCTATTACTAAAAGAGCAATGTTATCTCGAGGTATTAGTGGAATACGAAATAAAACATTAATTATAAATTTACCTGGAAGTCCTAAAGCTGTAAGAGAATCTTTGGAATATATAATAGATAGTGTTCATCATGGACTTGAGGTGCTTACAGGAAAAGCATCTGAGTGTGCAAGATAGGGGAATTTATGAAAGAATTTGGAAGTGCAGTAATACTTGCTGGTGGAAAAAGCAGTAGAATGAAATTTGATAAACAATTTTTGGAGATAGGTAAAATAAGATTAATAGATAATATAATAAATCAATTAAAATGGGAATTTGAAGAGATAATAATAGTTACAAATAAGCCAGAATATTATTTAGAATTTTCACAGAAGGTAGTTTCTGACGAAATAAAACAAAAAGGGCCTTTAAGTGGAATTCACATTGGACTTAAAGAAAGTTCAAGTAAATACGTTTATTTTGTAGCTTGTGATATGCCAATTATAAATATTAATTATGTAAAATATATGAAATATAAAATAAAAGATAAAAATGTAAGTGCATGTGTAACAAAATCAAGTGATTGGGTGGAACCTTTTAATGCTTTTTATAGTAGAGATATAATAAATGATGTAGAAAATCATTTATTAGAAGGCAAAAGGTCTGTATTTTCTCTCCTCAAAAAATTAAATACTTTTTATATTGAGGAGAGATGTGCAAGAAAATTTAGTCCTAATTGGGATATGTTTTTTAATCTAAATACAAAAGAAGATTTAATTAATTATCTAAAGTTGATAGGGAATGAATTGAATGGATGATGTAAAGAGTATTGAGATAATTAAATACAAAAATGGAAATATGAATAGAGAAGAAGATATAGTAGTTGTTGAATATCCATTTACTATATTTTTGAATGAAAAGGAATTTGTAACGCTACTTTGTTCTCCTAAATCTTTGGATTATTTGGCTGTGGGATTTTTAGCTTCTGAAGGAATTATAAATTCTAAAGAAGATATACATAAGATAGTAGTTGATAAAGAAAAGGGATATGGGTACGTATATACAAAGGATAAAAGTTTGATATTAGACAAACTTTACGGAAAGAGAATTATAACAAGTGGTTGTGGAAAAGGATCTTTGTTTTACAATGTAGTAGATGCATTTAAAAGTAAAAAAATAGATAGCAAAATTTTTATCAATCCTAATGAGATAATAAACTTAATTAAAGATTTCAATGTGAAATCAGAGGTTTTTAGGCAAACAGGAGGGGTTCATAGTTGTGCTCTTTGTAATAGTGATAGAATAATATTGTTTGAAGAAGATATAGGAAGGCATAATGCACTTGATAAGATAGTAGGTATGTGTTTAATTGAGGATATAGATTTACATGATAAAATAATTCTTACAAGTGGAAGGATATCATCAGAAATAGTTATAAAAATAGCAAAGATAAAAATTCCAGTGATAGTTTCAAGGTCAGCTCCTACTAGTCTTGCAATAGATATTGCAAGGGAGTTGAATATAACATTAATAGGATTTGCAAGGGGAGAAAAAATGAATATTTATTCTAACTAAAATACAAGGGGGATTAAATATGAAAAAATTATTATCAATTTTAACATCGTTAGTTTTAGTATTTACATTATTAGTAGGCTGTTCTAGCACGAATAATCAAAATAATAATACATCTAATCAAAAATCTAGTATAATACTTGCCACTACAACAAGTACACGAGATAGTGGACTTTTAGATTATTTACTTCCAGAGTTTAAGAAAGATACAGGAATAGAAGCTAAAGTTATTGCTGTTGGTACGGGTAAGGCACTTCAAATGGGAGTAGATGGAGAAGCAGATGTACTTTTGGTACATGCAAAGGATAAGGAACTGGAATTTGTAAAAAATGGAGATGGAATTGAAAGACATGATGTGATGTACAATGATTTTGTACTTGTTGGACCGAAAGATGATAAAGTTAAATTAAAAGAGAATTATCCAAATGACATAATAGGTGCATTAAAGGCAATAAATGAAAATAAAGTTAAGTTTATATCAAGAGGAGATGACTCAGGAACTAATAAAAAAGAGCTTAAACTTTGGAAAAAAGCAGGAATAACACCTGAAGGAGATTTTTATATAGAAGCAGGAAAAGGTATGGGAGATGTTTTAAAAATGACTGATGAGATGCAAGGATATACTTTGACTGATAGAGCTACATACTTATCTATGAAAGATAATTTAAATCTTGAAATATTAGTTGAAAAAAATGATGAGTTATTTAATCAATATGGAGTTATTCTTGTTAACCCTGATAAAAATAAAAATATAAATGCAGATGGTGCAAAAAAATTTATAGAATGGATTTTAGGTCAAAAAGCTCAACAAATGATAGCAGAGTATGGTAAAGATAAGTTTGGACAAGCATTATTTGTTCCAAATGCAAGTTAAGTAATAATATGAGCACAATATATGTAATGTCAGGGAGGGAGTAGATGGATTATATATTAGGAGGGGTTGAGGAAGCTGTAAAACTTTTGATTTCATTTGATGAAGAGATTTATAGGATAATATTTTTATCTTTATTTGTATCTTCTATATCAACAATAATATCTTCTTTTTTCTGTATACCTATTGGAATTTTTTTAGGGATAACTAATTTTAAAGGAAAAAGTTTTTTTTCAAGGATATTATATACATTAATGAGTACACCTTCAGTAGTGGTGGGCCTTTTAGTAGCTATTGTTTTTTCTAGGAGAGGCCCACTTGGTTTTTTAAATCTTTTGTATACACCATCAGCAATGATAATTGCTCAAACTTTGCTTGTAATTCCTCTTATTTTAGGGCTTACTTATAATTTATCAAAAAATAGAGGAAAACATATTGAAAAGATAGGAATAACGCTTGGAGCTAGTAAAATTCAAGTTATAGCGCTTGTAATAAGAGAGTTAAAAGTTGATTTGTTTATAAATGTAGTTACAACTTTTTCAAGAGCAATATCTGAAGTTGGGGCAGTTATGATTGTTGGAGGAAATATAAAAGGTCATACGAGAGTTATTACTACATCTATTGCTATGTTTAATTCTATGGGGAATTATTCCATGGCAATAGCTTTAGGGATAGTTCTTTTACTTATATCATTTGGTATAAATAGTATTATTTATAAATACAATGTGGAGGATTAATATGGATGTTCAGATAAGTAATCTCAAAAAATACTATAATGATAAATTAGTGTTGGATATAGATAATCTCAAAATAAAAAAAGGGATAATAACTGGAATAGTAGGACCAAATGGTGCAGGTAAAAGTACTCTTTTAAATATAATAGCTGGTATGGATAGTGATTTTGAAGGGACTATATTATATGATGGAAAAAGTATAAATAAAAAAATATATAAAGAGATGACCATTGTTTTTCAAAAAATTAGTTTATTTAGAAGGAGTGTATATGAAAATATTGAATATCCTTTGAAAATAAGAGGGGTTTCTAAATGGGAAAGGAGATTAAAAGTCGAAAATATACTAAAGATATTAGATATTTTTGATTTAAAAGATAAAAAAGCTCATCTGTTATCAGGTGGAGAATCTCAAAAGGTATCATTAGGTAGGGCTTTAGTGTTTAATCCGAAGCTGTTACTTTTAGATGAACCAACATCAAATATAGATGTTAATAGTACTATTGTTATGGAAAGGGAAATTGTGAATCACAATAAAATAAACAACGCTACAGTTGTTATAATAACTCATGATTTTAAGCAAGCAAAGAGATTATGTGATGAAATAGTTTGGATTGAAAGGGGAAAGGTAGGGAAAGTAGATGGATTTTTTTAATGTTGTATCAGTTGATGAAGTTAAAAAAATACTAAAGGAAAATTTTAATAATTTATGTATTGGGTTAGAAGAAGTAAGTATTTTAGATTGTTTAGATAGAATACTTGGAGAAGATATAATATCAGATATTAATGTTCCAGAGTTTAGTAGATCGACTGTTGATGGTTATGCAATAAAAAGCAGTGATAGCCATGGCTGTAGTGACTCTCTTCCCAGTTTTTTGAATTTAATTGGAGAAGTCAATATGGGGGAGAGTGCAGATATTAAAATAAAATCAGGTCAAGCTATTTATGTTCCAACTGGAGGAATGATTCCAGATGGAGCAGATAGTGTAGTTATGATAGAGCATGTTGAAAAATTAGATGATACAACAATTGCAATACATAGACCACTATCTTATGGTGAAAACATAGTATATAAAGGTGATGATATAAAAAAAGGAGAAATAATATTAAAAAAAGGAAAAAAAATAACACCTCAGGATATAGGGGTTTTGGCAAGTTTAGGGGTAAAAACTGTTAATGTATATAAAAAAATTAAATTTTATATTATTTCAACGGGTGATGAAATAATAGACTTAGATGAAAAACTAAAACTTGGAAAGATAAGAGATATAAATGGATACGCACTATATTCTTTAATAAAAAAATTAGGTGGAGAAATAGTAAATAGAGTGATAGTAAAAGATGATTATAAATTATTAAGAGAAGAAGTAGACAAAGCGTTGAATATTTCAAATATTGTTTTGATATCTGGGGGAAGTTCTGTTGGAACTCGTGACTTTACTTACGATGTTATAAATTCATTTGATGGAAAAGGAGTATTAGTTCATGGAGTTTCTATAAAACCTGGAAAACCTACATTAATAGGAGAAGGAAAAGGTAAAGTAATATTTGGGCTTCCAGGACATCCAGTATCTTCAATAATAGTATTCAAGACATTTGTTGAATATTTAGTTAAAGAAATTACAGGAATGAAAGATGGGATTAATAAAACAAAAGCCATAATGTATTGTAATGTTCATTCATCACCTGGAAAAGAAACTTATCAAATGGTGAATTTAAATGAAATAGATGGAAAATTGTATGCAGTACCTAACTTTGGAAAATCTGGACTTATAACTCTTTTATCGAAATCTTGTGGATACGTGATAATAAAATCTGAAGAAGAAGGATTGTATAAGGGACAAGAGGTAGATGTATATTTTATATAGGGGGCGTAAATATGAAAAATGCAGATAGAAATATATATATATCAAATACAGATGTAGATAAAGCAAAAGAAATATTTTTTAGAGAAATAGGGGACAAGCTTGTAAGTTATGAAGAAATAGATGTTTTAAATAGTTTAAATAGGGTTACATACGAAGCTGTATTTGCTAAAAATTCTTCTCCTCATTATAATAGTGCAGCAATGGATGGAATTGCAGTAGTTGCAGAGAATACTTATGGAGCAAATGAAGTTAATCCTAAAATATTAGCTGAGGGAAAGGATTTTGTCTATATAAATACAGGAAATTTAATAAAAGAACCGTATAATGCAGTGATTATGATAGAAGATGTAATAGAAATGGAAGAAGGAAAAGTTAAAATACTAAATCCAGCTTATCCATGGCAGCACATAAGAGAAATAGGAGAAGATATAGTAGCAGGAGAAATGATAATACCTTCAAATAAAAAAATAAGACCATTAGATTTAGGAGCTTTAATCGCTGGAGGAGTAGAAAAATTAAAAGTTTATAAAAAACCTAAAATAGGAATTATACCTACGGGGTCTGAGATAGTAGAAAAATTTGAAGATTTAAAAGAAGGAAAAATAATAGATTCAAATTCTAGAGTGTTTGAAGGGCTGGTTTTAGAGTATGGTGGAGAACCTAATAGAATTTCTCCTATAAAAGATGATTATGAATTACTTAAAAATACTATTTTAAAAGCCGTAGATGAAAATGATATAGTGCTTATTAATGCAGGTTCTTCTGCTGGAAGTGAAGATTATACTGTTAATATAATAAAAGAAATAGGAAAAGTATTAGTTCATGGAGTTGCAATAAAGCCGGGAAAACCTACGATACTAGGTATAGTTAATGAAAAGCCAGTTATAGGAATACCTGGATATCCAGTTTCATCTTATATTGTATTTGAATTGTTTGTAAAGCCATTAATATTAAAGTACAGTAAATTTGAAGAAAAAAAAGAAGAAATCAGAAAAGCAGTACTATCAAAAAGAATAGTTTCAACTTTAAAAAACAAGGAATTTGTAAGAGTAAATTTAGGATACGTAAAAGACAAGTTAATAGCGACACCTTTAACTCGTGGAGCTGGAGTTACAATGAGTCTTGTAAAAGCTGATGGAGTAGTTGAAGTACCTCAAAGTAGTGAAGGAATAGAAGCAGGAGATTGGGTGGAAGTAAAACTTTTAAAAGACGAAGATAGAATAAAAGATACTTTAGTTTCTATTGGGAGTCATGATTTGATAATGGATATAATTTCGGATATAATGCCTCTATCATCTGGACATGTGGGAAGTATGGGTGGAATTATGGCAATGAGAAGAGGAGAATGTCATGTATCTCCTATACATCTTTTAGATGAAAGTACAGGAGAATACAATATAAGTTATATAAAAAAATACTTTAAAGGAAGAAAAATGGCATTGATAAAAGGAGTAAAAAGGCTTCAAGGATTTATGATTAAAAAAGGAAATCCTAAAAATATAAAAGGCTTTTCTGATTTAACAAGAGATGATGTGTATTTTGTAAATAGGCAAAGGGGAGCAGGAACTAGGATACTTCTCGATTATAATTTGAATAAATTAAATATAGAATCTAGTAATATAAAAGGATATGAAAGAGAAATGACAACACATATGGCAGTAGCCGTAAGTATTAAAAGTAATTCTTCTGATACAGGACTTGGAATAATGTCAGCAGCTAAGGCCATGAATTTAGATTTTATACCGGTAGGATATGAATGTTATGACTTTTTAGTACCTTTTGAGTATATGGAAGATGAAAAAATAATTAATTTTATAAATGTAATTAAAAGCAAAGAATTTAAAGATAGAGTAACTAAACTTGGAGGATATGAGTTTGAAGGTACTGGAGATGTTATAATTGTAGGTGGTTTAGAGTGATAGATTTATATAAAAGAAAAATAAATTACCTCAGGATATCGGTTACAGATTTATGCAATTTGAGGTGTAAATACTGTATGCCGAAAAAAGGTATTAAGAAAATAGATCATTCTGAAATTTTAAGATTGGAAGAAATAGAAGAAATAACAAAAGTGTTTGTAGAATTGGGAATAGATAAAATAAGAATAACAGGAGGAGAACCTTTAGTTAGGAGAGGTATTATTAATTTAATAGAGAAAATAGGAAAAATGGATAAAGTAAGAGATTTTGCATTGACTACAAATGGAACTTTATTAAAGAAATATGCAAAAGATTTAAAAATGGCGGGATTGAACAGAGTAAATATAAGTGTTGATACATTAAACGTTCAAAAATATAGAGAAATAACAAGGGGTGGAAATTTAAAAGATGTAATAGAAGGGATATGTGAAGCTAAAAAAGTAGGACTTACTCCTGTTAAAATAAATACTGTTTTAATTGGAGGATTTAATGAGGATGAGATTTGTGATTTTGTAAATTTAACTAAAAATGAAGAAATAGATGTTAGATTTATAGAGCTTATGCCTATAGGTGAAGCTAAAGATTGGTCAATTGATAAATTTATACCAAGCAGTAAAGTGTTAGAAAAAATAAACGATTTAAAAGAAGTTAAAAAGAATGATTTGAGTTCTCCTGCAGATTATTATAAAATTCCAAATTCAAAGGGGAAAGTAGGACTTATAAATCCTATATCATGTAAATTCTGTGAAAATTGTAATAGGGTAAGGATTACATGTGATGGAAAACTTAAATTATGTCTTCATTCAGATGAAGAAATAGATTTAAAAACTCCTTTAAGAAAAGGAGAAAACTTAAAAGAAATAATCATAAATGCTATAAACAAGAAACCGAAATCACATCATTTAGAAGATGGAGAACATATAAAAAGAAATATGGTGGCTATAGGAGGATAAATATGGAATTTAGTCATTTTAATGAAAGTAAAAGAGCACATATGGTAAATGTAGGAGAAAAAAAAGATACTAAAAGAGTGGCAGTAGCTAAGGGAAATATAAAAATGAAAAAAGAAACTATTGATTTGATTAAGGAAGGACTCGTAAAAAAGGGAGATGTTTTATCAGTAGCTCAAATAGGAGGAATAATGGCAGCGAAAAAAACATTTGACCTAATTCCTATGTGTCATAACATATTTTTAACCGGTGCAGATATAAAATTTAATGTATTAGAAGATGAAATAGAAATAGAAGCTGTGGTTTCTACTGTTGGAAAAACAGGAGTTGAAATGGAAGCATTAACAGCGGTAGCCATGGCAGCTTTGACTATTTATGATATGTGTAAAGCAGTAGATAAAGATATGGTAATAGATAACATTAGACTTATCGAAAAAACTGGTGGTAAGTCGGATTACAAGAGAAAATAAATTGTGGGGAGGAATAGAAATGAATAAGGTTGGAAAAGTTGTGGCTATTAATATAAGCGAGAAAAAAGGGGTTATTAAAAAGCCTATACCTGAAGGTGAATTTAAGGAAGATTACGGTTTAGTTGGAGATGCTCATGCAGGGAAGTGGCATAGACAAGTAAGTTTACTTGGGAAAGAAAGTATGGATAAAATGAAGGCTTTAGGGATAGAAGGACTTTGTACAGGTAAATTTGCTGAAAATATTACAACACAAGGAATAGTACTTTATGAAATTCCTGTTGGAACAAAAATTAAAATAGGAGAAACTATTCAAGAGGTTACTCAGATAGGGAAAAAGTGTTATGAGGGGTGTGAAATAAGAAAACAAGTTGGAGATTGTATAATGCCAAAAGAAGGAATATTTACGAGAGTTATTAAAGGAGGTATAGTAAGACCAGGAGATAGTATAGAAGTTATAGAGGAGTAAATTTTATAAATTTTCAATTTGCCAATCTATAGGTGTTTTTCCTATTGAGATTAGAAAATTATTAGTTTTAGAAAACGGTTTGCTATTAAAGAAACCTCTGTGTGCAGAAAATGGGCTTGGATGAGGGGATTTTATTATGTAGTGTTTTGGGTTTTTTATTATATTTAATTTAGATTGAGCGTTTTTTCCCCAAAGTATAAATACAATAGGGTCATCTCTATCGTTTAGTAAACTAATCACTTTATCAGTGAAATATTCCCATCCTATATTTTTATGAGAGTTTGGTTGTCCTGCTCTAACTGTTAATACTGTATTGAGAAGCATAACTCCTTGGTCCGCCCATTTTTTTAAATAACCATTATTAGGAATATAACAGCCTAAATCATAATGAAGTTCTCTGTATATATTCATGAGAGAAGGAGGAATAGCTACATTTGGTTTTACAGAAAAACTCAAACCGTGTGCTTGATTAGGGCCATGGTATGGATCTTGTCCTAATATTACTACTTTTACATTCTTATATTCTGTATAGTGTAAAGCGTTAAAAATATCGTACATATTTGGATATATAATTTTTGTTCTATATTCATTTATTAAAAATTTTCTCAGTTTTAAATAATAGTCTTTTTTAAATTCATCTTCCAATAGATATTGCCAATCATTTTTTAATATTTTCATATAAATCACCCTAAAGAATTATAACATAATTTAATTTTTTTTTGAAATAATTGATGAGAATTCTTAAATAAGGATATTGAAGAATTGAATAATTTAAACTAATATATATATTCCTTTGAAAAAATATGGTAAAATTATAATTGTTTAGTTAAATAATACATAAGGAGGTATTTTATGAAAAAAATTTCAAGTTTTATTTTGAGTATTATTATGGTGTTTTCAATGACAATGTTGGGATTTGCACAAGAGAGTAAACAGGAAAATACAAAGGAATTGTTAAAGCAAATTCAAAAGTTACAACAAGAATTAGAGAAGGAAAGAAACAAAGTATCGCAAGTAATTGATGGAGTAAATCAATCGGTAGTTGCTATTATAGGTAAAAACAAAAAACTTAGAGAAAGAGAGAATATGTATTCGAAGTTTCCTAGTAATTTACAGCATGGTTCAGGTGTAATAATAACTAGTGAAGGAAGGATATTAACTAATAACCATGTAATAGACGGTTTAGATGAAATTTATGTAGTTACATATGATGGAAATGTGTATAAAGCAGAGCTTTTGTATGCAGATAAGGAAATGGACTTAGGGTTATTAAAAATCAATAGAACAGATTTAAAACCTATAAAATTAGCAAATGAAAATGAAATAAAGGTTGGAGATGAAGTTGTTGCAATAGGAACTCCTTTATCTTTTGGATATAGAAATAGTGCAAGTAAGGGAATAATAAGTGGACTTAATAGACCGGTAGATCGTTCTTATACTTATTTGCAAACAGATGCATCTATTAATCCAGGAAATAGTGGAGGGCCTCTTGTTAATATGAAAGGAGAATTAGTTGGTATAAATACATTGGGAACTATGTTTTTTCAAGGGATGAATTTTTCAATTCCGGTAAGTGATATTAATTATTTTTTAAATCATTACAATAAGTTTGGTAGAATAAAAAGATGTTTTACAGGAATTGAATTTGAAGAAAACTGGGCAGCAGTTCTTGGAATACCAAGTAAGCAAGGTTTAAAAGTAATAACTGTTCAAAAAAATGCAGTAGTAAGCTTAAATCAAGTAAAAGAAGGAGATATTTTAGAATCAATAGATGGAAAAGCTATTACATCTATTGCCCAATATAATGAAGTGTTAAAGAATTATTTACCTGGAGATAATGTGAAATTGACATTTAATAGAGGCGGTAAAAAGATAAATATTACAGTTACATTAAAAGAATATCCAAATAGAGAAAATGGAAAATAGGGAAGGAGTAATGTTATGAAAAAATTGTTTTCTTTTTTAGTTTCTGCATGTTTAGTTACAGGGTTGGCTACTCCGGTAGTATATGCTGTTGATGATGATGGAAAAATTGATTTATATGAAGTTTTTTCAAGTAAAGAAGATAAAATGAAAAATGAAGTTGGAAGTAGGATATATAAATGGTCTATGCATTTGCCGGATGATGCCATAATTTATAAATCTGAACAAGCAAATAATTTTAGGATGTCAACAAATAGTTATAAAGCATCTGTGGAGTTAGAGATCAATAAAAACAAAGATAATTTAACTTTAGAAGAAATGTTGTACAAAATACAAAATGCTTCGAGAGATGATTTTTTCTGGAAATTTGGAGAAAAAGAGTTTGTTGTGGATATTGAAAGAGATGATTGGGGACAAAGATATATACGTATAATAAAAGCAGATAAAGCTTATGATTACTTTATGGTAGATGAAGCGGCAGAAGAATTAGGAGAATATATTGAAAATAGAATTTATATAGCTAACAATTATATATACAATTTAGAAATAACTATGGATGGAGAGTTTTACAAGGGTCATGAAGAAATGTTTGAAAAATTAGTATCGTCTTTTAAACTTTCTTTTGAAGAAAATAATCCATATATTAAGGAACTTTCAGATTCAGTTAGTACTGCTAGAGAATATAAAAATACGAGTTATGGATGGAAGATAGTAATGAGTCCTTATTGGAAAATAGAGGGAACGCCTAACTCTCGATATCAAAAATTTTCTCCAGTATACAGTGATGAAGAGTTAAATGAAGAGAAAAAAAGTGAAGAAGATGTAGATGATGAATTAAAAGTATCTGAAGGAGTTGCTGTTAGTTTAATTAGTTCAGCTGAAGCAAATGAAAATGCTTCTAAATGGGCAAAAGAGGAAATTGAATTGATTAAAGATAATTATAATACTGATGTTTATGATATATTAAAATCTGAACCAAAAAAACAAGGAGATATGGATGCTTATCATGTAGTTATTAGATATAAAACAGTTACTAAAAAGCCGTATATTGTACATAATTTATATGTTGTAGGAAATGGATATAAATATTTAGTATCTGCAAGAATGACGGAAGAACAGTATAAAGACGATAAAAAGAGAAAGAGTTTTGAAAATATGATTAATTCTTTTAAATTAGATAAAGAATGTTTTAGTAAATATTTAGGAAAAATTATTACAGCAAAGTCAATAATGAATTTAAATGATTTAAAAGAGTTAAAAATGAAAAAATATGATTTTAAAACAAAAATAACAAAAAGCTGGAATGTTTCTAGTGATAGAGATTATTTTTATGATGATTTTTATTATAGTAGGTTTGATGATTCGGCATATAGAGGGGATATAAGTAATGATGAATATATAAGTGCTTGTGAAGTTACAAGTAATATGTGTTTAGATATGTCTGCATCGCTTAATACTGATGAAATTGACGAAATTATTAAAAATAGAGTAGAGAGATTTTTAGATGATAATGAAGTAAATATGGGGCTTGCAAATGTTAAAATTAAATCTGGAAACTATAAAGGAGCTTCAATTTATTATATTGAAAAAGAATACAATTTAGATAAAATAAAAACTTTTGTAAATGAAAATCAAAACAAAATATATAATTTAGAAGAATTAAAGAATGAGTATGAATATATAATAAAAATAGGAGAGGATACTTATATACAGACAATAACATTACCTGTGGCAAATACTACATCTAAAAATATGCTTAATGTAAAAAATATTTGGGAAAATACATTTATTAATAAAGTGAATTATACTAATGTGAATATACAGTGGAAAGAGCATAGTCTTGAAGAATTCGATGAGTAAAAAGTTAAAAAGAGGTAGTTGGAAAACTACCTCTTAAAAATAAAGGGGGTTGAGAATATGGGGAGAAATTTATTTAAAAATGAAGTGGCTTTTATAAAACCGTATATTCCAGGTAAACCCGTAGAAGAATTAAAAAGAGAATTAGACATAGAAGATATTGAAAAACTTGCATCGAATGAAAATCCGCTTGGTCCATCTAAAAAAGCAATTGAAGCAATTAAAAAAGAATTACATAATATTAATATTTATCCAGATGCTAATTGTACTAAATTAAAAGAAGAACTTGCTAAAAAACACAATTTAACTTCTGAAAATATTGTAGTAGGTAATGGTGGGGAAGAACTCTTAAAGATGATTGCACAGACTTTTATAAATCCTAGAGATGAAGCTATAATGGCAAATCCAACTTTTGGTAAATATGCTAGTGAAGTAATGTTTATGGGGGGGATAGTACATCAAATAAATCTTAAAAATTATAAACATGATTTTGAAACTTTTATAAAAAAAATAAATGATAAAACAAAGTTGATATTTGTATGTAATCCGAATAATCCAACTGGTAATATAATGACTAAATATGATATTGAGTATCTTGTAAATAATGTTCCAGATGATGTTGTTGTAGTGTTTGATGAAGCATATTATGATTATGCAGTTAAAAATAAAGATTATCCAGATACATTAAGCATATTAAAAGAAAGATCTAACACGATTATCTTGAGAACGTTTTCAAAGATTTCTGGAATTGCAGCTGTAAGGGTAGGATATTTGTTGACTTCTAAGGAAATTTGTGAAGCGATGAATAAGGTAAAACTTGTTTTTCACGTAAATAGACTTGCACAAGTAGCTGCTGTTGCAGCAATTCATGATATTGACCATGTAAAAAAGACAGTAGAGCTTAATTATAAGTCTATGGAAATTATGGAAAGATATTTTGAAGAAAATAAATTAGAATATATTAAGTCAAATGCAAATTTTGTATTTGTAAATGTAGGGATAGATTCGAGGATAGTATTTCAAAAATTACTTGAAAAAGGAATAATAATAAGACCAGGATATTTATGGAATTGGGACAATTGGTTAAGAGTTAGTACAGGAACACTTGAGCAAACTCAAAAATTTATAAATAGATTAGATGAAGTGTTAAGAGAAAATAAAAAAAGGGGGAGAGTTTAGATGAAAAAACTTATGACGGGAAATGAAGCTATTGCGAGAGGATTTTATGAAGCAGGAGGAGTTGTAGCTTGTGCATATCCAGGAACACCTTCTACTGAAATACTTGAAAATATGGTTTTATATAAGGATGATGTTTATTGTGAGTGGGCACCAAATGAGAAAGTAGCTTTAGAAGTAGCTATAGGTTCTTCTATTGCTGGTGCGAGATCTCTTGCTGCAATGAAGCATGTAGGAGTAAATGTTGCAGCAGATCCTATTATGACGTATGGATATACAGGAGTTAATGGAGGTCTTGTTTTAGTTTCAGCAGATGATCCTGGAATGCACTCATCTCAAAATGAGCAAGATAATAGATATTATGCTAAATTTGCAAAAATAGCGATGATTGAACCAAGTGATTCTCAAGAGGCCAAGGATTTTATAAAGGATGCTCTTGAAATATCTGAAAAATTTGATACAGCAGTTCTTTTTAGGGTTAGTACAAGAATATGTCATTCCAAAACTCTTGTGGAATTTAATGATAGACAAGATGTTGGTATTAAGCCTTATTCTAAAAATATATCAAAATTCGTTGCGACTCCTGGTAATGCTAGAAAACTTCATGTGGTAGTTGAGGATAAATTAAAAAAGCTTGAAGAGTTTAGTAATAATACTCATTTAAATAAAATTGAGTGGAATGACAAGAAAATAGGAATTATAACTTCTGGTATTTCTTATCAATATGCTAAAGAAGTATTTGGGAAAAGTGCTTCGTATTTAAAACTTGGATTTACTCATCCTCTTCCATTTAAAAAAATAGAAGAGTTTGCAAGTCAGGTAGAAATTTTATATGTAATAGAAGAATTAGAACCGTATATAGAAGAACAATTAAAATCAAGGGGAATTAGTTGTATAGGAAAAGAAAAAATACCTAGAATAGGAGAACTCAATCCGGATATAATAGCGAGTTCATTATTGGGTATGGAAAGCGAAGTTGCAAGTAGTGTAGAAATTTTAAAAGATGATATTATATCAAGACCTCCTACTTTATGTGCAGGATGTCCTCACAGAGGATTATTTTATGTATTATCTAAAAAGAAAAATATAATGATTACTGGAGATATTGGATGTTATACATTAGGATCTTCTGAACCATTAAATGCCATGGATACTTGTATTTGTATGGGGGCTTCTATTAGTTCAGGCCATGGCGCTCAAAAGGTATTTAATATAAATAATGAAGATAAGAAAGTAGTAAGTGTGATAGGAGATTCTACATTTTTTCATACAGGAATTTCTAGTTTAATTGATGTGGTATACAATAAAGGAAATTCAGTTACAGTTATACTCGATAATAGAATAACTGGAATGACTGGACATCAGGAAAATCCGGGAACAGGGTATACTTTGATGGGAGAAAAAACTATTGCAATAGATATTCCAAATCTATGTAAAGCAATAGGCGTGAATAATGTAAGGGTGGTAAATCCTCTTAATTTAGAAGAAACAGAAGATGCTGTAAATGAAGCACTTAAGTCAAATGAACCATTTGTAATAGTTACTAAATGGCCTTGTGTACTTAAAAAATTAAGTAAAGAAGATAAAGAACAATTTGATATTAATATAAAACCATTTAAAGTGAATGAGCAAAAATGTAAAAAGTGTAAAATGTGTTTAAAATCAGGATGTCCTGCTATATCACTTGAAGATACAGTGAAAATAGATCCGACTATGTGTGTCGGTTGCAGCGTATGTTCTCAAATTTGTCCATTTGATGCTATAGAAAGGGTAGGTGAATAATAATGAACAAAGTAAAAAATATTCTATTAGTAGGAGTTGGAGGACAAGGAATAATATTAGCTTCTAAGGTATTATCAAGTGGATTAATAGATGCAGGATATGATGTTAAAATGTCAGAGGTTCACGGTATGGCTCAAAGAGGAGGGAGTGTTACAACTCAGGTTAGATATGGAGAAAAAGTATACTCTCCTATAATAGGAAAAGGTCAAGCTGATGTTATTGTAGCTTTTGAAAAAGTAGAAGTATTAAGATGGCTTGAGTATTTAAAATCAGATGGGAAAATAGTAGTAAATGACTATAAAATACCGTCAGCTACTGTTCTTTCGGGAAAAGAAAAATATCCGGAAAAAGTAATTGAAAAGTTAAAAGAAAGATTTGATAATATAACTGTTGTAAATGCAGCTGATGAAGCTGTTAAACTTGGGAACATAAAAGCTCAAAATATAATAATGCTTGGTTGTCTTATAAAAGCACTGGGATTAAATGATATAGATTGGAATAAAGCTGTAAGGGAAAATGTAAAAGAAAAATTTGTAGATTTAAATATAAAAGCAATTGAAAAAGGAATGGAGTTATATTTACATATTTAATGATAATTAAGTCTGGAGAAATCCAGACTTTTATTGTGTTTTATCATAAAAATTAAATTTTATGCTTTTTTTTACAAATTTAGACATTGGTTTTGTATATAATTATAAAAGTGTTGTGAAAATCTAATAATGAGTAGGAGTTGAATATATGATAGAGAATTCAAATATTAAGAGAAAAAGATTAATAGAGAGTTTAAATAGAGTTGACTTTAAACTAGTATCAACTGACAATCATCCTATACTAAAAATTAAAAAAGAAATAGTTGAAAAGGTATATCAAGATGAAAATGATTTTAGAGTTAAGTGTTTTGAATTTGGAGAAAATTTTATAGAAATATTGAGAAAAGAGAAATTTGATAATATATTTGTACAAGCTTTATTTTATACAGAGCCTTTAGTGAATTTTTTTGAAGATAAATATGTTGATTATGAGTGTATTATAAATGACCGTTATTATGAAATAAAAACAGATGAGAAAGATATAAAAGATATTTTTATAGATCAGTTTGAACTTGGAGGTGCTATGAAAGCTTTAAATCTAATGGGAAAAGAGGCCGTGGAACTTTCAGAAAGGTTTTATAAAGTTATTAGTGAAAATACAAATTCAGAGGTATATTTGTATTATACACAAGAGTTATGGAATGATTATTTCTTTGGAGTATCATGGGATAGGACGTATATAATAGTAAATATTACTACGAGAAAACTGTGGGTTATGTGCTTTACAGATACAGATTAAAGTAATTAATATGAAAATGGAGTTTTATAAATAAATTTGAAGTTTACACAAATTTATTTATAGACTCCTTTTTTAAATAGAGATGTATTAAACTGAATATACAAAGGAGTTGAATATATGATAGAGAATTCAAATATTAAGAGAAAAAGATTAATAGAGAGTTTAAATAGTGTTGACTTTAAACTAGTATCAATTGACAATCATCCTATATTAAAAATTAAAGAAGAACTAGTTGAAAAGGTATATCAAAATGAAGATCAAGTTAGAATTAAATGTTTTGAATTTGGAGAAAATTTTATAAAAATATTGAGAAAAGAGAAATTCGATAATATATTTGTACAAGCTTTATTTCATACAGAGCCTTTAGTGAATTTTTTTGAAAATAAATATGTTGATTATGAACATATAAATGAATGTTATTATGAAATAAAAACAAATGAGAAAGATATAAAAGACACTTTTATACATCATTTTGAAGTTGGAGGTGCTAGGAAATTTATAGAAACAGAAGAAGAGTCTATAGAGCTTTCTAAAAGATTGTATAATGTTATTTGTGAGAATATAAATTCAGATTTATATCTTTATTTCACACCAGGAGTGTGGAATGATTATTTCTTTGGTATAGCCTGGGATAGGACGTATATAATAGTAAATATTACTACGAGAAAACTGTGGGTTATGTGCTTTACAGATACAGATTAAAGTAGTTAATAAAGTTATATTTATTAACTACAGAGAGTTTGAGAAAATGAAGCTATTTATGATAAAATTATCTTAATTATGTATAGACAATTTATTTTTGGTTATTGAATAAATATATTGGTATTAAAATATAGGGGAAGATGAGATATGATTAATAGTATTTTTAAGGATAATAAATTTTATAAAAATATGCTTTTACTGGCAATCCCTATTGCTCTTCAAAATTTAATAACATCATCACTTAATATGATAGATACAGTTATGATAGGAAAACTTGGAGAAAATCAAATTGCATCAGTTGGAATTGCGAATCAAGTATTTTTCTTGTATGTTATCATAATATTTGGAATTAACAGTGGAGCTTCTATGTTTATTTCTCAGTTTTGGGGCAAAAAAGATATAGATAATATAAGAAAAACTCTTTCAATATCAATTACGTCAGGATTAATATTGAGTTTAATATTTTTAACTTTAGTATTATTTGGTTCAGATATTATAATAAATATTTTTACAAGGGATAAGGAAGTAGTTGATTTTGCAAGAAGATATTTAAAAATAGTATGTATAAGTTATCCTATTACAGCTATAAGCTTTGCATATGGTTTTAGCTGTAGGAGCATTAACAGAGCTGTGCTTCCTATGATTGTAAGTGCTATTTGTATATTTATAAATGCATCGCTTAATTATATGTTGATATTTGGAAATTTTGGATTTCATCAAATGGGTGTAGTAGGAGCTGCTCTTGCTACTCTTATATCAAGAACTATAGAAATGGCAATTATTTTAGTATATGTATATAAAAAAGATCATCCTTTAAAGGTTAGTATAGATGATTTTAAGAGCGTATCAATTAATTTTATAAAAACTGTATTAAAAAAATCAACACCTGTAATATTAAATGATGCATTTTGGGCTCTTGGAATGGTAATGTATTCTATAGCATATGCTAAAGTTGGGACTAGAGCAATTGCAGCAACTCAAATTTCAAATACAATTCAAAACTTTTTTATGGTAGTTTCAATGGGACTTGCAAATGCTTGTGCAGTTATGCTTGGAAATGAAATAGGAGCAAATAATGAAGATACTGCAGTTGAATATTCTAAGAAGTTTTCAATATTAGGATTTGCAACTGGAGGATTAGTAGGGTTAATATTATATTTATTAATTCCGTTAATATTATCTGTATTTAATATTTCAACAGATTTATATAAAGATGTAGCTAAAATATTAATTATACTTTCTATATTTATGAGTTTAAAAACTTATAATGTAATATTAATAGTAGGTATATTAAGAAGTGGAGGAGACAACAAATTTTCACTATATTTGGAAATGGGGTCTGTTTGGCTTATTGGGGTTCCACTTGCATTTTTAGGAGCATTTCTTAAATATCCTATATATGTAATTGTATTTTTGGTATACTGTGAAGAAATAGTTAAGGGAATTATCGGATTTTTGAGAGTTGCATCTAAAAAATGGGTTAATAATATAGTAGCGCAAATATAGACTTTTGACATTATGTCAGGTCTATATTTTTTGTGCAAATATAAACTACTTGACTAACTAAGTTTTAAAAGTTATAATGAATTTAAATTCATATTAAGTGAACTTGAATTCATAAAAAGGAGATGTAAGAGAATGCCTAAGATTATAAAGGATTTAGAAAATAAAATATTTAATAGTGCAATAGATTTGTTTGGAGAGTATGGTTATAAGAAAGTTGACATGAAGTTAATTGCTAAAAAAGTAGGTATTGCTGTTGGAACTTTATATAATTATTATCCTAATAAAAAAGAACTTTATATAGATGTTTTTAAAAAAAGTTGGCAGGAGACATTTTATAAACTTGATAGTATTATAAATGAAAAATCTGATATTAAAGAAAAGATAAGAAAATATATAGATACATTATATAATGAGATATTGAGAAGAAAAGGACTAGGTGGAGAATTAATTAAAGAAAATGTATTTAGAGATGATGAAAAAGATGAACTTTTATATGTAAAAAGAGATTTATTAAAAAAAATAGAGGGATTAATAAAAGAAGTGAAAGAAGATATAGGGCTTAAATTAGAAGATGGAATGGAAAGTAGATTAGCTGAAACAATATTTATACTCATACTTAAAATTATGCTAGAACATCCAGATGAAAAAGAAAAAAATATTAAATTTATTATTGAACTTATAGAGTGTACCTATGGTAAATAGATTATTGACATAATTTAATTAGGAGGGTAAAAAAATGAGAGATCAAAGAGCAAAAATGATGGGAGAAGAAAAAATAGGAAGTGTTTTAACAAGGCTTGCTATACCAGGAATTATTGCTATGCTTATTAATGCAGTTTATAACATAATAGATACTATGTTTGTGGGGATGCTTAATAATACAAGTGCTATTGGTGCTGTTTCTGTAGTATTCCCAATGTTTATGCTAATAGCAGCAATGGGGCAGATGTTTGGTGTGGGTTCAGGTTCGTATATTTCAAGATTGCTAGGAGAAAAAAATAAAGAACAAGCTGATAAAACGACATCTACAACATTTTTTACAAGTGTAATTTTTAGTATTATTTTCACAATTATAGGAGTGATTTTTCTTGAGCAGTTTCTTGTATTGTTTGGAGCTACTGATACAATACTGTTTTATGCAAAAGATTATGCAAAAATATTAGTGTTTGGATCTACTTTTACAATTTGCAATATGACGCTTAATAATATGATTAGAGCAGAAGGTAATGCAAAATATAGTATGATTGCAATAAGTTTAGGAGCTTTAATAAATATTATTTTAGATCCAATTTTAATGTTTAGTTTTAATATGGGTATAAAAGGGGCAGCTTTAGCTACAGTATTAGCTCAGATGATATCTTTTATATATCTTATTAGTTATTTTATTTTAGGAAAAAGTTATATAAAAATATCTATCAAGCATTTTAAACCTTCAAAAGATATATATAGTGAGATATTAAAAATTGGTGCTGCTACATTTGCAAGACAATCTCTTGCAAGTTTATCTTTAGGTTTAATAAATGTAGCTGCTAAGCCATATGGAGATGCTGCTGTTGCTGCCATGGGGATTAGTCTTAGAATACTTTCTATAGGAATATATGTTGTGTTTGGATATAATCAAGGATTTCAACCTATTGCGGGATATAATTATGGAGCTAAAAAATACGATCGTTTATTTGAAGCTATAAAAATATCTCTTAAAACTACAACTATATTTACGGCTATTGTTACAGTAGTTTTTATAGTGTTTGCTAAGGAAATAACTTCGGTATTTACTATTGATCCAGAAGTTATTGATATAGGAGCTAAAACATTAAAAACGATATGTTTATTATTTCCGTTATTTGGATTTCAACAAGTTTACGCTTCATTATTTCAAGGATTGGGAAGGGGAAAAGAGTCATTTATTTTATCAGCTTCAAGGCAAGGTATATTTTTAATACCATCAATTGTAATATTGCCTAAATTTTGGGGGCTATATGGTGTAATTTTTAGTCAAGTTGTAGCAGATTTTTTTACTATAATGGTTACTGGTGTGCTTGCTTTGAAATTAAATAAGAGCTTAAAGGAGGAAGAAATTAATAGTATTAAAATAAAAGATAAATTAGGATATGAATAAAAAATAATTTTATATAAATATAAAATTATTCAAAAAATTAAATATTTTTCAAAAAACATATTGACAATATTTTGCTATGATAATATAATTTTTTACAACATAAAAAATTAATGTGTAAAGGCTAAGACGGAGACAAAAACATTCATCTATTAACTACAGAGAGCCAACGTTTGCTGAGAGTTGGTGTTAATAAGAATGTATAATGATCACTCCAGAGCTCCTGAGTTGAAAGATTTTAGTCGAGTAAATGAAGGCGGTTACCACCGTTATATGGTTAGGGTTCACGTTAAGTCGACCTGAAAAAAAGAGGTAGCTATGTTTTTGCTGCAAATAGAGTGGTACCGCGAAAGTAATCTTTCGTCTCTATGGATATGTGTATATTTATAGAGATGAAAGATTTTTTTATTTTAATAAACATGTTCAGAATATTTTAAATATACAGAGAGGAAAGGGATGAATATGGAAAATAGAGTTTATGCGAGATTAAATCAAGGGATAGATAGTTTTATAAGGGTTGCAAGTGTTTTGAGAAGAAAAGAATTTAATGTAAAAGAGATTAATATGATATCTGAAGATAGTTTTATTAATTTAGATATTGTGTTAGAAGATGAAGGTTATTTAGTTAATAAAATGGTAAATCAGATATCAAAATTAGTAGATGTAAAAGAGATAAGAGTATTATAGGGAGGGAATTGAAAATGGCAAAAATGTATTATGAAAAGGATGTAAATTTAGGTATATTAAAGGATAAAAAAGTAGCAATTTTAGGATATGGAAGTCAAGGTCATGCCCATGCACTTAATTTAAAAGATAGTGGGATAGATGTGGTAGTTGGACTATATGAAGGAAGTAAATCTTGGGATAAAGTAATAGAAGATGGTCTGAGTGTTATGAGTGTAGAAGATGCAGTAAGAGAGAGTGATGTTATTATGATGCTCATTCCTGATACTAAGCAAAAGAGAGTGTTTGATGAAAAAGTAAAACCTAATTTAAAAGAAGGAGATGTGCTTGCATTTGCTCATGGATTTAATATTCATTTTAATCAAATAATTCCACCTAAAAATATAGATGTTTTCATGGTTGCTCCAAAAGGACCTGGACACTTAGTGAGGAGAGTTTATAAAGAAGGTAAAGGAGTACCTGCGTTATTTGCAGTTTATCAGGATTATACATCAAAGGCAAAAGAATTATCTCTTGCATATGCAAGTGGAATTGGAGCTACGAGAGCAGGAGTGTTAGAAACAACTTTTAAAGAAGAAACAGAAACAGATTTATTTGGAGAACAAGCTGTGCTTTGTGGGGGAGTAACAGAGCTTATTAAAGCGGGATTTGATACTTTGGTAAAAGCAGGATATCAAAAAGAAGTTGCGTATTTTGAATGTCTTCATGAAATGAAATTGATTGTAGATTTGCTTTATGAAGGTGGATTTGAAAAAATGAGGGATAGTATAAGTGATACAGCAGAATATGGAGATTATATGGTTGGAAGAAGAATTATAAATGAAGATACTAGAAAAGAAATGGAAAATATTCTTGAAGAAATTCAAAATGGAAAATTTGCTAAGGACTGGATAATGGAAAATGAAATAAATAGACCTGTATTTAATTCTTTTAGAAATAATGAATTGAATCATCCAATTGTTGAAGTAGGTAAAAAATTAAGAAAAATGATGTCGTGGATAAATGATTAGGAGGATTAAAATGAATAGTGAACATGTTAAATTTGGAATAACAAAAGCACCACACAGATCATTATTAAAAGCAACAGGGCTTACAGATGAAGAAATAAATAGACCACTTGTTGGAGTTGTTAATTCTTTTAATGAAATAGTACCAGGACATGTAGAACTTAGACAAATAACAGATGCAGTAAAAAGGGGAGTATTAATGGAAGGGGGAACTCCTCTTGAATTTCCATCTATTGCAGTTTGTGATGGAATTGCTATGAATCATGAAGGTATGAAATATTCTTTAGTAAGTAGAGAAATTATAGCAGATAGCATAGAAATAATGGCAAAAGCTCATGGTCTTGATGCTTTAGTATTAATACCTAGTTGTGATAAAGTTGTTCCAGGAATGTTAATGGCAGCGGCAAGAATAAATATTCCGAGTATTATTGTGAGTGGAGGACCTATGCTTGCTGGAAGATTAAATGGAAAAAAAGTTGATTTAACAACTGTGTTTGAGGGTGTTGGAAAAGTATGTAGTAAAAGTATGACTGATGAAGAATTAAAACGTCTTGAAGAAAGTGCATGTCCTACTTGTGGTTCATGTTCAGGTATGTTTACAGCAAATTCAATGAATTGTATGACGGAAGCACTAGGTATGGCGCTTGAAGGTAATGCGACGATACCAGCTGTGTATTCAGAGAGAAAAAGGCTTGCTAAAAAAACAGGAATGCAAATTATGAAACTTTTAAAAGAGAATATACTTCCAAGGGATATTCTGACTAAAGAATCTTTTGAAAATGCATTAGCGGTAGATATGGCATTGGGGTGTTCGACAAATACAGTACTTCATTTGATTGCTATTGCTCATGAAGCAGGTATAGATATTGATCTTAATATGATAAATACAATAAGTGATACTACTCCTAATTTATGCAGATTAAGTCCAGCAGGAAATTATCATATAGAGGATCTTTATTATGCAGGTGGAATATTAGCTGTTATGAATGAACTTTCAAAGAAGGATTTAATAAATTTAGATGTTAATACTGTGAGTTTAAATAAAGTAAGAGAATTAATACGAGGAAAAGAAAAGTTAGATAATAAAGTAATTGCAGATATACATAATCCTTATAGCAGTGATGGAGGAATAAAAATTTTATTTGGAAGTTTAGCACCAGATGGAGCTGTTGTTAAAAAGTCTGCTGTAAGTGAAAAAATGATGAATACTATATCTACAGCTAGGGTATTTGATAGTGAAGAAACTGCAGTTGAAGCTATATTAAATGGAAGTATAAAAAGAGGTGATACCGTAGTTATAAGATATGAAGGTCCAAAAGGAGGACCTGGAATGAGAGAGATGTTAACTCCAACTTCAGCACTTGTAGGAATGGGACTTGA
Source organism: Tepidibacter thalassicus DSM 15285 (assembly GCF_900129915.1). Classification (GTDB taxonomy): domain Bacteria; phylum Bacillota; class Clostridia; order Peptostreptococcales; family Peptostreptococcaceae; genus Tepidibacter; species Tepidibacter thalassicus. The sequence continues at coordinate 56,974 of NZ_FQXH01000009.1, forward strand.
TGAAAGTGTATCGTTAATTACTGATGGAAGATTTTCAGGTGGAACAAGAGGTGCTGCTATTGGTCATGTTTCTCCTGAAGCAGCAGAAGGTGGACCTATTGCATTAGTGAAAGATGGAGATTTTATAAAAATAGATATATTAAATGGTATATTGGAACTTATTGTAGAAGATGAAGAACTTGTTAAAAGAAAGAATGATTTAAAAGTTAAATATAATAAGTATACAGGATACCTAAAAAAATATTCTAAAATGGTAAGTTCTGCTTCAAAAGGAGCTATTTGTACTTAATATTTAATAGAAAGAGTGATAATATGAATGGCGCTAATTTATTATTGGAATGTTTAAAAAGACAAGGAGTAGATACTTTATTTGGATATCCAGGAGGGGCTGTTATTCCTTTATATGATGCACTTTATAATGATAGGCATTTTAAACACATAAGAACAGTTCATGAGCAAGGAGCGGTTCATGGTGCAGATGGATATGCAAGAAGCACTGGAAAAGTTGGTGTGTGTATAGTGACTTCGGGTCCAGGAGCTACAAATGCTGTAACGGGAATTGCTACAGCTTATATGGATTCTGTACCTTTGGTTGTTATTACGGGGCAGGTTCCAACATCACTTTTAGGTAAAGATTCTTTTCAAGAAATAGATATTACAGGTGTTACTATGTCTATTACAAAGCACAATTATTTAGTGAGAGATGTAAATGATATTCCAATTATTATTAAAGAAGCTTTTGAAGTGGCTAAAACAGGAAGACCCGGACCTGTACTTGTAGATATTCCAAAGGATATATTTTTATCTGAATATTCATATGGAAAAAAATGCACGGATAATATTTGTAATATTCATAAAAATATAAGTGTTGAAAATAATCTGGATGAAATAGTAGATATTATAAATAAATCTAAAAGACCGGTTATTTATGCTGGTGGGGGAGTAAAAATTGCAAATGCATGTAGTGAATTGTTAAGTTTAGCTAAAAAAGGAGATATTCCAGTTGTAAATACTTTAATGGGGCTTGGAACTATAAAAAGAGATGATGAATTATCTTTGGGGTTAGTTGGAATGCATGGATTTAGAGAAAATAATTTAGCTGTTATGAATAGTGATTTAATTATTGCTGTGGGGACGAGATTTAGCGATAGAGTTATAGGGAACTCAAATGGATTTGCTCCGAATGCAAAAATTATTCATATAGATATAGATGTAACAGAAATAAATAAAAATAAAGAGTCATATTATTATGTAGTTGGAAATTTGAAAGAAATATTAAAAGTTATTACATATAAAATGGATGATAAAGATAATGAAAACTGGAAAGAAGAAATAAAGCAATTTAAATTAAAGAGTAAAATAATAGATGAAAATTTATTTCATCCTAAGAATATATTAAATAGATTTAATGAAAAGTTAAATGATGATGCATTTGTTGTTACAGATGTAGGTCAGCATCAAATTTGGACTGCTCAATATTGGAATTTTAAAGGAGCTAGATCTTTTATAACTTCAGGTGGACTTGGTACTATGGGTTTTGGGTTAGGAGCGGCAATAGGAGCTAAAGTTGCTAATACGGATAAAAGTGTTTTATTAGTTACAGGTGATGGGAGTTTTAGGATGAACTGTAATGAGTTGTTAACTGTAGCAAAGTATAAAATTCCTATAACAATATTGCTTTTAAATAATCAGACATTGGGAATGGTAAGGCAGTGGCAAAGGTTGTTTTGTAATGAAAGATATTCACAGACGGATTTGGATTATGAAATTGATTATTCAGATTTAGCGAAAGTTTATGGGATAAAGGGATATACTGTAAATTCAATGAATGAACTTGATGATTTATTGATTAAATGTGAGTTGGGAAAAGAGCCTTTGTTTATAGAGTGTAAAATAAATAAAGATGAAGGGGTTTATCCAATTGTGCCACCTGGGAAAAGTATAGACAATTTGATTGAATATTAGAAAATGGTAAAGTCCTATATTATTTTTACATTTAATATGTAAAAATAATAGTAGGGCTTTTTTGTTTCCAAATTGTAACTTTATATTATTGTGTATTTATTATAATAAAATCAAAAAGGGTGAAAATAGTGTTAAAAAAATTAAATGTTTTTATAACTACAATTATTATGATTTTCATATTATCAAGTTGTTCAGCTATTAAATCTCCTGTAAATATTATAAAAAAGCCTAGGGTTTTAGAAAATGTAAGTGAGATACAGAGCATAGAATCTAGGTTTTTATCGGATAAAGATAGACTTACATTAGCTATAAGTCAAAAAAATGAAAAATCAATTAGAAGAGTTGATTTAGATGGAGATGGGAACGATGAAATACTTTTATTATATAGAAGTAATGAAGGTGTTTATGATGAAATAAATTCATATGGAATTGTTATATTAAAGAAAAAGAAAGGCGAATGGTATGAAATTAATAGAATAGAGGAGCATAGCCATGGCATAGATTTAGTACAATATAAGGATATAACAGGAGACAATATTCCAGAGATATTTATAGGATATACATTTAAAGATACTTTAAGTAAAAGTATGAGTGTATATTCTTATCATGGAGGATATTTTAGGATTATTTACGATACTGACTATGAAGATTTTGCTTTAGATGATTTAAATTATGACAAAAAAAATGAATTAATATTTTTAGATAGATTATCTGATGATTCTACAGTCATAAGGGTTTTAAATTATGTTGATGAAAATGTAAATTTAATTGATGAATATACGATAAATAATGACAGTTATTATAGCACAATGAAGGTTGGAAATGTATCAAAAAATAAAAAAGGAATATTTGTTGATTTTTATATGGGGATAAATTCTTTATATACAGATTTATTTATTTTGGATAATAATAAATTGATAAATATTAGCGAGTAGGTGATTTGGTGAAATACAAAATTTTAGTTTTAGAAGATGAAAAATCTATAAGAACATTTATAAAAATTAAATTAAAAGCTTTGGGTTATGAAATTGTAGAATTTGAAAATGGCGATGAAGCATTAAAAAAAGTAGATAAAACTATTGATATAGCGTTACTTGATGTTATGTTACCAGATATAGATGGATTTGAGGTTTGTAAAATGCTTAGAAAGGAATATCCTGATATTGGAATAATAATGATTACGGCGAAAGGACAAGAAAATGATAAGGTAAAGGGGTTTAAGTGTGGAGCTGATGATTATATTGTAAAGCCATTTAGTCCAAAAGAACTTGGTGCGAGAATAGAAGCTTTAATTAGGAGAATTGACAGGAATAAAGAAATTAAAAATATTATTGAGCATAAGCCGTTCAAAATTGATATAAATAAAAAATCTTTAGTTAAAAATAATGAAATTATACCTCTTACACCAACCGAATATGCAATTATGGAGTTTTTTATGACTAATCCCAATAAAGTTATGAGTAGAGATGAGATATTAGATAAAGTTTGGGGTGAGAGTTATTTTGGAGAAATAAAAACTGTAGATGTAAATATTAGAAGGATTAGACAAAAGATAGAGGAAGATTCTTCTAATCCTAAATACTTAAAGACGATTAGGGGGTATGGATATATATGGAGTGTTGAAAATGAATAGTATAAAATTTCGCATATATAAACAAAATGGAATAATTATTGTAGGTATTGTTTTGATTCTAGAAATTATATTTTTATTGACTGTAAGAATTTATTATTTTGAAAGTGTTAAACAAGAGTTAATAAATAAAGCACAAATATCAAGTTCGTTTTATAACAAAATATTGATAAGTGAAAAAATAGATAAAAAAGCTAGATATATATTAGAAGATAACTCAAATGATAAAGTTTTTTATATGCAAATATTTGATTTGGATAAAAGAATGATTATAGATTCATATGGATTAAATTTAAGTGAGGTTGTAGAAGCGGAAGATATTAAAGAAGCGTTAAATGGAAATACAAAAATAATAAAACAAAAAAATAAAGTAACGAATGAAGAGATTATGGCTATATCTGTACCTCTTTATTATTTAAATGATATTTCGGGAGTTTTAAGATATGTAATTTCTGTGGAAGATATAGATAAAAATTTTTTTTATATATGTGTTATTTCAATATTAATAGGAATTTTGGTGATAGTTATAACATTTTTATTTAGTTCATTTTTAGTTAGAGATATAATAGGGCCTATTGAGGAACTAACTGATATTGCTAAAATAATAGCTAGTGGAGATTTTTCTAAAAAAGCTGTCAAAAGAAATGATGATGAAATAGGTAGATTGGCAGATACCTTTAATTATATGTTAGATGAAATACAGAAGAGTAATTTAATAAAAAATGAATTTATATCTTCTATATCACATGAAATTAGAACTCCTCTTACATCAATACAAGGATGGAGTGAAGTTATGATTACAGGTGATGCAGATGAAGAAGAAATTGATGAAGGTTTAAAAATAATATATGAAGAATCTAAAAGATTAACTGGTTTAGTAGATGAACTTCTTGATTTTTCAAAGCTTGAATTAGATAAAATTAATTTGAATTTAGAATATATAGATATAAATAAACTTGTATTAGAAATTTATAATTATTTTAAAAAAAGGTTTGAAAAAGAAAAAATTAAAGTATATTTAAGTATAAATAAAGGAAAATGCTTAATAAAAGGAGATATTAATAGGTTAAAACAAGTATTTATAAATATTATAGATAATTCTATAAAATTTTCACAAGAAAATGGAGTAATATCAATAAAAAGTGATTGCAGATGTGGATTTGTTTTAGTAGAAATAAAAGATAATGGAATAGGAATACCTAAAAAAGATTTAGACAAGGTAACAGATAAATTTTATAAGGGTGAACCTAAAAAATCGGGAAGTGGAATTGGATTAGCAATTTGCAAAAAAATAGTGAATTTACATAAAGGAGAATTTATTATTGAGAGTGTTGAGGGAAAAGGTACGAAAGTGGTTGTTAAATTACCTGTATTGTAACCTGTTTGTAACTACTAAAATTAATCTTTATATTAAAATGTAATTAACAAAAGATTGTCGAGGAGGGTAATACTATGGCTAAAAGGGTAATTTATTTTTTATTAATATTGTCTGTTGCAGTTTTTAGTATTGGTTGTAATAAGACAAATACTGAATCTAATAATTCTTCAAGTGAAAAGTTGTATAGTGATGAGCTTTTGAAATACTTTCCATCAGTAGAAGGAACTGTACTTAATTATTGTGGTGTATTAGAATATGAACAGACATTAACATTAAATAATGTTATAGACAATGATAAGGAAATAAAGTTGAATTTTAAAGGAGAAATATTAGATCAATCTGAAGGAGAAGGACTTCCTAAAAAAGATAGGATTTTGGAAACAGAATACATTATAGGTAAAAATTCTGTTAAAGAAGTGCAAAAAAACTTAAATAGAAGATATTCTCAATCTGTAATTAGGGAGCAAGTTGTTTTAAAATTGCCTATTGAAAAAGGGAATACATGGAATCAAAAAGTTGTTGTAGATGGAAAAGAGTATACAGCACAAACGAAGATTACAGATGTGTTTAAAGATGATAAAAATAAAAGTATAGTAAAAACTGAAACTGTAATTAAAGGAATAGAAAATTATCCTGAAAATACTTATAGAGAAATTAAAATATTTAAAGAAGGTAAAGGGCTTGTAGAATTTAAAAATACAATTCTTTTAGGAGAAGACAAAAATCCTTTTGAATTTGGATATATGCTATTTGAATTAAATAAGTGATGTGAGAAGCAATTGTGCTTCTCATATTTTATTTTTTATTAAATTTTTATATCTAATTTTAATAGCAATAAATACTATAATAGGTAATATTACTTGAAATGGAAATGCGTAATACTGCCATACTCCTAAAATCCATTCAAAATAATCTTTTATACCATCGTGTAAAAAACAAGATAAATCAATCATAAGTAGAGAAATGGGTATTACTATAAATCTGTAATCATTAATATTAAATATTTTAGTAAACCCTTTGCATGAGGCGAGTAAGAATATACTTCCTTTAATAAAAGCTCCAAATGAGAATACAGTTGCTATTATTATTTCAAGTCTTTGGAATATATTACCTATACTTATTCTTGCAGCGCTTTCATATGAAGGATAATATGTATTTACAGCTTCATTAACTCCCAATACTAGTATATTAGATATAGAAATTAAAAATATAATTATTCCTCCTATTAATGAACTTTTGATGTAAATATTATAAGGAGATTTTGAGTTTTTTAAATTTGAAAAAGTGGCTGTGAATACTACTGTTTGAGTGAATGGAAAAGCAAATACAGAGTAAATTCCTTCTATAATTGCTTTTGTTCCAGTATTTAAAATAGGGTACAAATTGTCTATATTTATTTCTTTGATTAACAATAATCTTGAAATCAATATAAAGCTAATTAGTATAATTGAAAAAATTTCTGACCACCTTCCAATTATTTCAATACCTTTTTTTGTTATATAAGAAGATAGCATTAGAATAATTATCATTAAAATAATTTTAGGAGTTTCGGGTAAAGCAACTGTATTTACAAAATTAGTGAAATTCATATAAACTAATACTCCTGTATGAAATAAAAACCAAGTATATATTATTAGTATTACTTTTCCGATTACTTTTCCGAAACAAAGCTCGATAATATCAAATATATTTTTTTGAGGAAAACTGGAGAGAATATAAGAGCATATAAGTGCAATTGGAATATAAGCAATTGTTGCTAAAATAATAGCCAGCCATAAATCTTGTTTAGCATCAAGTCCTCTTGCCATTATAGAAGCAGTTCCTATTATAAACATAATCATAATAGAAACTCCTTGCTTATCAGATATTGTTTCTTTATTCATTTAATTTATCCTCCGGCATTTGTAACTAATAGTATTTTAACCTTATTAATGTAAATTAATTCTATAATATTTTAAAAATTAAAATCATATAAATGTAGAGAAGAAGGTCATTCAAAGAAGGGGGAAAATTAATATGGATGAATGCAAAAGAAAGAAGCTAGCTGATATTTTAGCTTCGAAAGGATTATCTATAAATTATCAGTCTGGAGGACATGCACCGGATGAGATGGTAGATAGAGAGGTCAAAAAAGAACCTACTCCTAGGGCTAAGAAGTTAAGAGATATTTTTTATAATACATTATCAACTGCAAATATGGAGTTTCCTTATTGGTACAACAGAAAATGGAAAGAATTAGATGGTGAAGTTACTATAGTTAGAAGGGCTAAGGCGTTAAAAGAAGCATTTTCACACTTAACACCGAATATTATTCCAGGTGAAAAATTAGTTATGCAAAAGACGTATAATTATAGAGGCTCATTTCCTATGCCATGGCTTTCTGAGAGTTTTTTTGTAGCTAAAGAAAGTGAGCTTTATAAAGCGGCGCTTGAATCAGGTAGTGCGAGTGCAGGAGAGTTGAGTGAATTTGGGCAAGGGGGAGGAAATGTTACAAAAAGTTTTGGAAATGTAGTATCTATTGCTGGTAAGTTTGGAATGAGAAAAGAGGAAATTCCAGTATTACTTAAAGTAGCAAATGAATGGATAGGAAAATCAGTAGAAGATGTAGGGCATAAATATGAAAAAATGGTTCCGGATTATAAAACAAAAGAAAATATAATGAAGAGTTTAGTTTGTATGTTTGATTCGGGATTTACTTTGCCACAGGGAAGAGAGGTAATAAATTACTATTATCCTCTGCAATATGGATTTGATAAGCTTATTGAGATGGCAAAAGAGTGCAAAGCTGAAGTTGCAGGTAATGCTGGTAGTGACGGTATTATAGGAATGGATAGGTTGTATTTTTATGAAGCAGTAATTCATTCAATAGAAGGTATTCAAAATTGGATATTAAATTATGCAAAACATGCAAGAAGACTTGAAAAATTAGCTGAAAGTGATGTGGATAAAAAAGAATACAACGATATTGCTAATTGTCTTGAGTGGATTGCACATAATAAGCCGAGAACATTTAGAGAAGCTCTACAACTTTCATATACATTGCATATTGCGGTGCTTAATGAAGATGCAATATCAGGAATGTCTATAGGAAGACTTGGTCAAGTATTGTATCCTTGGTATGAACAGGATATAGAATCTGGAAGAATAAGCAAAGAAGAAGTGCTTGAACTTTTAGAACTTTATAGAATAAAAATAACATGTATAGATTGTTTTGCATCTACCGGAGTAGTTGGTGGAGTTTTATCGGGAAATACATTTAATAATTTAAGTCTTGGAGGATTAACTAGAGATGGACAATCTGCTACAAATGATTTGGAGATGTTAATAGTTGAAGCGGGAATTACATGTCAAACTCCTCAACCTACACTATCAGTTCTTTATGATGAAAAATTACCTGAAAAATTTTTATTAAAATGTGCGGAATGTGATAAAACAGGATCTGGATATCCTGCTTGGATGAACAATAGGATAGGAATTGAATTTATAATTGACCAGTATGGGCCAGAAGGAATGACAATAGAAGAAGCAAGATCTTTTGCGATAGGTGGATGTCTTGAAACTTCTCCTTGTTGTTGGAAAGAACTCACATTAAATGGAAAGAAATACGAAATCCCTGGTGGAGCAGGTCAACCGACAAGTGTAGGAGTTCATTTTATTGCAAATCCTAAAGTATTAGAGCTTGTGCTTACAAATGGAAAAGATTATAGAACTGGAATTCAAGTATTTGAACCACATAATAAAAAACTTGAAACTTATGAAGAATTATTTGAAACATTTAAAGAATACTATGAAAAAGCAGTAGATGTACTTGCTAAGACTAATAATATACAGCATGATATATGGCGTAAACAAAACATGTCAGTAATAAATTCATTTTTAAAACCAGATTGTTTGGATAAAGGGCAGCATATTGGAAATATGGGATATAGATATAATGCTACATTTAATGTAGAAAGTTGTGGAACTATTACTATGGTTAATTCATTAGCTGCTATTAAAAAGATAGTTTATGATGATAAAAAATACAGTATAGATCAAATAAAAGATGCTATAATTAATAACTTTGGATTTAAAAATGCACTTGAAACTAGAAATTTCTCATTATTAGATCAAGAAAAATCAGATACAAGTGGAAAGTATGATGATATATATGGTAAATGTTTGACAGCTCCAAAATATGGCAACGACAATCCTTATGTAGATAATATTTTAAAAGAATATGAGAATTGGTTTTGTAATATGGCTAGAAAATCAAAATCATTATATGCAAAACCTATGTATGCTTGTCAAATATCTGTTTCTACTCATGGAGCACAAGGGGCTGCAACACTTGCGACACCAGATGGAAGATTAGCAGGAACAACTTATGCAGATGGTTCTATGTCAGCTTATCCAGGAACAGATAAAAATGGACCATATGCTTTGTTTGAATCAGCAACTGTTTGGGATCATTCACGTTCTCAAAATTCTCAAATGAATATGAAAATACATCCAAGTGCATTAAGAGGAGAACATGGAACTAAACATTTATTAGAGTTAACTCGTGCTTATATGAGAAAAGGAGGATTTCACATTCAATACAATATTGTAGATTCTAAAGTATTGAGAGATGCACAGAAAAATCCTGATAATTATAGAGATCTTATGGTGAGAGTTGCAGGGTTTACACAATATTGGTGTGAAATTGGCAAACCTATTCAAGATGAAGTTATTGCAAGAACAGAATATGAAGGGGTGTGATTAATATGTCAAAATTAAAACACAATGATTGCTTGAATTTTTCGCCTATTGATGCAGCAAAGGGAATTTGTAGGATAACAGGCTTGATGATTAACATAGATACAGAAGTATGTTCGCAATTTGATTTAGCACCTAAATGTAGGAATTGTGAATATTTTAAAAAACCTGATAAAGATGAAATTGGAATATGCATAGGATTAGAAAAAGAAGATTGGACTTTTGGAGATTTAAGTGCTTTAACCTGTAAGGGACATAAGTTTAAGTAATTTTTAATCCTAAAATTTAAAAGGCGCAATTAAATTGCGCCTTTTATTTAAATACAATTGAAAGGATTGATATTTAATGTTTGAAAATGAAAAAAGAGCAAAATATTTAGGTTACATGGTTGTGCTTGCATCATGGTTAGCTGTATTTTGTTTATTTGGGTATAGAGCTACTTTTTCAGTTTTACAAGGACCAATGGCAAAAGATTTAGGATGGAGTGCTTCTAAGTTAACTCTTGGTTATTCGCTTATGATGAGTGTTTATGCAGTAACTGCGTTTTTTAGTGGAATGATGATAGATAAATGGGGTACAAAACCAGCTTATTTTTTAGGAGCAATTAGTGGGGCTTTAGGATTTTTAATAACAAGTTTTGCTAAAACTTATATGTCATATTTACTACCATATGCTATATTTGCGGGTATAGGAACAGGAATGTTGTGGGTATCTTCAACAGTATCAGTGAGAAAATGGTATGTTGGTAAAGCGTACGCTACTATGTGGGGAATAGCATTTATGGGAGCACCTGTTGCACAAGTTGTGTTAAGTCTTGGTGCAAAGCAAGTACTTGTAACGATGGATTGGAGATTTGCAATGAGAATTTTATCGTTAGTTGTGTTTACAGCATTGATAATTGCTACTATTGTTGCAAAGAAAAATCCAGCAAATTATGGATTTGAGCCTTTTGGACTTGATACATTAAAATCCAAACAATCAAATGTAAATGATAGAGAGTGGAGTATTAAACAGGCTTTTTCTACTTTTCCTATTTGGGGAGCAATTATTGCATTTTTAACAAGTATGGTTGCTGAATTTTTAGTTTGGACTCAAATTGTGAAATACTGGACAACAGATTGCAATTTATCATTATCTACTGCAACAAATTTGTATGTGGTAATAGGTATAGCTGGAATATTTACAATGCCTTTTATGGGGGTTGTAGCTGATAAATTAGTAGGAAGAATAAAAAATGAAACTAAGGCTAGAAAATTTATGATTATTTTTGCACCTGTAACAGGCGTTATAGCATGCTTAGTTTTGATGATAGGAAAAGGAGCAGCATTTTTGAGTATGGTATCATGTATTATATTTGCTGTATATTGGGCTATTGAGCCTGGGGGAGTTGCAGGATATGCTGCATCTGTTTATGGAAATAAAACTTTTGGTAAGATTTGGGGACTATCGACTCTTATAGTTATGGGAATAGGACCTGCGTTTGGAAGTTTTATGGGAGCATATTTATATGATATGTCTGGAAGTTATTTTAATTCATTAAAGTTTGCAACAGTCTCATTTTTAGTATCAGCTATTGTTGCATTATTACTTCCGTTATCGATTGATAAAAGTAAAGAAGCATGAGATAAATAAGTATAAATGGGGGATTTTTATGGATAATGAAATAAAAGGAATTATATTTGATATACAGAGTTTTTCAGTACATGATGGACCAGGATGTAGAACTACTATTTTTATGAATGGATGTCCTTTAAGATGTGAATGGTGTGCAAATCCAGAAAGCTGGGTATTAAAAAAACATATTATGTTTAGTCAGACAAATTGTAGGTTTGAAAAAGGATGTAAATTATGTGAAGATGTATGTGAATATGGGGGGCTTAATTTAAAAAATAATGAATTAGAATTAAATTGGGATATATGTAAAAGTTGTGAAACATTTGAATGTAGTAGTGTTTGTTACTATAATGCATTGAAAGTTTGTGGAAAAGAATATAAAGTTTCAGATCTTATAAAAATACTAAATAGAGATAGTCATTCTTGGAGTAGAGAAGGTGGAGTTACATTTAGTGGGGGAGAGCCATTTTTTCAAAGTGAATTTTTAATAAATACTTTAAAAGAATGTAAAAAAAATTATTTTCATACTGCTATTGAAACTACTGCTTATGTAAATAATGTTACTTTTTTAGAAGTATTTAAATATATAGATTTTGCATTTATTGATTTAAAGCATATGGATAGAGAAAAGCATAAGCAAAAAACGGGAGTTTATAATGATTTAATACTCAATAATATTGAGTTGTTAGCAAATTCTAATTGGAATGGAAGGTTAGTTCTTAGAATGCCAGTAATAAGGGATTTCAATGATACTTATGAAAATATAATGAATATTATATGGTTTATGAAAGAAAATAATTTAGTTGAAATAAATATACTTCCATTTCACAGATTAGGGGAATCGAAGTGGAGACAATTGGGAAAAGAATACAAATATAAAAATGAAGGGCCTACATCTTCAAAGAAATTATATGAAATACAAAACTTATTTTTAGAAAACAATATAGCTTGTTATATAGGGCATGATACCTTGTTTTAAAAAATACATCCTAGATTAATCTAGGATGTATTTTTTTAAGAAGGATGTATTGTGTATTTAAGAGCACCGCCTATAGCTCCGATTACAGCACCGCCGATTACACCGGGAACTTCTCCTATTAAAGGAATAGTCATGGTTCCAACTGCTGAACCTGCTATAGCACCACTTACAGCTCCTCCTACTACTGCATCAAAGAAAGCATACCAGTTCCATTCTCCGCCATTAATAAGCATTAATTCGTTATATGTAAGTTCATTAAAAGTATTAATATTTAGAGTCATGATAAAACCTCCTGTCATAAAAAAACATGCCAGCCATTATTGGCTGGCAGTTTGTTAATTTAATAAATTAAAATGATTTCGAGTTATAGGTTTACCACCAACCGCAAACTAGATAATCGATAGCACCGTGGATTCCACCTACTAATGCACCGACAATTGGAGCTGGTACTTCACCTATGTAAGGTACTTTAGTAGTTGCGTTTGGATCGGCATCATGATAGCCTTTTTCCATTCCTTTGAATACTGATCCAAAGAATGCTCCCCAGCTCCATTCACCTCCATTAACAAGCATTAACTCATCATTAGTAAGTTCATTAAAAGAGTTAATGTTTAGAGTCATTTCCATAATAAAACCTCCTTTTTTAGTATAATAATCTATGTTGTATCAAAATTAAATTTGACAACATATTCAAATTTATTATAGAATACAAGGATTTACAGGCAAATAAACATCAATAATCATATCGTTAATTTCCAAAGGACTGTTTGCTTCTTTAACGTTTATATTGTATAAAGGTGCTAATGGTTGTAAATTATTATCTTTTACATATTTATTAATTTGAGCATATGTATTTTGAAGCGTAGCAGGATTTCCAGTATGTCTAGCATAAACTGAATTAGCCAAATAAAGAACTTTTTTAAATTTGTATTCCTTTGGAAGATTAACTTCTCTATCTAAAGGTATTAAAAATTCCATATCTAAAATTTGTTCTCCATTAATTACTTCAACACCATAAGTGGCATTTATTAATGGTCCATCTTTTCTTATTCCATTTTCTTTAAGAAATTGTTGGATTTTTACAATTTCTTCGTTTACTTGTTTTTGAGACATTTTTTTTCTTAAAGATAACAGGTTTTCTATTTTGAAATTTTTACCTGTTTCTATTTTTATCATGTATAAAACCTCCTTTGATGCTGGGGAAATGATTACCGTATATTAATTATAGCGGTATTTTTTTACAAATATAAATAGGACTAATTAACCAAAAATAACAATAGTTGTTAAAATGTGTTGGTTTTTATCGAAAATAGATATAAAATTTTAATGAATTTATGGTTTACAATTGACTATAATTATGGAAAATAAGGAGGATAGAGTATTTGATGGTTAATATGTTTAAAAAATATGTATGTATAAAACAGCATGATATAAAGGATTGTGGTGCAGCTTGTTTAGCTACAATATCAAAACAATATGGTCTAAAAATACCTATATCTAAAATTAGAGAAATTGCGGGTACTGATAAAAGGGGAACAAGTGCTTATGGAATTATTAAGGCTGCTGAAAGTTTAGGATTTACAGCTAAAGGAGTAAGAGTTAATAATAAAGAAGACATATTTAAAGATTTTCCACTTCCTGCTATTGCTCATGTAGTTGTCGATGGAGGACTTTTACATTATATGGTTATTCATAAAATAAGTAAAAAAGAGATATTAATAGCTGATCCTGCAAAGGGAATAGTTAAGTATGATCCTGAAGATTTTTATAAAATATGGACAGGTATACTTATTCTCATGGTTCCATCGGAAAAATTCAAAAAAGGGGATGAAACTAAGGGGTTATTTTCTAGGTTTATATATTTATTAAAGCCACAAAAAAAGTTAATGATGAATATATTTTTTGCATCTGTAGTATTGACTTTATTAGGAATATTAGGATCTTTTTATTTTAAAATTATTATAGATGATGTACTTCCTTATAGTCTTAATAAAACTTTACATGTATTTTCTATTGGAATTATAGTGTTGACTATTTTTAAAGTTTTATTAAATGCTTTTAGAACCCAACTTCTTTTGTATTTAAGTCAAAAAATAGATATATCTTTAATGCTCGGGTATTATAATCATGTTGTTGAACTTCCGATGAATTTTTTTGATACCAGAGAAGTGGGGGAAATTATATCTAGATTTAATGATGCAACAAAAATAAGAGAAGCGATTTCGGGAGCTACTTTAACTATAATGATTGATACTGTAATGGTTATTGCAGGAGGATTAATATTATATAATCAAAATAGTACTTTATTTGCAATGACATTGGTGCCACTTATTTTATATGGAATAATTGTATTTATATTTAATAAGCCTTTGGAAAATGTAAATAGAGAGAGTATGGAAAGAAGTGCTAAACTTACATCTTATTTAATGGAATCGTTGAATGGAATTGAAACAGTAAAAGCATTTAATGCGGAAAAGAAAGTAAATTTAGAAACTGAAAAAAGATTTATAAAATTTCTCAAAAGTATTTTTAAAAATGGCTGGATTAATAATATTCAAGGCTCTATAAAGGGGGGAATAAAAGCTATATTTGCAGTTGTATTATTATGGGTAGGTTCTTGTAAAGTTATGCAAGGGGAACTATCTGTAGGTCAGCTTATAGCATTTAATTCGCTTCTTGCTTATTTTTTAGATCCTATTGAACATTTGATTAATTTACAACCTCAGCTCCAAACTGCTATGGTAGCAGCAGATAGGCTTGGAGAAATTTTAGATTTAGAGCTTGAGAAAAATAAAGATGAGGATAAAAAAATAAAGCCAACTTCATTAAAAGGAGATATTCAATTTAAAAATGTATATTTTAGATATGGAACAAGACAGTTAGTACTTGAAGATTTTAATCTCAATATAGGATCTAAACAAAAAATAGCATTAGTTGGAGAAAGTGGTTCAGGTAAATCAACAATAGTTAAATTGTTGATGAATTTTTATCAGTGCGAAAAAGGAGAAATTTTAATTAATGATTATAATATAAATGACATAAGTAAGGAAAGCTTGAGAGATAAAATTGCATATATATCTCAGGATATATTTTTATTTAAAGGAACGATAAAAGATAATATTTGTTTTGGAAATGATGATTTAGAATTTGAACAAATAATAGAAGCGTGTAAAAAAGCTAAAATTCATGAATTTATAAATAATCAACCGTTAAGATATAATACTATGATTGAAGAAGGTGGTTCTAATCTTTCGGGTGGACAAAAGCAAAGGATAGCTATTGCAAGAGCAATACTTAGAAAACCAGATATACTTATAATGGATGAAGCTACTAGTAGTCTTGATTCTATTACAGAAAAAGCAATAGAAAGAACAATGTATGAATTTAGTAAAGATATAACGACTATTATAATTGCTCATAGGTTAAGTACTATTATGAGATGTGACAAAATTTATGTTTTAGATGATGGAAAAATTATAGAAGCTGGTTCACATGAAGAACTAATGAATAAAAAGGGAAGATATTTTGAATTATGGAAAGATCAGATTCCTAGCGATTATATAAGCAAAGAAGCCGCTATAACTGTTGAGGATGGGGGTGATATTTGATGAAGGGTGTAATTCAAAATATCAATGATATAACGGATAGTAGAGAAATGTTGGAGGCAAAACCTCATCCATTTACTATTATATTTATGTATATTTTAATAGCTTTATTGGGGGCTGCATTGATTTGGTCTTATTTTGGAGAAATAGATATAGTTGTTAAAGCGAAAGGTATAGTTAGACCAAATGATAAAATAAGTACAATAAAAAATGTTGTTTCTGGAAAAATAAAAACTATTAATATGAAAGAATCTAGTTTTGTGAAAAAAGGGGATATATTATACAGTTTAAATACAGAGGCTATTGATTTAAAATTAGAACAAACTGAAGAGTTATATAGAAAAAGTAAGATTGAGTATAATAATTTGTGCAAATTTAGAGAAAGTATATTTAAAAAGAAAAATTTATTTGATTTGAATAATGAATTAGAAAGGGACTATTATTATAAGTATGAAAAATATAAAATGGATGTAGAAGAAGAAGCTCACAATAAAGAATTAATAAATAAAAAAGTAGTTGAGTTAAAAAGTAAAATAGACAATGAAGAACTTTTATTAAAATCAATTAATGATAATGTTAATTATTTTGATAAAAAAGATAATAATGAGTATTATTATATGTATGAAGGATATAGAATAAAAAAAGATGAATTAGAAAAAAAAGTAAATTTTACAGAAAATAATTATAAAAGATATAAAGAATTATTTGAAAGTGGAAGTATATCTAAAAAAGAGTTTGAAGACATAGAGAATTATTATGAAGAAGCTAAAATGAGCTTAGAAAAGTTTAAAAATGAAAATATATCTAAATTATCAAATGATATATTACAAAATAAGCTTTTGTTAAGTCAAACAATTATAGAAAAAAACAAATTATTTAGAAGTGCAAAAGTTAAAGAGCAAGGAAATTTTACTTATTTAGAAACAGATACTATTGTGTCTTTAGATGAGCTTATCAAAAAAAAGGAAGTGGAAATACAAGATATAAATTTAAAGTTAAATGAACTCAAGGAAAATAAAAAACAATGTATAATAAAGGCCCCTATAGATGGTATTTTAAAAATACAAAAGGAATTAAATGTAGGAGATAATGTAATTGGTGGAGAAGATATAGCTACAATTATTCCTAAAAAACAAAATGAATTTAAGGTGAAGATATATGTTGAAAATAAAGATATATCAAATATAAAAGTTGGAGATACAGTAAAATATCATTTTAAAGCACTTCCATTTAAGGAGTATGGAGAATTGAAAGGAAAAATATCTAATATAGCATCAGATGCTAGTTTTGATGAAAATTCAGGATTGAGTTATTTTGTAGAAGGATCTTTAGAGAATAAGCCTGTATATGGATATAAGGGTGATGTTAAAAAAGTTAAAGTTGGTATGACTGCTGATGTTTATATTGTAACTAAAAGAAAGAAAATACTTCATTATATATTGGAAAAATTGGATTTGAGAAGTTAAAACGATTTAATGGTAAAAAAGCAACTTTCAGTTTGTTTACAAACTGAAAGTTGCTTTTTTAAGCAACATTTTTTTGTGCGTTGTTTTGTTTTCTGACATATAAGAACCAGTATATTGCTCCTACAAATAATGCTCCGCCAACTATATTTCCAAGTGTTACAGGAACTAAGTTGTTGATTATAAAAGTTTTCCAATTTAAAGCATTTAAAGCTTGTGAATTAAGGTGAGAAGCTTCAGCATAATGAGGATTTGATTTAGCTAGTATTCCAGATGATATATAGTACATATTTGCAACGCTATGTTCAAATCCTGAAGTTATAAATAGCCATATTGGGAAGAATATAGCTAGTATTTTTCCTGCAAAGTCTTTAGCTCCGTAGGCTAGCCATACAGCAAGACATACAAGCCAGTTACACATAACTCCCAAGAAAAATGCAGATGTAAATGAAAGAGATACTTTATATGATGCTATTTTTATAGTAGCTCCTGCAAGCATATTATTTCCCATGTGTAATTGACCTGATTTTACTATCATATATGCTACAAGTACTGATCCTACAAAGTTTCCAGTATAAACAAAAAACCAGTTTTTAAGCATATCACTTAATTTGACTTTTTTTTCAAGTACAGACATTATTATGAGAGTGTTGCCTGTAAAAAGATCTGCTCCGGCTAATAAAACAAGCATAAGTCCAGTTCCAAATAATGCTCCTGCCATGGCTTTTCCAAGACCGTAAGTTTCAGGTTTTGCCCATAATCCATAAGCTGAAACATTAGAACCTTCAGCTGCAAAAGCGATGAAAGCTCCTGCTAAAATACCTAGTATGAATTGTTTGATATAAGGACGATTGATTTTTTTAATACCTGTTTTGATTGTCGATAATGCAATTTCATCAGGTGTTAAGTAGTTCTTATTCATGATAAAAATATAACTCCTTTCTTATTATGTTAAAATTTTAATAAGCAATTACAATTATACCATTATGTATACAAAAAACAACATATTATTGATTTTTTTGTTTAAAAAAATAAAAAAATGTAAAATATTGAATTGAAAAATATTTTAACAATATTGATAAAATTCAAACAAAATAATTGTAAATATATAGAAAAGGCGATAAAATATAAATGAGAGATGTATAAAAATAAAAGGGGGAGAGTTTGTGGAAAAGAGATATTTATTACCACGAGAAGTAGCTGAAGCTACTGTAAATTCAGGTGTAGTTAAGGCTAATCTTTCGATAAGTAGACTTATTCTTTTGGGGATTTTTGCAGGTATATTTATAAGTTTTGGTGCGTATGGAGATATTGTTGTTATGCAAAGTTTGAAAAATATAGATATTGGGATTATGAAGTTTATGGGAGCATTTGTATTTCCAGTAGGACTTATGCTTGTTGTAATAGCAGGGGCTGAACTTTTTACAGGAAATAATCTTATGACACTTGCTTTAATGGATGGAAAAATAACATTAAGAGGACTTTTGAAAAATTGGGTGTTTGTATATATTGGGAATTTTATAGGTTCAATATTAATAGTTATAGTTATCTTTAAAGCAGGGCTTTTAAAAGATAGAGCAGCGGATTTGTCTATTGCTATAGCAAAAGGAAAATTAGGGTTAACATTTGAAGTGGCTTTTTTGAGAGCTGTACTTTGCAATATAATAGTTGTGCTTGCAGTATGGATGGCAACAGCAGCTCAAGATATAGTTTCAAAAATATTTGCTTGTTGGTTTCCTATAATGTTATTTGTATTGTCTGGTTATGAACATAGTATTGCAAACATGTTTTTTATACCAATGGGAAAATTATTAGGTTTATCAGTAACTTGGGGAGAAATATTTATCAAAAATCTAATTCCTGTAACTATTGGAAATATAGTTGGAGGAGGTTTAATAGTGCCTTTGGTATATTATATATGTTATATAAAACCATTTAAAGAAAAAGAAAAAGTTAATATAAGTTGATATATAGAAAAAATGCACAATAAATTTTCGATGTTTATTTAGGAAATTTTATTGTGCATTTAGATTTTATACTTAGAAAACGGTTGTTGGAATATGTTGAAAAAATGATAAATTCTGATAAAATATGAGATGTGGATATGTTAAATTAACCAGTAGTACAAAAAGTTGCAGAAATGGACAAAACAAATTTACAAAAATTTATTGGGAGGATTGTTTTATGAAATTGGGAGGATTGTTTTATGAAAAAGGTAGGGTATAAAATAACTACTGCAATAATAGGTTGTTGTTTATTGGTATCTTTGTTATTGGGTGGTATAAGTACATATCAATCTAGTAAGTACATAAAAAAAGAAGCAGAAGATAAACTAGTGTATATGTCACAAAGTTATGCAAATAAATTTGGGGATTCTTTTGAAACAATACAGGACTTAATAAATGTTTTTTGCAATAATGTAGTTTCAACTATTGATTTAGAAAAATTAAAAGAAAATCCTGATAGTTATATGAAAGAGTATAAAGAATATATAAATTTGGTGCTTTCTAAATTTGGAGAAAATTCAAATCTTATTCAAGGTGTATATTTTACAATGAATCCTAAATTGACTGGAAAAGGATACAATTTATATTATACAGATGGAGAAAGAGATGGTAAATTTACTCTTGAAGAAAATTATAATTTTGCAGAAGATGAATACGAAGACATGATGTATCCTTATTTAGAGGCTATAGAAAGCAAAAAAGGAGAGTGGAGTGAACTTTACATAGATTATATATTTAAACTTCCTATGGTTTCTTACACTAAAGCAATATATAAAGATGGAGTGTTAATTGGTGGAGTAGGTATAGATATAATATGTGATGAATTAGAAAAAGAAATAAAAAAGATAAATGTATACAATAGTGGGTATGCTGCTTTGCTTGATAGTAATTATGATATATTAATTCATCCTACTATAAAGCAAAAAAAAGATCATGAAGAAAAAGTTAATTTAAAAAATATAGAAAATGGTAAGTTAATGGATTTAGTAGAAAGTATGGAAAAAAATAAATTTGGATTTAAAGAATATAAATTAAATGGAATTAGCAAGGTAATGGGGTATGCGCGCTTGTCAAATGATTGGATACTTTGTTTAGCGGTACCTAAAGATGAGGTTTTTGCCAGTGTCGAAGAATTAAAAATTATACTCGGTATTATAATAATTTTAGGAATTATATTTACTGTATTTATAGGATTGTATATGGGAAGATTAATATCAAATCCTATACAAAAATTAACAGAAGTTATAGATAAAACTGCTAAATTTGATTTGAAAGATGATAAAAGTTATGATTATTTGTTTAAATACAAAGATGAAATAGGGGAAACAGTTAGGTCAGTGGATAAATTAAGAAAGAATTTAAGGGAGTTTGTAAGTGATCTTATAACTACTTCGCAAAAAATAGAAAAAAATGCAAATGGAGTAGAATTGTCTACAAATGATTTAAATATTAATGCTAGTGAGACTTCAAATAAAACAGAGGAAATTTCAGTTGGTATGCAACAAACTGCTGCTTTATCAGAAGATATAGATGCAGCTACTATGAATATTGAAAAGGAAGTAAATTTAATATCATCTAAAATACAAGAAGGAGAGAAAATATCAATTGAAGTAAATAAAAGAGCACATAATTTAAAAGAAAATGCAATTTCTTCAGCTGAAAAAGCAAATAATATATATAATGATGTGAAAAAAGAATTGGATGTTGCTATAGAAAAAACAAAAGATGTGGAGAAAATAAATTTGCTTTCAGAAAATATATTACAAATAGCTCAAAAAACTAATTTACTAGCACTTAATGCTGCGATAGAAGCTGCAAGGGCAGGAGAAAATGGAAAAGGATTTGCAGTGGTTGCTGATGAAATAAGAAAACTTGCAGAACAGTCTTCGAGTATTATTACAGATATTCAAAGTGTAGTTGAGATTGTAAATTCTTCAGTAGTAAATTTAGTAAATAGTTCACAGAAGATACTTAAATTTGTAGAAGATGATGTTAACAGTGATTATAAAATGTTAATTGAAGTATCGGAAAAGTATACACAAGATGCAAATTATTTTAATGATATTATGATGGATTTTAATAATACAACAGCTAAATTAAAGGAATCTATTGAAAATATAGCTATATCTATTAGTGAAGTTTCAAAGACGATGAATGAAGGAGCGGTTGGTGTAGAAGATATATTTAATAAAACATCTGATATAGTTTTAAAATTGTCAGAAATCAATAATGCTACTGCAAATAATTTAGAAAGTGTAAATAAATTAAGGGATATTATTTCTAAATTTAAAATGTAAAGACGTTGAAAATTGTATACAATGTGATATAATTATAGTGTAGATTAAATGTTTTTTAGTTTACATCCTTCTTAAATTTATAGTTTTGAGAACATTTTTGTAGAGATACTTTATATAATAAAGTATCTCTTTTTTTCTTTTGACCTTGTGTTAAATTAATTATATACTTAAAGGTGTTATATTATTTTGGAGGGATTTGTATGAATAAGGATTATGTATATGCTAGATTGTGTGAAATTTTAGATGAAAGAGATATATTAGTAGATGAATATATGAAAAATCATACTTCTTTTAAAATAGGAGGACCGGCAGATTTTTTAGTTACTCCTAGGAGTGAAGATCAGATAAAAAAAATAATAATGTTTGTAAATAAAGAAAATATTCCTTATTTTTTAATGGGAAATGGATCAAATCTTTTAGTTAAAGATGGAGGGATAAGAGGAGTTGTAATTAAAATAGCAGAAAATTACAGTGGTTTTGAAATAAAAGATAATATTATAAAAGCTCAGGCTGGAATATTACTATCAAAACTTGCTAAAAATATTTTAAAGCATTCTCTTTCTGGATTTGAATTTGCAAGTGGAATTCCGGGAACATTAGGTGGAGCTATTGCTATGAATGCAGGAGCTTATGGTGGAGAAATGAAAGATGTTGTTGATTCTGTTAAGCTTTTAGATTTAGATGGAAATATATTTGAGCTTAACAATGAAGAGATGAAATTTGGATATAGAAAAAGTATATTAACTGAAAAAAAATTTATAGTGTTAGAAGTTAAGATAGTTCTTAATAAGGGTAATTATGAAGATATAAAATCTGTGTATAATGATTTAACATTAAGAAGGACTACTAAACAACCACTTAACATGCCTAGTGCAGGAAGCACATTTAAAAGACCTAAAGGTTATTATGCAGGCAAATTGATAGAAGATAGTGGACTTAGAGGTATTACTTTAAATGGAGCGCAAGTATCTAAAAAACACTGTGGATTTGTAGTAAATGCAGGGAATGCAACAGCTAAAGATGTACTTGAACTTCTTGATGTTATAAAAAAGACAGTATATGATAAATTTAATGTAGTGTTAGAAGAAGAAATTAAGATTATTGGAGAAGATTAAAAAGGGGAATTTGTTATGAATGTAATTGCAGACTATCATACTCATACTGTTTATAGCCATGGCAAAGGAAGTATAGAAGACAATGTGAAGGTTGCTATATCTAAAGGGCTTAAAACAATAGGAATTTCTGACCATGGATATAAACATATGGGTTTTGGGATTAAATACAGGGATATTCCTAAAATGAGAGAAGAAATAGATTATTTAAGAGAAAAGTATCCTAATATAAATATTTTGATGGGTATAGAGGCAAATATTTTGGATGAAGATGGAAATATAGATGTAGATGATAAAGTTAGAAAGTATTTTGACTATATAATGGCAGGTTATCATTTCGGTTCAACTCCTACTAAATTAATAAAGGGAAGTTTAAATCACTTTATTAATTTAGTAGGTCCATTAAAAAAATTTGCCATTAAATATAATACTAATGCAGTAGTGAATGCAATGAAAAAAAATGATATATTTATAATAACACACCCTGGAGCTAAAGCGATGATAGATTTAGTTGAAGTTGCAAAAGTTGCTAAAGAAACAAATACAGCTCTTGAAATAAATTCTAGACATGGACATTTGACGATTGAAGAACTTAAATTAATTAAAGATATTGGTGTGAAATTTGCAATAGGATCTGATGCACATGAGCCAGAAAGTGTAGGAAATTTCATAGATGGAATATATAGAGCTAAGAAGGCAGGAGTTGATATAAAAAGTATTATAAATATAGACGGGAGATGAAGTGGTTGAAGTTTGTAATAGTAACTGGTCTATCTGGTGCAGGAAAAAGTGAAGCTATGAAAGCTTTAGAAGATATAGGATTTTACTGTGTAGATAATTTACCAATTACTCTTATATCAAAATTTACAGAACTTTGTTATCAATCTAAAAGTACTATAGAAAAAATAGCTTTAGGAATAGATATAAGAGGTAGAGGATTTTTTAAATATTTAAATGATAGTTTAGAAATGTTAAAAAAATTTGGATATGAATATGAAATACTATTTTTAGATTGTGATGATAGCGTTTTAGTTAAAAGATACAAAATGACTAGAAGAAATCATCCGCTATCTTCTAATACAGATATAGTTGAAGGGATAAAAAAAGAAAGAGAATTTTTACATGAACTAAAACAAAAAGCAAACAATATAATAAATACTAGCAATATGAAACCAAGAGATTTAAAAGAGGAAATAAATAGAATATATCTTGAAGGAGATAAAAAGAACAACCTTACAATATCAGTAATGTCATTTGGATTTAAACATGGAATACCTCTTGATGCAGATTTAGTATTTGATGTTAGATTTTTACCTAATCCATACTATGTAGAAGAATTGAGAGAAAAGACAGGAGAAGAAGAAGTTGTCAGAACTTATGTAATGAATTCTCCTATAAGTATAAAGTTTTTTGAAAAATTATCAGATATGATAGATTTTTTGATACCTCAATATGTAGAGGAAGGGAAAAATCATTTAGTTATTGCTGTTGGGTGTACTGGTGGAAGACATAGATCTGTAACTATAGCAAATTTACTTTATGACTATCTAAAAGAAAAAAATTATAGAGTTTTAAAAAGACATAGGGATCATACATTGAGATAGTTGGAGGATAAAATGAATAATTTTGGCTTTTATATGGGGATGATAGGAAGTGTTTCTCTAGGGATTTCAATATATTTAAATTATAAAGTGATAAAAAGTAAAAAAATAATGGATAAGTTTAAAAGAGGACCTAAGATAGTTGTAATAGGCGGGGGAACAGGACAATCGATTTTTTTAAGAGGTTTAAAGAAATTTACAAATAATATTACTGCAGTTGTTACTGTTGCAGATGATGGAGGAGGTTCTGGTGTTTTAAGAGAGGATCTTGGGATGCTTCCGCCAGGAGATATAAGAAACTGTATATTGGCTCTTGCTGATATGGAGCCTACCATGGAAAAAATAATGCAGTATAGATTTACAGAAGGACAGTTAAAAGGACAGAGTTTTGGTAATTTATTCTTAGCTGCTATGAATGGAGTTTACGGTAATTTTGAAATAGCTGTTTCGAAAATATCTGAAATATTTGCTGTTACAGGAAAGGTTTTTCCAGTAACTACAGAAGATATAAAGCTTATAGCAAAATTAAAAAATGGGAATATAATTAAAGGAGAATCATTAATACCAAAAGAAGTAAAAAAACAAAATAGTAGAATAGATAGAGTTTTTTTAGAGCCTAAAAATCCAAAGCCATTAAAAGAGGTTTTAAATGCCATTGAAGATGCAGATTTGATAGTTATGGGGCCAGGTAGTTTGTATACCAGTATTATACCTAATTTAATGGTAGATGATATAGTAGATTCTATAATCAAAACAAAAGCATTAAAGGTTTATGTATCAAATATAATGACTCAACCAGGAGAAACTGATGGTTATAATGTATATGATCATGTAAATGCAATAATAAGTCATACGAGGGATGAAATAATAGATTTAGTTATAGCAAATGATGAAAAAATATCGAGTAATTATTTAAAAAAATACGAAGAAGATGGTGCGACTCAGGTCTTAATAGATAAAAAACAGATAAAAAAGCTCAATGAAATGAATATATCTGTTATGCAAACTAATCTTGTGGAGATTAAGAAAAAGTATATAAGACATAATTCGGAAAAATTAGGAAGAATAATAGCCGAATTGGCACTAAATAAAAAGATAAATTCTATAATATAAAAAAGGCTTTTATATAATTGTATTAAAAATATAAAGAAGGATTTGAAGTTTTTATGTAGAAATTCTTATTATTATGCTTTTTTAAGGAGTGAATCTATAAATGAGAGAAGAAATTAGTGCCGGCGGGGTAGTATTATTTGGAAATGCAATACTTCTTTTAAGAAAGTATAATGGAGATTGGGTTCTTCCGAAAGGAAAAGTTGAGGAAGGAGAAAAAAAAGATGAAGCTGCATTAAGAGAGGTATTAGAAGAAGCAGGAGTAAAAGGTGAAATAATAAAATATTTAGGAGAAATTCATTATACTTTTAAGGAAAATTGGGATGAAAGTAAAACGGTTCATAAAACTGTTTTTTGGTATCTTATGAGATCAAAATCTATGAATACTATTCCTCAAAGAGAAGAGGGTTTTATAGATGCTAAATTTATTCATATCAATAGAGTAGTAGAGTTAGCCAGATATGATGATGAAAAAGAGATAATAAAAGTAGCATTGGAAGAAATAGAAAGGCTATCTTTGCTTTGAGTTAATAGTTGAAAGTTTAATATTTTCCACCACATATACTTACGACTTAAGTTGTGAGTTTGTGGTGGAAATTCAAATGGTAGGTTATGTATAGAATATAATTATAGGTGAGATTTATGTCGTTTTCAGTTACAACAAAAAATGAATTAGCTAGAATTATTTCTACTAAAAGGTGTTGCAATATATCAGAGCTTGCAGCAATAATAAGAATGAGTGGAACAATTCAATTGATGGGATTTGAAAAATTAAATCTCAAAATTTCAACAGAAAATCCAGCAATAGCTAGAAAAATATTTAAGCTTTTAAAACTGTGTTTTAATATACATACAGAGATAATGGTAAAGAAAAATAGAAATTTGAAAAAAAATAATAGTTATATACTTTTGATTACTAGTGATATGGGAGCAAAAGATGTTTTAAAAGAAGTAGGTATATTAGATGATAGTAAAAATTTTGTTATAAATAATAAGATACCTGATTATATATTCAATGATAATAACTGTAAAAAAGCATATATAAGAGGTGCTTTTTTAGGTGGAGGGTCTATAAGTGATCCAGAAAAGACTTATCACATAGAATTTGTGACTAATAATGAAGAATTTAGTGTTAGTCTTAAAGAACTTATAAATTCTCTGTCGTTCAATTCTAAGATAGTAGTTAGAAAAAATAATTATGTTATATATTTGAAAGAAAGTGAACAAATATCTGATTTATTAAATATAATAGGAGCTCATAAGGCATTGTTGCATTTAGAAAATGTAAAAATAGTAAAAGAAATGAGAAATAATGTAAATAGGATTGTAAATTGTGAAACTGCAAACTTAAGTAAAACAGTAAATGCAGCCATAAGACAGATAAAAAACATAGAGTATATAAAAAATACAGTAGGTTTGGATGCGCTCCCTAGAAACTTAAAAGAGATTGCACATCTTAGAATTGAATATGAGGATTTAAGTTTAAAGGAATTAGGAGAGATGTTGAATCCTCCTATTGGAAAATCAGGTGTCAATCATAGATTAAGGAAGATTGAAAAAATAGCAGAAGATTTAAAAAAAGGAAGGGTAGGAAGTTATGATAAAAAAAGAGTTTGAAATATTAAATCAGATAGGTCTTCATGCAAGACCAGCAGCTTTATTTGTTCAGACTGCAAATAAATTTTCATCAGAAATCTATGTTGAACAAAATCAAAATAAGGTTAATGGAAAATCTATAATGGGGATTATGGCTTTAGGTTTGTCAAAAGGTGAAAAAATAGTTTTGGTTATAGATGGACCAGATGAGAAAGAGGCGATGGATGCCATGGAAGAACTTTTAACTAAAAAGTTACTAGAAATGTAATAACTAAAAAAAGAATGCTCAATTTTGAGCATTCTTTTTTTATGAATAGAAAATTATAAAAAAATTGTAAACTTAAAATAAAAATAAGTTGACAAATAAAATAATATGCTATACAATTGTCCTAGAAAAATTTACTAAAGAAAGGAGATTGATTATGAAAATAAAAACTCGTGATATGATTTTAATTTCTATATTTGCAGCACTGACAGCAATTGGAGCTTTTATAAAAATACCAACTCCAATAGTTCCTTTTACGCTACAATTTTTATTCTGTGCTTATTCTGGAATTTTTCTTGGTGGAAAGTATGGAATGTATTCACAGCTTTTATATGTAGGAATAGGTTTAATAGGTATACCTGTTTTTGCAAATGGAGGAGGAATAACTTACATATTTCAACCTACATTTGGATATTTAATAGGATTTGTAGTATGTTCTTATGTAGTTGGAAAATTAACTGAAAATTTAGACAAAGTAAGCTTTACAAAGATATTCACTCCTGTATTGATAGGGCTATTCTTTGTCTATTTATTTGGAGTTTCATATCTATATATGATAATAAATTTATATATGAAAAAAGAAATGTCAATAAGAAGTGCTATTGCAGCTGGGTTCACTCCTTATATAACATCAGATTTAATTTTAAGCGTATTAGTTTCTGTTACATCTCTATATGTAATACCTGCTATTAGAAAAGCAGGATTTAAGAAAGAGTTTGTTAGATAAAGGAGATGAACAAAATGAAGTTTTTTATAGAAACAATTAAGAATAAAGTTCTAAATGGAGAAGATTTAAATTATGAAGAAGCAATTAAAATAGCAAATATAGATGAAAATGATATTGAAAGTATTGAAGCTTTACTTAATGGAGGAAATGAAATAAGAAAAGAGTTTGTAGGTAATAAAGCCGATTTGTGTACAATAATAAATGCTAAATCTGGAAGATGCAGTGAAGATTGTAAATATTGTTCTCAATCTGCTCACTATAATACTGGTGTTAAAGAATATCCTCTTTTAAGTTATGATGAGGTTTTAAAAAGAGCTTTAGATATGGAGAAAAAAGGAGTACACAGATTTTCTTTAGTTACTAGTGGAAGAGGAGTTGAAGGAGATGACTTTGAAAAAATATTAGATATTTACAGAAAATTAAGCAAAGACACAAACTTAAACTTATGTGCATCCCATGGCATTATAAGTTATGATCAAGCTCTAAAATTAAAAGAAGTTGGAGTAAGTATGTATCATCATAATTTAGAAACTAGTAGTAATAATTATGAAAATATATGTACAACACATACTTATCAAGATAGGGTAAACACAATAAAAAATTGTATAAAAGCTGGGCTTGACGTTTGTTGTGGAGGAATAATAGGAATGAATGAAGGTATAGAAGATCGAGTAAAAATGGCATTTGAGATAAAAAAGTTAAATATAAAATCTATACCAATAAATATCTTAAACCCCATAAAAGGAACTCCATTTGAAAATATAAAAGCTTTATCTCCTATTGAAATATTAAAAACAATGGCTATTTATAGATATATAATTCCTGATTCATATATAAGATACGCTGGAGGAAGAATAGCTCTTAAAGATAAGCAGAATATAGGATTTAGATCGGGAGTTAACTCAGCACTTGTTGGAAACTATTTAACTACTATTGGAAGTGATATAGAAAAGGATAAAGAAATGATAATATGCGAAGGGTTAGAGATATAAGGAGGTGATATTTTGGGAAGAGGAGTATTTATAATAGGAACTGATACTGATGTTGGAAAAACTTTTGTAAGCGCTGGTATTACTTATATGCTTAGAAAAAATGAATATAAAGCATGTTATTTTAAACCAATTCAAAGTGGAGGAACAATTCCTATTGATGTAAAGTTTGTAAAAGATGTATGCCATATAGAGGAAAGTTATGAGTTGATGAACTCATATTGTTTTAAAGAGGGAGTTTCACCTCATCTTGCATCTAAAATAGAAAATATAACTATTAAAAAAGAAAAAATATTAGATACATATAAAGAACTAATAAAAAAATATGATTATGTTGTAGTTGAAGGTGCTGGAGGAATAATTGTTCCTTTAATAGAAAATGAGTATTATATTTATGATCTTGTAAAAGACTTAAAACTACCTTGTGTTATTGTAGCAAGAGCAGGGGTTGGAACTATAAATCATACTGTTTTAACATATGAATTTGCAAAAAGTAAAGGGATAGATGTAAAAGGAATAATAATAAATGAATATAGTGGTGGGTTTTATGAAGAGGATAACGTTAACATCCTAAAAAATATAACAAAACTTAAAGTGATTTCAAAAATAAGTAAACTAGAAAATTTAAATAAAAATACAATAAAAAATGAGTATGAAAAAAATATAAATATAGATAATATTTTAGATTTGTTTTAAAGGAGAGAATAAAATGAATAAACTTCAAGAAAAAGATTTAAAATATATATGGCATCCTTGTTCTCAAATGAAGGATTATGAGACTTTTCCTCCTATAATTATAAAAAAGGGAGAGGGAGTTTTTCTTTATGATACAGATGAAAATAGATATTTAGATGCAGTGTCTTCTTGGTGGGTAAATTTATTTGGACATTCTAATGAAAGAATAAATAAAGCATTATATAATCAATCACAGAAATTAGAACATGTTATATTTGCTAATTTTTCACATGAAAAAGCTATTGAACTTGCAGAAAATATTATAAATATAACTCCTGATAGACTTAAAAAGGTATTTTTTTCTGATAATGGATCATCTTCCATTGAAGTAGCTTTAAAGCTTAGTTTTCAATATCATCAGCAAACAGGAAAAACTAAAAAGAAAAAGTTTTTAGCAATAAAAGATGCATATCATGGAGAGACTATCGGTGCTTTATCTGTAGGAGATATAGAGCTTTATAATAAAATATATAAGCCCATACTTTTAGATACTATAAAAGTAGATGGACCTGATTGTTATAGATGTAAGTATAATAAAGATAGAAAAAACTGTAATGCACAATGCTTTGAAGACATACAGAGAGTTGTTATAGAAAAACATGAAGAAATAAGCGGTATAATAATTGAACCTATAGTTCAATGCGCTTCTGGAATGAAAATTTACTCCCCTAATTATCTTAAAAAACTTAGAAAGCTTTGTGATGAATATGATATTAATTTGATTGCTGATGAAATTGCTGTAGGCTTTGGAAGAACGGGAAAAATGTTTGCTTGCGAACATGCTCATATTTCTCCAGATATAATGTGTCTGTCTAAAGGACTTACAGCAGGTTATTTACCTCTTTCTTTAACACTTATGAGTGATAAAATTTATGATGCTTTTTATGATGATTATAATAAAATGAAAGCATTTTTACACAGTCACAGCTATAGTGGAAATGCTCTTGGATGTAGTGTTGCTTGTGAGACTTTAAAAATATTTAAAGAAGAAAATATATTAGAAAATAATATACATAAATCAAATAAATTGAAAGAAAAAATAGAAGATATATTACCATATATTCCTCATTTAGGAGAGTACAGACAAATTGGAATGATTGGTGCAATAGAGCTTGTAAAAAATAAAGAAACAAAAGAAGGATTTGATTTTAGAAAAAGAGTGGGCTATAACATATATAAAATAGCACTTAAAAAAGGAGTACTTTTAAGGCCTCTGGGAAATATTATATATTTTATGCCTCCATATGTAATAAATGAAGAAGAAATGGATTTGATGGTAAATACTGCAAGAGATTCTATTATAGAATACTTTAAAAATAATTAATAGAGAATATATAGTGAAGTCTCGTATTAAAAAAGTACGGGATTTTTTTTGTCTTTAAATATTTAAGGTTATATGATAATTATATATTGTCAATTAATGGACAATATCCACAAGGTATATATATTCATGATAAAATAAAGAAGTATTTATTATTAAATTTTTATAGGGAGGTGAATGTGAAGTGGTTGAAGATTTTATTCATCTTCATGTTCATACTGAGTATAGTTTGCTCGATGGTTTTTCGAGGATAAATAAATTGATAAAAAGGGCTAAGGAACTAAATATGAAAGCAGTTGCTATAACTGACCATGGCTCAATGTTTGGGGTTATAGAATTTTATAAAAAAGCAAAAAAAGAGGGGATAAAACCTATTATAGGATGTGAGGTATATACAGCTTCACGTTCGTTAAGAGATAAAGACCCTAATTTTGATAAATATCAAGGGCATTTAGTACTTCTTGCAAAAGATATGACTGGATATAAAAATTTAATAAAATTAGTATCAACTGCATATGTAGAAGGTTTTTATTATAAGCCTAGAATTGATTTTGAGGAGCTTCAAAAGCATAGTGAAGGAATTATTGCTCTTTCAGCTTGTCTTGGAGGAGATGTTCAGCAAAGTTTGTTAAATAGAAATTATGAAAAGGCGAAAAAAATAGCTCTTAAGTTAAATGACATATTTGGGCAAGATAATTTTTATTTAGAACTTCAAGATCATGGATTGAAAGAGCAAAGAGAAGTTAATTTGAGTCTTATTAAATTATCAGAAGAAACAGGAATACCTCTTGTTGTTACAAATGATGTTCATTATGTAAGTAAAGAAGATTCGAAAATACACGATATACTTCTTTGTATTCAAACTGGAAAGACATTTAAAGATGAAAATAGAATGAAATTTGAAACTGATGAATTTTATTTAAAATCAAAAGAGGAAATGTATGATTTATTTTCTTATGTACCAGACGCTTTGGAAAATACAGTTAAGATAGCGAATAGATGTAATTTAGAATTTGATTTTAATCAAATACATCTTCCAAAATATAAAGTTCCAGATGGATTTACCCCAAGCAGTTATTTGAGAAAGCTTTGTATGGATGGACTAAAAGAGAGGTTTGAAAATCCATCAAATGAAATAATAGAAAGACTTAATTATGAGTTGAATGTAATAGAAAATATGGGGTATGTTGAGTATTTTTTGATTGTTTGGGATTTTATAAATTTTGCTAAAGAAAACAATATAATGGTAGGACCGGGAAGAGGTAGTGCAGCAGGTTCTATAGTTGCTTATGTACTTAAAATAACAGATATAGATCCTATAAAATACGGTCTTATATTTGAAAGGTTCTTAAACCCAGAAAGAGTATCCATGCCAGATTGTAAATATATTGCATAATGTAATAGATATAAAGAATTATGCAATATAATACACAGTCGTCTATAATGGAAACATTATAGTTAAAGTGCCTTGAATTGCTGGGAAGTCCTTAGAGTCAACCAAGCTACAACGTAAGGATGAAACAAGCCTAGGCGTGAATGCTTAAAAATTGGTTGAATTGGATAATCAGCAGCTAAGCTCCGAATAGGAGAAAGTTCAACGACCAGTCCAAAGGGACGTAGGGCTCATAAAGAGTTCGAAGCGGGGCATCCCCTAACAGGTTATGCTGAGGGGAAAGATATGGTCTACTCCCTCTTGAAAGAGAAGGGTATAAAGGATTGATATTGATTTCTGTTATGAGAGAAGAGAAGAAGTAATAGATTATGTAAAAAGAAAATACGGCGAAGATCATGTTGCTCAAATTATAACATTTGGAACAATGGGTGCAAAAGCTGCAATAAGAGATGTTGGAAGAGTACTTGATGTAAGTTATGCTGATGTAGATAAAATAGCAAAGGAAATTCCATTTGCTTTAGGTATGACAATAGACAAAGCTCTTGAAGTTAATAAAAATTTAAAGAGAATGTATGACGAAGATAAAGTTGTAAGAGAAATTATAGATATATCAAGAGAACTTGAAGGGATGCCAAGACATGCCTCAACTCATGCAGCAGGCGTTGTTATATCTAAAGAATCAGTAGATAGTTATGTACCTCTTTATATGCATGAAAATTCAATAACAACTCAATTTACAATGACTATTTTAGAAGAATTAGGTCTTTTAAAAATGGACTTTTTAGGACTTAGAACGTTGACTGTGATAAGGAATGCTATAGAGTTGATATATAAAAATCATGGTATAAAAATAGATTTTTCTAAAATAGATTATGATGATCCTAAAGTGTATGAACTTTTAAGTTCGGGTAATACTCTTGGTGTATTTCAATTAGAAAGTGCTGGCATGAGGCAGTTTATGAAAGAATTAAAGCCAGATAATTTTGAAGATATAATAGCTGGAATATCGTTATACAGACCAGGACCTATGGATTCAATTCCTGCATATATTAAAAACAAGAATAATCCTCAGGATATAAAATATATTCATCCAAAGCTTGAGCCGATACTTAATGTAACTTATGGGTGTTTAGTTTATCAAGAACAAGTTATGCAGGTAGTTAGAGAACTAGCAGGTTATTCTTATGGAAGAAGTGATCTTGTTAGACGTGCCATGGGTAAGAAAAAAATGGATATAATGGAGCAAGAAAGGCAGTACTTTATATATGGGAAATTAGATGAAGATGGCAATATAGAAATTCCTGGTTGTGTGAGAAATGGAGTAGATGAAAGTATAGCTAATAAAATATATGATGATATGATAGATTTTGCAAAGTATGCTTTTAACAAATCTCATGCTGCAGCTTATGGAGTTTTAGGTTATCAAACAGCATACCTAAAGGCTTATTATCCAGTGGAATTTATGGCGGCTTTAATTACCAGTGTAATGGGCAATACAGATAAAGTGGTTGAATATATAAGAGAGTGTAATACTCTTGGAATTGATGTCTTAAAGCCTGATATAAATAAAAGCTTTGGAAAGTTTTCAGTAGAAGGAAATAACATAAGATTTGGGCTTGAAGCTGTTAAAAATGTAGGGGTGAATGTTATAAAGGATATAATAGTTGAGAGAGAACAAAATGGTGAATTCAGTGATTTTATTCAATTTTGTAAAAGAGTTGATTCTAAAGATTTAAATAAAAGGGTTATAGAATCTCTTATAAAATGCGGTGCATTTGATAGTATAAATCCCAACAGAGCACAACTTATGGCTGGATTTGAAAAAATACTTGAAAGTATAGCAATGGATAGAAAGAAAAATTTAGTTGGACAAGTATCTTTATTTGATATGGCAAATGAAGAAGAAAATATTTATATTTTACCTAAAGTATCAGAATTTAAAGAAAAAGAAAAACTTTCTTTAGAGAAGGAAGTTTTAGGAATGTATATAAGTGGACATCCATTGTCACAATATGAAAGAGAACTTAAACTAAATAGTAGTATAAATATTAATGTATTATCACAAGTTAAAGAAAACTACGAAGAGTTTTTTAAATATGATAATAAAGATGTAACAATTGGTGGAATAATAATAAATAAGACTATAAAAACTACAAAGAGAAATGATATAATGGCTTTTATAGAACTTGAAGATCTATATGGAAGTATTGAAATAATAGTATTCCCTAGGGTTTTACAAAGGTATTCTGATTTAATAAAAGAAGATGCTATTGTTTATGTGAAAGGAAAACTTAGTATAAAAGAAGATGAAAATGCAAAAATTATAGCTAATGAATTTGAAGAAATTATAAAAATAGAAGACAGAGCTCTTTGGATAAAAATAAAAGATATATCAGATAAGAATGTTTTAATTGATGTAAAAAATATATTAAGTAAATATAAAGGGAACTCATTGACTTATTTGTATTGTGAAAAGAGTAAAAGAGCCTTTAAAGGTGAAAAAAACTTGATGGTACAGATAAATGAAAATTTGCTAGATGAGCTTCAAAATTTACTAGGAGAAGAAAATGTTAAAATCAAAAATATAAGTTTAAAAAATATTTAAAATTATGTTATAATATATTTTACTGAAGAATGTAGTTGAAAAAAGTAGTTTATTATATTTTTTTAAATATACTGGGATAAAAAATAACATACAGGGACATTTAATGTCCCTAGGGAAATAGGAGGTAAATGTATGAAGACAATAGCTGTTTTAACTAGTGGTGGAGATGCTCCAGGAATGAATGCTGCAGTAAGAGCTGTAGTAAGATCGGCAATATACAATGGCTGTAAAGTTTTTGGAGTAAACAGAGGGTATAGAGGATTAATAGATGGAGATTTATTTGAAATGGATTTATCTTCTGTTGGAGACATAATACATAGAGGTGGAACAGTACTTAAATCTGCTAGATGTTTAGAATTTAAAACAGAAGAAGGAAGAGAAAAAGCTCTAAATGTACTTAAAGTATTTGGGATAGATGGACTTGTTGTAGTAGGAGGAGATGGCTCTTTTCAAGGAGCTCAGAAATTAAGTGAAATGGGATTTCCAGCTATAGGGATTCCTGGAACTATAGATAATGATTTAGCTTATACTGACTATACAATAGGATTTGATACAGCACTTAATACTGTAATAGATGCAATAAGTAAAATAAGAGATACGTCATCTTCACATGAAAGAGTAAGTATAATTGAAGTTA
Source organism: Tepidibacter thalassicus DSM 15285 (assembly GCF_900129915.1). Lineage (GTDB taxonomy): Bacteria > Bacillota > Clostridia > Peptostreptococcales > Peptostreptococcaceae > Tepidibacter > Tepidibacter thalassicus. Next base: position 92,739 of record NZ_FQXH01000009.1, read on the forward strand.
TGGGAAGACATTGTGGAGATATAGCTTTATACGCAGGACTTGCAGGTGGGGCTGAAGTTATAATAATTCCAGAAGCTGGGTATAATGAAGATGAAATATGCAAAAAATTAATTCAAAGCAAAAATAGAGGAAAAAAACACAGTATTATTATGCTTGCAGAAGGAGTTGGAGGAGCTCAAAAATTAGCTGATAAGATAAAAGAAAAGACTGGAATTGAATCTAGAGCTACAATTCTTGGACATATACAAAGAGGAGGAAGTCCAAGTGCATTTGACAGAATAATAGCAAGTCAAATGGGAGCTAAAGCTGTTGAACTTTTACTTGAAGGAAAATCTTCAAGAGTTGTAGGTATAAAAAACAATGAAATAATAGATGTAGATATACATGAGGCTTTAGCCATGGAAAGAAAATTAAATACTGAAATATATAAGTTAGTTGATATATTATCTATATAAAAGTATTTTAAGCCATAAAAATTTTAAGGAGGATGAATTGATGATAGGAAAAAAAACTAAAATTGTTTGTACAATAGGACCTGCAAGTGAGAAGAAAGAAGTTTTAAAAGAGCTTATAAATAATGGGCTTAATGTATGTAGACTTAATTTCTCTCATGGTGATTATGAAGAACATGGAGCAAGAATTAAAACAATAAAAGAATTAAGAGAAGAATTAAAAAAATCTGTAGCAATACTTTTAGATACAAAAGGACCAGAAATAAGAACTGGAAAATTTGCAGAACCAGAAGTTTTATTAGAAGAAGGACAAACATTTACTATTACAATGGAAGATGTTATTGGAACTAAAGAAAAGTGTACAGTAAGTTATAAGGGACTTATAGATGATGTAAAAGTAGGAGACACTATACTTATAGATGATGGACTTGTTGGACTTAAAGTAAAAGAAATAAAAGATCAAGATATAGTTTGTATAGTTGAAAATGCAGGAATAGTTAAAAATAATAAAGGCGTAAATGTTCCAGGTGTAAAAATAAATCTTCCTGCTATTACTGAAAAAGATAGAAAAGATATAGAATTTGGGATAGAACAAGGAATAGATTTTATAGCTGCATCTTTTGTCAGAAAAGCTTCTGATGTTCTTGCTATAAGAGAAATACTTGAAGCTAATAATGCAACAGATATTCAAATAATATCTAAAATTGAAAATCAAGAAGGTGTTGACAATATAGATGAAATTCTTGAGGTTTCAGACGGACTTATGGTAGCTAGAGGAGATTTAGGTGTTGAAATACCAACACAAGAAATACCTATAGCTCAAAAAATGATGATTAAAAAATGTAACCAATTAGGAAAGCCGGTTATAACTGCAACTCAAATGCTTGATTCTATGATAAGAAATCCAAGACCTACTAGAGCTGAAGTTACAGACGTTGCTAATGCAATTTACGATGGAACAGATGCAATAATGCTTTCTGGAGAAACAGCAGCAGGAAAATATCCAGTTGAGGCTGTTAAAACAATGGCGACAATAGCAAAAAGAACAGAAGAGTCACTTAACTATAACGAAATATTAAAGAGCAAGGGATTAAATGAAGTTAATGTTACAAATGCTATAAGTCATGCTACATGCACAACTGCAATTGACTTAAAAGCTTCAGCAATAGTTACATCTACATCTTCTGGACATACTGCTAGAATGGTATCTAAATTTAGACCAGAAGCTCCGATAATAGCAGCTACACATTGTGAAAAAGTAATGAGAAGACTTGCGCTTAGTTGGGGTGTATATCCTGTTTTAACTACAGCAGGAGAATCAACTGATGAAGTTGTAGATAATGCTATAAAAGCATCGCTTGAAGCTGGATATATAAAAGCTGGAGAATTAGTTGTAGTAACAGCTGGAGTTCCAGTAGGAGTAGCAGGAACAACTAACTTAATTAAAGTTCATGTTGTTAGTGAAATGTTAACTAAAGGTATAGGTGTTGGTAAAAAGTCAGTTACAGGAAAGGTTTGTGTTGTAAGAAATGCTAAAGAATTAGAGGGTAAATTTAACGAAGGAGATGTATTAGTTACTGTATTAACAGATACTGATATGAATGAGTATATTGAAAAAGCAGGAGCTGTTATTACTGAAGAAGGTGGAATAACAAGTCATGCTGCTATAGTTGGATTAAATTTAGAAAAACCAGTAATAGTTTCAGCTAAAAATGTTACGAAAATATTAAAAGATGGAGATGTTGTTACTGTAGATTCTGTAAGTGGAGTGGTATATAAAGGAAATACAAGAGTATTATAATAAAAAAAGAGTAAGCTGATGCTTACTCTTTTTGTTTAATGAGGAAAATATTTCAACAGCAATAAAATAATTAAACTATTTGGAAGGATGAACGATATATATATTAAACCAATAAAATTAAAGTTTAATAATTGAGGGGGCTTTAAATGACAGCACAAAAAATAAAGATAGTAACTCTAGAGCTTTTAGCTCAAAAAGGGTATGAAGGGACAAGTTTATCTGAAATTGCATATAAAGTTGGAATAAAAAAACCTTCCATATACGGTCATTTTACAAGTAAAGAAGAAATATTTTTTTCAGTGTTAAATGAAGAAATAATTAAATTTGAAGCTTATATTAATCAGATATTATTAAATATGAAAAATAAGGATATAAAAAGCAATCTTTTTGAATTTTTGAAAGAGTTTATAGAGTATTTTTATAAAAATTCTGTAAGAATAGGATTTTGGAGTTCTATTGTATTTTTTCCTCCATTTGAATTGAGAGAAAAAATAAAGATTAAACTCAAAAATATTGATAAATTGATTTACAATAGTATTTTAGAAATTATATGTAAGGAAATTAAAATTGAAGATATTTCAGAGGAAGATTTAGATAATATCATATATTCATATATATGTATTCTTAAAGGAAGTTTTGCTATGCTCATATATGATAAAAAATTTGATATTAAGCATATTGAATATATTTGGGAAACGTATTTAATTGGAATAGAAAATAAATTATCTAGTTTAGTAAATTATAATTTTTAAGAAAGGAGTTGTTTGATATGCTGAAATTTAATCGAGGATTAATATTTAAGTTAGTTATAACATTTACTTTGCTAATAAGTATACCGTTAGGTGTTTTGGGGGTAAATACATATTTAAAATCTACTTCTATTTTAGAGAATCAATTAAAAGAAGATTCTTTTGAAATGGTTAAACAAATAAAGGAAAATATTGTAACTTTTATAGAAGAAAATGAATATAATATTATTCAAATATCTCGAGATCCAAATGTTCAAAGAATATTGAGTACTCCAACAGCTAAAGATTATATGATGAAGAGTTTTGAGAGTTTTAAATATGCGCATCCATCTGTTGAATGTATATATTTAGGTACAAATAATAAAAATATGTATGTGTATCCCGAAAATGAATTATCTGTAGAGTATGATCCAACTCAAATGCAGTGGTATAAAGATGCTGTAGATAAAGATGGTATAGTTTGGTCAAATCCTCATAAAAGTTCAATTTCAGGGAAAATGGTTACTACAGTTTCAATTCCTGTATATAATCTTTTAGGGGCAAATGAATTTGTAGGGGTACTATCTATAGATATATCATTAAATTCTCTTTCAAACAAAGTAAATAGACTTAAAGTTGGGAAAAATGGTTATGCTGTTTTGTTAGATAAAAATTTAAATATTGTTACGCACAAAAATAAATCTCTTATAGGAAGTCCTGTAAAAGTAGAAAAACTTAGAAAAAAAATACAAGAATCTAAAGAAGGAACAGTAGAATATGAGATAAATGAAAAAGGAATTATTCAAGAAAAAATTGGTTTATTCACAAAGATAAATAAAATGGGATGGGTTGTTTTAGTAAGTATTTATTCTGATGAAATAAAAGATAATACTAAGGTTTTATTTAATAATACATTGCTTGTAGGATTAGTTTCAGTAGTGGTAGCTGTTTTTATAGCTGTAAAATTTGCTGCAAATTTAACAAAATCTATAAATGTTCTTTTATATAATATGAAAAAAGCAAAAGAAGGAGATTTTACAGTTAGGTGTAATTTAGATGATAAAGATGAAATAGGACAAATAGGAAAAGGTTTTAATGAAATGCTTGATGAGATAGGTAGACTTGTAAATAATGTAAAGCAGGTATCGGAGGAAGTGAGTCTATCTGCGCAAAATCTGGCAACAAATGCACAACAGACTAGTGCTTCAGTTGAAGAGGTATCAAGAACTATTAGTGAGATATCAAAAGGAGCATTAGAACAAGCAAGTGAAGCTGAAACGGGAGCGATATTAACTTCTAATCTTGCAAATAAATTAAATGAGCTTTCAGAAAATACAAATGATATGTTAGATAATGTTAATGAAGTAAATGATGTCAATTTAAGAGGTGCTCAAGTTGTAAAAGAATTAAAAGAAACGACAAAATTAAACAATGAAAGTACACAAAAAGCTCAAAATGCAATATTTGAACTTAATGGTAAAGTTGAAAATATAGTTAAGATATTAGATACAATAAGTTCTATAGCTGAACAAACTAATTTATTAGCACTTAATGCATCGATTGAAGCAGCACGTGCAGGAGAAGCTGGAAAAGGTTTTGCTGTGGTTGCAGATGAAATAAGAAAACTTGCAGAAAGTTCGAGTAATGCAGCAAATGAAATTAAAAATATTATTACTGATATTCAAAATGATACTAGTAAAACTGTAGATATTATGAATGAAGTTAAAGAAAGTAATACTAAACAATCAAATGCAGTAGTTAATGTCAATAATTCTTTTGAGATAATTAGAAATTCGATCGATAAAATTACACAAAAAATTAAATTGATTGGAGAATATGTTAATGATATAAATAATGATAAAGAAAATATAGTTAAATCAATTGAAAGTATTTCAGCTGTATCTGAAGAAACAGCTGCAGGATCTCAGGAAGTTAGTGCATCAATGCAACAGCAGGTAAGTGCTGTAGAAGAAGTTGCAAGCGCATCAGATATGTTAAGTCAACTTGCTGTTAAATTAAGTAGTGAAATAAGTAAATTTAAAATATAATATATATTCATAAAAAATCCCAGTTTTATTTAAATTGGGATTTTTTGATTGTTAAAAATTAAATTTCAGAAAAATTTTAAAAATCATTTGATTAATACAATTGGCAATAGTATAATAATAACTAAATATATGTAGTGTGTATAAAAACTACAAAAAACACATATACATATATATAAAACATATTTTATAAAATAAAAGGAGGGATATTTATATGTCAAGTTCAAGAGAAAATTGGGGATCCAAGATAGGACTTATATTGGCCATGGCAGGGAATGCTATAGGTCTTGGTAACTTTTGGAGATTCCCGTATCAAGCCGCTAGTAATGGTGGCGGAGCTTTCATGATTCCATATTTTGCTGCACTTATTATAATTGGTATACCTGTTATGCTTATTGAATGGAATCTTGGACGCTATGGTGGTAAGTATGGCCATGGAACACTTGGTCCAATGGTTTATTTACAAGCTAGGGAAGGAACAAAACCTAAAAATGCTGCAATAATAGGAGCGATAGCAGGAGCTATTGCATTTGGAGTAACATTACTTGTCAATTCATACTATAATCATATTATAGGATGGACATTGGGATATGGATTTTTATCAATTACTGGTGGGTATATGGATACAGCTAAATCTACTGGTGAAGTATTTGTCAATTATGTTCAAAATCCGACAATGGTATTTACTTTTTGGATAATTGCGCTAACAGGACTTGCATTTGCTGTTATGCGTGGAGTTCAAAAAGGTATAGAAGCTTGGGCAAAACTTATGATGCCTGTACTTTATACTTTTGGAATACTTCTTGCAATAAGATCTTTAACAATAGGGAGTCCAGTAAATCCAGATTGGTCATCTCTTAAAGGACTTAATTATATATGGAACCCAGATTTTACTTCTTTTAGTTGGAAGTCAGCAATTGCTGCTGCAGGTCAAGTATTTTTTACGTTATCTATAGGAATGGGTATCATATGTAATTATGCTTCTTATTTAAAACCAGATGATGATGTTGTTGTATCATCACTTGCAACAGTTTCATTAAATGAATTTGCTGAAGTTATACTTGGAGGAACTGCCGTTATTCCAATAGCTTATGCATTTATGGGACCAGATGGAGTTGGTCAAGGTGTTGGTCTTGCATTTATAGCACTTCCTAATGTATTTAGAACAATGGCTGGAGGTCAAATATTTGGATCTCTTTGGTTCTTATTGTTATTCTTTGCAGGATTTACTTCTGCTATAGCGATGTATAACTACTTAGTTGCGTTAATGGAAGAAGATTTAGGAGTTCAAAGAAGTAAAGCTGCTTGGTATGTATTCTTTGGTTATATAATAGTTGGTCTTCCTGTTGGACTTGAGCCAATATTGACTAAAACAGCAGATCTTGCTTATTTGACAGAAGTAGATAACTGGGTAGGTGTGTATTTGCTAGTAGTATTAGGAGTGATAGAAGTTATTGCCGCAGCTTGGTTGATGGGACATAAGGCATTAGAAGAAATGAACAAAGGAGGAATATGGCAAATACCAGAATGGTTTTTCAATATATTCCACAGATTTTTAACTCCGGTTGTTGCTATTACTTTATTATTCTTCTCTACTTTGGATTATATTAAAGCAGGATATTTTAAGGCAATTCCAGACTTTGTTGCTAAAACACCTGTATTAATTCCATGGGTTAATGCAGCTAGAATAGTTGTAGTTGGAGTATTGTTATTTGGATTTGTTCAATCATATAAATCTATAAGTAATAAATACGGTAAAGAACTTGATGAAAATAAAGTTTCTATACGTTTATAATTTTGAGGAGGGATATTATGACTGGAGCAGCAATGGGATTTTTGGGGACAGCATGGACTATTATATTTATAGCAATTGCTGTTACATTAAGACCTCTTTTGAAACATGAAAAAAATAAATAATTAAATATACACCCCGCCGATAACGGTGGGGTTTTAAATATATATAAAATGTGGTAAAATGAATTGAAGTTATTTTCTGAATTTTTACCGAGTTATTGGAGGTGAATTAGTTGAAAGCTTTAACATTAACAATTACATTGAAACAATTGCTTGATATGATAAAAAATTTAAAGAGCATTAAAGATTTTAAACGTGAAAAATATTTAGAACAAATATCTAGTATTTTAAATCAATATGAAAATTTAGATATACCTACAAATTTGAGTAATATTTATGATTCGCTTTGCAAGAAAGGAAAAGATCTTGTAAGAGAAATTAAAGAAAACAAAAATTCAAAGGAAAATTCAGATAAAATTGAAGCATACATAAGATATTTAAAAGCAGCAAAAGCAGATTTTCAAGGGAATTCAAATTATATTAATAAGTATTTTAGAAGTTTTTTGTTTACAGCAGTTCTTTTCTTAGCTTTATCTCCTCAATATTTTGGATTTATTCTTCCGGCTGTATTTTTTGTTCCAATATTTTTAGGTATAAGAGGAGTGAGAAATAGATCAATAACAGGGCTTTATATGAGTTTATCAGTAATTCCAGTTGCACTTATGACTTCTTTTATATGGATAAGATACGGAATTTATGTATTTTCTAATTATCAAGAGGCAATTTCTCAAGTTATACAAGCTACAGGAAAGTCAATTTCAGTAGCTAAGACATTGGTTATAGTACCGCCAATACTTGCATTTATACTTTTAACATTTGCAATAATTCAAGGATATAGAGGATATAAAAGTAAAGATTTATTTGTGTAGGGCTTTATAGCCCTTTTATTTTTTGGTATATTAGTTAAAGAAAATATCAAAGTAAGGAGAGCGAGTATGTTAGAAAAAGGAAAAAATTATATTGTTGATATAGTAGATATTGGCCATGGCGGAGTTGGAATAGGAAAATATGAAGGATTTACGGTATTTGTTGAAGGAGGTCTTATACAAGATAAAATAAAGGTTAATATAATAAAATCGAAGAAAAATTATGCTGAGGGTAAAATAGTAGAATTTATAGAAAAATCTCCTTTTAGAATAAGTAAAAAATGTCCTGATGAATTAGGCGATTGTGGTGGATGTCAAGTAATGCATCTTGATTATAAAAAACAATTAGAACTTAAGACTAATTTAGTTAGAGAAACTATAAAGAGAATAGGTAAATTAGATGATATAAAAATTCACGATACTATAGGAATGGATAGTCCTTTTAGATATAGAAATAAAGCACAGTTCCCGATAGGGAAAGTAGATAATAAAGCTGTACTTGGTTTTTATAAAAAGAAAAGTCATGAAATAATACCTACGCAAAAATGCATAATACAACATGAGATTAATGATAAAATAGTAGAAATAATAAAAACATATATAAATACATTTAAAATAAGTGTATATAATGAAAAAACTCATCAAGGGTTATTAAGACATTTAGTTACTAAAGTAGGATTTAAAACTAAAGAAGTTATGGTAGTACTTGTAGCTAACGGAAAAAAACTTCCGCATAGCAAAGAATTAATACATGTTTTAAAAGAGAATATACCTGGATTTAAAACATTAGTGTTAAATATAAATAAAAATAAAACTAATGTTATTTTAGGAAAGGAAAACAAAATATTATATGGAGATGGGAAAATACAAGATTATATAGAAGACCTTAAATTTAATATATCTTCTCTTTCGTTTTTTCAAGTAAATCCTATTCAAACAGAAGTTTTGTATAATAGAGCTTTGGAATATGCACAACTTACTGGAAATGAAGTGGTATTTGATATATATTGCGGAATAGGAACTATATCGTTGTTTTTGGCTAAAAAAGCTAAAAAAGTATATGGAATTGAAATAGTAGAAGATGCAATAAAAGATGCAAAAATAAATTCTAAGATGAATAATTTAGATAATACAGAGTTTTATGTTGGAAAAGCAGAAGAAGTAGTTCCAAAATTATATAGTGAAGGAAAAAGAGCTGATGTAGTTGTAGTTGATCCACCTCGTAAAGGTTGTGATGAAAAGGTGCTTGAAACTATTGTAAATATGGAGCCTAAGAGAGTTGTTTATGTATCTTGTAATCCGTCTACTCTTGCTAGAGATTTAGCATATTTAGATGAAAGAGGATATAAATGTGAGGAAATTCAACCAGTTGATATGTTTCCTCATACAATGCATGTTGAGTGTATTTCACAGATAGTGAAAAAATAAGAGGCGACTATATCTATAATACAAATAATTGAATATAAATCACTTATCAAAGAGCCATAAAAGAGGCTCTTTTTCTTTAAATTTTACAATGATTGGAATATAATTAAATTAAAAGAATATAAAGGGGGATTGGATATGAGTAAAACAAGAAAGATAATCTATAGTATATTAACAGAAATTCAAAAGGGGGAAAATAGACCACATTGGAAAGACTATGGTATTGAAAAAGAAGAGTTTGCAAATATAATTGAAATGATGGAGGATGAAGGACTTATTAAGAATTCATCAGTTGTTAGAGGGGGCATTGGTAACAAGGCACATGCCATATTTATTAAGGACGCTAAAATTACTATGAAAGGTTTAGATTATCTTGAAGAAAATAGTATATGGAAAAAGACATATAAAGGATTAAAAGAAGTTAGAGAATGGTTGCCATTATAATAAATATTATTAACAGAATGAGGGAGATAAAATGAAAATTTTAGAAGTTGAATATCTAAAAGGTATAAAAGATGAATACATAGAAGTGCTTTATCCAATTATGGAAAAATGTAATAATGAAGAAAGGTTATTAGTGTGTTTATATTTTATGTCAGAATTAGATGATGATTTAACCACTCTTAATAATATTGAAGATAATTTAAGAAAGATATTTCCCCCAATTATTTCTACAAATTATTTACCAAAAGATTATGCATCTTTTCAAGCATCAGTAATAAGAGGTCAATTTGATAGAGAAACTGAGAATGTAAAAAAAGGTAAATTACGACAAGAGAATAAATTATGGATTAGAGTAGGAAGAGGAAGATGGCGTAATACAGATTTAGGAAATGAAAGAGCAATAAAAATTTTACAACAAAATAATGTTAAAATAGTCCGAGTACAAAATAAAGTGTTTAATTCATGGGAATTATTAAGTGAGGATATACTATTAAAAACTGTAGATAAATCAGTTTTTCTTTACAATGGAACAGGTGTACCCATGAACATAAGAAGTTTTTTTGATAATTCGTTAGGTAGGGGAGAACAAAAACTAATTAAGTTAGTACATAAGGATAAAGAGTATTTAGCTAATTTTCAATTAGATAACTTAGAAGATCCAAGGTCAAGAATTATATGGAAAGCTGATTTTAGAGATTTGATAAAAAATACATTACCTGAATATTATGATTTGTTTAGTACCCAACAGGATATAATGGGTATTAACTTACCAAAGATTAGATTTGAAAAATATAAAAAAGATATATATATTGTTGATTTTATTATTCCAGATAACATATATAAAGATTTAGATTCAGAAGAAACTGAAGATAATACAGGTACTAAAGAATATAATGAAGAAAATAATACAGAAGGTAAAGTAAAATACTATTATGGTAAAAAGTATGAACGAAACCCTGAGAATAGGAGAAAAGCTATTGAGTATCATGGTACTAAATGTAAGATATGTAACTTTGATTTTGAAAAGTTTTATGGAAAGAGAGGTAGAGGTTATATTGAGATACATCATATAAAGCCTCTAAGTAGTTTAGAGAGTGAAACTAAAATTGACCCAAAAACTGATTTGATTCCTGTTTGTGCTAATTGTCATAGAATGATTCATAGAGAAAAAGATAACGTTTTAAGTATAGAGGAAATGAGATGTTTGATTGAGAAAAATAAAAGTAAATAAGTGTATAAACTAATAAATTAGAGCCTAACTAAAGGCTCTTTTTTTATTGTTATAAATGTTAAAAAATTATTACTGAAAATGGGTAAAACATGGGTAATATCACTTATTTAGCTCAAAGAAAAGAATATTATACTTGTTATAATAAAAA
>NZ_FQXH01000033.1 GCF_900129915.1 Tepidibacter thalassicus DSM 15285
TCACCTTGACTCTGAATATATTTCTTTATTACTTCTATAGGTGCACCACCTGTTGTAAGTAAGCAGTAACTTCTTGACCAAAAATATTCTTTCCATAACTTTTTCTTTATTTGAGGAAACTCTTTTTTTATAAGTCTACTACTCGCACTTTTATAAGCATTTATAAATTTTGATAATTCACTATTTGGATGTGCTTTGAATAATACATGAACATGGTTTTTGTCATATTCCCATTCTTGGATAGTTATATTATAATTTGGACTTATTTTCTCAAATATATCTTTTAGTCTATTGCTTATATCATCATTTATTACTTCTCTTCTGTATTTTATAACTAATACAAGATGATAATGTAATAAGAATACTGAATGATTATTTGTATCTAATTTCATTACTATCACTCATTTCTATTATTTACTACTAACTTTATTTTAGCACAAAAAAATAATAGAAGCAAGTTGTGTTTACGCATTCATCTCCCACCTATAGAGGATGGGAGACTTCTGCTAATCGTGTTAAAATTCATTATTTTTTTTATAAAAATTAATTTGTCAATATTTCGATAATTTCATTAATACTAGAACCTTTTTTAATTGTTTTTTGACCTGGAATTATTCGTCTAGTTTCCTTTAATATACTTAAGAAAAAATCAAAACTCTCTCTATCATTAATCAAATTTTCATCATAAAGTACATTTAATACCTTATCATAATTTTTCCCCAAAATATTTAATAAAGTATTAATTTGCCACCCTCTGCTTATCAATCCTCTATTAGTTAAAGCTTGACCTGATTTAAAAATATCTAATGTTTTTAAATTAAACATAATTTTAAAATCTTCTTTGTTATTTATCAATCCTTTTTTATATAATAGTTCTGAAATTTCATCACAAGTATATCCATTTTCAATTTTAATAGTAACATACTCTTCTTCTTTTTTTGGTTGTTTTTTTTCTCTCTCTTTATTTTTCTCTTTTATTTCCAAATGGTTATTTACAGTTTCTTCTATTTTGACGTTGTTTTTACTGTATATAAGATTTAACGAAGAAGATATTATTACTCCTAACGACAAACCCAATATAAATATACAAAAAATTATTCTTTTCAATCCAACCACCCTTTACTCAATATTTTATTTACAATAAAAAGCATCTATGATTTTTTCATAGACGCTTTTCATTACTTCCCCCTTGTCTTTCGATAAGTTTAATATTTTATTTATTAACAATTTCTCCTAGCAAAATCCACAAACTTAAATCTATCAGGTCTATGTCTAGATTCTGTATACTGAAATAAACTCATATCATCTAAATAAATATAATTTTTTACAACTACAATCACATTATAATTTTCTAAATCTAAATAATTTTTATCTTCTTCCGTAGCCTGTTGAACTGTAATTTCCTTTTTTGCAAAACTAATCTTAAGTCCTAAATCATTTTCAATATATTCAAATATTGAATTTTCACAAATATCTCTAGTTAACAAAGGTACAAACTTTTTATTTAAAAAATCTTTATCCAAAATAATTTTTTTATCTCCGATTTCTCTTACCCTCACAACTTTCCAAATAACATCATCTTTAGATACTTTTAATTGATTCATTAAAAATTTATCCGGCCTAATCAATTCTAATTCCTTAACGATTGTATTTGACTTTACACCTATTTTCTCAGATAATTCTTTAAAACTTGTCAACCCTGATACCAAAAAATCAAATTTATTAATATCTAATACAAAAGAACCTTTCCCTTTTATTTTCTGTATATATCCATTTTGTTCTAATAAATTAAGCGCCTTTCTTATTGTATCCCTAGATACATTATATTCTCTCATCAAATCATTTTCAGAAGGAAGTTTTGTATTACATTCAATCCTTCCATTTTCTATTTTACTCATAATTTCATTATAAATAGCCAAATATTTACTAACCATATTTTATCACCTTAAGGTATTTTAACATCTTAAATACTATTTTTCAATATAATAAACAATAGATTCATATGGTCTTAATTTAATTTTAACAAAATTCAAAGGAGAATCATTATAATTTGAAATTAAAATTTCACTTTTATATTCATCTAAATTTAATCGAGATGGTAATTCAAATATAGTTTCTTTAGGATAAAAATTATTTATTACCAATAAACTTTCTTTTTTGTAATTTCTCACATATGCAAATATACACTCGTGTTCTTCTAATATAGGTTTATACTCCCCATATGAAATAACATCAAATTTTTTTCTTAATTTAATTAATTTTTGGTAATGATAAAAAATTGAATTTTTATCATTTAATGCACATTTAACATTAATTTTTTTATAACTATTACCAATCGATATCCATGGCGTTCCCGTTGTAAATCCAGCATTTTCACTAATATCCCATTGCATTGGAGTACGAGAATTATCACGCGATTTTGCCTGTAAAATTTTAATTATTTCCTTTTCATCTTTACCTTGGTCTTTTAAAATTTTATAATAATTAATTGATTCTACATCTTTATATAAATCAATATTATCAAAATATGGATTTATCATACCAATTTCTTCTCCTTGATAAATGTAAGGAGTTCCCCTCATCATGTGTATTGTAGTTGCTAACATTTTTGCTGATTCTATACGATACTTTTTATCATCTCCAAAACGTGATACAACACGTGGCTGATCATGATTACACCAAAAAACAGCATTCCAACCATTACCCTTTTGCATTCCAATTTGCCAGGAATTAAAAATTTTTTTTAATTTTTTAAAATCAAAATCCACCATTGTCCACTTATTTCCATTTTCATAATCAACTTTTAAATGATGAAAATTAAATACCATCGTTAATTCTTTTTCTCTAGGATTTGAATACTTAATACAATTATCTATTGTTGTCGATGACATTTCACCAACTGTAATAATATCTTTATATTTACCAAATGTTTCTCTATTTAATTCTTTTAAATATTTATGAATACGAGGTCCATCTGTGTAAAAACGTCTACCATCACCTTCAAAATCATCCTCATATCTATCTGGTTTTGATATTAAATTAATAACATCTAAGCGAAACCCTTTCACCCCTTTTTTAATCCAAAAATTAACTATATCAAAAATTTCTTTCCTCACACTTTCATTTTCCCAATTTAAATCAGCTTGAGTTGTATCAAATAAATGTAAATAAAATTCATCAAATTCTTTTACATACTCCCAAGCTGATCCTCCAAATTTTGATACCCAATTTGTTGGTTCTTTTCCATTTTTAGATTTTTTAAAAATATAATAATCCTTATATTTCTCATCACCGCTCATAGCATTCTTAAACCACTTATGCTGAGTAGATGTATGATTAAATACCATATCCAACATAATATCAATATCTCTTTTATTAGCTTCTAATACTAACTTTTCAAAATCTTCCATAGTTCCAAATCGAGAATCAATATTGCAATAATCTTCAACGTCATAACCATTATCTCGTTGAGGAGAAATGTAAAAAGGAGTTAACCATATATAATCTATTCCTAATAACTTTAAATAATCTAATTTTTCAATAACACCTCTTAAATCACCAAAGCCATCTCCATTAGAATCATTAAATGATTTAGGATATATTTGATATATCACACTTTTTTTAAAATCTTTCATAGTAAAACTCACCTCTCCAAATTATACATAAAAGAAAAAGAAAGGAGATTAAACTCCTTCTTTTTTTTATGATGTAACTTTATTCAAGCTTTTTAATCTAATTTTCTTTTTATTAAATAAAACAGTCAATACAAACGGTACAACAATAGCTATTACCATCGCTAAAGCAAATTTCAACATATATTGTGGCTGTATAGATAATATCCCTGGAAGACCTCCAACTCCTATTGAATTAGCCATCACTCCTGTACCTACTGATATTACAGCTGCAATTGCCGATCCTATCATTGCAGCTAAAAACGGATATACATATTTTAAATTAATACCAAACATAGCAGGTTCAGTTACTCCTAAATAGCATGAAATAAGAGCTGGAATAGAAACTTGCTTTTCTTCTTCATCATCTTTATTTAAATAAATCATACCAAGAACTGCAGATCCTTGTGCAATATTAGATAAAGCAATCATCGGCCATAAATTAGTTCCTCCCATCTCACTCATTAACTGCAAATCAATCGCATTTGTCATATGATGAAGTCCTGTAATAACTAAAGGTGCATAACTAAATCCAAATATTGCTGCAAATAACCATCCAAGCGTAGACGTTAAACCTTTATATACACCAGCAGAAATAAATGAACCAATTTTCCATCCTAATGGCCCTAATACTACATGAGCTAATAACACTGTTGGTATTAATGCAAGAAAAGGAACTACTATCATAGAAATATATGATGGCACAATATCACGTAATTTTATTTCTAAATTTGCTAAAACAAGTCCAGCTAATATTGCTGGTATAACTTGTGCTTGATACCCTATCATCTTAATTTGAACAAACCCAAAATCCCAAACTGGAGGTTGTGCACCACTTGCTACTGCATAAGCATTTAATAATTGTGGAGATACTAAAGTAATTCCTAAAACAATCCCCAAAATTTGAGTTGTCCCCATTTTTTTGAAATAGACCAAGTAATTCCTACTGGTAAAAAAAAGAATATCGCTTCACCAATTAACCATAAAAATTGATGAACCCCAGCCCAAAACTGAGAAACTTCTATTAAAGATTTAGTTCCTCCTTCTAATAATTTAATATCACCTATTATATTACGAAAACCCAATATTAATCCTCCAACTATAATTGCAGGAATTAATGGTGAAAAAATTTCACCTAAATGAGATATCAATCTTTGTAAAAAATTCATATTTTGTCTTCCAGCTTTTTTAACTGTCTCTTTACTTACACCTTCTATATCTGCATTTTTTACAAATTCATTATAAAAAGTTGCCACTTCATTACCTATTATTACTTGAAATTGACCAGCTTGTGTAAATGTTCCTTTTACAACTTTTATTCTTTCTATTTTTTCCACATCAGCTTTTTGGGGATTATTTAAAACAAAACGCATACGAGTTACACAATGTGTTACTGCTGCAATATTTTCTTTTCCGCCAACATATTCTAACAATTGTCGTACTTCTTTTGAAAATTTATTCATATTATTTACCCTCCTTTTGTTAACGATTTCCTAAAACCAACATGTACGTACAAGTCTATATTTTTATTATATATTGTACGTACATGTTGGTCAATATATAATAAAAATTTTATATAAAAAATAAATAAAACCACAGCAAAAGCCATGGCTTAATTTACAAACTTCTACCTTCCTTATTTATTTGTTTAAATATTACAATGTAAAAAACAAAAGATATAGTAAGAGATATTGGTATTAAAACAAAAGCAATATACGGAGATAAATTTTTACTTAAAATACCCATAATACTATTTAGTATCATATTTACCCCTGACACAAACGAAAGAATAACCCCCATAGTATACGATGTATCCTCATCGAAAACTTTTCCTATTATAGTTATAGTTGTAGGAAATACTATCGAAAAGAAAAAACCAGATATAGAAATCAATATTATAAACTTAGAATTTAATAAATATCCACTCCACATAAACAATAAAGCCATCGATAAATAACACATCATAGATTTTTTAACTCCTAATTTGTGTACAACAAAACCTCCTGTTAACCTTCCTATTGTAAATATAAAAAAGAATAAAGATGAATAATAAGAAGCTCTATTCACACTAAAATTATAAGAATATTGAGCAAAATTAACAAACCAATTTAAAAATCCTATTTCAGAAAAAACATAAAGCCCCTGAGCCAATATAAAAAATATAACTAATTTATTTTTAAATACATTCAAAATACTAAAACTTCTTTTTTCAGTTTTTACCTCAGGGAATTTTATTAAAAATGAAAAAAGAAAATAAATAAAAAATAATATTGCATTCCAAAAATATATTTGTTTAAATGTAAAACCTCTTGAAACCATCATACCAGAAAAACTTTGACTTATTGTCACTCCAAAACCATAAAAGAAATGTGTTAAATTTATAAGTATAGCTTCATAAACTATAAATAAAATAGGAGAAATAGAATTTATAGAAATCGCTTGAAGTCCAGCTCCTATATTACTTGTAAATATAAACACTAACAACATAATAAAATTTTTAGAAATAGATGTAAAAAAATAAGATATAGTTATCAAAGCCAACGACATTACAAGTACTTTCTTTTGTCCTAATTTAGAGCAAAGTATCCCTCCTAAATATGTAGCAATTATATACCCCAGTATTGCAATCGAAAACATAAATCCTATAGATGAATCAGTAACATTAAAAGTTTGTTTAAATTGAGGAACAAATACACCTTTCATACTCTCAGTAAATCCAACAACCAACATATTTAAAAATATAAATAAAATAGTGCTTTTATACTTTAATTTTTTTTCCATATAAACTAATCCTTTCTACCTCATTTTTTTAATAAATCCAAGATACATTTTACTACAACTTAGTAAAAATTTATACCATTTTTCACATAAAATCATGTTTAAACTAAATTATTTTAGGTATATATTTACTAAGAACATAAGATTTAATAGGAGGGGTTTATTATGAAAAAATTTATTTGTAAAGTATGTGGTTATGTACATGAAGGAACAGAAGCACCAGATGTATGTCCTCAATGTAAAGCACCAAAAGAACAATTCATAGTACAAGACGATAAAGAATTAGTATGGGCAGATGAACATTTTGTAGGAGTAGCTAAAGATGTAGATCCAGAAATATTAGAAGGGCTTCGTCAAAACTTTTTAGGAGAATGTACCGAAGTGGGTATGTATCTTGCTATGAGCCGTCAAGCTGATCGTGAAGGATACCCTGAAGTTGCTGAAGCATATAAAAGAATAGCTTGGGAAGAAGCTGAACACGCAGCAAAATTTGCAGAACTTTTAGGTGAAGTTGTTACAAACAGCACAGAAAAAAATTTACAAATGAGAGTAGATGCAGAACACGGTGCTTGTATGGGTAAAAAAGAGTTAGCTACTAAAGCGAAAAAATTAAACTTAGATGCTATTCACGACACTGTTCATGAAATGTGTAAAGACGAAGCAAGACATGGAATGGCATTTGCTGGTTTATTAAAACGCTATTTTGGAAAATAAAAAAACAATTCCTCTATTACAGGGGAATTGTTTTTTTACATTGCTTTGAAGTATTTACTTGTTATTATGCTCCAACTATATCAATTGAATTATTATTTATTTCATCTATTACACTTATTATTTTTCTTGCAGTATCCATATTATCTTTAAATAATTCAACTATACTTCCTACTGTTCTAAACGGTTCTTCTTGTAATACTTTTTTATCCATTACACCATTTTTAACAATATAATCAACTATAAGTTTTACAAATTTACTTTGATTTGCATTTAAATTTTCATTTGTTAAAAACTCTGAAAACGCTTCATTTGCAGCTTTTATATCAAGTCCTACAATTTGTCTTACAAGTTTAGTTATTGGTGTATCTTTAAATTCTTTTTCATAGTCTTCTCTGCTTCCAAGTTCAGTCCATAGAATATGTTCTAGTGTTTTTAAATCCTGTTTTGTAAGTTTTTTATTATTTCTAAGTTTATATATAGCTAAATCATCTTTATGTTCATTTAGATATTGATTTACTTTTTTTCTATAACTTTGAAGATCATTAGAAAAATATAATGCTTCATTTTCACTTACTTCTAGTATTTCATCTTCAAAGTTAGTATAGTAAACTTTTGTTGATTTTTTTTCTATAAATTTTATTAAATCTCTTAAAGCTTCTCTTACCATTTCTAAATCAAAAATATTTGCTTCATCCCAAAATTCTTGTGTAAGAACTTTATTTATTATATCTTTTTTCTCAACAACTTGAGGTATTGTACCTAGTTTTGATAATGATTGAGCTGTTTGAATTACACTTTTCATTGGTTTAGTAGCATTTTTATTTTGAAGACTTGCAAGTTTTATAGCATACATTAAATAGTCAAATCTTTTAGCTAGTTCATCATCATCCAAAGGAACTATTATAGGTGAAATATGTTCTTTTATTTTATTAGTATCTATTACAGAAAGATTATTCCATATATCTTTATTTTTAAATTTATGAACATATTTTAATTGTTGTCTTACCCTAAAGTTATCTTCATTTAAAGAATTTATACTATTTAATACTTCATCTAGTAATGTATTTCTATATTTTATATATTCATCAGTTTGATAATTTAGGTGATTTAATTCTTTTATTAAATCAATTTTTATATTAAATATTTTTTCAGTTAAGCTTTGAACTATTTTTCCTTCTATTCCTTTTGGATTTGCTCTGAAAAACTCAAAATTAGAACAAAAATCAAATATTAAAAAGTTTTTCTTATCTTCTCCTACTCCAAATAAATCTTTACAAAGTCTTGTTCCTCTACCTATCATCTGCCAAAACTTTGATTTTGATCTTACTTTTTTAAAGAATACTAAATTTACTACTTCTGGTATATCTACTCCCGTATCTAGCATATCTACTGATACTGCAATTTGTGGCATTTTATTTTTAGTTGAAAAATCATCAATTAGTGTTTGATAGTAATTCACACTATAATCTATTACTCTTGCATAATTTCCTTTATACTCTGGATATAATTTATCAAATCTTTCTACAATACGCTGTGCATGTTTGTGATTTTTAGCAAATATTATTGTTTTTCCAAGTTTATCTCCACCCTCAATTTTTATTCCTTTTTGCATAAGAGTTTGTAAAACTTGGTCTATTGTGTTGTCATTAAAAAGCCAATTATTAAGGGCTTCACTACCTATTTCTTCTCCTACATTATCATCAAATGTATCTTCATACATTTCCTTTTCTTCTTCACTTAATTCATCATATTTTATTCCTTCTTCTAAGAATTTTAATTTCGTTTCAACTGTTTTGTAATCAACTAAATATCCATCTTCTACTGCTTGTTCTAGTTCATAAGCATATGTAGGAACATTGTTTTCTAATTCAAATACTTCATAAGTATTTTTATCTATTTCATCTTTAGGTGTAGCTGTAAGTCCTAAAAGCATTGCATCAAAGTATTCAAATATTGCCCTATATTTTTTATATATACTTCTATGTGATTCATCAATTATAATAAGGTCAAAATGTCCTACTGTAAAAAGCTTTTTACCATCTTTTGTTTTTGCTTCATCTATTGCATTCATCATAGTTGGATATGTTGAAAATACCATTCTACTTTCTTCTGGGTTATCTTTATTATCTAATAAATTACATAAAGTAAGATTTGGAAGTAAGTTGTTAAAATTATTCTTTGCTTGAGTTACTAATGTTTTTCTATCTGCTAAAAAAAGTATATTTTTTACCCAATTATGTCTTGTTAATACATCAACTATTGAAATTGCCGTTCTTGTTTTTCCACTTCCAGTTGCCATAACAAGAAGAGTTTTTCTTTGTTTTTGTGTTAATGCATCACATACTGCCATAATTGCATCTTTTTGATAATATCTATTAGATATATCATCATTTATTTTTATATTATCAAGCGGAAGCTTCATTTTTTTTCTATCTATTAATAAGCTTAGTTCATCTTTCGTATAATATCCTGAAACTAGTCTTTCTGGGTACTGAGTATCATCCCATATGTATATTTCAAATCCATTAGTATAAAATATTATAGGTCTTTGATTATATTTTTTCTCAATACAATCAGCATAAAGCTTAGCCTGTTGCTGTCCTTTTCTTGGATCTTTGCTAGTTCTTTTAGCTTCTATAATTGCAAGTGGTTTTCCATTATCACCAAATAATACATAATCTACAAATCCAATTCCTTCGTCATTTGGCATTCCCTCTACTTTTAGTTCTTCTTGTATATCTTTATCAAAATCCCATCCTGCAAGCTTTAAATCTAAATCTATATATCTTTTTCTTGTTTCAAATTCACTTATTTCATCAACTTTAAATGTATAATCTTGTGTATTTTCCTCTCTTTTACTTGTTAACTGTTTTCTTAATTTTTCATTTTCTTTTATGATTTCTTCAAGTTTTTTATCTTTTGAACTTAATTTTTCATATAAGTCTTTAAGTTCCTCTGGCCTTGTTCTTTTTTCTTCTCCCTTTTGAATAATATTTTCATCAAACTCACTAGCACTATATTCATCTGAATAACAATAATCTATCCATGATACAAATTCATGAAGATTATGAAGAGATAAAATTGCTTCTTCTCTACTTATATTTGAATTTGTATGAACTGCTACATTTCCTAGCTTTATTATATATTTTATAAGTGGAAAAAGCTTAGAATCTATTATACAAGTGAAATTAGGATCATGTATTAAACTTGATAAATTATCTTGATAAGGAACTCTTAGCACACTATCAAAACTATAAACCCACTTAACAGCAAGCTCTAAAGCTCTTCTAGAAAGTATTGCACAAGTTGCAGGACTTACAACAATACTCTTTTCTGCTTCTATACAAGCATTTGCAAAACTTTCATACTGCTTATTATTAAGTAAGAATGTAAAGTTTGATATCATCCTATCTCCCCCTTTACTTACATATTTATCTAATCAAAAAGCTCCCCTTTAAACGCCCTTTGCATTAAGCTGTTAAAATTATTCTCAAGTTCCACAAGACTTTTTTGAAGAAGTTCCTTTTGCTTTTCTGTTTTTTGAACTATTTGAGCAAATTTATTTTGAAGTTCAATTGGTGGAATATATATTTTTATATTCTTTAATTCTTCAGCATTAATATTGGCCATACCTACAATATTCTTTGCCATAGAATATAGTGTTTTCTTTCCATATACTGAATTTAAATATCCTGAAATAAATTCACTATTTGCTTTTTTATTTGGTATAAGTTTAACCAAATATCCAGCAAAAGCCATTGGTTTATCCTCTCTATAAACAGCAGTTTTTCCAACTAATTCTTTACTATTTGTTCTATTAAATAATAATTCTCCTTTATAAACTAAATATTTTTGACTTTCTTTTTCATCAAGCTCAACATATTTTAATGAAGAAAAATCCCAATTTCCATTATAAGTTATGTTATTCATTCTAAGAATAGGATAATTTCCTTTACTCTCTGAGGCTTTTTTACTTGTTCCATACTGAGTACTTAGACTGATATCTCGTATTTTACCTTTTTCCCACCCTTTAGGATTATTTACTGGATCACCGAACATATCTAAAAACACACTTTGAATAAATTCATCAAGCTTTTGTATTTGCTCTTTTCTCTTGTCAATAAGAGCCATGGCTTTATCAAGAACATTAGCAATCTTCTTTTGAGTTTCTAGTGGTGGAAGTGGAATTTCCAATTCTGAAAACTGTTTTTTATTTATTATTGGAACAACAGGAGCATTTGCTATTGCTTTTAACTTCTCTTTATTATAAAAAATATTGTATGCTAAAAATTTACTATTACACACTTTTTCATCTGGAATAATAGCATTTATCTGCTGATTAAATGCTGCTTGTTCAGTATTTAATATTCCTACTTTACCTATTATTCCTATACAAGTCGTAAAAACACTTCCTTTTGGTATAACTCTTGCAACTTTAGCTCCTTCACAAGATAAATAATCAATTGAATTTTCTAATATAGACACTTTTTCAGTATTTATATCATTTGGTTTAATAAACATTATATCGTTAGAGTTATAATATTCATCATTCTTTTTACTTGGGGTATTACCTGTAATAATTTTTCCTATTTCCTTTAACTTTACTTTTTTATATCCCATACTATCACAATCCTTCTATATAAGTCTAAAACTACCACTTTAAAGATGCAGTAAATATAAGGGAATTTTCATGAATTCCCGTTATTTTTGCCTGCATCACTACACAAATTATATTGCTTAATTACCCAAAACCTATATCATACCTTCAAGCTCTTCAATCCCCTTAATTATCTCATCCTCAATCTCTTTAATCTTCCCTAAAATAACACTCGGTTCTTCATACTCAACCTCTTCATACTCAATCTCTTTATATCTATTAATAGATAAATCATAATCATTATCTTTTATTTCATCAACAGGCACAAAAAAAGACTGGTCTGTTCTCTTTCTATCCATCTCTCCTTCAAGATTATTAAACCTATTTATAATATCAGGAATATCATCGTCATCAATAGGATTTCTTTTATCATCTAAAGAATATCCATCAGCTTTCATATCATAAAACCATACATTATCTGTTCCACCTGCTCCAGTTTTAGTAAATATAATTATAGCAGTTGAAACTCCTGCATAAGGCTTAAACACACCACTTGGCATAGAAATTATAGCTTCTAACTTATGATTTTCTATTATTTCTTTTCTTATAGCCTTATGTGCTTTAGAACTTCCAAATAATACTCCATCTGGTACTATACAAGCACATCTTCCACCTACTTTTAACATCCTTATAAATAATGATAAGAATAATAGTTCTGTTTTTTTGGTTTTAGCAACCTTTAATAAATCAGCAGATACTACATCATAATCAAGTGATCCCTTAAATGGTGGATTAGCAAGTATTAATGTATATTTATCTTTATCAGTGTTTTGCTCAGATAAAGAATCTCTATACTGAATATTTGGATTTTCTACTCCATGAAGCATCATGTTCATGGCTCCTATTCTAAGCATTGTTCTATCCGTATCAAATCCATAAAACATTGTATTATTAAAATGCTCTTTTAATCCTTGAACTAAGAATAAATCACTATGATTATTTCTTAAATATTCTCCAGCTGCAACTAAAAATCCAGCAGAACCAGCAGCAGGGTCAACTATTATATCTTCTGGTGTTGGTTTCATTAACTCAACCATCATTTTGATTATGTGTCTTGGTGTTCTAAACTGTCCATTTGTTCCTGCTGTTGCTACTTTTGAAAGCAAATACTCGTATAAATCGCCCTTTGTATCTCTATCCTTCATAGGAATATTATCAATTCCATCAACTATTTTGCTAAGTATTTGAGGAGTTGGAATCACAAATATAGCATCTGACATATATTTTGTATATGCTGAATCTTTATTTCCATGTAAATTTTTTATAAAAGGAAATACTTCCTTTGAAACTATTTCATACATTTTAGATGCTTCTAAATTTTTAAATTTACTCCATCTTATATACTGTTTATCTTTTGGAAATATTCCTTCATAATCAAATCCTAAAAGTACAGCTTCATTTTCTTTTGTTGTTTCTACTTCATCAAGTCCTTTTATGAATAATAAATATGTGAATTGTTCTATAACTGTAAGTGGATTAGTTATACCACCTGTCCAAAATGTTTCCCATATCTTATCTATTTTATTTTTTAATTCTCCTGTTATCATACCTACCCTCCTAAAACTCTATGTAAATATTTGTCTAAATTCAATTATAATTAATTATAAGAAAAAAAGCCCTATTTTTCAACAGGACTCATTTAGATTATATAATATCATCTTTCAATTATAATCATATACATCTCATTATTATCTATTCCTTCTATTACCTTAATTTCATTTTTAGCGAATATTTCTCTTTGAGTTTTAATATCAATAAGCTTATCCTCTGCAACAATATCATCTACATCTTTATGTATTTTATTTATATCCTCTTTACTTTGAGGATGAAAAATTAAAAGCTTACCATTTTCTTTCAAATTCTCATTTATTAATTTTTTTATAGTGTTTACCCTATTTTTAAAATGAGGAAATACACAATAACAAATTATAAAATTAAATTTCTTTTCAATTTTTTCAAGTTCTACATCTAGTTTTAAAAAATTAACTCTATTTTCAAATCTAAATTTATTCTTAGCAATATTGAGCATATTTTCTGCAATATCTACAGCTAATATTTCTCCATTCTTACCTATTTTATTTAATAAAAATGGTATCATAACTCCAGTTCCAGTTCCGACATCCAAAATAGTGTCTCCACTTTTTATATTAAGCTGATTTAATGCATAATTTATTTTTTTATCATCTATATATATAATTTCATCCCATTTATCTGCCATGGAATTGAAAAAATCAATTTGTGATTTCATAAGCTCCTCCCTTTAAAGATTTATTAATTAAATTAACTAATAAAGGAATAAAAATAATCTGAATTGCAATTCCTGGAATTCCAGTTATTATTCCTCCTTTAAGCCACATAACAGGATTAAGTTTTGCAAATCCAAACATATTAGCCATAATATATACAACTATAAACGCTCCTATTCTTCCACATATCATTGAAATAATTAAACTTATAATTACATTAAAATTAAACTTATTAAACAACAAACCAGATATTAATCCATATACAGCAAGTTCTACTGTCATTATAGGTAATACCGGCATCATAGGTGGCATTCCTGTAAGTACCGAACTAATTATAGGTGTTAAAAATCCAACTATCAATCCATATTCTCCTCCTAATAATAACCCCGCTAATAATACTGGTATATGCATAGGTAAAAATATCGGACCTCCTAACTTTACCATATGAAACAGCATAGGAATAATAACTCCTAATGCTACAAAAAATCCACCTAATATAATTTTCTTTGTTTTCATAGTTATCCCCCCTTCAAAAAAATAAGCCACGAAGATATAAAAAGACTTCTTGTCCTCTTTAAACCTTCATGGCTTTGTAATTCTTTTATGTTCATTACAACTATAACATACCATAATTTAACAAACAAATCAATGTTTCCTTTTAAATTCAACTCTATAAAAAAAAGTCCTATTTTTCAACAGGACTTATTTATTCTCCAGCATCTATTATATTAGGAACTTCACTTTCTGGTATATTTACATAATTTTGAGGTACTTTACCTACTATTATTGTTTCACATACTGGCATTTGACTTGTAACTTCTTTATATGATGATGTAAATGGTATTATTACTCTAACCTTAGTTTTTATTATCAGATATATTCTATGTCTAGTTTGATTTATACCAGATGAATCAAATTCTGTTTTAAAATCTACATTAACTATTCCAACAGGTTGAACTCCTATTTTAAGTTTTGGTCCATACTTTGCTAGTATAGAACTTTTAAAAGCAGTACCTAAAGGAATATTTGCTGATGTTGTTTTTATTTGTTTTAATTGCTGTTGTACTTCAATTGCTACATCTGACGCTATCTTATTCATAAGTATAGTATTTGCTTGTATCATAGTAATATTTCCATCTACATCAGTTTTTAAATTTATAAGTTCTTCGTATTTAATTTTATCTTTTAATATATCTCCCACTGCTTTATTTATAGATCTATTTGCAAGCTCCTGCGCCTTTGATTCTGCTATTGCTTGAACTGTTGGCTTTATTTTTTTATCAACAAATATAAATCCAACTACAGTAATAATAATTAATAACATAAAAATAATACCACTTAATATTTTTTTATACTTTTTCCTTTTTTTTACTTTCAACAATTTTTTCAAAAAAATACCCCCCCATATTATATTATGAGGAGGCCTTTAAAGTGTTACTATAATTAAACTAATTTTACCTTATGATATACCTTTTTCCCTTTTCTAATCATTAATCCATCATCTTTAAAATTTTCTTCTTCTATTACAAGATTTATATCTTTCACTTTTTCATCATTTACTGAAATTCCACCTTGCTGTATTAAACGTCTAGCTTCACTTCTTGTAGATGTAAGTTTTGTTCTAGTAAGCATACTTATTATATCCATACCTTCTCCAAATTCTTCTTTAGATATTTCTGTAGTTGGAATAGACCCAGCCATGGCTCCTTTTCCAAACAACGCTTTTGCAGCTTCTTGAGCTTTTTTAGCTTCATCTTCCCCATGAACTATCTTTGTAACTTCATACGCTAAAATTTCTTTAGCTTTATTTATTTCTGCACCTTGTAAAGAACCTAATTTTCTTACTTCATCCATCGGAATAAATGTAAGCAAAGCCAAACAATTTTGAACATCAGCATCAGCAACATTTCTCCAATACTGATAAAAATCATAAGGTGATGTCTTTTTAGGGTCAAGCCAAACAGCACCAGATTCTGTTTTACCCATTTTTTTACCTTCACTATTTGTAAGTAAAGTAAATGTCATACCATAAGCTGTTTTACCTTCAACTCTTCTAATTAAATCTGCTCCAGCAATAATATTAGACCATTGATCATCTCCACCTAATTCTAATTTACATCCATACTTTTTATGTAATTGTAAAAAGTCATAAGCTTGCATAATCATGTAATTAAACTCAAGAAAAGACAATCCTCTTTCCATACGACTTTTAAAACATTCTGCTGTCAACATTCTATTTACCGAAAAATGTCTTCCTATTTCTCTAAGAAATGGAATATATTCTAAGTTCATAAGCCATTCTGCATTATTCACTATAATAGCTTTTCCCTCAGAAAAATCTAAAAACTTCTCCATTTGCTTTTTAAAACACTCAGCATTATGTTGAATTTCTTCAACAGTCAACATTTTTCTCATTTCTGTCTTTCCAGTTGGATCACCTACCATAGTAGTTCCTCCACCTAAAAGTGCAATTGGTCTATGACCTGCTCTTTGAAGATGTGCCATGGCCATTAATTGAAGAAAATGTCCGACATGCAAACTATCTGCAGTAGCATCAAATCCTATGTAAAATGTCACTGATTCTTTTCCAAGAAGTTCACGTATTTCTTCTTCATGAGTTGTTTGTTTAATAAAACCACGTTCTTTTAAAATATCAAATACGTTCATCCTTTTCAATCCTGATTTCTAAAATTGTACAAATAGTTAATATTAACTATATTATACAATTTTTCACCTTACTGGACTAATAAGGTGGTGGTATCACAGGATTCAACCACTAGGATAGCATTGCTAAATCTCGTCTTGCCACTATTGTTCAATTGTCCCAATAGAGTCCTACAAGATTATGGGAGTTACCCATTCCTCAAAATATCTTAATCACCTAAGCCTTTCCTACTAGGTGTACTTAGGTAATACATCTATTTTAAAGTTGTAACTAACTTGCTATTCCTAATAATTTTTTCCTGTTAATTAACCACAAATCAGGTTTTACACCTACCTTTCTTTTTATATTTTTATTTATTACAGTCCATTTTTTCCATTCATTATATTTATTAAATTTTTCTTTATCGTCAATAAACTTATCAACTAATATCTTTGGTACTCTTTCTTTAAATCCATAGCTCCTTCTTGCTATGACCATTCTTTCTATCAACCTATTAAACGAATATCTTATTGCAGTGCAAAATACTAACATCATATTATCAATTATTGATTTCTGTTTATCGTTTAAATTTATCAATATTGCTCTCATTGTTATTTTCATTAATATTTTGCAGCTTTATAAAATCTATAAAAATCTAAATAAATATATAAAAATTATAGATTTTATTCATACACTCAATATTTTTACAAATATTAGTGTACATAATAGCATATCTCTACAATGCTATACCGCAAGCCAACGGTACTTTTGTTCACTTCTCTTTTTTAAATCAAGCAACTAATTTTCCA
>NZ_FQXH01000006.1 GCF_900129915.1 Tepidibacter thalassicus DSM 15285
TATACTTTTGCATAATCTGTATTTTGCTTACGAAGTAACTTAATTTGACTTCGCTGTTCTGACATTTTCATGTTTTTATTGTAACAAGTATAATATTCTTTTCTTTGAGCTAAATAAGTATTATAAAGGAGTTTACATAAAAAACTATCTCTTTCTATATCTGCTATTTGCTCTTTTGTAGGATATATTTGAATTTTTTTGCATAATATAATACTATTTTCATTTTTCTTCTTGAACCCCATTTTCTAGAATCCCCTTTATCTCTTTTTTTAGTTTTTTCTGTTTATAACTTCTACTACCATAAAGCTTAGCAGAAAAAACATGAACTATTATCATCAAATCTAATGTATAAAATAGTCAACAGATTCTTATATGTTTTTTCAGATTTTATTTAACTGTTAAAACCACCTCTTTACATACCACTACCCTTAACTAGTTTATCACTTAAAAGTGAAAAATACAATAAGGTGTGGTAAATACCACACCTTATATTTTTACCTTTTATTTTAATTTTATAGCATCTTTTGGACATTTTTGAACACATACACCACAGCCTATACATTTATCCTCTACTACTTTGTGTTTTTCCTTTAATTCTCCTTTTATAGCATCAACCGGACATTTATTTTTACATATAGTACATCCAACACATTTTTCTTCATCTATAAATGCTTTTTTTCTATTATTAATTTCTCCTGCTATAGCTTTAGTAGGACACTTCTCTACACAAACCATACATTGTGTACATTTTGAATAATCAATCTTTGCTAAATTATTTTCAAAAGTTATAGCTCCAAAAGGACAAGCTTTTACACATATTTGACATCCTATACATCCAACAGCACATTTAGACTTTACATCTTTTCCAAACTCTTTACTGTTGCACTCTACAATAACATCTTGACTATATGGAACCCAATCAATTACAGATTTTGGACAAACCTCTATACATTTACCACAAGAAACACATTTATCCTTATCTATATGTGCTATGCCATCTTTTATAGTAATAGCACCAAATTGACATACATTTACGCATGTTCCAAATCCTAAACATCCATATTGACAAGACTTAGCCCCTCCAGATACCAAAGCAGCTGCTCTACAATCATTTATACCATAGTATTCACTCTTATCTTTTGCATTATTGCAAGTTCCTTTACATATAACTTTCGCTACTTTTTTTTCACCCGTTTCTGCTTCTATCCCCATTATCTTTCCAATTTTTTCTGCACACTCACTTCCTCCTACAGGACATGCATTTATAGGGGCTTCTCCACTTACTATAGCGTTAGCAAGACCTCCACACCCTGGATAACCACATCCTCCACAATTAGCTCCAGGTAAAACTTCATTTATCGCTTCAACTCTCGGATCTACTTCTACTGCAAATTTTTTAGAAGCATATGCAAGTCCAGATCCAAATATAAGCCCCATAGTACCTAAACTAATAACCGAATTTAATATTAAAGACATTTCTATTCAGCTTTATAAAATCTATAAAAATTATAGATTTTATTCATACACTCAATATTTTTACAAATATTAGTGTACATAATAGCATATCTCTACAATGCTATACCGCAAGCCAACGGTACTTTTGTTCACCTCTCTTTTTTAAATCAAACAACTAATTTTCCATAATGAAAATGTAGAGTAGTTGCTTGATTTATATTTTTATAATTCAATGTTTTATTTTTATTGTGTTTATTAAAAATCCCATATTCTTTTGATTACTACAATTTAAACAAGTTTTAGAGGTGTAATAACCCACTTTAACATCATGCAATTTTGCCTTGTATGTTAATACCTAACCTCCAATTTTATTTACAAAAAACACGAACTATTATCATTAAATCTAATGTCTAAAATGATCAATAAATTCTTATATATTTTTTCAAATTTTATTTAGCTGTTAAAAGCACCTCCTGTTTAAACTAATCCTGTAAATCCTAAAAATGCTATAGCCATAAGACTTGCTGTAATTAAGGCAATTGGAAATCCTTTAAAACTCTCTGGTACATCTGCAATCTCAAGTCTTTCTCTAATACCTGCAAATAAAACTATAGAAAGTGTAAATCCAACAGCAGCTCCAAATCCATTTGTTATTGTTTCAATTAAATTGTATTTTTTATCTATATTTATTATAGCAACCCCTAAAACTGCACAGTTAGTAGTTATAAGAGGCAGAAAAACTCCTAATGCTTGATAAAGAGTTGGACTTACCTTTTGAATTACCATTTCAACAAATTGAACCAAAGATGCTATTACAAGTATAAATGCAATCGTCTGTAAAAACTGTATACCTAAAGGTTCAAGTACATAATACTGAACAAAATACGTTATTGTTGAAGCTAAAGTCATAACAAAAGTAACCGCCATACCCATACCAATCGCAGTTTCAACTTTTTTTGAAACTCCAAGAAATGGACAAATTCCTAAAAACTTAGACAAAACAAAATTATTTACAAGTATAGAACTAACCAATATTAAAAATATCTTCATATAAAATCCCTCCTAACTAGCTTTTTTATTAGCAATTTTATTAAGCATTGCAAGAAGTAATCCTAAAGCCAAAAATGCTCCCGGAGGTAATATCATTATAAGTGCCGGCTTATATATAGTACCCATTAAAGGAATATTAAATATGCTTCCATTTCCAAACAATTCCCTTACCATTCCAAGTACTGTAAGAGATACTGTAAATCCAAGTCCCATTCCAAGCCCATCTACCATAGACGCTATCGGATTATTTTTAGAAGCAAAACTTTCTGCTCTTGCTAATATTAAACAGTTAACAACTATAAGAGGAATAAACAATCCAAGCTTTGCATCAAGAGCAGGAACATAAGCCTTTAAAAGCATTCCTACCATAGTAACAAACGTAGCAATAACTACAATAAATGCAGGAATTCTTATTTTAGAAGGTATAATTTTTCTAATTAACGATATAACTAAATTTGAACATATTAAAACTGCAGTTGTTGCAAGTCCCATTCCCATTCCATTTTCAGCTGAAGTTGTAACTCCAAGAGTCGGACACATTCCTAAAACTTGTACAAATACTGGATTTTCATTTATAATACCATTTTTAAAAATTTTTCCTAATTTCATTTTTTCACCCCCAACCTATTTTAAAACTTCATTATATACTCTAATTGCTTCATTAACTCCATCTGTTACAGCTTTTGAAGTTATAGTAGCACCAGATATTGCGACAATTTCATTTTCTTTAGGTCCTGGATTTTTTATAACTTCTATATTTTTATCTACACTCATTCCTTTATATTGACCTTTAAATTCTTTATCTGCAGCTTTTGCTCCAAGTCCTGGAGTTTCTGCATGGTTACCAATACTTACTCCATGGATAGTTCCATCAGTTCCTATTCCTACCATAACTTCAATTTCTCCACCATATCCCTTTGGAGCAGTTTTTATTGTATATCCTACAACATCATTTCCATTTAAACCTTCATATATTTCTTTAATTATTTCAGACTTTATATTCTCATCTTTAACAGCTCTAAAATCATCAGCTTCAGGTAATACTTCCTTACGAGCCTTAATATTTGCTATTTCATTTTGTTTTTGTATAGCAGGTAATGTCACATTATTAGTAACCCCAAGAACTGTTGCTGATACTGTTGTTATTATTAAAAGAATCATTCCCAATTTAACTATTTCTTTCATTACCTAACCACCTCCCCAAATACTTTAGGGTTTATATATTTATCAATTAGTGGTGTCGCTACATTCATTAAAAGTATTGAATAAGAAACTCCTTCTGGATATCCTCCCCATAATCTTATAACAGTAGTTAATATACCACATCCTATAGCATATATAATTTGACCCTTATATGTTACAGGAGATGAAGCATAATCTGTTGCCATATAAAAAGCTCCAATCATAAGTCCTCCTGCAAACAGGTGATAAATAGAATTACTTAAATCAAATCCTCCAAATAAAAAAGTTAATATAAATACAGTTCCTACATAATATGTAGGTATTACATATGTTATTACCCTTCTATACAAAAGGTATAAACCTCCAATTATTAAAAGTATTGCTGATGTTTCTCCTACACACCCTCCAACATTTCCTATTAAAAGATCAAATATACTTGGTTTTGCCATATCTACAGCTTCTACACCTTTAATTATAGCTAAAGGAGTTGCTGTTGATACTGCATCAGCTCCTGGACTTACCCAAGTTGTCATTTCAACCGGCCAAGAAGCAAGTAACATTGCACGAGCAGCAAGTGCTGGATTCATAAAATTATGACCTAATCCCCCAAATAACTGTTTTACAATTACAATTGCAAATACAGACCCTATAAAAGGTAACCACCATGGCGCTGATGAAGGTATATTAAAAGCAAGTAAAAGCCCTGTAACTACAGCCGACCAATCATTTATAGTTATCTCTTTACCCATAAGTTTCTGAGTTATAGCTTCTGCTAAAACTGCTCCAATTACCGCAGATAATATTACTGTTACAGCACCAATTCTAAAATAATAAATAGAAGCTATGGTTGCTGGAAGCAATGCTATTACAACATCCCTCATTATAGTAGCAATATCTTCATTAGATCTTAAATGAGGAGAAGATGAAATTATAAATTTTGTATTCATTCTCTTACCTCCTTTTACTTATTTTGTTTTCTTTTTTTAGCTATTATTTCTCTTTTTGCAACTCTTATTGATTGAAGAAGTGGCCTTTTAGATGGACAAATAAATGAACATGATCCACATTCTATACAATCAAGAGCTCTATATTCTTCTGCTTTATCAAAATTATACTTTAAAGAATATGCACTTATATAAAGTGGTTGTAAAAATGCTGGACATATCTGAACACATTTTCCACATCTTATACAATTTTTAGGTTTTGGTAAAGTTGCATCTCTTTTATTAAGACATAATATTCCCGAAGCTCCTTTTGTTACAGGTACTTCAAGAGTATATTGTGTAAGTCCCATCATAGGACCTCCCATTATTACCTTTCCTGGTTCTTCTTTAAATCCTCCACATTGATTTATAATTTCTTCAAATAGTGTTCCAATTTTAATTATTAAATTTTTAGGATTTTTTATAGCACTTCCTGTAACTGTAGTAATCCTTTCAATTAAAGGCATTCCAGTTTTTATAGTCTTAGCAATCTGTGCTGCTGTACCTACATTATTTACAACAACTCCAGCATCCATAGGAAGTCCTCCAGATGGAACTTCTCTTTTTGTACAAGCATATATGAGCTGTTTTTCAGCACCTTGAGGATATTTAGTTTTTAAAGACACAACTTCTATATTTTTTTCATTTCGTACTGCCTTTTTCATAACTTCTATTGCATCTGGTTTATTATCTTCAATTCCTATATACCCATTTTCAACATTTAAAACTTTCATAATTGCTTTAAGTCCATAAACTACATCATCTGGGTTTTCAAGCATAAGTCTATGATCTGCTGTAAGATATGGCTCACATTCTGCACCATTTAATATAACTGTATCTATTTTTTTATCTTGTGGAGGAGATAACTTTACATGAGTTGGAAATGTCGCTCCTCCCATACCAACTATCCCAGCCTCTTTTATTATCTCTAATATTTCTTTTCCACTTAAAGAGCTTATATCTCCTTTTGAAGTAACACTTTCATGTACTTCATCCAAGAAATCGTTTTCAACGATAATGCACAAAGCACTACCACCAGGTGTTGGACATTCTTTTATTCCCTTTACTGTACCTGATACTGAACTATGTACAGGTGAAGAAACAAACCCTTGTGGTTCTCCTATTTTTTGACCTACTTTAACTTTATCTCCAACTTTTACAATAGGTTTACATGGAGTACCTATGTGCTGTTGAAGAGGTATATAAAGAGTAGCAGGGTCTTTAGCTCTTTCTAATTGCATATTTTCTGTATATTTTTTTCTGTGCGGTGGATGAATTCCACCTTTAAAACTCAAGAGCTTCATTCATATTACCTCCTTACAATAAACGTTTAAAATGTGAATAAAAATACACATTAATATAAAAATAAGTTCATAATATAGTATACTACATTTTTTTTGTAAAGTCCTAAAAAATAAATAATTAACAGGTTTAATTTAACATTTTATCCTATATTTTAAAAAAAGAGCCAAAAAATTGGCTCTTTTCACATTTTTTTAATTTACAGTTTTTAATTTATTTATAAAATTGTAATAATCAAATAACCCTGATAAAAAAAGTTTTTCACAGGAATACATATTCCCCTTCTCAAAATTTTCTTCTATTTCTTTCACACTATTTGCATACTTTTCGCAAAATTCTTTTAAATTATTTTTGAAATTTTCTGCATTTTCATATTGTATATTTTGAATATTTTTTGTTAATGAATCTACTATCTTTTTCTTTTCATTTATAATAGAAATATAATTTTCTCGCTTAAATGTACCTATAGTATATTCATACCAAAATTTAGATTCTCTTTTCATATTTTCATTCATTAATTTTAATTCTCTATAAATATCATCCATATAAAAGTATTTATCAGTATATTCTAGTTTTATTCCAGAAACTTTTATTTTAGATATAAAAGCATCAGTATAATTTTCTTTAACACCACTTAAAAGATTTCTTATACAATTTTCATCTAAAAAAGTATAACTGTATATTTTATATGCATTATCTTTTTTTAACACATAATTCGGTATTAAATTTTCATCTAAATCTTTTTTTACAAGATCAACTTTCCCATAATCTTTTAAAGATCCTACTTGAATAGAATATATTGTAAAAGAATCTATGAAACGACTATTTTTATCATCACTTTCTATTTTTACCGCTTTTATAAGCTTGTCTTTACTTAATTGATAGAATATCAATTTTGATGAAAAACTTGCCAAAACAGGTATTAATAAAAATAAAACAAACACAACTAATCTTTTCTGCTTTCTTCTTTTATTCATTAGTAATTCCTCCCTATTTACTAGTTTCTATATTATTTATATAATATAAATATAAAAAATATTACTATTAAAGGAGTAATAATATGAATAATTTAGTAAAACAAATTTATTTAGATAAAATAAGAGAAATAGAAAGCAGAATTCCCGTAAAAATTCAAAAAAATAATATTAAAAAAAATAATCAATTTAACAATATACTTAAAGAAAAAATCAACAATACACATGATATAAGTAAATATATAGATATAGATAAATATATAAAAGAAGCTTCTTTAAAATACGGAATAGATGAAAATTTAATAAAATCAGTAATAAATGCAGAATCTAATTTTAATCCAAATGCTACATCAAATAAAGGTGCCATGGGACTTATGCAATTAATGCCTAATACTGCTAAATCTCTAGGTGTAAAAAATCCTTATGATGCTAGAGAAAATATAATGGGAGGTACAAAGTATTTAAATTATCTTTTAAACAAATATAAAAGTATCCCTTTGGCATTAGCTTCATACAATGCAGGTCCTGCAAATGTAGATAAATATGACGGAATTCCCCCATTCAAAGAAACTCGTAATTATATCAAAAAAGTAATAAATACTTATAATAATATGAAAAAAAGTGGCAAATAAGCCACTTTTTTATTCAACAACCCTTCTTGCACATTTATATGTTTTTAAATAATATCCCTCACTTAAACTCGATATCATAACCCTTGCTTTTGCCGATGATGCATGTATAAAATTTCCATCACCTATATAAATACCTACATGATTTATACTTCCATCTCTACTTGTATCAAAAAATACTAAATCCCCTAATTTTAACTCATCTTTCGAAACACTAGTTCCAACTTTACTTTGAGATTTAGAACTATGAGGAAGATCTATCCCCATTGCTGTTTTATATACATACATTGTAAATCCAGAACAATCAAAAGTATCAGGACCACTTGTTGCCCATACATATTTTTTACCAATTTTACTATTAGCAACTTCATACACTTTTATAATTCTCTTATCCCCTCTTGACACAGCTTTATTTTCTTGTTTTATTTTTATAAAAGAACTATATATGTACCCTATTTGTTCATTAAATTTAACTTTATACCAATCTGAATTTTTATCAAGTATTTCAACTTCATTTCCAATTTCTAAAGTCTCTATAATAGGACTTTCAAGACTATCTCCTTCCCTAAAATTTACATCATTTCCATTTATAATCCCTATTGTTTGCTTTTCCTGTACATATTCTCCACTAACCCAACCTTCATTTCCATTATCCAATTTAATTTTATACCAACCATCTTTTGTTTCAATAATCGGAACTTGATCTCCCTTACTTAATTTTGATATTATATCAGAACTAGTATTATTTTCACTTCTCACATTTAAAACATTGGCCTTTATTTCTATTTTTTTATAACTATTTGCAAAAGGATGCGATATATTTAACGTCAGCGCCATAAATGCAGCAAATACAGGTATTAATGCTCTTTTTTTCATCTGTTCCCTCCTTGTTATCATCAGTTAAAATCAATCTAGTAATAATATACCTACTAAATTTATTGTCTTATAATCATTATAATCTAAATCAATATTTATATTTTGAAGCGTTTTAGTTAAATTAACCCCTACTGCTTCTGGCGAAAATCTCCTTCTATGAGGTTTTAAACACTCCTCAGAACACAGTTCACATTCATTACAAGAACCCGGTCTTAAAAGGTGTGCAAAATTATAACCTCCATCAAAAGCAGCTTTTTCAATCTCTAACATTTTTTCAAAACTCTTCTTTTTAATACTATCCCATACTTTAAAAATATCCTCATTTTCATTTATATTGTTCTTCTCTATCAACACAATACCTTCTTTATATTCATTTAATATTTTTTTAAAATCATCTATCGATATACAATGTGGTGGACAATTGAGCCTTTTCCCAAAGTCCTTACACCCATAAGCACATTTTAAATAAACTCTATATTCTACTACAATATCTTTAGTTTTAATAAAATGTACATCAAAACCCTTCTTTTTAGCTAATTTCAATATTTTTTCCATATTATCCCCCTAATTCAAGCACAAAAACGCTTTCAACAAAATTATACATTATAAATACACAAATTTAAACCCCTAAAAAAAACCATTCCTACATTTTTATAAAACTATTCCATAAAAAAATTGGCGATTATAATCGCCAATTTTTATGCATCTGCCTCTGCTTTTTCATCATATTTTTCATCTTTTATTTCTTCATATTTTACAGTATTATTACCAAATTTATTCTTTACCATATCCATTATGTTTACTCCTGTTAATGCTTCCACAGTTTCAGGAACTTGCGACATAATATCTGTTATATATCCAGATATTTTAGAAGCCCCTTTTCCTTCTCCTCCATTATCGACAATAACAATTTTTTCAGTTTTAGAAAGTGGTGTAGCAATACTTGTAGCAATTTCTGGCAACTTCTCAACGAGCATTTGAATAATAGCTGCCTCATTATACTCTTTAAACGCCTGAGCTTTTTCACGCATAGCTTCTGCTTCTGCTTTACCTTTTTCTTTTATTATTTCAACTTCAGCAAGTCCTTCAAGTCTTTTTGCCTCAGCTCTTGCTTGACCTTCAAGTCTTATGGCCTCAGCTCTAGCATGTGCTTCTTTAATCTGCTTATAATTTTCAGCTTCAGCACGCTTTTCTGCTTCATATTTATTTGCATCTGCTTGCTTTTTAACCTTTGCATCAAGTTCTTTTTCTATTCTTATGGATTCTTTATCTGCTATTTCAATTTCTTTATCTTTTTCTAAAAGCTTAACTGCCATTTCAGTTTCTACAACTTCTTTTTTCACTTTATTTTGCTCAATTTCATAAGCAAGATCTGCTTGAGCTTTTTTAACTTGTTGTTCTTGTCTATATACTTGAACTTTTAACTCTTTGTTCTTCGTAAACTCTGCTATTTCAGTTTCAGATTCAAGTCTAGCTTTTTCACCTTCTTTAAATGCCACTGCAGTTTGTATTTTAGCATCTCTTTCAGCTTCAGACTTTTTAATTTCAGTTTCAGATTTTGCCTTTGCTTGTGCAATTTCTGCATCTCTTTTAACTTCAGCAATTCTTTTTTTACCTAAACTATTCAAATAATCATGATTATCTGATATATCACGAATTGTAAAAGCTTTAATCTCAAGCCCCATTTGAGCAAGATCTACTGCTGCAACTTCTTGAACTTGAGCTGTAAATTTCTCTCTATTTTTATATATTTCTTCAACAGTCATTGTAGATATAATTTCACGAAGTTTACCTTCCAAAACATCCTTAGATGTTACTTTTATTCTCTCTATTGTTTCCTTTTCATTACCTGTATTAAACTGTTCCATAGCAGATAAAATCGATTCCTCATCTGATTTTACCTTTACAACAGTAACTCCATCTACAATAATTTCAACGCCTTCTTCTGTCAATGCACCATCTGTTCTAACTTCTATTTTCATGTTTTCTAAAGAAAGAATATCTGTTCTTTCTAAAAGCGGAATAACAAATCCTCCTCCCCCAGATATTACTCTCTTCTTAAGACCTGTTACAACCATAGCTTTATCTTGTGGAACTTTTTTCCACATAGATAAAAATCCTATAATTAAAATTAAAACAACACCAACAATAATAGTTGAATACATTAAAACATCCATAAACAACTCCCCTTTTTATATTATATTTACAATCTAACTTTATTTAATAATATCTACATAAAATACATTATCTTCTATTAAAACAATAATAACTTCACTGCCAACTTTTATTCTTTTACCATCTATATGCTTAGCAGGTGAATTATAAGTATTTCCATTTATAGTATATTTTATTTGACCAAATCCATTATCTACAATTGTCGCAACAACCTTTGCAGTTTTACCTATCAATTTTTTTTGAGATACAGAACTTGTATTTTGTGCTTTCTTCAAAGTATTAATAACAAATTTGTTTACTAATAAACAAACTGATAATGCTATTACAAAGGAAAATAAAAATACATATAAAGATGTCTTTCCAAGTTTTGTCTGCATAACTCCTAATCCACCAAAAATAGTTATAAATATAGCAACTATTATAGGCTTTATAGGAAACACCCCTAAACTAGGTATATCTCCTTCTATACCCGTTCCGTCTATACCTGTTAAATCGAACAAATTACCTAAAATAACAGACACTAAAGCATATAAAATCCCTACTCCAAATAAAACTTCATACACTTTTAATATAATATCTCCCCCTTTTAACAACATAGTTATACTAATATTTTACCACAATATTCCTGGAAATTTCCTTAAATATTTCTTAAATTTTCAATTAAATAAATAAATTAAAAAGAGGCATTAAATGCCCCTTTTTAATTTACAACAGGAATTGATAATTGTTGTCCTGGAAATATTAAATTTGGATTTTTTAATGAATTAAACTTTGCAATTTTTTGCCACTTAACATTATATTTTTTTCCTATTTTATAAAGCGCATCTCCTTTTTTAACTACATAAACTACTACATTCTTATTTTTAGATTCTTCAACTTTAGCCTTAGGTTCTTGAACTTTTGGTTGTTCAGTTTTTACTTCTTTAGCTATTAAACGATCTTGTTTTTTATAATCTAATACTTTAGCTTTCTTAACAGCTTCAATTAAAGCATCCCTTATAGCAATAGTTTCACCTAAAGCCTTAGCTTCTTTAAATACTGTATATCCATCTCCGCCACTTGCCATAAAATCATTAGTTACAACTTTATATGTCTTGTTTAAATCCACTTCTTCGCCATTGTCTAAAATCATCTTAACAACTTTATTGCCTTTTTTTGCTCCTGGTATGTACTCAACTTTTACACCTGAAAATTGAACTGATCCAATTTCTTCATTTTCTATTCCATGTTCAAATATTTCTTTTATTTGTTTTCCTGTCATTTCAAAAGAAGATAATACATTATCAAAAGGCATCACTTCATACATTTTTCCAACTGTAATATCTCCTGCAGGAATACTAGTTCTAAGTCCTCCTCCATTAGTTACAGCAATATCTGCATTTTCTAATTGTTTCATAACATCTGTAGTCCATTCTCCCAAAGTACTTAATTTATAACGATCATGATCTAATTCATTTACTGTTTTTCCTATAACCTCATCTAAAATAGGTCCCACTTTTTGAGTATATTCATCTACTATTTTTTTTACAGCTTCATCATCTTTTAAATCTTTTCTTTCATACAATAAATCTAAAGAAGACTCTTTTTTAATTATTTTCTTTGTATCTTTATCTACTGTAAAAGAAATTTTTCCTAAAGCTCTTCCATATTTATATCCTTGAACTACAGGTATTCCATTTACCATACCTGCTACTTTTTGGTGAGAATGTCCTAATATAATTCCATCAACATCTTTTATATTAGCAAGTTCTGGTACTTCTAATTTAATTGCTTTTGTTTGTTTGTCTTGAAATGCTCCTATGTGAGTTAAAAGTAGTACTATATCTGCTCCTTCTTCTTTAACCTTTGGAACTATTTTTTTCGCAATTTCAGCAGGATTTTTAAACTCTAAACTTTCTACATTTTGTGGTTTTGTCTTATAAGCTGTTTCTTGAGTTGTAAGTCCTATTATTCCCACTTTTATTCCATCTACATCTACTATTTTGTAAGGATCTGCCCAAGTAACTGGCTTATTTGTATTCTTATCATATATATTTGCTGCTAAAAAAGGTATACCTGATATTTCTTCCCATTTTTGGATTTTATCTAATCCCCAGTCGAATTCATGATTTCCTACAGCTGAAAACATAATTCCAGCTTCTTTCATCATTTTAGCAACCGGTTCCCCATATAATAAATTAGATACAGCAGAACCATTAAAGTTATCCCCTGCTGATAATACTATAGTATTAGGATTACTCTCTTTTGCTTTTTTTATGGCATTTACCAATTTCGCTGCTCCTACATTTTTTCCACTTTCTTTAAGCGAACCGTGAAAATCATTGATTTGTAAAATATCAATTGTCACTTCATTTGCTGCTTTCGCTACTGGAACTTGTCCAAACATAGTTAAAATCATTAAAAATGAAACTATGTAAGAAATTAAACGTTTTCTCGAGTTCAAAATTGTCCCCTCCATTTCAAATTTTGTAATTAACTAAATATTTAGTTCAGTTTCATTATACTAAAATTTTATTATATATTCAATATTTTCTATTATTTATTGTATAATAAAAAACCACCTAAAAGGTGGTTTTTTACCCTAATACTTCCTTTTTATCATTGCTTTTAGATCTATCATGAGTATTCCAAGTAAGCGCTAGGAAAAATACAGCCAAGAAACAAGCTGCTATTATAAGTTTAAATCCTCCATCCCAGCCTGTTTTATCAACTACAACACCTACAACAGCATTAGCAAGTACTGCTCCTCCCATATACCCAAATAATCCTGTAAAACCAGCTGCAGTACCAGCTGCTTTTTTAGGAACATAATCAAGTGCAGCAACACCGATTAACATTACAGGACCATAGATTAAAGCTCCAACTGATGCAACTGCAATATTAATAGCCATTATACTTGTACTCTTCCAATAAATAAATACTGATATAATTACACCTAACATACATATTACACCCATTGGTGCTCTTCTTCCATTGAATATTTTATCACTAATCCATCCAACTATAATTGTTCCAGGAATAGCTGCCCATTCAAATAATGCAAAAGCCCATCCTGCTTCTTTAATATTAAATCCTTTTACCTCTTTTAAATAGGTAGGGATCCAATCCATAACCCCGTATCTTACTAAGTATACAAATATATTTGCTATCGCAATATACCATATATATTTATTACATAAAACATATTTAAATAATATCTCTTTTCCTGATAATTCTCTTTCTCTATCATCTACATTAACTTCTGGATAATCATTTTTGTATTCTTCAATCGGTGGTAATCCAACTGATTGTGGTGTATCTCTTAAAAATATAGCAACTAAAATACCAATAGTTATTGATATCATTGCAGGAAAATAAAACATACCTCTCCAAGAACTAAATATTGTCGCACCTGCTATTGCTAAAGTTGGAACTAATGCTCCACCTATATTATGTGCAACATTCCATATAGACATTTTAACTCCACGCTCTCTATCAGAGAACCAATGTGTCATAGTTCTTCCAGATGGTGGCCAACCCATACCTTGAAACCATCCATTTAAAAACATCAATATGAACAATACTGATATAGTTGAAGCATAACCAAATAATAAGTTCACAATACCTGATAAAATAAGTCCTGCTGACATAAAATATCTAGGATTACATCTATCAGATATATTACCCATTACAAATTTACTCAAACCATAAGATAACCCTAATGCAGATCCTACTAAACCAATTTGTGCTTTAGTAAACCCATAAGTTTTAATCAAATCCGGTGCAGCCATGGCATAATTCTTTCTTATAAAATAATATGCTGCATACCCAATAAAAATACTCAAAAACACCTGCATCCTATACCTTTTATATTCACTATCAATTTTATGCTCTGGCATACGTTCAATAGCCGGTGCAGGTTTAAAAATTTTAAGCATGTGATATCCCCCTTTCTATTTTTAAGAAAACATTTTCCCAAGGTAAAAAAATAAAGATACCTTCAAAGCAAGTTCTTAACTTACTACTTTTCAGGTATCTCCCATCTCTTTACCTAATGTTTACTTATTATATATAATTTTACCATAAATTCACTAAATTTTCAAGTTTATTTCTCCTTAATTATAAACTGTAAACTCTAGCTTCATAAGGTCTTAATTTTATTTTATTTTTTACTTGATTATCTGTTTCATAATTGCCAATAAGCAACTCAAACTTCTTATTTTTATATTTTTGCGGAATCTCAAATTCAACTTCTTTATCAAAAAAATTCAAAATTACTAAAATCTCTTTATCTTCTAATTTTCTAACATAAGAAAATATATTTTTATCATCTTTGTAAATCAAATTCAAATCGCCATATACTATAACCGAATTTTCTTTTCTCAGTTTTATAAGCTTTTGATAATAATAAAATATAGAATTTCTATCCTCCAATGCACTCTTTACATTTATATATTTATAATTTGGATTTACATTAATCCACGGTGTAGCATTTGTAAAACCTGCATTTTCACTATTATCCCACTGCATTGGAGTTCTCGCATTATCTCTTGAAGTAATTTGAATTCTTTTTAAAATAATTTCTTCATCTATTCCCTC
This sequence comes from Tepidibacter thalassicus DSM 15285, assembly GCF_900129915.1. GTDB lineage: Bacteria > Bacillota > Clostridia > Peptostreptococcales > Peptostreptococcaceae > Tepidibacter > Tepidibacter thalassicus. The sequence continues at coordinate 15,205 of NZ_FQXH01000006.1, forward strand.
TTTTATCTTTTCATTATAATAATTGAGTGTTTCAACATCTCTATAGTCACTTATATTCTCAAAATACGCATTAGTCATTCCTATTTCTTCACCTTGATATATATAAGGCGTTCCAACAAATGTATGTAAAAGAGTTGCAAGCATCTTAGCCGATTCCACCCTGTATTCCTTATCATTTCCAAATCTAGATACCATTCTAGGTTGATCATGATTATTCATAAATAAAGAATTCCATCCCTTGTCCTTTAAATCTTCATACCATCTCATAAAGATATCTTTTATATCCTTTAATTCCCAAGGAACTTTAATAAATTTATCCTTTGGATCATTCGAAATATCCATCAACTCAAAATGAAAAATCATATTAAGTTCTTTTCTATCTTCTCCTACATATAAAGGTGCCATTTTAGATGAAACACAAGGTGCTTCTCCAACAGTCATAATATCGTAATGCTGAAATACTTCCTCATGCATTTCTTTTATATAATCATGTATTTTAGGTCCATTTATATAAATCCCATCAGGATTATCCACTACATCTGGAAGTCCTTCTTTTTTAGAATAAAAATTAAATACATCCATCCTAAACCCATCTACACCTTTATCAAGCCAAAATTTCATCATTTTATATATTTCTCTTCTCATATTCTCATTTTCCCAATTTAAATCAGGTTGTTTTTTTGTAAATAAATGCAAATAATAATCTTCTGTTTTTTCATTATATTCCCATGCCGATCCCCCAAAAAAAGATTTCCAATTATTTGGATACTGTCCATTTTTTCCTTCTCTCCATATGTAATAATCTCTATATGGATTATATTTGGAAGAAGCAGCTTTTACAAACCATTCATGTTCATCAGAAGTATGATTTACCACTAAATCCATAAGTATTTTTATTCCCCTATTATGAGCTTCTTTTAATAATCTATCAAAATCATCCATATTTCCAAATTCATCCATTATGTTTTTATAATCACTTATATCATACCCATTATCGTCATTTGGAGACTTGTAAATAGGACAAAGCCATATTACATCTACCCCCAAAAATTTCAAATAATCGAGTTTTTCAATTACCCCATTCAAGTCTCCTATCCCATCACCATTTGAATCATAAAAACTCCTAGGATATATTTGATATACTACTGCTTCCTTCCACCATTCTTTTTTCATTATAATCACTCCTATTTTATACTTCCTGCAGTAACACTTTTAATAATATGCTTTTGAGCAATAAAGTAGAATATTATAACTGGTATAATAGTTAATGTAAGTCCAGCAAGAGCTAAATGCCACTGCTTAGTATATTCTCCAAAGAAAAAGAATGTTCTAAGAGGTATAGTATGAGTTTCTGGTTTGTTTATAGTCAAAGATGGAAGTAAAAAGTCATTCCATATCCAAACTGTATTAAGTATTGATACTGTAATAGTGATAGGCTTTAATATAGGAAAAATAATATACCAAAATGTCTGCCACTTATTACATCCATCTATAATCGCAGCTTCATCTAACTCTTTAGGTATTCCCTTCACAAATCCATGATATAAAAATATTGAAAGACTTGCTCCAAAACCTAAATACATAAACATAAGCCCTGGTATATTTAACATATTAAGTTTTCCCATAATACGTACCAGTGGAAGCATTACTGCTTGAAAAGGTATTAACATTGCTGCTATAAATAAGAAAAATATAAAACTACTCATTTTAGTCTTTGTTCTCTCAAGCATCCAAGCTGCCATGGCTGAAAATACCACTATTAAAATAATACTTCCAACCGTTATTATTAAAGAATTAAAAAACACTTTCCAAAAATCTAACCTTTCAAAAGCTTCCACAAAATTTGTAAAATTTAATGAACTCGGCATACCCAATGTATCTTGAAATAACTCTCTTTTAGTCTTAAATGCATTTACTAATATAATATAAAACGGAGAAAGAAATATTAATCCCGTGATAACTCCTATAATACCCAAAATAAATTTTTTCATTTTCATTACATTTCCACCTCTCCTTTTTTGCTAATATACACCTGAGTAAGAGTAATAGCACCTATAACTATAAAAAATATAACAGCTTTTGCCTGTGCCACACCCATTTGATTAAACTTAAACGCCGTATTGTATATATTCATAGCAAGCATTTGAGTAGAATTAGCTGGTCCTCCTCCTGTTAAAGACAAGTTTTGATCATAAAGCTTAAATGAATTTGAAAGAGTTAAAAACAAACTTACAGTAAACGCTGGTCTTACTAGTGGAAATACTATATGCTTTACCCTTTGCCAAGCATTAGCTCCATCTATTTTAGAAGCTTCTATCAATTCTTGAGGAATATTTTGAAGAGCTGCTATATATATAATCATTAAATAACCAGACATCTGCCAAGCCATCAAAATAACAAGTCCCCAAAATCCTGTATGTGTATTAGAAAGCCATCCCAAAAGCCACTTTGCCCCAATTGTTTCTCCTAAAGCAGCAAAAGCTTTTGTAAATATAAACTGCCATATAAAACCTAATATAAGACCTCCAATTAGATTTGGCATAAAAAATATAGTTCTAAGAACATTGCTTATTTTAAGTCCTCTTGTAACTAATAAAGCTAAAGAAAAACCTATTATATTTATACTAATCACAGAAGCTATAGTAAATTTAGTTGTAAATATAAAAGAATCCAAAAATCCTTTATCTTTAAAAACTTCCATGTAATTTTCTAATCCAATAAAATTAATATCCGATTTTATTCCATTCCAATCTGTAAAAGAATAATATATACCAAATATTAACGGTATTATAACTACTACTGTAAAACCTAATAATGCTGGTCCTACAAACCCCCAAAATGATAATCTACTTTTATTCATAAGCTTCTCTCCTTTATCACTTCTTAATGTCACATTATTCATAAAATGCAAGAGCTCCTGCTCCTACTAATCCACAATCTTCTCTTTGAGCCTTTTTAATTTCACATATTTCTCTACTTGGTTTTAAAGACATACTATTAATTGTACTTATCATCTTATCATAAAACATATCCAAACAATTTGAAACTCCTCCACCTATACTAATCTTTTCTGGATTATAAAGAGCTATTATATTAAAAAGACCTATACCTAGGTAATATCCCTCATTCTCTACTATCTCAAGAGCTAATTTATCTCCCTTTTTAGCTGCTTCAAATACATGCTCAGCTTTTAATTTACCTTCTCCTTTTATCTGTGAAATCAAACTTTCATTTCCTTGTAAAAGTTTTTCCTCTGCTATTCTCTCTATAGCAGTTCCTGAAGCAAACGCCTCTAAACATCCATTATTTCCACAATTACATTTAGGTCCATTTATACTTATAATCGTATGACCTACTTCAAATGCATTTGAATTTGCTCCTCTTTGAAGTTTGCCATCTATTATTGCTCCTCCACCAACTCCTGTGCTTACTGTTATATATATAAAATTTCTTGAATTTTTTCCAAACCCAAACAAATACTCTCCTAAAGCAGCTGCATTGCCATCATTTTCAAGTTTTATAGGAATATCCTTAAAATCTTCAGAAAGAGCTTTTACCACTTCAACATTTTTCCATCCTTTTAAATTTGCACTCTCTATTATTACTCCTCTTTCACTATCTAAAGGTCCAGGAGATCCTATTCCTATTCCCTTCAAATCTTCCTTTTTTAAATTAAGTCTATTTAACAATTCATAAATAGTATTTTTAATATTATTTAAAGCATTTTCCGGTCCCTTCTCAACTTCTGTCGGAATCTTAATATTATCTAAAACTTCTCCATCTTTTGTCATAATACCTATATTTATCTTCGTTCCTCCTAAATCAATTGCACAGTATAAATTCTTCATCTATTTTCACCTCTATTTATTATTTTTTTAAAATAGGAAAGTCTAATAGACTTTCCTAATAAATTTATTTTCTCGCATCAGCCCAAGTAGCTTTAGCATTTTCAACTAATTTTTCCCAAGTTATTTTTCCAGAAAGATAATTTTGTATATCTGTACCAAGCTTTTCTTGTCCCCATCCTGTAGGGTAACCCATAAATACCCATGGCATAGTTTTACCTTCATTAGAATATTTTAATATATCTTTTGCAAGTGGATCTTTTGGTTGTAAATTATCTCCTTCATATCCTTTTAAAGCTGGTATAAATTTAAATTCATTTATTATTAAATCTTTTCCTTCATCAGAAGTATATAACCAATTCAAGAAATCTTTTGCTACCTTTTTAACTTCATCATCTTTTCCATTGTTTATAGCCCAATACATAGGAACTCCTACAGGTATAGAATCTTCTTTTACTCCTTCAAGTGGTATAGGAAGTATTCCTATATTTTTAGCTAATTCTTCATCAATACCTTCTATACTTCCATAAGCCCAGTTACCTTGTTGAATTAAAGCTACTTGTCCTAATGAAAATAACTCTTCAACTTGAGTAGAATAATCTACACTATTTAAAGAAGCCTTAGTTCCATCTGGCTTATATCCATAATCAGCTTGAAGATCTACAAGTTTTTTAAGAGCATCTGCATATTTAAACTCTATATTTTTTGCATTAAATGTATCTTTTATATTTGAAAACTCATTTGAGAATGCAACATTTGATAAATGAAGTCCAGTTACCCAAGTTTCCTTAGCAGGAAAAGCAAATACTGATTTTAATCCTAACTCTTTCTTTTTTGAATCAAGAGTTTTTACTGCATTTTCTAAATCAGCAAAAGACTTTATACTTTCTGGATCTATTCCAGCTTTTTTAAATATTTCCTTATTATATATAAATCCATATCCTTCTTGATTAAACGGCATTCCGTATATTTTTCCATCTTTTGTTACGGCATCTAGAACACCTTTAAAAGTTTGAGATACCCATGGTTCATTGCTTAAATCTTCTAATTTTTCTTTCCAATCTATTACATCTTGAATTCCACCAACATTGAATATTGCAGGTTCTTCTCCAGATGCAAACTTAGATTTTAAAGCTGCACCATAGTCATCTCCTCCACCTACAGTTTGTATATTTATTTTTACATTAGGATTTTTCTCCATATACATTTTTGCTGCTTTTTCTAATGCATCTTTAGCTTCTACTTTAAACTGGAAAATATCTACATTTACTTTTTTTCCATTATCAGCAGTTTCTTGATTCGAAGAACCACAAGCCGTTAATGATAACATCAACGCCAAAACACACGCAAATACTGAAAATAATTTCTTTTTAATTTTCACCTTTCACCACTCCTTTTTTATAATTTCACAAGCTAATGCAAACGATTGCATCAACTTTTAAATTTTTTTCTATAGATTTAAAAAATCTATAGAATTTATATAAATCTAATAAAATTTATTAGATTTATAACTAAATTAATTTCGTAGATTCCCTTTCTATAATTTTATATTCTACAATTTCTTTACTATTCTCATTTTTTTTATTTTTCAATATATTAAATAATTTTTTACAAGCTATTTTACCTAATTCCAATGAATTTATATCTATAGAAGTTATAGATGGATTTGCATATTTTGCTAAAAAACTATTGTTAAAACTAGCAAGCATTATATCTTGTGGAACTCTATATTTTTCTTCCTTTATTTTTTTCATAGCTCCAAGACTCATTAAATCATCTGATACTATAATTGCATCAGGTATATTTTTTAGCTTTAACAACTCACCTGTAAGTTTATATCCACTTTCTTCTAAAAATTTATCAGATATAAAATAATTTTCATTAAACTCTAAATTATTATCGCTCAATGCTTTTTTATATCCCTCAAATCTATTTTTAATAACTACAGAGTGAAGTTCCCCACCTATAAATGCTATATTTTTTCTCCCCTTTTTAATTAAAAGAGAAGTCAATTCATAAGATGCCTTTTTATTATCATTATCTACACTAGGTATATCATCGTATTCAAGACACGATCCTATCAGAACAAATGGAACTTTATTTTCTCTTAAATATTTTATAGATTCATCATTTTCATTAGAACGAGTTAAAATTAAACCATCTACTTTTTTCCCCTTAATTAAACACTTTAAAATATCTATTTCATCTTCATTTTTACGACTAGTAGAAATTAATATATCATAACAATTTTTAGATGCAACTAAACTTATTCCTCTTAAAGATTCTTGAAAAAATGGATTCATAAATATATCTTCTGAACCATACGGCATTATAACTCCTATTGTATTTGTCTTATTATTTGCAAGACTTCTAGCTATTGAATTAGGATAATAACCAAGCTCCTTCATAACTTCTAAAACTTTTTTTTTAGTTCTTTCACTTATTCTTGAATCATCAGATACGACTCGTGAAACTGTAGAAGGAGATACTCCTGCTTTTTTTGCTACATCTTTTAGTGTGACATTTTTCATTACTACTCCTCCTTGTAAATATTATTATTTAAACCATGCAATCGTTTGCATCAACCTTTGTAATGTAATTGTAACATGTGTTTTTTTTCAAATCAAGAATAAGTTTTTATTTTTCTAATTTTTTATAATATTATGTTCACTTCATTTTCTTTATCAAATAAATGTATTTTATTAGCATCCATAGCTAAAATCACTTCTTCATCATCTTTTAATTTATATCTAGCATTTAATCTAGCTGTCATGCTTTGTCCTCCGACATTTAAATAAGCATAGATTTCTGCTCCCATATTTTCTTTAAGTTCTACTTTTGCTTTAAAAGAAGTTTCTTTAGAATTATCTATAAACACTTTTTCCATGTGAATATTTTCTGGTCTAATTCCTAAAATAACATTTTTTCCTATATATCCTTTTTCTTTTAATATTTTTCCTTTTCCTAAAGGTATATTTATTTTTATATCAGCAAATGAAGCTATTATGTCTTTCCCTTCTTCAGTAATTAAAACATCTATAAAATTCATTTGAGGAGATCCTATAAATCCTGCAACAAACATATTAATAGGATTATCATAAAGTTCTTGAGGAGTATCTATTTGTTGAACTATTCCATCTTTCATTACAACTATTCTATCTCCCATAGTCATAGCTTCAACTTGATCATGTGTTACATATATAAAAGTAGTTCCCAATTTTTTATGAAGCTTACTTATTTCTGTTCTCATTTGAGTTCTAAGCTTTGCATCTAAATTTGACAAAGGCTCATCCATTAAAAATACCTTTGGCTCTCTAACTATAGCTCTCCCTAAAGCAACTCTTTGTCTTTGTCCACCTGATAAAGCTTTAGGCTTTCTATCTAACAAATGTTCCAAATCTAATATTTTAGCAGCTTCTTTGACCTTTTTATCTATTTCTTCTTTTGGAACTTTTCTAAGCTTTAATCCAAATGCCATATTATCATAAACACTCATATGTGGATATAATGCATAATTTTGAAAAACCATTGCTATATCTCTATCTTTAGGTGGGAGATTATTTACAAGCTTATCACCTATATACAATTCTCCTGAAGTTATATCTTCAAGACCTGCTATCATTCTTAAAGTAGTCGATTTACCACAACCTGAAGGACCTACTAATACTATAAATTCCTTATCATTTATATCTATATTCACATTTTTTACAGCTTTATACCCATTATCATACTCCTTACATATATTCTTTAAAGTTAAACTTGCCATAAAATCAACTCCCTTAAAATTTATTTAAATTTAATTTCAGTCTCTACTCCAAAATGATCTGATATAATCGGTTTATTTATATTATTAAATATGACTTTTGAATAATTTACTCTTAACATCTTATTTGTAAACACAATATCAAGTCTTAAATCCTGTTTATTTCTCTCCCAACCTGCAATTTTTCCTTTCACAGTAATACCTTCATCTTTTTCTTGCGCTAATTTATATGTATCATATAATCCGCAGTTGATTAAATAGTCATATCCTTCTCCTCTTATAAATGCATTATTGTTAAAATCTCCCATCAAAAAACACAGTTCATTTTTATTTACTTTTTCAATAAGATTATCTACTTGTATCTTAAAAGGTTCTTCACTATCATTCCACCATCCAAGATGACAAGAATAAAATGATATAGGCATATTATAATAGAAAATTTTAACTCCAACTACCTTTCTTGTTTTCCAAAAATCAACATCCACGCTTTGTGATACGAAAAATGAATATTTTTCTATAATAGGATGCTTAGTTAAAAGAGCAACCCCTTCTTCATAAACATCATATCCAATATGAGAAAAATCCCAAACAAACTCATAATCACTCACACCAATTTTTTCAAGTTCTTTCAATAACACAAAGGCAAAATTATCTTTTTTAATATTATTAAAAACCTTTTCTTCATCTATCGATTGACTAACTTCTTGTAATGCAATAACATCATACTCTTTTTCTTTAATGGTTTTTGCCAAACATTTTATTTTCTCTATTTGATTTTCCTCTTGCCAAGAATGACAATTTAATGTTAATAACTTCATAAGTTTAAGCTCCTAACAAATCTTGAATATCAGATTTTAATACATCTGCCTTTGGACCATATACAGCTTGAACCCCTCTATCTTTTACAATCAATCCTAATGCCCCATTTTGTCTCCATTCTTTCTCATTTGCTACTGAATTTAATTCTTTTACAGTTACACGTAGACGAGTCATACAAGCATCTACTTCTACAATATTTTCTCTACCACCTAATAATGTAATAACCTTTGTCGCTAAATCTTTATTTTTCGTATTTTTGTCTGAACTTCCTTTATTAGATATTTCTTCTGTTTCAATATAATTTCCTGCACGACCAGGAGTTGGTATATTTAGTTTCTTTATTAAAACGTTAAATACAGTAAAATTAATACCGAAAAACACTGCACATGTAACTACAAAATTAATAATATCTTTTACTAATCCTGCATTTATAATCATAGGTGTACGAGTTAATAACTCTATAAATCCAAAAGCATGAATACGTAAATTTATAATATCAGATATTGCAAATGCTAAACCTGTTATAATAGCATAAACAATATATAATATTGGAGAAACAAACATAAACATAAATTCTATAGGTTCTGTAACTCCTGTTAAAAATACTGCTAATGCTGCTGAAAAGAACATAGACTTGTATTTATCTTTTTTATCTTTATCAACATTCATGTACATAGCTAAAGCAACTCCAAGTAAAGATGCTGAAGAACCTATTATTTGACCTACTTTAAAACGTGCTGGAACAACATTTGCTAATAAATTTTTGTATCCAGAAATATCTCCAGCAACTTTTAAATTGTTTAAATCATTAATCCATGCAAGCCATAATGGATCTTGCCCAGCCACCACTTGACCTGCTTTTGCACCTGTTAAAATAGTATATGCACCACCAAGTTCTGTATAATTCATCGGAATTGTAAGCATATGATGAAGTCCAAATGGTAGTAATAAACGTTCTAATGTACCATAAATAAACGGTGCAACAATTGGAGCACTATCCTTTGATGTTGCAATCCAACGTCCAAAACCATTTAATCCACTTTGTATAAACGGCCAAAATAAAGATAAAATTATAGCAGTAATTACAGAGCCTAAAATAACAACAAATGGAACAAAACGTTTGCCATTGAAAAACGCAAGTGATTTTGGTAATTTATCAAAATTATAATACTTATTATATAGAGAAGCTCCTAAAAATCCCGAAATTATTCCAACAAATACTCCCATATTAAGCGCTGGAGCACCAAGTATAGAAGTAAAATAATCTTTTACAACTAAATCACCAGCTAATAACGAAGATACTACTGAATTTGGATCATTTAACATTGAATTATTAACTCCAAACACACAACCTGTAATACGGTTAATAAGTATAAAAGCTAACAAAGCTGCAAATGCACCACCAGCTCGCTCTTTTGCCCATGAACCACCAATTGCAACTGCAAATAACACATGTAAATTAACAATAATAGCCCATCCAATGTCTTCCATAACCCTGGCAATAGTTTGAAATGCAACAACATCTCCAGTCAACATTGCTATTAATTTACCCATAGAAATCATAAGACCAGCAGCCGGCATAACCGCCACCACAACTAATAATGCTTTTCCAAATTTCTGCCAAAAATCAAACGACATAAATTGCATTTTCTTCATTTGTTATTCCTCCTAAATTCTTTTTTAGATTTTCTGATTAGACAATACTGTAAACTCTTGCTTCATATGCTTTTAGTACAAATTTTGTTATATCATCATGATATCCAACAGTATAATTAGATAATAATAATCCATTATATTTTAATTTAAAATTATCATAATCATATAAAGCTTCTCTATCTGTTAAATTACAAATAACAACTGCTTTTTGATTATCAAAAGTTCTTATATAAGCATAAATTTGCTCATCATTTTCTAAAATAAGATCATATTTTCCATATGTAAATATTTCATTTTCTTTCCTAATGCGAATCATCTTCTTATAAAAATTCAATATAGAATTAGGATCTTTTTGTTGTTTTGCTACATTAATTTCTTTGTAGTTTGGATTAATTTTAAGCCATGGCGTTGCAGTTGTAAAACCTGCATTTTCAGATTCATCCCACTGCATAGGCGTACGAGCATTATCTCTTGAAGTTGCCCAAACAACATTCATTATATCTTCATAAGATATACCTTGATCCTTTTTAATATAGTACATATTTTTTGTTCTCACATCATTGTAATCTTCAATACTTTCAAACTTAACATTAGTCATACCAATTTCTTGACCTTGATAAATAAAAGGTGTTCCTTGCATCATAAAATACATAACAGCCAATGATGTTGCACTTTCACGCCAATATTTTTTATCATTTCCCCAAGTAGAAACAGCACGTGGTATGTCATGATTTTCAATATATAATGCATTCCAACCTTTTCCTTCAAGACCTTTTTGCCACTTTGTGAAAACCTTTTTCAAACCTATAATATCCAACTCTTTATTAGTTTCAGCATCCCATAAATCCAAATGTTCAAATTGAAAAACCATATTAAATTTACCTTTTTGTTCACCAACCCAAAGCTCTGCATCTTCAACCTTGACACCATTAGCTTCACCAACTGTCATTATGTCATATTTTGAAAAAGTATTATATTTTAGTTCTTCAAGATATTCATGAATTCCTTCTACATTCATATGTTTATCAAATGAAGGAACATATTTAAGTCCTTTTGGATTAGGCATATCCTTTAATCCTTCTTCTTTTTTTATATGACTAATAGCATCAACTCTAAAACCATCAATACCTTTGTCTAACCACCAATTAATCATATTATAAATAGCTTTTCTTACTTCAGAATTTTCCCAGTTTAAATCTGGCTGTTTTTTAGAAAACAAATGCAAGAAATACTGATCAGTATTTTCATCATATTCCCAAGCAGAACCCCCAAAAATACTTTCCCAATTATTAGGCTCTTCTCCATTTTTTCCATCACGCCATATATACCAATCACGTTTTGGATTATTTTTTGAAGAACGAGATTCAATAAACCATGGATGTTCATCACTTGTATGATTAATAACTAAATCAATTATAAGTTTCATACCTCTCTTATGAACTTCATTTAAAAGCTCATCAAAATCGTCCATTGTACCAAATTCATCCATAATATCTTGATAATCACTTATATCATATCCATTATCATCATTTGGCGATTTATACATTGGACAAATCCAAATAACATCAATCCCTAAATCCTTCAAATAATCTAATTTTGATATAATACCTTGTAAATCACCAATTCCATCCTTATTTGAATCCATAAAACTCCTTGGATATATTTGATAAGCAACAGACTCTTTCCACCATGCCTTCTTCATAAAATAAATCTCCTTTCTTTACATTCTATGCAAGCGCTTGCACAAAATTTAAAAAAATATTAAATAATAAAATATTATTTTATTATTTAATGCAAGCGTTTGCATAGAATTTTAAAACATCCCCTTAAACTATATTACAATATTAATTTATAATAAATTTACCAATAAGTCAACATTTTTTTTATAATTTCTACATTTTTATTACCTCATACCTTATAAGGTATGAGGTAATATTTATTTTTTAATTAATATTACTTTCTATAGATTCTTCTTTTATCTGTTTATCCATTTCAGTATTTTCTATTCCGTCTAATAATTCACTTTCTAATTCCGTTTCAATACCTTCTTCAGTTGTTATTTCATCTATAGTTTGTTCATCTTGATCTTCTATTTCTATTGATTGTTCATCTGGATCCCATTTAACTTTAAGCCCTAAATTCTCAGCTACAAATCTCAAAGGGACAACAGTTCTTCCACTCATTATCTCAGCTTTTGAATCAAGTTTAACTTTTTTTCCATCTACTATAGCTATATCACTGCCTATTTTTAGTACTATATTCTTACCATCCTTTGTTATAGTAATTTCCTTACTCTCCTCATTCCACGAAATATCAGCTTTTAATCCTTCAGATATAGCTCTTACCGGAAGTAAAGTTCTTCCTTCTTTAACAACCGGTGGAGTATCAAATTTGAAATTCATTTTTTTAGAAATTATATTTTCTACAGGTAAAACTTTTACATTTGGATATTTTTCTTTTAATTTTTTAATAGTTTCTTCAATTTTAGCAAGTTCTTCTCGATTATAAGCTTCTTTTGCTGCTTTTTTTAATGCTTTTATTTGTTCCCTTCTCTCTTTTTTTAATTTATTTTTTAAATTTTCCCTTATTTCTTTTTTTATTTTTTTAATCATTTCTCTTTTTACTTTATCATCCATTTGATCTTTAAATTCCTGTTTTATTTTTTCTTCCATTTCTTTCTTCATTTTTTCAATTATTTCTTTTCTTATTTCTTCTCTCTTCTTTTCTTTGATTTTATCTTTCATTTCTTCCTTTATTTCTTCTTCTATTTTTGATTTTATTTTTTCTTCAATTTTTTCACGCTTAATCTTTTCTTCCATTTCTTTTTCGAGCCTATGTTTTACTTCCTCATTCTTATCATTTTTCAATTTTTCATTTGTTTCTCTTTTTATCTTTTTTTCCATTTCATGTTTCTTATCTTTTCTCAACCTATCCCTTTTATCATCTTCCTTATGTTGTCTAATGCTTACTTGTTTAAAATCTTGTTTGTTATTCATCATAGCAAAAGAACTAGTTGGAACCATTAATGATCCTGCTAAAATCAAAGATATCATTCTTTTATTCATTATACACCTCTCCTTTCATATGTATATTAACTTCAATTTAATAATCGGCATATTTTCGATATTTTTCAACATATTATTGCAATTTTTTAAAATTCTACAATATTCAAACATTAGCAAAAACTAACATAATTTTTTATACAAAAAAAGGCCCTTAGGCCTTTATAAATCTTTTTACAAACTATAACTTAGGTTATTAATTTTATTAAAATTTATAAGTTACATTAAAAATTTTAATAAAACTATTTATCAGTCAATGTTAAACATCTACTCTGACCGGGTGTAACCCTACACCCTCTATCCCCTCTGCAAATGCTTTGGGGAATACTTTTTTTACTATTTGATAAGCTCCATTTAAGTCTGCATTAATTAATATCCCTTTATTTGATTTAAACAAACCTCTCTTAATCCTTCTTTTTTTATTGTAATTTTCTTTTATAGATATTTTAGCAATATCACTTCTCATATAAAGTATTATACAATATAATGTTGATTTTTAATCAATCTTGTTTAAGTTTTATTAATCATTTTAAGCCATGGCTGTTTTAATTGTCTAGTTGTACCTATATTTTCAGAAAAAAGAATAATATATATGAGGCCTAGAAGATTTTCTTGGGTCTATAATATTTAGTGTTGGTGAAAACTAACATAATTTTTTATACAAAAAAAGGCCCTTAGGCCTTTATATAACTGGTGCGGATGGTGGGATTTGAACCCACACGAGCATTTGCTCACTACCCCCTCAAGATAGCGCGTCTGCCGATTCCACCACATCCGCATATTAAATTGTACAACATTATTTTAATTGTTTTTTTCATCTAAGTCAATAGTTTATTATAAAAAGGAGCTAATAAAAGCTCCTTTAGTATTTTACAAATATATTCTCAATTCCATTGTATATATTAAAATTATTAGAATTTAATTTTCCTTTTATTTTATTGTTAAATACTAAATTTTCATCTCTTATAAGCAAACTTATAAACGGAAGATTTTCCTTTACATATTTTTGAAGTTCATAATAATTTTTAATCTTATCCTCTTCTTTTACAGAATTCAATAACTTATGAACCAAAATGTCCATATTAGGATCAACATAATTCGTAAAATTAGTAACATTATTAGGATAAAGTGCAAATGTAGGATCAGGAACCACAGGAAGTTTCCATCCAAGCAATACCATATCATAATCTCCAACTGAAAGTCTATTTAAAATTTCTTCCCAAGAAAGCTCTAATACTTCTAATTTTATATTTAAATTCTGTAACTGTTCCTTGATTATATAAGCTGTTTTTAATCTTTCAAAATTTGTTTGATCAACAATAAGTGTAAATTTAATATCTTGAAATTGAGTTTTGTTTAAATATTCTCTAGCTTTTTCTAAATTATAACTATAATTTTTTATATTTTTATTGTAGTATTTCGAATTAGAATTCAAAGGAAATTCTACAATTTCCCCTTTTTTAAGATATACTTCCTTCAATATTTTTTCTCTATCTATAACATATGCAAGTGCTTTTCTCAAATTTAAATCTTTTATATATTCATTATTAAAATTTAAAGCTAAAAACTCATAATTTTGCCCTCTATATTTTTGAGTATCAAATCTCTTTGCCGGAAATTTCCCACTTATTATTTGGTCTATTTGACAAATATCTGTTTCTAAAGATATAAGCATACTTTCTTGTGCTTGTTTATCCGGAACTATAACCATTTTTATCTCATTTATATAAGGTTTTTTATCATAATAATTTTCATTTTTAACTAACTCTATGTATTTTCTCTTTTCATATTTTTGTATCTTATACATTCCAGATCCAATCAAATTATTTTCATCTAATTTTATATCATTTATACCCAATCCATTTAATTTATGATTTGGAAGTATAGGAAACAAAAGATTTTCAAGCGAAAATGAATAAGGTTTTAAAAACACAATATTAAAACTAGTGTCTGATAATATTTCTACAGAATATATATTTGAAACTAAAGTATAATAAGGACTTTGATTAAGTGATTTTAATAAATCCACTGTAAATTTAACATCTCGAGAAGTCAATTTTACTCCATCATGCCAAATAATATCTTTTTTTAAATTTATATTTAAAATAGTCCCATCCGGTGAAAAACTATAACTATCAACAAGTTTTGGAACTACATTGTAATTTTCATCTAATGTAAATAAACTATCATATACTAATTTTAATGCATAATCTAAAGACTTTTCTTTATTTAAAAGAGGATTTAAAGTTTTAAATTCTACTACAGAAATACTTATTTTACCACCTTCTTTAGGCATTAAATTTTCTAATTGTAAATGTGCATTTTCCAAATAACCATTTAATTCATTTTCATCAGAACTACACCCAAAAAGAAAAACAACAACAATTAAAAGAACAATAATTTTTAATTTCCTCATCGGTTTCTCCTCTTTCTGCATAAAGAATTTTATATATTTTATAATATTTTTTTACCTTCTCAACATATTTCTTTGTTTCTTTAAACGGAATATTAGTTAAATTTATTCCATTATAACTATATCTCTCATCTTTTAACCATTTATTTACGTTTCCAGAACCTCCATTATATGCAGCTATTACTAAATCTATATCTTTAAATTGTTCAAAAAGCTTATTTATATACCAACACCCTACTTTTATATTTGCTTGAGGATCAAAAATATTTAAATTTTCCATGCCAAGTTCTTCCATGGCCCACTTTTGTGTTCCTTCACTAATTTGCATAAGACCTCTTGCGTTTTTATGAGATTTTGCATAAGGAAAAAATTTACTTTCTGTCTTTATTATAGCAAAAACAAGATAAGGGTCTATACTATATTCTTTTGAATATTTATACACATATTCCTCATAGTGAATAGGGTATATTATTTTTAAAAACTTTTTTATATTAAATAATCCCCCTATAATAAAACATAAAATAATTATGCAACCAATAAAATATTTTTTTTTATTCAATTTTTACATCCTCCAAGCTATCTAAAAATTTTTCTATCTCTATTTTAAGTTCATCTACTGTATATGAATTATCTATTATATAATCTGCATACTTTTTCTTTTCATCAACACTCATTTGAGCATTTATTCTTAAAATAGCTTCTTGCCTTGATATATTATCCCTACTCATTATCCTTTTAATTTGAATTTCTTCACTACACACAATAAGCAATATTAAATCAACCATATCAATTAAATTTGCTTCTATAAGAAGAGGAGCATCGAGTATTATAATTTTTTCTCCTTTGTTTTTATAAAAATTTATTTTATCTTTTATTTCTTCTTTTATTTTCGGATGAGTTATAGAATTTAACTTCACAAGTTTACTTTCATCAGAAAAAACAATATTTCCTAATTTTTTTCTATTCAAACTGCCATCTGAATTTTTAATCTCATCTCCAAAACAATCAAAAATCTCCTGAAGAGTATTTCCTTTATTTAATATTTCTCTGGAAATTTTATCAGCGTCAATAATACTTATATTTTTTTTCGCCAGTATGTTAGATACTGTGCTTTTTCCACTTCCTATCGAACCTGTAAGACCTATTACCTTCATATTTTCACCTACTTAGCTTCATACCACGACTTTCCTAAACTTAAATCTACTTTTAAAGGAACACTCATCTGTAGGGCTTTTTCCATTTCTGTTTTTAATATATCTTTCACTATATCAACTTCACTTTCATGTGCTTCTATAATAAGTTCATCATGAACTTGAAGTATCAGTTTAGATCTCAATTTCTTTTCATTTAATTTATTAAAAACATTTACCATGGCAATTTTTATAATATCTGCAGCACTACCTTGAATAGGAGTATTCATAGCAAGCCTTTTACCTAAATTTTTAATCACAAAATTCTTAGAATTAATTTCAGGAATATACCTTCTTCTATTTAAAATAGTAGTAACATATCCATTTTTTTTGGCATTATCTACTACATTATCCATGTATTCTCTTACTTTAGGATATTTATTAAAATAATTATCTATATATTCTTTTGCTTTTTTAACAGGTATATTTAAATTTTTAGATAATCCAAAATCACTAATTCCATATATTATACCAAAATTCACAGCTTTTGCGGCATTTCTCATTTCACTTGTAACATCTTTTACGTCTACATCAAAAACTTTAGCAGCAGTACTTGTATGAATATCTTCTTCTCTTAAAAAAGCATCAATCAAATCTTCATCTTTACATATATGGGCAAGTACTCTAAGTTCTATTTGAGAATAATCCGCATCTAAAAGTACATGCTTTTCATCTGATATAAATACTTTTCTTAAATTTCTACCAATTTCAAGTCTAACAGGTATATTTTGAAGATTAGGTTCAGTCGATGAAATTCTACCAGTAGTAGTAATAGTTTGATTAAAAGAAGAATGAATTCTACCACTTTTTCTATTTATTATATTGAGTAACCCATCTACATATGTAGTTTTTAACTTAACTATTTGTCTATACTCAGAAATTTTTTCTATTATTGGATGTTCATTCTTTAATTTTTCAAGAACTTCAGCATTTGTAGAATATCCTGTTTTGGTCTTTTTTATTATAGGTAAATTCAATTTTTCAAACAAAATTACTCCTAACTGTTTAGGAGAATTTATATTGAATTCTTCTCCTGCTAAACTATATATATCTTTTTCTAAATTAGCAATTAACAATGTATATTCTTCTTTTAACTCCTCAAGTTTTTCTATATCCACCTTAAAACCTTCAAATTCCATATATCCCAAGACTTCAATCAAAGGTATCTCAACATCATAAAAAAGTTTTTCCATATTGTATTCTCTTATTTTATCTTCCATTTTATCTTTTACATTGACAATTATATTTAAAATATTAGAGAAATAATCTATCAATACATATTCATCTAAATCTTCATATTTTTTAGCATTCTTGCCTTTTCCTAAGAGTTCTTCTTTAGATACCACCTTTTTACCCAAATACTTTGCTGCAATATTATCATGAGAATAACTTGAGCTAGTTGCATCTATTAAATACTCTGCTATAGCTATATCAAAATTCATATTTTTAAGGATTATATTATAACTTCTAAAAGATATATAATCTTCTTTTAATTTATACCCATACTTTTTAATATCTGTAGATTCTAATACTTCTTTTAGTTTTAAAATACTTTCTTTTTCTTTTATATAATATATATTTTCTCCATCTAAAGTTATGAATAAATAAATTATATTTTCATCTAAAAGTTCTCCTTCTTTTGATACCGTTTTTAAAATCATATACTTTTTATTTTTTATTTCTTCTATTAACCTGTCAATTTCTTTAAAAGATATATACTTTCCATTTACAATTTTATTTTCCTTATTCTTATTACTACTTATTCTTCCTATTAAACTATTAAATCCAAATTTATTAAAAAGTTTTATTATTCTTTCTTCATCGCAATCTTCTAATTTTAAAGCATCTATATTTATTTCCACAGGTATATTTCTAACTATAGTTGCTAGACGTTTACTCATTAAAGCCAAATCTATATTTTCTTCTATTTTCTTTTTTACACTCCCTTTTAATTTATCTATATTTTGTACTAAATTTTCAATGCTATTAAATTCCTTTAAAAGTTTTATTCCCGTCTTTTCACCTATTCCTGGAACCCCCGGTATATTATCTGATTTATCTCCCATAAGCCCTTTAAGGTCTATAAGTTGAAATGGTGTTAATTCATATTTCTTTAAAACTTCATCGTAATCATATTCCTCAAGTTCGCTAAGTCCTTTCTTAGTTATCAAAACTTTAGTATTATTTGAAGCAAGCTGAATTGCATCTTTATCTCCAGTAACTATAAAAACTTCAAAACCTTCTTTTTCTGCAAATTGTGATACTGTACCTATTATATCATCGGCTTCAAATCCCTCTATTTCAAGTCTATGTATATTAAAAGCATCTAAAAGTTCTTTTAAAGGCTCAACTTGCATTCTCAATTCATCAGGCATTTTCTTTCTTCCTGCTTTATAATCTTCATATTGTTTATGTCTAAATGTTGGAGCTTTTAAATCAAAAGCTACACTTATATGTGTAGGGTTATAATTATCTATTATTTTAAATAACATTGTTGTAAATCCATATATAGCATTTGTATGTAATCCTTCTTTATTCATGAGATCTGGAAGAGCATAAAAAGCTCTATTCATCAAAGAATTCCCATCTATTATAACAAGTCTTTTATTCAATATAATCACTCTCCATAGTAATATAACTCATTCTTACTGTATTATAACAAAAAAATAAAATTGTAAAAAGGGTATTGAAATTTTTTACCTTCTATGATATTATATTTCTTGTAACTCGCCGGTGTGCTGGAATTGGCAGACGGGGCGGACTCAAAATCCGTTGTCAGCAATGACGTGTGGGTTCGAGTCCCACCACCGGCACCAAATCAGAAGGGTTTTAACGAATTTTTATTAATCTCGTTAAAACCCTTTCTTATATTTTACTCCCGGTAGTATAACTCTAAACAAATTTCTCTTGTATATATTAAAAAATTTCACATTCCCTATATTTTCAAAAGATTTTTTAATTCTATTAAATCCCATTCCACTTCCCAAAAATCTCATTTTATCATCTAATATTAAAAGTCTTTGATATATCCAATTATTTCTTCTTGAAGGATTTTTCTCTTTCAAAATAGAACTTATCGTATCTTCAGTCATTAAAACACCAGGATTATTTATTTCTACCTTGTTTTTTCCTAAATAAACAACTATTTCTCTACTAAAATCAAAATAATCTCTATGAACTAAGCTGTTTCTAATACATTCATACAACCCTTCTACTGGATAATTATAATACTTAAGTGAATTTTTCAAATAAAATTCAACTTCATCCAACATATACATTATATTTCCATGAAAAATTTTAACTATACTTTCTTTTTCAATATCATTAATAACTTTTATAGAAGATCCTAGTATATGTATTTGAGGGTGTTTCCCAAATACTAAAAGCCCTCCTAAACTAGGATAATACTTTCCTTCTTCTGTTTTTACGCATATTCCTATGTTTTCAAGTAATTCAATAGATATCTCTTCTTTTAAATTTATTTTTTTACAATAATCATATACTAATTTTTCATCTATTTCATCCAATTTGCTTTCATAAATAGGCATCATTTCAAGATTTATTATCCCGCTTTCTTGAAACATAAGTGCAACTTCATATCTCCTTGCTACATCAGTAGTAGAACCCCTCCTTATATAAAAAGTTCCATTTTGTCTTAATTGATGAGGTCTTTGATAACTTTTAAATATAGTAAGTATCCCCAGTATTTTTCCTTCATATTCTACATATTCCATCCTTATAGGAACTGGTGGATCTATCCTATTTGATAATATTTGCTGTATCTTTTCTTCTATATAATCATCTTTTTCTATTCCTACTACTCTTTTGGTTTTATCTTCTACTCCAAATATTATATATCCTCTTCCACCATGAGTATTTGCTATCGCAGCAATATCTTTAGCTAATTCTTTCTTTTCTCCATTAGTATTTAAACTTATTTTTAATTTATAATCGAGTTTTTCTCCTTCAGATTTTCTTAAAAGGGATGATATTTTACTTTTATCCAACAAACCACCTTCTTTTTTTAAAAAATATGTTGCTTTTTACCAGTTTATAACTGTATGATATAATTATAATATATTTAAATGGAGGAAGTAAAAATGGATTTTAAACAACTAGAAACATTCATCGTAATAGCTAAACATAAAAGTTTTTCAAAAGCTGCTAAAGAACTTTTTTTAACACAGCCAACTATTAGCAACCACATTCAAAACCTTGAAAAAGAGCTTGGAACTATATTAATTAATAGAAATAATAAAAATATAACCTTAACAAAACCTGGAGAAATTTTATACACTCACGCCCTTGAAATATTAAATTCCAGAAAAAAAGCTTTGTATGATTTAAAAAAATACGAAGGAAAAATAGAAGGAGTAATAGAACTTGCATCGAGTTCTATTCCAGAAACATATATATTACCTAAAATTATAAAATCTTTTACTGCAAAATTTTCAGATGTTAAATTCACTATAAGCCATTATGATTCTCAAGATGCAATAGAAGAAATATTAAATGAAAAAATACACTTTGGTTTTGTTGGAACTAAAATTCCAAATCCTCAGATAGAATATATTGATTTAATCGAAGACGAACTTGTGTTAATAACTCCTTATGATTATAATATAATACCTTCTTCTAACGACTATATTAGTATTAAATCTATCAAAAATAAAAATTTAATAATGAGAAAAGAAGGTTCTGGCACTAGAGACATTATAATTAAAAACCTTAAAAAAAACAATTTAACTTTAAATTATTTCAATATAATAGCTCTTGTTGAAAGCAATGAAGCTATTAAAGAAATGGTAAGAGCAGGTCTTGGATTTTCTATAGTTTCAAGTAAATCGATTACAGATTACGTTAACTGTAATATATTAAAATCCTATAAAATCAAAGAACTTAATTTAAAAAGAAATTTTTATTTTACATACTCTAAAAAAAGAATCCCAACTCCTCTTGAAAAAAAATTTATAGATCATGTATTAGATTTTTTTAATAAGCATCAATAATAAAATTATAATTTAGCTTTTATTATATAGTTTCCATAAGGAATATTTAAAAATTTATATATACCATTTTTGTTACATAAAGTGTATTTAACAGGTTCTAATTTTTTATTTTCTTTAACTCTATATAATACTACTACAGCATTTTTTATTATTTTTCCATCTTCATCTCTAATCTGCCCTATTATTTTAGTACATAATTCTTTCTTTTTAAGTTTTATATCTATATCATAAATTTTATGTTCCTGCTCAACTTCAATACATCTTTTATATATATTATATTTAGAATCGTTTATAAGCACCTTATATTTCCCACTTACTATATCTGAAAAAACAAATTGTCCATAAATGTTTGTTTTAGTAACTTTACATACTTTACTTTTATTATTACAAATACTTTTCAATAAATATACAGTAATGTATTTCAAAGGAATATTGTTTTCATCCACTAAATGTCCAGATATCAAAGAAAGATTCGATAAATTTGATTTTTCTAAAAAAATGTCAAATTCAATTATTCGCGAACACAATAATAAATGAATTGTATCGATTTTATAACATTCCTTTTTAGCAACTATTTTCACTTCAGTATTGTACTTTGCTCCAAAAAATATATAAAAACCATCTCTATCACTATATGTCAAACCTATTTTTTTATTAAATTTATCGTAAAAAATTATTTCAACATTTTCAATAGAATTTTCATTAAAATCTTTTATATACCCATATATAAGAATATTATCTGCATACTCATTCTTTTTTAACTCTAAATTCAATACAACTTCTCTATTTTCTTCTGTAATTTTAGCAGTTTCAGATTGCCCTAACACATATTTATCCATAAAATCAACCTCGTATATTTAATGGGTATGTACAATACATACCCACTGTATTTTATAAAGTTTCTTTCGTCTTATTTGCTTTAATTTTATAATTTCCTTGTGGTACTTGCTCAAACAAATATAATCCTTCACTATTTGTCCAAGTAGTTCTAATTGGAGTTAATATTTCTTTGCCTTGTTCATCTTCTCTTACTTCAAATAAAATAACATACGCATTTTCAACAGGAACGCCATTTTTATCTTTTATGATTCCATTTATAGTTCCATTTCTACTTGAAGGATCTATAACCATGTTTATAACTGTATTTCTAACTTGACCTGGTCCATCTATAACTAATGTAGTTCTATTATCTTTATACCCAAATAAAGATGCTACTATTTCATACATTCCCTGTGGAATATCAAAAAATGCAAATTGGCCGTATTCATTAGTATAAGTCGTTCTTTCTAATACCGGTTGAGAATCATTAATGTTGTATAATCTTACAGTAACACCTTCAAGTGATTTTCCTTCTATATCTACTACATCTCCTGCTATTAAACTACTTGATGCACTTGTATCAGGAGATATAACAAAATCTCTTTCTACTTGTTGTGATTTCTGCATTATAAATGGAGTTCCTTGTTTTAATCCATATCCATCTTTAACTGCTAATACAAGATACTGTACTCCTGCTTCTACTCCTTCTATTGTATACTGTCCTGTATCATCAGTAACAGCATGATATTTTGGATTATAATCTGTATCTGTTATTTTTATAGTTACACCTTCTAAAACCACTCCTTCATTATCCAATACTTTTCCATAAACTGTACCCGAATCACTTATAATATTATCTTCAAGTTCTAAGTCTATACGAATCTCTTCACCTATATCTTTTATAGACCCAAGTTCTGACTGACCTAATTTATAAATATCTTTATTTTCTGCCATATTATCACCTCTTTATTAAAATTCTTTATTTGCTTTTACAACGTATTTTCCTTGAGGAACATCTCCAAATAAATAAGCTCCACCAGATATTGTTCTTGTATATCTTACAGGAACCAATTTTGGATTTTCAGGATCTCCTGTAACCTGATATAATATAACTACTGCACCAACTACAGGATTTCCATCTTCATCTTCTATAACTCCATTTATAGTTCCCTGAGATTGAGTAGGAGATATTTCCATCGTTCCTTGAAGATTTATTATTGAACCTGGATTAGTTATGTTTATTTCAATTTCTATTGGATTGTATCCCTGTTTTGTTGCTCTTCCTATATAACTTCCCAATTCTAAATTTATAAAAGCACATTGACCATATTCATTAGTAGTAGTAACTGAAACTACTTCTTCTTTGCCATCAATAATTTGTAGCAAACTAGCTGTTACTCCTTCAAGCGGATTTCCCAATTCATCATATATATGAGCTGTAATAGTTGATAAAAGTGCATTAGGATTAGGTGTTATTATTGAATTTATTTCTATTGTTTGACCTGCTACTATTGAAAAGCTTCTCTCTTCTTTTAAAAAATACCCTGATTTTACTACATAAAGATGGTATTCAGAATTTGGAGGTATTGCACTTATTGAATATTTACCTTCTGAATCTGTAACTGCATGATAAAGTGGGTTGTAATCATGATCCATAATTTTTACTAAAGCTCCTTGAACCGGATTCCCATTGTCATCAGTAACAATACCTACTACTGAACCAGTATTTAAAAATGGATTTTTAGATAACTCTACATCCAATCTTATCTCTTGACCAACTTTTTCTAAATTCCCCTGTTGGGACTGTCCTAACTTATATATGTCTGCCATTTAGCTACCTCCTTTAAATGTATTTAATTACCTATTAGGTAATTAGCTACTATATGTTATGAATGACTTAATCTTTTGTTACCTATATAATGTATATTTTTTTAAAAAACATTTTATTCATAATTAAAGCCGTAGATTTTTTTCAAATCTACGGCTTATAACAAAACTTATTATTAAATTATTTTAAGAATGATTTATATGCCTTATAAGTTTCATAGCAATCTACTTTACTAACAACTTCTATTGGTGCATGCATACTAAGAACAGGTACTCCACAATCCACAACTTCTGCACCATAATTTGCAAGTATGTACGCTATTGTTCCGCCTCCGCCTTGGTCCACTTTTCCAAGTTCTCCTATTTGCCATGTAACTCCATTTTCACTAAACAATTTTCTAATTTCAGATACAAATTCAGCATTAGCATCATTACATCCAGCTTTTCCTCTAGCTCCTGTATATTTAGTTATAACAACGCCATGGCCCATAAATGCTGCATTTCTCTTATCTACAACATCAGGGAAATTAGGATCAAATCCACAAGTAACATCTGCTGATAAAACTTTTGAGTTCGCAAGAGCTCTTCTCAATTTTAAATCACTGTAATTTTCTTGTAAATTAATAAGCTCTGCCACTACATTTTCAAAAAACCTAGATTCCATTCCTGTATTACCCATAGAACCTACTTCTTCCTTATCTACAAACAATCCTACTGCTGTATATTCTGGATTTTCTATCTCAAGCATAGATTTAAACGCTGCAAATGTACATACTCTATCATCATGTCCATATGATGCTATCATAGCTCTATCTATTCCAACATCTCTCGCTTTACCAGCAGGAACTACTTCTATTTCAGCACTTACAAAATCTTCTTCAGTAATTGAATACTTTTCATTTAAAAATCTTAATATATTTTGTTTTACTACATCTTTTTCCTCATCCTTCATAGGAATATGACCTATTATAACATTTAATCCTTCTCCTGTAATACCTTCAGAAAGTTTTTTACCCATTTGATCTTTTGCTAAATGAATTAAAAGATCTGTTATGTATAAAACAGGATCATTTTCATCTTCCCCTATATTTATATCAACTTTAGTTCCATCATTTTTTAACACAACTCCATGTAAACTTAAAGGAATGCAAGTCCATTGATATTTTTTTATTCCTCCATAATAATGCGTTTTTAGAAGTGCTAAGTTTCCATCTTCATAAAGAGGAAATGGTTTTAAATCTAGTCTAGGAGAATCTACATGTGATCCTATTATTCTCATTCCCTTTTCTAAATTTTCTTTACCTATTATAAATAATGCCACACCTTTTCCTCTGTTATTTGCATATACTTTGCATCCACTTTGAAGTTTTCCGCTTTTAATAACTTCATCTAAAGAAATAAATCCATTTTGTTTTGCCTTCTTTATTATTTCTTCTACACATCTTCTCTCTGTTTTTGAATTATCTAAAAAATCCATATATTCTTTAGAGTAATTCATCAAGTTGTCCATTTCTCCATCTTTTAAATTTTTCCATGCACTTTTAAATTCATAAGTTAAACTCATATTTAACCCCCTCCATATAATAATATTTAAATGTATCACTTTTATTATACCATATTTTAGAAATTTTACATAAATAAAAAACAAACTTAACCGAAACTTATATCTTTTTTACATTGTTTTTATATGCATATATAGCAGCTTGAGTTCTATCAGATAAATCTAACTTTCTTAATATACTTGAAACATGATTTTTAACTGTTTTTTCACTTATAAACAACCTTTCTGAAATCTCCTTATTACTAAGTCCATCTGCTATCAATGATAGTACCTCGTATTCTCTTTTTGTCAAACTATTTAATCCACGTTTACTAGACTTACTTTCTTTTTTCCTATTTATTTCTTTTAAAAGTTCTCCAGCAAGATTAGGATGAACATAACTTCCTCCCTTGTACACATTTATGATAGCTGAAATTAAACTAGACGATTCTGAATCCTTTAACATATATCCATTTGCACCTAAATTTAAAGTTTCTATCAAATACTCTCTTTCATCGTATATAGTAAGCATTATAATTTTTGACGATGAATCCATATTTTTTAATGCCCTTAAAGTTTCTATACCATTCATATTGGACATATTTATATCTAACAAAATCACATCTATATCCATTTTCTTAAAAAATTCTATAGCTTCAACCCCATCACAAGCTTCAGCTACCACAGTTATATTATCCTCAAGCTCTAATATTCTAGCAAGACCTTCCCTCATAAGAGAATGATCATCAACTATCATAACTTTAATTTTGTCCCTCATAATCTACCTCCTTATTAGGAAAAGCAAATATTACTTTTGTTCCTTTTCCTATTTTTGAATCTATAGTTAATTGTCCATCTAACAAAGATGCTCTTTCTTTCATAAATCCAATTCCCAAAGAATCTTTTAATTTATCAACTGAATTTACATCAAATCCAATTCCATCATCTTCAACAACCCCAGCAACTCTTTTTTTATTTATATCTAATCTGATTTTTATATTTTTAGCTTTAGAATGTTTACATGCATTATTTAAAGATTCCTGAATAATTCTAAATGTCGTAAGTCTAATCAAAGAATTAGGTATTTTTTCATTATTTAAAACAGCTAAATCAATATTTATATCTTTTTCATACTCTATATCTGAAATAATTCTGTTTATTGTAGGAACTAATCCTAAATCATCTATAGATGAAGGACTTAAATCATACATAATTCTTCTTACATCTTTTAAAGTAGCTCTCAAAACATTTTTCATATTCTTAATTTCATCTTTAACAAGAGATACATTTTTACTCATAAGTCTATCGATTATTTCAAATTTTATGACTAAAGAGGCAATACTTTGAGCTGGTCCATCGTGAATATCTCTTACTATTCTTCTTCTCTCTTCTTCTTGCGACTTTATTATTTTCATTCCAAATTGAGCTTTATCTTCTAAAGAACTCATTTTTTTAGATACGTTTTCTAAATCTCCTACTAGGAAATCAACAATCGATTTCATTTTAGACATGTAGCTTTCGCCTTTTTTAAGTATCTCATTCATTTTTTTAAGCCTTATTTCTAATTCATTTCTGCTTTTTATTAAATTTCTTTCTTCTTCTCGTTTTAAAGTTAATTTAATCTGTATATCTTTAGCTTCTTCATAAGCCTCTTTTATTTTTTCCTCAGAATATTTTTGGAAATTCTTACTGATTAACGATAATCTCTGCTTTGCTTTTTTTTCTTCTTTTTCTAAATAATCTACTTCATCTATTAAAAGTTTAACTCTAATTTTTAAATTTTCCAATTCAATTTTCATTTGTTCACATTCACTATGAACACACTCGTATATAGATAACACTTCATCTTGACTATTTTTTATTGTTTCAACTACTTTGTTAAAAATTTCGTTTAAATTAACAAAATACTTACTTTCATCCAACATACTATACCTCTTTCACTATAATGTACTACATTACAATATATTATACTATAAATTTCCTTAGTATGTATATTTTTGTTTATTTATAATATAAAAAATAAAAGATTGTCAATTGACAACCTTTTATTTATATATCCATCTCACCTATTAAATCCTTTTCGTTTTCATCTAAAACTTTTTCTAAATCTAACATTATAATCATTTTATCTTCAAGTTTGCTTATTCCTTGAATATATGCCTTATCGACATCAACTATCAACCCCGGTGCTGGATCTATATTTTCTTCGTCAATAGATAAAACTTGAGATACATCATCAACCAAAAATCCAACTAACTTATCTTTTATACTTACAACTATTATTTTAGCTCCTTCTATTGATTCTCTATTATCTTCAATATTAAATCTCTTTTTAAGACTTATAATAGGAGTAATTTCTCCTCTTATATTAATAATTCCATCGACAAAATGAGGAGTATTTGGAACTTTAATAGTTTCTCTAACTTCACTTACTTCCTTAACCATCATAATATCAACGCCATATTCCTCTTTATTGAGCTTAAAAATAACGTATTTTTTTTCAGCCATAAATAGCCCTCCTTAATCTACAAATTCTATAGATTCCAATTTTCTTCTAAAATCTTTTCTAAAGTTTTCTAAATATTCTTTTCTCAATTTTTGTTGTTCTCTTTTTTCTATTTCACTAAGACCCTCAGTTTTTGCCTTTCTAGCTAAATAATTTATTCTATCTATTTTTTCTTTAGATAACATATCTACACCCTCTTTCTAAAAAAATAATCTATTATTTTTAAAATCAATATTATTTTTATGCTTCATTAAAAAATCATCTAATTTATCATTTATTATATCTATTCCCTTTTCTATTTTTTCGATATTAGTAGAAGCTATATTTAATCTAAAAAATCTATCTTCAATAGGATTATCAAAAAAATAACTTCCTGGAAGTATTGATACACCATAATCCAACAAATAATTTCTAAAATCTATAGAAGAATACCCCTTTGGAAGAGCTAAAAAAAAGTTAATCCCTCCACTTGGAATACTAAAATCTAATTTTCCTTCAAATTTATCTTCTATTAATTCTTTCATCTTATCAAATCTTATTCTATATGTTTGCTCTAAATTTTTCAAATGAATTTTTAAATTAAAATGTCTCATATAATAATATAGAGATTTTTGAACCAAACTAGAAGTCGATATATCACTAGAGTATTTTGCCCAAATTACTTTATTCAAAATCCCCTTTGGTATATCCATAAATCCAATTCTAAGCCCTGGCATTAATATTTTAGAAAAACTTTTTATATATATAACTCGCTCACAATTATCATATGATTTTAAAGTTTTATTATCATTTGAATAAAATTTAAAATCACTTAAAAAATCATCTTCTAATATATAAAAATCATACTCTTTTGCAAGATTAATTAATTTTTGTTTTTTTTCTTTACTATAAGAAATTCCTGTAGGATTTTGAAAATTCGGCATAACATAAATAAGTTTAGGTCTTATTTTTTCAAGTTTTAATTTCAATATTCCTAAATCTATCCCGTCTTTTAAAAGAGGTATCTGTATAACTTTTGCACCTTTAGTCTTAAATACCTCCAACGCTCCATTATAAGTTGGCTCTTCACAAAATATTACATCTCCATAATTGATTAAAGTTTTACAAATAATATCTATCCCCTGCTGAGCACCAGATATTATTTGTATTTTTTGAGGATTAGAATATATATCAAAACTTCTTAAATAATCACAAATAGCTTCTCTTAAATTAAAATATCCAAGCCCCTCATCATAATCAAATAATGATGGTCCCTCTTTTTCAACTGCCATATTTATAGCCTTTTTAAAATCTTCAACCGGAAAAATTTCAAGTGATGGATTTCCTATATCAAAGCTTATAATTTCTTCATTCAAATTAATGCTTACTTCTTCTCTATATTTTTTTATCTCTGAAATATAACTTCCACTTCCTACTATTTTATATATAAAACCTTCATTTTCTAATAGTTCATATGATTTTACTATTGTATTATTATTTACACTTAAAATATTTGCAAGTTTTCTTATAGGTGGAAGTTTTTCATTTTTTTCAAGTTCTCCATTTTGTATCATTTCTTTTATTTTTATATATATTTGAAGGTATTTAGGAATATCTTTTTTATCCAAACTAAATTTATATTTCTCCATATGTATCACCTGTTCTATTATATCATAATAACAAATTGTAATTGCAAAAAAATATAAGTCAATTGTCAAACAATTGACTCATATACATCAACAAGTTTTTTATTGGATATATCCCAATTATATTTTTCAGATATTCTTTTCCCCTTTTCCTCTATATTTTTTACGCTTTCTTTATTGTTAATTATCTCTAATATAATATCTCTTATAATCTTTCTCTCTTTTTTATCTACTAATATACATCCTTCTCCTAAAACTTCATAAAAAGAAGATGTATTAAAGCATATAACTAACTTCTGACAAGCCATGGCTTCAATGCTTGACAAAGGAAATCCCTCATAATCAGATAAATTAACAACCAATTCAGACCCATTATAAAAATAAGGCATATCTTTATAATCTACTATTCCTGTAAAAATAACTTTATCTTCTAACCCCAAATCATTAACTAAAACCTTAAGTTTATAATAATATACTTCTCTTTTTCCATTGCATTTACCAACTATAACAAGTTTTAAATATTTATTGTATTTTACCACTTCCTTAAATATCTCAATCAATTCATCTAAATTTTTCCTTTTATGTATACTTCCAACATAAAGTAAATAGTCCCCTCTTATTTTATACTTAACCTTTATAAACTCCTTACAAATTTCTTTTTTCATAGGTTTAAATATATTAGAACACCCAGGATATATAACCTCTATTTTCTCTTTTGAAACATCAAAATTATCAATAATTTCTCTTTTTACAAAATTTGAAACAGCAATAATTTTATCAGATTTTTCTACAACCCTCGGAAATACAGTTGTAAATTTTTCTAAATACTTATTATCTGCATATTCTTTATGAGTTACTGGAATCAAGTCATGTACTGTTATAACTTGTTTACAATTTTTCCTCAAAGGAATACTAAACCCATTGTTAATCGAATGATATATATATACATTATTATTTTTTATGTATTTTTCAAGATTACTGTATTCATTATATTTTCTATTTAAATTCAAATCAACATATGTAATATTTTTATATTTATCCCATTCCTTAACATGTACATCTTCTTCCCAAATAAGATTATATTTAGGTTGAGGATATATTTCAAACAAATTATTCAAAAGCTCAAAATTGTAAGAATAAAGTCCTGTTCCATAAAGTTTAGTAATAGCCAATGAATCTATACATATTCTCACCTTCTCACCCCTATAAATACTCAGAATCAATATCTATAAATTCACTATTTTCAGAATCAATGTCTTCATCTTTAGATATTGACAACTCTTTATCCACCTCAATATCTATATTTTTCCCAACATCAAATCTAATATTTTGTTTATAATATTTATCTTTTAAATTTTGATTATTATAATTTACATCTATCAAATACACTACATGAGAATATATTTTTCGTGAAGATATTAATTCAAAATAAGCATCTAAAACATGAATACTTATATTATTAATATCAATATCAACATTGTTATTAGGTAATTCAACAAAAGTATTATAAGGCATATTTAAATACAAAACATTTACTCTCTCAAAATCGCCATTTTCAGTATAAATAATCTTATGTTTTCTTTCACCATCAATTATAACAATATTAGATAATGAAGAATTGACCTTTCTAATAGATTTAATTTTTAAATCAATCATAATTTCATATATAGTATTTATCTCTGGCTTATCATCAGGTACAAACAATATCTCTGTATCAGAATACTCTACTATTTGTCCATTTATTTTATTTGGCAATTCATTCTTTGAAGCTATTCCTATTACATTTATAAAATTTCTAACAATACCCATAAAATCCCCCCTTAATCAATATATTGTTTTCTACTTCAATTTTATTCATATTTACAAAAAAGTAATAATAAAATTATTTTAAGCTTACTCAAAAAGGAGGTACATATTATGGGAGCTAGACTTGTAAAATTTAGTTTTACACCTGAAGAAAACGAACAAATAGAAGCTATTGTAAAAGTGCCAGAAGAAAAAAAAAGCGTCATTCACGGTATTGTAAAAGATTATAAAGGAAAAATTGTAAAAGACGCTGTTGTAAAACTATTTGAGGTAATTAATCCACCTTGTAAATTTAAACCTTTAACTCATACTTTCACAGATGAATGTGGACAATTTTTATTTGGACCTTTATGTCCTAATAAACAATATGTTATTAAAGTATGGTTTAATGATGTTAAAATCAAACAATTAATTATAGAACCTGACTGCGATAAAAATTGCAATCCAAAAGACGAGCTAAGCTGGCAAAACAATGAACAAAAATAAAGAAATCCATTGATAAGTTTTTATTATTTAAAAACTTATCAATGGATTTTTATTTATCCTTCTTGTATTAATAATCTCTCATACATTTCACAAGTTTCATTCGTACATATATCTGCGACACAATGAATACACGTTACAACTTTACATTTTTTATAATTATTTTTAAATTTATCTATATCATTAACATTTACATTATTATTAAGCAATTCTTTCATCAATACCCCTCCTTATTCAATTATCTTAATTGTTTTTGCAATTTAATTATATCAAAATTTCATTTGTTTGTCAATTGAATAAATTTATATAAATCATGCATATATACACATTTATTTTTCAACAATAAAATAAGCTAGAAAATTCTAGCTTATTTTATTTATTTCATAATAAAGTTTTTCTAAATCTATAGTTTTAACTTCTCCTTTTTCCATAAGTATTTTTCCATCTACTATTACAGTATCGACATCGCTAGCTTGAGCAGAATAAACTATATTAGATATAGTATCATTATTTGGATAAAGATGAGGTTTATTCAAATCTATTATTACAAGATCGGCTTTATAACCCTCTTTTATATCTCCCATATTGTCTATTCCAAATATATATTTACCATTTGATGTTGCTATCTTTAAAACTTGTGACGCTTTTACTAAAGTCGGATCTAAATTATATCCTTTATGAATTAAAGAAGCTATATGCATCTCTTCTACTATATTTACATTATTATTACTTGCACATCCATCTGTTCCTATTGTCACTATTGCTTCTTTTTCCAAAAGTTTAGGAATCGGCGCTATTCCACTTGCAAGCTTTAAATTTGATGTTGGATTATGAGAACAAATCACTTTTTTTCTAGCCATTATATCTATATCTTCATCATTTAAATGAACACAATGCGCTGCAATAACTTTCAAATCAAAATACCCTAACTCATAAAAATACTTTACAGGGCTTACTCCAAACTTTTCCATGCTGTAATTATACTCATCTTTAGTTTCAGCTATATGAGTATGTATATTTACATTTAATTTTTTAGCAAATTCAAGCACATCTTTCAATAAATTTTTAGAACACGTATACATAGCATGAGGTGCTAAATTAACACTAATCCTTCCATTATCTACATTATTATAGTTTTTATATACATCTTCAATTTCCGATTTCATACTATCTGTAAATTCATCCCCAACTATATTTACCCCAATACTTGCTCTTATCCCAGAATCATATGCTGCCTTTGCAACTTCATCTGCAAAAAAATACATATCATTGATAGCTGTCGTTCCAGACTTTATCATTTCAACTAACGTCAAAAGAGAACCTAAATATGCATGTTTTTTTGTAAGTTTCTTTTCTGTAGGAAATATATAATTATAAAGCCAATCCATTAAAGATGTATCCGATCCCACACTTCTAAGAATACTCATAGGCAAATGAGTGTGAGAATTTACAAACCCTGGCATTAACAATTTATTTTTTCCATCAATTTCATAATCAAATTTAAAATCCTCTAAAAAATTTTTTGATATAAATTTTATCTTATCATTTTCAATACCAACAAAAACGTTTTTTTCCACTTTAACTTCTTCTTCACAACGAATTATATCGATATTTTTTATTAAAATCTTCACGAAAACCAGCTCCTTTCTGCGTTTCAGGTTTCCTTATTTTAAACTATATTTTAATTTTTTTCAACATCAAATATCCCAAATTTTTATTTCTAGTTATAAAAAAAATACATAAATAATATATTTGAAAAGGAGGTGATATGTTGAAAATTCCAAATCTTGTATATTCAACCTTTTTACTCTTTATTTCTAATTTCATAGTTAGAATAATAGGTTTTTTATATAAAATATTTTTATCAAAAAAAATAGGAGCAGGTGGACTCGGAATATTTCACATAATCTTTCACTTTTTAATGCTTTGTGTATCTATTACAACTACTGGAATTCCAGTAGCATTAAATAGCTTAATTTCAAAAGAAAAAAGTTTAAATAATAAACACAATATGAACGTTCTATTTATATCCACTTTATATTTATCTTTTTTTATTTCTATATTTATATCAATGTTTGTATCCTTAAATTCAAAATTTATAAGTTTAAAACTTTTACATTCATCAAATTGTCAAATATTTATATTATCTATCGCACCTGCCATCTCATTAATTACTATATCAAATATATTAAGAAGCTATTATTACGGATTAAAAAAAGTAGAAATTCCTGCTATAGGTCAAATATTAGAACAAGTAAGCAGAATATTATTTGTAATTTTTATATTTTCATACATAAAAAAAACTGCTTTTTACCCTTTAATTCCATTAATAGGATTATCAATTGGTGAAATTACAAATATATTATTTATTACAATTAATTTAATTAAAGAACCTAATTTAAAAAACAATTATGTAATATCATTAAAAGATTTTTATATGGGAATAATCAAAATTTCAAAAATAGCATTTCCCATAACTTTTAATAGAGTTTTCACAGTAGTTATTCAATCTATAAGCTCTATTTTAATCCCAAGCAGATTAGTTTTAAGTGGACTTAAATATGCAAATGCAATGAAAATATATGGTACTATTACAGGAATGGTTTTCCCTTTTTTGTTTTTACCATTTACTGTAACATCAGCTTTAGTTGTAAATTTAATCCCGAGCATTTCTCAAGAAATACCTAAAAAAAATTATAAATTAATAAATCAAAAAATTTTTTTCTCCATATTTTTAACTTCTTTTATAGGTTTATCAGGTAGTTTAATTTATATGTTTTTCGGAGAAAAAATTTGTTATTTAGTATATAACAACATTTTAGCAGGAAAATATCTCAAATTAATTTCTATAAGTTGTTTTTTCACAGTACTAAATCACACCTTATCCGGTATACTTCATGCTATTGAAAAAGAATACAGAGCTACTATTAATAATATTATTGGTCTTTTAATTCAACTTTTATGTATATACTTTTTAATTCCAATAAAAACTATAAATATATACGGATTTATTTACGGATTTATATCTTCTAATATTATAATCTTTATACTTCACAGCATAACTCTATTTAAAGCACAAAAAAGATGGGTTTAAACTTCACCCATCTTTTCTAATATTCTCAAAACCTATAAATGATATTTTAGGATAACTAGTTCCAAAAGTAGTATCTAATTTGAAATTTTTCAAATCATCAATATTATTTGATCTAAATTTATATCTAATAAAATTTATATCTATACTTTTATTGTCTAAATTAACCTCACTCCAAGTCTTGCCATTATCAAATGAATAACAATTATATAATTTATTCATCTGAGTCCATACATTCCATAAAGTTTTACCCGTTTTTATAAGTGTTGGAAAAGAACAATTAGACTTTTCTGATAAAGATACTACATCTGATTTGCTTTTAAAACTATCTTTCAAATATCCATTCATATACTTAACTACTAAATTTTCATTGACAAATTCCGACCAAGTAATATGATAAAAATTCATATCATCTTGCAAAACATTTAAATATATTTTTTTATTATTTGTACTCGTCAACTGTTCTGGTTCAGTCCAAAACTTATTCAAAGAATTAAATCTACTTAAATATATTTCCTCTACTTCATTCACTTTATTAAAATAAAATATATTTAAATTATCAGAACTAAAATTAATAAAAAAAGGATTAACAACAGGATAAGACACTATAAAATCTATACTACTTTCACTCCATTTTTCTCCATCAAAATAATGACTAAATATAGCCCATATTCTAGTATCTCTAACATCTTGAATATAATATATTATGTAAACATTAGATTTTTTTTTGATTACATGAGGATTTATTAATATATATTTTTCATTATTATAATCAAATAATTTTTTATACTTTATATCTTTATTTTCATCTGTATATATATACACGATTTTTCCATTTTCTATATTAGCTATTCCATAAATATTATCTTCATCATCAATTTGTATATTAAATTGATTATCAACTACATTATTTATTATTTGTTTTTCATTATTCCAACCTTCATTTTTTATAAATTCCCTTAAAAACAATCTCTTTTCATTAATATAAAATACTAATATATCTCCACTTGATTTCCTTATAACAGTTCTGATCTCATTAATAAATCCCATATATATCCCACCTTATGAAATTATACTCTCTAAAAAATATATGCTTTAAGTAACTTCTGATATACTAATTTCATATATTAAGTATGAAATAAAAATCATTGCAATAATACTAGTCACCATATAAATTAAAAAACATATATTAAAATTAGTAAAATAATTATTTGTTTTTTTATGTTGTTAAAAAGGGGGTAAATTAATATGTCATGTAAAACTTATAATACAACAACATATACTAAAGATGATAATAAAAAAGGTATAGAAAGAACTTGCTGTTCAGCAAATACATCATGCATAACACCTAGAACATATGACCCTGAAAAAATAACTGCTGAATGTATATTTGTTGAAAAAGTTTACGATTCAATAATTATACACAAAGAAGTAGATGTAACCCCAGAATTTCCAATAGTATCCGATGTTATTAGTTGTATTACATCTCCATGTGAAATCATAAAAGTCGACATAACTTGTTCAGCTAAAAATGTTATTATCACTCCAGAAATAACACGTATAAACGGAGAAGTAATTCCTCCTCCATTTCCTACTGTTCCAGGTCCTAGTGGATTAGATCAAATTGATTTATCATTTATAGATACTTCAAAATGCGATAAAGAAGGAAAAGGAACTCCAATATATATAGCTCAGACACTAAACATTTCAGGAGAACTCAATTTAGAAATAACAGGTGAAGTTAGAAAACATGCAACCGGAAATATTAAAACTTTCAAAACTAATGCTACAATACCAATTCCAGATGGTTTATCAATTAATGCATTTGCTCATTTATGTATTCCTTCAACAGCTTATGCTATGAAACCATCTTTAGCTGAATTTTGTTCTGCAATGTGTGAATTTATTCTACCAAACGGATTAGATGATTTAGAACTTGTAGGTTCTCCATGTAATACTAGTATACAAATAAACGGAGCTTTCATTACATTGTGTTTAACTTGTGAAAAGAAAATTAAAGTTCCTGTACAACTTTGCGTATTATCTACAGGTTTTTGTCAAGCACCAGAACAACAAGGATTATGTGCTGAATTCCCTCAATTATTCCCAGATCAAATAAATAAAAAAATTATAGATGACGATGACTGCTAATAAAAAGAAGGCTTAATGCCTTCTTTATTAGCGTTTAAAAAATCCTATAATTTTTTTAAATAATGATATATCTTTTAAATAAATTTCATCAATATAATCTATCCCAAATACAACTCTATTTTCCAAATCACCAAAAGTATCAATTTTTTTAAACATCTTTTCCTTATTTTCTATAAAAACAACATCACTACCTAAATTTGATTTTATCTTTTTACTGTCGCTCCAACTCACTCCATAATCGACAGAATACCTACAATACATATTATTTTCACACTT
Organism: Tepidibacter thalassicus DSM 15285; assembly: GCF_900129915.1. GTDB lineage: Bacteria > Bacillota > Clostridia > Peptostreptococcales > Peptostreptococcaceae > Tepidibacter > Tepidibacter thalassicus. The sequence goes on from NZ_FQXH01000006.1 coordinate 53,086, forward strand.
CCATACAATCCAAATCATTTCATCGAGTTCAAATATTTTATAATTTATATCTTGATCATTTTCATTTATCATACACTTACTGTCTAACTGCATATTTTTTAAAATTCGAGTAAAAATTTTACCTTTATCATTATATATTAGATGGATATTGCATTTAGAATCTACAAAAAATTTTATTATATCAATATTTTGTATATTTAATTTTATTTCATCTTTCCATTTTTTATGATAATCCGAAAAAACACTTAAATACAATCCATTATTATCATTTTTATTGAACAAAAAAAATACATCTCCATTTATACTGTAATCTATAAAATACGATTTTATATTTTTTAATGAATATAATGAATTTTTTATCCATTTATACCCATTAAAATAATAATGTCCTATGTATTTTGTGTTTTGAATATTTACTATAGAATAAAATATGTGAACTTTATTATTAACAGTAAATATATTAACACAATCAATATAATCATGTTTATAATATGATTTTACCAAAATAGTTTTTTTCCAATTATTGTTTGAATTAATAAAATACCAAATTTCATTTTTATCATTTACACATACTAAGTAAATATTCCCCTTTTCATCTAAATCTACATCGTAAAATTTTACATTATCTATTAATTTTGAATTTTCTATAATTTTATCCAAATTCATCACTTCATAACAAATGGAATTATTGTTTATAAAAAAAAACCACATTTCTTTAGCATATCGCTTTACAATAAAGCATCTATTTTTATCCACAACCATAATACCCCTCCTAAAAAACTACTATTATTATATATGTAGTTATCTAACTAAAAATACGGAGGATAAATTCCAAAGAATTATCAATAATTTTTTTTACTTTACCTAATCTATTTTTTGTCTGTTTTTTATTCTCTAATAACATTTCAATTTTTTCATTTAACATAATATATGAATCTATCAAATTTTTTTCTCTTTCTTTTATTGTTTCTAGTTCTTCATATATCTCTAGAATTTTTCTCTCTAAAATTTTCTTATTATCACAAAATAAATCTTGTACTATACTAGTATTTTGAAATCCTTTCTTTATTTGATTTGTATATTCCAACAAACTATCTTTTATACTTATTAAATCATCTAAACTAACTGCTCTTTCCAGATTAATTTTCTGAAAAGACTTTGATATTTTTTCTCTATATCCATTTCCTATATATACACTCAAAGTCAAATCGCATTCAAACTTAAAGTCTAATTCACTTATATCACTCCAATATATTTCTCCGATTTCAGTAAAAGTGCAATAAAATTTGTCATTTTGCTTCCAAACCAATTTAATTGTATTATCTACTTGAAATAAAAATTGATATTCATGTTGCCCTATTATTTCATTAAAAGTTCCTGATGTTTCCCAATTTGAAGCTAAATTTTTTTTATTAATATAACTTGACCTAATTATATTATTTTTTACATATGACCACACTACATGTAAACAATCATTTGTATCACATAAAATACGTATATCGATAACATTTGTATCTATATCGCTTATTCTTTCTGGAATACTCCATATATTATACTTTATATTGAGCATTCTATAATAAAACTGACAATTATTATCGTATATTGATTTATAAACTAAATGAATATTGCCATTACTATCAACATCTGTTTTATAACACCCATTTACTTGTGCTACTTTAAAACTTTTAATATTATTTCTACTTACAGCATAATACATTAAATTCCATATATTTTTTTGAATTTTATCGGATATTAGTAAAAATACATTTAAAAAATTATTGATAATATACAACTTTATCGATTTAATTTTGTACACTTTCACATCAAAATTAATTACAATATTTTCTTTCCAAGTATTATTTTCATTAAAAATGTGAATTAATTGCCCCAATAAATTAATACATATTATATGAATAACTCCTAAATCGTCAATATCTACCGAAAAATCCAACACATTTTTTAGTATATTTATTCTTTCTTTATTATTATTTTTTAAAAATTCCATATATAAATAATTATCAGCTATATAAAAACAATAATGACTTGATTCATTAGTAATAAAGTATTTATATTTTTTCATTAAACTCCCCCCCAATTGTTCAATAATATATATATTCATAAAATCCAACAAATACTAATAATTATTGTATTAAATGAATATTTATAAAATATATTTATTAAAACAATAAGGAGAGATTGCCATGGCTAAAGTAAGTGTAATTATACCTACATATAATTACGGTGAATTTATATGTGATGCAATAGACAGTGTATTAAACCAAACTTTTAAAGACTTTGAAATTATAGTCGTAGATGACGGTTCTACAGATAATACAAAAGACATTATAAAAAAATACAGAGATAAAATATCATATTACTATAAAACTAATGATGGGCCTGCAAGTGCAAGAAATTTAGGAATTAAAAAATCAAATGGTAAATATATATGCTTTTTAGATGCAGACGATATTTTTTTGCCAAATAAATTAGAATTACAAGTAAATTTATTAAAAAATAATTCAAATAAAAATATAAGCCTTGTATATTCAGATTTTCTTATTGTAAACAAAAATTTAAACAAAGTTTTGAAATATTACAAATGCAAAAAATTCTTATCTCACAATCAAGCATTTAACTATTTAATGCTCGATAACTATATTAATACTTCTACAGTAATGACATTAAAAGATTGTTTATTTGAAGTTAATTTATTCAATGAAAAATATAAATATCTAGAAGATTACGATCTATGGATAAAATTAGGCATTAATTATGAATATATCTATATAAATAAACCATTAGTTAAAACAAGAGCACATTATAAAAATTACAGTAAAAAAGTCAATAATTCAATTAAAACAACATGTTTCAATGAAATAAAAAAAAATATGAAAAAGCCTTTATTCTAAAATCTATTTTTAAACATATTACCATTTATTTAAATTCCATTTTATATTCCACTTTTTTTCAAATATACTTTTATTAATTTCAAAAATTTCAAAAAATCTCTTACTTCCAAGATTTTTAAAAGAAATACTCCCATAGTGATGAATGAAAACATCTTTTGCACAAGCTATTTCATATCCAGCTTTTTTTACCCTATAAGAAAAATCATCATCTTCAAACATTCCAAATTTAAAATTCTCATCCAAATAACCTATTTCATCAAATAATTCTTTTTTCATAGCTACGCAAAACATAACTAACATATTTATACCTTTATATAATTTATTTAAATTGATAAAAGTATACATTTCAGCAAATCTATCCATATCTTTTATATTTTTATATACAACATTAATTCTAGCCTCATTCCTTGCATAATTTGTAACAGGTCCTACTAACCCCAAATTGTTTTCCCTTTCCAAATGCTTAATAAGACCACTAATCCAACCTCGAGTAACTACAGTATCATTATTAAGTAATATAATATAATCTCCTTTAGCTTTTTTTATTCCTATATTGTTGCCTTTTGCAAATCCATAATTTTCTTCATTTAAAATCACAGTTACATTAGAATACTTTTTTTCTATTTCCTTTAAATAAATTGGTGTTTCATCGCTTGAATTATTATCTACAATAATTATTTCATAATTAGGATAAGCCGTCTTTTCAAAAATACTGTTTATACATTCTCTTGTATATTTCAAATTATTAAATGTAACAATAATTATACTTACTAAACGATGAATAATTTTTATACTATTTTCAATTTCTTCATACAAACATTTAGATTTATCAATAACCAAATCACTAATCCTTAAAATTTTTTCATCAACAAAATAATCTCGATATTTAAAAATAATTTTAAAATTATATTTCTCTTTCAAATACTGTACTAGCAAAACCCATTTAGAATCTTCTACAAACAAAATACAGTCCTTTATACTATTTTTTTGTATTATATTTTCTATATAATTTTCCAATTCTTTATTTGAATTATTATATTCTATACTTTTTCTAAATTTATCAAGTAAATTTATAACATTTAAATTATCCCTCGTTTTTTTTATTTTTAAATATCGATTTGAAAAATCAAAATAAAAAACTCTATGCCCCTTTTCAATCATATAAAATATTAAATTATTATACTTTTGATTTTTAAACTCACAATCTACCACAGGAAAAAACAAAATATCATACTTTTGAATCTCTACCACTCCTTTTATTTTAAACTATTATATAATATTTATATTATCCTCAATGCGTGTCATTATTTCAAAATAAAAAGAGGCTCAATTTGAGCCTCCTTAATCCATGGCGCCGTCTACCTATTAAATTCACACCCGAGCTTCACCCAGGTGGGTGTTCTGTCATCAGTCTCCAACCTCCTCTGATTTTGAGGCCTGTTGTCAAAAGATGAACCCGAACTCCCGTATACTATTTGTAGGTTGAATTTATTAGGTCATAACGCACGCCCCAGATTCAATTTTAAATTTATACACCCATAATGCCGTCTACCTATTAAATTCACACCCGAGCTTCACCCAGGTGGGTGTTCTGTCATCAGTCTTCAACCTCCTCTGATTTTGAGGCCTGTTGTCAAAAGATGAACCCGAACTCCCGTATACTACTTGTAGGTTGAATTTACTAGGTTATAACGTACATTTTAGGTTCTGTTCTTGTTATTATTATATACTAATTTTTAAGTTTTTAAAAGTATTTTTGTCTTCCAATTTTGAAAAAATTTGATTTACATTTCATTTTTTTCACACTTTTCTTTATCTTCAGAACCCAACGCTTCTTCTAATTGATTTATATCACTTAACTGCTCTAAAACTCCCGAACTCATAAGCTCTTTTAATAAATACATCTTCTTTTTCATATCTAATATCTTATTAATACTAGATTTTTTATCTTCTGGAAATACATCTATTATTTCCTTAATCATCATATTTCTCCTATCTCTAATATCCATACTTCTAAAAAAATCACTTTCATCAAATTCTTTTATATCATTTATATTATTCAATCTTTTTATTCCTCTTACTAAATCCAACATACTTTCTACTTTAGTTATTAAAGCTTTTTCATCTTTTCTCATATATTTTTTACTTCTACTTAATATTTCTATTCCTCTTTCTAATTTATCATTATCCAAATTAATATTTCTAAAATTTTCAAAAACATTCATCTCTGTATTTAAAATTTTATCCCCTCGAAAAGCTAGTATAGCTAATGCAATCAACATCTTATTATTCAATATAATTCCCTCCCAACGCAATAATGCCATTTATTCTATATAATATGTGCTTCATGTAAATTTTGTTACTCTTTTACACATTTAGTGCATATAGTAAATATAAAGGAGGTAATAATTATGAAAATAGATAATGAAAAACTAAAAAAAGCTAATATTGATAAAGAAAAATTAAATAAAATGAAAGAAAAAATAAAAAAAGAATACTCAGGAAAAAGTGAAAGCGAACTTATGGAAGAATTAAAAAAAGTATCTAAAAATATAGATAACAAAGAAAAAATATTAAAAAAATTAAAACCTCTATTAAATAAAAAGCAACAACAAAAACTAGATAAAATAATGAAAGAACTCAAAAAATAAGAACCTCATTTGAGGTTCTTATTCAATTTAATTTTTCATATATTTTTCTAAGTACTCTATCTTTTATCTCTTTACCTTCATTTAAAATCTCTTCACATTCCCTGTTTTTATTTTCCACAAAATCCTTATCATCTAATCCACATAAATTCACTTTTACATTAAGTACTGCTCCCTCAAGTCCACTGTAAAGAAGAAGATTTCCCACTCCTAAATCCGTTATAGCATTTTGATTTCCATAATCTACAAAATACTCCATAAGTTTTAAACCTTCTAATGATAATTTAGCAGTTTCAAAAGGAACATCTATGGATTTTATAGTCGCTTTTTTTATTTCTTCTTTTCTTATCTTCTTTTCTTCATCTGTTTCTCTTGGAAGTTTAAATGCTTTCATAACTTCGCTAAAAGACTCTGTATCTTTGTCCACAAGTTCTAAAAGCGTATTTCTTATATATCCTAATTTTTCAAATCTATTCTTAAATTCTTCTTTTATATTCTCATCTAAACTCTCATATTTTTTCTTTCCAAAACTTAAATTTCCCATCATCCTTCCTAAACTTATTCCTATATTAGATACTAATGCTGATACAGATCCTCCCCCAGGAGCAGGAGAAGATGAATCCACTTCATTACTAAAATCCACTATTTTCATATCTACAAGCCTCACAAAAAGTCCCCCTTAATATACTATCCTTCTATCATCTACAACTAATTTTCCTTCTTTATAAACTCTATATACATGATTTATCCCAAAATGGTAAATTATATATTCAATATTTGGAGCATCAAATACTACTAAATCAGCTTTTTTGCCAACTTCAATAGAACCTATCTCATCAGCCTTATCAACAGCATATGCACCATTTATAGTTACAGCTGTTAATACTTCACTTGGAGTCATATTAAGTGCCAAAGAACCTAGCTGCATTATAAACTGTATATTTTCAGTAGGACAACTTCCCGGATTATAATCCGTAGAAAGAGATACAGCAACCCCAACTTCAATCATTTTTCTAGCATTAGCATAATCTTTCATTAAATTAAATGATGTTCCCGGAAGAATATTAGCTATAACTTTATTTTCAGCCATTAACTTCATTCCATTTTCACTTGCTGCCATCAAATGATCTGCTGATATAGCTTTTAACTCTGCTGCAAGCTCTGCTCCTCCTATTGGAACTATTTCATCAGCATGAAGTTTTAATTTATATCCAATTTCTTTTGCTCTTTGAAGTATCTTTTTAGTTTGATCTACCGAAAAAACTCCCTCTTCACAAAATACATCAACAAATTCTGCTAATTCTTTGACTTTTGGAAGCATTTCTATTACTATATCAACAAATTCATCAGGATTTTCCTTATATTTAATAGGTACAGCATGAGCTCCTAAAAACGTAGACACTATATCTACAGGATGATTTTCATTTAACTTTTTAGCTACTTTAAGTTGTTTTACTTCTGTATCAAATTCAAGTCCATATCCACTTTTAGCTTCCACAGTTGTTACTCCATACTCAAGCATAATATCAAGACTTTTTTTAGCTTTATTATAAAGCTCATCAAAAGATGCTTCTTTAGTTGATTTAACTGTACTTAATATTCCTCCACCCCTTTTTAATATATCGATATATGAAACTCCACTTATTTTTAAAGCAAATTCATTTTCACGAGATCCCCCATGAACTAAATGAGTATGAGAATCCACAAGTCCCGGTGTTACTGTAAGACCTTTCGCATCGTGAATTTCAGTATTTTTTCCTATTAATTTATCCATTATATGCCCTTGTCCTATATCTAATATTTTCCCATTTTTCACAGCAACATAAGCATTTTTAAGTATCTCAATGTTATTCATTTCCTCTTTTATTCTGGGTCCATTTGTACCTCTCATCGTAACTAAATTTCCTATATTTTTTATAATTAAATCTGCTTCCACATCAATCACCTACTCCATAAGTCCTGATTCTAAAATTTTATCCATATTAAAATTTTCTAACCCCAAATAATAAGCAGCAGTATCAGCTAACGCTTCCATAGGAACAAGTCCAACTATTTCACTTCCAAGAACATTTACCCCATATCGTTTAGCTTCCATTTTTACCATTTCAAAAGCTCTATACATTGCAGTTTTGGTATAATCTGTTAAATTCATGGTAACTTGAACTATTCCTTTTTCTGGTATTTCTACTGGACCTGCTTTTACAAATCTCAATCCTCCACTTGAATGTCTTATACATTTTGCAATTTTATTTGCTATTTCTATATTAGTTGTATCTAAATTTATATTATAAGCAATAAGAGGCATTCTCGCTCCAATAGCAGTAACCCCAGCTGTAGGATGTATTTTACTTTCTCCAAAATCAGGTTTCCAGTTAGGATCTTTAAGTTTTTCACTCATTCCTTCAAATTGTCCCTTTCTAATTGTAGCTAAATTTTCTCTTTCAGGTTTTGTAGCTGATTTTTCATATAAAAATACTGGTATATTATACTTTTCCCAAACTTCTTTCGCAGTTTCCCTTGAAAGTTGTATTGCTTCTTCCATACTCATTCCTTTAATCGGAATAAAAGGCACTACATCTGTGGCTCCCATTCTAGAATGTTGACCTCTATGCTTATTCATATCAATAAGATTAGTCGCTACTCCTATTGACTGAATAACTGCATTTTTTACAGCCCCAGGCTCTCCAATTACAGTTACAACCAATCTATTATAATCTTTGTCCGCTTCGTAATTTAAAAGTTTAACACCTTCTTTTCCCCTTAAAGGCTCAACTATTTTTTCTATTTTTTCTAAATCTCTACCTTCACTAAAATTTGGAACACATTCTACTATTTTAGCCATTCTTATTAACCTCCTTATCAAAATTTATTCTTCAAAAACTTTTTCAACAATACTTTTTATCAGTTCATCACTAGCTATGTAAGGAAGAGTTATATGATCTGTTCCTTTATTTATTTTATTGTATTCAATACTTGTAGTTATCGAATTTTCATTTCTTGCCCAAGCACGTCTTGCAACTCCTCCCATAACATCCCATGGCATAGCTGATCTTAAAATGTCATCAACTCTTTGACTTCCATCTAAAACCATTCCAAATCCGCCATTTATAGCTTTTCCAATACCAACTCCTCCTCCATTGTGAAGTGCTACAAGACTCATACCTCTAGCTGCATTTCCAACAAAACAATGAGTTGCCATATCAGCCATTATATTACTTCCATCTTTTATATTAGATGTTTCTCTAAATGGAGAATCTGTTCCTGAAACATCATGATGATCCCTTCCTAGCATCACAGGTCCTATTTCTCCCTTTCTCACCATTTCATTAAATTTAAGAGCTATCTTTGTTCTTCCCATTGCATCTTGATAAAGTATTCTCGCTTTAGTGCCAACTACTAATTTATTTTTATGAGCATCTCTTATCCAAATATAATTATCTCTATCTTGATACCTTCTGTTTGGATCTATGCACTCCATAGCAGCTCTATCAGTTTTTAATAAATCTTCTTCACTTCCACTTAAACAAACCCATCTAAATGGTCCATATCCAAAATCAAATAATTGAGGCCCTAATATATCTTCTACATAAGACGGAAATATAAATCCATCTCTTTCATCTACTCCATTTTTAGCTATTTCTTTAACTCCTGCATCATATACTGCTTTCATAAAACTATTTCCATAATCGAAAAAATAAGTCCCTTTTTTAGTAAGCTCTTTTATTAATTCAAAGTGATGTCTCAATGTATTATCAACGAGTTCCTTAAATTTAGACTTATCTTTTCCCAAAAGTTCTGTTCTTTCTTCAAATGTAAGCCCTTGAGGACAATATCCTCCATCATAAACAGCATGACAAGAAGTTTGATCTGATAACAAATCTATTTTTATATTATTTTCAACTGCATACTCAAGTAAATCTACTATATTCCCATGATATGCTATTGCACAAGATTCTTCTTTTTGCATATAATCTCTAGCAATTTTAAAAGCCTTTTCACAAGAATCGGTAATTTTACTTATCCATCCTTGTTCATATCTAGTTTTAATTCTAGAATAATCAACCTCTGCTATTATTCCAACTCCATTTGCTATTTCAATAGCTTTACCTTGTGCTCCACTCATTCCCCCAAGACCTGATGTTACAAATAACTTACCTCTTAAATCCCCATCTTGAGGAATTCCTAGCATCAATCTTCCTGCATTGAGAATTGTAGAATATGTACCATGCACTATTCCTTGTGGTCCTATATACATCCATCCTCCAGCAGTCATTTGACCATAATTAGCAACTCCAAGTGCCATGGCTCTATGCCAATTTTCCTGATTATCAAACATTCCTACCATTAAAGCATTTGTTATTATAACCCTAGGTGCATTTGGATGAGATTTAAAAAGCCCAACAGGATGTCCAGATTGAATAACTAATGTTTGATCAACTGTTAATTCTTCTAAATATTTTTTTATAAGTCTATACTGCATCCAATTTTGACAAACCTGCCCAGTTTCACCATACGTAACAAGCTCATAAGGATAAAGCGCAATATCAAAATCTAAATTATTATCTATCATCACTTGAAAAGCTTTTCCTTCAATGCACTTTCCATTGTACTCATCTATTGGCTTTGCCTTTATATTTCCAGCTGGTCTAAATCTATATCCATAAATCCTACCCCTAGTTAGTAACTCATTTAAAAATTCAGGTGCTAATTTCTCATGAAGTTCCTCTGGTATATATCTAAGTGCATTTTTAAGTGCAAGTTCAGTTTCAGATTTAGTTAAATTAAACTCTCTTTTTGGCGCCCTTCTTATTCCCTCAACAAACTCAGGCATTTCAGGTAATTCACTGTCAAGCTTAATTGTCATGGCACTCGAAATATCGATATTAGATATCATAAAAACTCCCCCTCTTTTTAAAATAATTTTCCTATTTCTTTTTCTACATTTTCAACTATAATATTAGATTCTATCAATTCTTCACACTTATTTATTTTTTTATACATAATAACATCATCAACTATCTTATCAATATGCTTTCTAATTATTTCATATGCTATATTCGTTCCTTTTCCAAGCCCCTTATTTCCTTTTAAATCTACTCCTTGTGCTGCTGCAAATATCTCCATTGCCAAAACCTTTCTAGTATTTTCAAGTATTTCTCTTGCTTTTCTAGCAGCTATAGTCCCCATAGAAACATGATCCTCTTGATTTGCAGATGAAGGAATTGAATCAACACTTGCTGGATGTGCTAAAACTTTATTTTCCGAAACTAATGATGCAGCCGAATACTGAACTATCATAAACCCAGAATTCAAACCTCCTTTTTGAGTTAAAAATGCTGGAAGTCCTCCTAAAGCTGGATTTACTAACCTTTCCAATCTCCTTTCAGAAGCATTTGCAATTTCAGCAAGTGCTATTCCTAAAAAGTCAAAACTCAAAGCCATAGGCTGACCATGAAAATTTCCACCCGATATAACATCTTCACTATCTGGAAATATAAGAGGATTATCTGTAGCTGAATTTATTTCTATATCAACCTTTTGTTTAATATAATCTATAGCATCTTTACTTGCACCATGTATTTGAGGTATACATCTTAAAGTATAAGCATCTTGAACTCTAACCTCACCTTGTTGTGTAGTCATATTACTATCTTTAAGTATATTTAATAAATTTTTAGCTGTATTAATTTGTCCAATATGCGGCCTTACATTATTTACTTTTTCATCAAATGCTGTAACTATACCACTTAAAGCTTCAATAGTTAATGCTGCACTAATATCAGCCATTTTAAGTAAATTTATAGAATCATATATAGTCAAAGCTCCTATAGCAGTCATTACTTGTGTGCCATTTATAAGAGCAAGTCCTTCCTTTGAAGTAAGTTCAACCGGAGAAATATCAGCTTTAGTTAAAGCATCTTTTCCGCTCATTTTTTCTCCATTATAAATAGCTTCTCCTTCTCCAATCATTACTAGAACCATATGTGATAACGGTGCTAAATCTCCAGATGCACCAAGTGAACCCTTTTCTGGTATTACAGGATGAACGCCTTTGTTAAGCATTTCTATTAACGTATTCAAAGTTTCAAGTCTAATTCCAGAATTTCCTTTAGCTAAAGCATTTATTCTAAGAAGCATTATAGCTCTTACAATATCTTCCGAAAAACTCTTTCCAACACCACAAGAATGACTAACTATTAAGTTTTTTTGAAGAATTTTAGTTTCTTCTTTTGATATAACTACATCTGAAAACTTTCCAAAACCAGTTGTTATTCCATACACTATCTTTTCTTCGTCTACAAATCTATCTACAAGTTTTCTACTCCTTATAACATTTTCTTGAGCTTCTTTTGAAAGCTCTACAATATAGTTTTTTCTTGAAACATTAATAATATCTTCTATACTAAGATTTTTTCCATTTATACACACTTTCCCCAAACTATATCCCCCCTCAATTTTTCTCAATATTATATATATTTAAAAATATTCTATATTATTATAATTTTCCCTTTATTTTTTTAAAAAAACTTGCATGTTTAATTTATTTTTTAATACACTAAAGTGTTAATTTGTTATATAATTAAATGTTTATGTCAAAAAAAGAAGTAGGTTAAAACCTACTTCTTAGATACACTTTGTCTTTCTATTAATTTATAAGGTAGATAAATATTTTTATCTACTATTTCTTCTTCATTTATCATTTTTACTATCATTCTTATAGAAACTGCTCCCATATCATATATAGGTTGTTTTATAGTAGTAATACTTGGTCTGTATATAGATGCTAATTTTATATCATTAAATCCTGCTACAGATATATCTTCTGGAACTTTATACCCATTATCCAATATACAATTAATTACACCTACTGCAACCTCATCATTTGTAGCAAATACTGCATCTGGAATATTTTTAATTTCAAATATTTCATTCATAAGATAATACCCAGACTCACTAGTAGCATCTCCTTCTTTAATCAAACTCTCATCTAATTGCATATTGCTTTCTTCCAAAGCTTTTTTATATCCTTTAAATCTATCTGAATCCATAATGCTATCTTGCACCGAAGACTTTATAAAAGCTATTTTTTTATGTCCATTTTCTATCAAATATTTCGTCATCTCATAAGCAGCTTCAAAATTATCAATACTTACAGAATAAACATCAAATTCTCTAGCATTTTTACTTATATACACAGCTGGTATATTTCCATTTTTTATAGCTTGTACATGCTTCTCTTCAATTTTCCATGATACAAATATAATTCCCGCAACTTGCTTTGACCTCAAAAGATTTATGTATTTTAACTCTTCATCCGGCTCTCCATAACTATTACATAAAAGTATATCGTAATCATATATTTTCCCTACTTCTTCTATTCCATTTAAAAGTTCTCCCATAAAAAAATCTGATATATCCGGAACTATAACTCCTATTAGTTGACTTTTTTTAGTTACAAGACTTCTAGCTAAAGGATTTGGAACATATCCCGTTTCCTTAATTATTTTTAATACCCTTTGTCTTATTTCATTACTAACTGGTTTTGAATTATTTATAACTCTCGAAACTGTAGATATAGAAACTCCAGCTTTTTTAGCTACATCTTTTATCGTAACCATAATATCACTCCTTCCTTATATTTGAATTTTACCCTTATTCTAACTTAATATTCTTCATTATTGTCAAATATTTATTATATCATTAAAATACTAAAAAAATAAAGAGCTAGATTAAATCTAGCTCTTTATTTTTAACAATCAAATTCATTACATGCACAAAGTATTAATATTAATACTAAAAATGGAATCCAATCGCATATATCTATATCATCTAAACAATCTTGGAATATTATAAATAAGAAGAATAATGCTATTATCCACCATCCATCAAAATCCTTAAAAAATCCCATAATCTAACCTCCTATTTTATTTTTGAAGATTAAATCTTCTTTTTTATACTATGAATTTACCATCAAATATGTTATAAAAATCCAAAGTTTTTAACATTTGTTATGACAATCAAATTCATTACAAGAACAAAGTACTAATATTAATACTAAAAATGGAATCCAACTACATATATCTACATCTTCTAAACAATCTTGAAATACTAAAAATAAAAAGAATAATGCTATTATCCACCAACTATCACAATTTTTAAGAAATCCCATAATCTAACCTCCTATTTTTTATTTATTAAAGGTTAAACCTTCTCATATATACTATGCTGTTACTTTAAAATGTGTTAATTAAAAAAAGAGCTAGATTTTTCTAGCTCTTTTTTTAATTAACAATCAAATTCATTACAAGAACAAAGTATTAATACTAATATCAAGAATGGAATCCAATCGCATATTTCTATGTCCTCTATAGTATCTGTAAATAATACGAATAAGAAAAATAATGCTATTATCCACCATCCATCAAAGTCTTTAAAGCAACCCATGACCTAACCTCCTGTTTTATTTATTTGAAGGGGATACCTTCTTCTTTATACTATGACGATTCAATTAAATGTGTTAATGTTATTAACAATCAAATTCATTACAAGAACAAAGTATTAATATCAATATAAAGAATGGAATCCAATCGCATATATCTATATCATCTAAACAATCTTGGAATATTATAAATAAGAAGAATAACGCTATTATCCACCATCCATCAAAATCTCTGAAACAGCCCATAATCTAACCTCCTTATTTATTTTTGAAGGTTATACCTTCTGATTTATAATATGAATTTTTTATTATATTTGTTAACACAAAAAAAGAGCTAGACTTTCCTAGCCCTTCTTTAACAACCACAACCATCATCAAAACAGAAACACACTAATATTATTAATAAAATTATAAATAAGAAGTTATTATTATCTCCGCAACCACAACCAAAGTCAAAATCAAAATCACAACAACATAATAACACTAATATTATCAATATAAATATAAAACAAGAATCATCTCCTCCAAATAATCCTCCGCACCCGTGACGGAACAATTCACCTAAATTAGTAGCCATCTATTATACCCCCCATTAATATATTGAAGGTTAATTCCTTCTCTTTTATGTTATGAGGGTTCATTAAAATATGTTACTCTTATAAAAGTACTTTTTAAAATTTTCTCCATTTCATTTTGCGCTAAATTATTGTATTTATTATAATCACAAACATATTTATTAATATTTTCTTGATCATTGTTTATATTTTTTAAAATTAATTTAATTTTTTCTAATGACATTATTTTATATTTAAAGTACTCATCAAAAATATAAGGTCTTTTTATACTAGATAAACCTCTTTTTATATTTTCTATCCTATTTAAATAAATATCTGTATTTAATTTAATATATTTTAAATTATTATTATAATCGTCTACTATAAAATTTATTTCTCTAACATATGGCTTTATATCTTTAATAGTTAATAATACTGAATTTTGACAAAAACTTAAAAACATAAAAAAAATTAATACATTCAACATAAAAATAATCATATTTTTTTTCATAACTTTCCTCCTTTGTAGTATTTTCTTTAATATATATATTCAATTTTAGACTTGTTATTCCAGTAATATTAATGTATAATTTTCTAAAAATAATTTTTATATTTCAAAAAAATATTGAAAAATAACTCAACATATATTAAACTACTATTGAAAATATCGAAATCGAAAAAGTATATTAGGAGGTAAATACATGTTTGAAAAAGTAAGAGAAATAATAGCTGATCAACTAGGCATTGACAATGTAGAAACTATAACAAAAGAAACTTCTTTAATTAATGATTTAGAAGCAGACTCTCTTGATGCTGTTGAAATAATGATGGCTCTTGAAGATGAATTTGATATTGAAATCCCAGATGAAGAAGCTGAAAATTTCAAAAACATAGGAGATATTTGTGATTATATAGAAAACAACAAATAAAAAAGAGGGAATTTTTTCCCTCTTTATTTTTCTTCATAAAACTTAACATTTTTAATTATTATATCTACACTTCCATCAGTATTTTTCTTTATTTGATATTTAAGATAATCTTCAAATTCATCTAAATTTGCTTTTATTTCAAATCCAGTATCGGTTTTTATAACTTTCTTTTTAAGTTTTTTTTCAACCCATTTCTTATCTATATTAAAACTCTTTTCTTCAATTCCTTGCTCAAAAAGATCCTCTTTAAAACTATACTTTAAATCTTCCTCGTCTATTGTTTTATCTAAAAATTCATCTATATTTACTTCATCTTTTTCTTTTAAAGTATATATTAAATTTTCTCTAATTACAGTAGCCGTTTCTATATCATCATAAAAACTATTCGCTATCCACTTTTCTATTGAATTTTTAAATATTTTGGTTTTATCTTTATCGTCCAGTATCAAACTGCAATTTAAAAATTCATTTATAAATAGACTTTCCTCTCTATAAAAATTTTTAGCTGCATCTTTATCCAAAACCTTTAAATGATATTCATCATTTACTCCACTTAATCCTATTAATGCACATCTTTTAAGTTTTTGAGATGAACTTGGAAGTCCTACTTCATGGGGAACTATATTTATCTTAAATTTTTCATCTACAACTTCTATAGAGTGAGTATACAACTTTTTATATTCAAGTGGAATAATAGCTACATACACATCATCTTTTATAGAATATAAACATATAGCTAAATCGCATGAATCTATATTAGAATTTCCCTTCATTTTATCAAACATATTAATAGCAATTTCTTTAGAATTATCTACAAAAGTAGAATTATCGTAAATTATTTCTTCACACAATTTTTTTATAATATTTTCATCATTAAATAAAGCTTTTTTTATATCATCATCTCTTAATACTTTTTTGATGTGTTTTTGAAATAATTCTTCTATTTCTTTATTTATAACCCCTTCAAAATCATTAAGTATAGGAACATCACTATTTTTATCTAAAACATGAATTATAAACTTATGTATCACCATAATTAATCCTCCCTTAACTTATCTATTAATTCTTTTATATCATTTGGCACATCTGCTTTAAAATGTAGATTTTCCCTTGTTCTAGGCTGTTTAAAGTCAAGAGATAACGCATGAAGCGCTTGTCTTTTTATTAAATTTTCATCTACGTATCCATAAAGTTCATCTCCTATTATTGGATAACCCATATAACTTAAATGAACCCTTATTTGATGTGTTCTTCCCGTTTCAAGAAGTATTTCTAATACCGTTGCATCTTTTAATCTCTCTATTACCTTAAAATGAGTTATAGATTTTTGACCATTTTCATGAACAATCCTTTTTACACTATCATCACTTGGTCTATATATAGGTGCATTTATAGTGCCAAAATCCTCTTGAACTACTCCTTTTACCACAGTTAAATATTTCTTTGTAACTAAATTTTTATTCATATCTTCCGACAATATATGATGTGCATAAGCATTTTTAGCTACCACTAATAATCCCGATGTATTCATATCAAGTCTATTTACAAATCTTATTCTAGATTTTTCATTTTCGTCTTTCAAATAAAACATAAGTCCATTAGCAAGTGTTCCTTTTGGATGACTTTTTGTAGGATGCACCACCATAAATGGAGGTTTATTTACCAATATAATATCAAAATCATCATATAAAATATCAATATTTAAATCTTCACATTCAAAATTATTGGGATCTTCATTTATTTTTATCTCTATTAAATCTCCCTTTTTAACTTCATAGCTTAACCTTTTAAATTCTCCATTTACAAATATACTCTTATCTTTTTTCACCTTAGATATAAATCTTAATGACATATTTAATTTATCTAATAGTAACTCTTTTAAAGTTATTCCATTTTCACAAGATTTATATGAAATTAAATTATACTTTTGATTTTCTTTCTCTAACAAATTAAATCCTCCTTTTTTTGATAATCCAACAAAAGTATTATATTATTTATATTTTAAGTAAGCAAGCTAATTAGATTTTTATATTTATGATATAATATATTTATGGTATACAATAAAGGAGAGAGATTTCTATGAAGCGAATAATCAATATAACCTGTAATGAATACAAAAAATCTCAAAAAACAGCTGAACTTTTAAAATCAAAATTAGAATCTCTAGGATTTAAAATCCCAGATAAATTTGACTTCAATGCAGAACTTATAATTTGCATAGGTGGAGATGGTTCTTTTTTAAGAACAATTCACGAATACGATTTTCCCGAAATCCCTATAATAGGAATAAACACTGGACACTTAGGTTTTTTTCAAGAAATACACCCTTATGAAATAGATAATTTTATAAATTCATATATAAATAACAATTACTATATACAAGAAATAAACCCTATAGAAACTTCTATATGTACAAGAAGTAACTGTATAGAATCTTTAGCTATAAATGAAGTTGTAATTAAAGGAGATGTTTCTAGGACTATCCACCTCAATATAAGTGTAAATAACAATTTTATCGAAAAATTTAGTGGAGATGGAATTATAGTTTCAACTCCTACCGGCTCTACAGCATATAATTATTCTGCCGGTGGAAGTATAGTTGACCCAAATTTAAAACTACTTCAAATAACTCCACTTGCTCCTATAAATACCAATGCCTATAGATCATTTACTTCTAGTATAATTTTATCACATGACTCTATAGTAAATGTAAGTCCAGAATATAGATTTGAAAACTCTATTTTAATAGTAAATGATGGAGTTGAACATAAATACAATGAAATAGTTAAAATTATTGTTAAATCTTCAGAACTTAAATTAAAACTTTTAAGACTTAAAAACTATGAATTTTGGAGCAAAGTATCAGAAAAATTTTTATAGGAGGTATTTAAAATGAGAATAGGTATTATAAGTGATACACATGGGAGTTTAACTTACTTTGAAAAAGCTTTAAATGCTTTAGGAAATTGCGATTATATTCTTCATGGTGGTGATATATTATACCATGGCCCGAGAAATCCTCTTCCAGAAGGATATAATCCAAAAGACCTAGCTATAAAAATCAATTCATTAAGTAATTTAATATTCACAAGAGGAAACTGTGATTGCGATGTAGACCAAATGGTTATAAATCATCCAATACAAGCTCCATATGTTTTCACTCAATTAGGTAAGCTTAAAATTCTTTTATGCCATGGCTATAGAAAATCTAAAGAAGAAATTATCAAAATGGCAAAAGATTATAAATCTGATATACTAATATACGGACATACTCACATTAAAGAATTATATAAAGATGAAAATTTAATAATTTTAAATCCAGGAAGTACATCTCTTCCTAAAGACGAAGTTCATTCTGTAGCTTTAATAGAAAATGATACTATTAAACTTATTAACATAAACAATAAATCTATAATAAAAGAATTGTCTATTAAATAAAGTCCTGCAACTATACAGGACTTTATTTCATCTCATCAACTCCAAAGCCATGGCATTCTGTCACAGGAACTACAAACAAAAAACCAACTCCCGGCTTTTCTATATAATTAAGCTCCTCTTTAATTTTATTTACTGCTTTTCTAAGTACAAATTCATCTCTTATAACACTTACTATAGTTTTATTATAAGGCTTATGACCTTCTATAAGTTTTTTTATTCCCGAAAATATAGGTACATCAACGTCATGTTCAAGTAATACCTTACCCATTCCTTCACTATCTATAACAGTAGCCCCTAATCCTAAATGAAAAAATATATCTAATATATCATCCAATTTATCTACTTTATTTAAGACTAAAAACAAAGCATTCATAAATTACCACCCTTTCGTTTAAAAATTTACTTAAAAATAATATATTTATATACCAAAAATAATATAATAACATTTAATAAAAATATTACAGGAATACCTATATAAAAACTACTCTTTTGTGTTTTATGTCTAAATACTGTCATCCCCATAACTGTACCTAAAGCTCCTCCTATAAATGAAATTACAAAAAATTTAGCTTCTCTAGTCCTAAACCTTCTCCTAATCGCCTTCCTTTTATCAAGCCATATTAGTATAAATCCATAAAAATTTATGACAACATAATAATACAATAAATACATATGTAAATTTTTCATAAAACCATCTAAGTTAGTAAAAAGACCTAAAGTATTTTTAAAAAAACCCATCCTAATATGCCCCTTTCTTTAGTATGTACATATTATTATATCATTTTTTTGTGAAATTTTATAATTTTCTAATTCATACAAAAAAATCAAATCTCACAAACAATATGAGATTTGATTTTTTATATTATTGTTGTTCATATTTTTGTACTATTTTAATTATAAGCTCAACTGCTTTTTCCATAGCAAAAGTTGGTATATACTCATATCTGCCATGGAAATTAAGTCCACCAGTAAATATATTAGGCGTTGGAAGTCCCTCAAATGAAAGTCTAGCTCCATCAGTACCTCCTCTTATAGGTTTTACCTTAGGATTTATTCCCACTTCTTTCATAGCTTCTTCTACAATATCAACTATGTATTTAACAGGCTCTACTTTTTCCTTCATATTGTAATATTGATCTTTCATTTCAAGTATTACAGTTTTATCTCCGTATTTATCATTTAATTTTTTAACTATACTCTCCATTAACTCTTTTCTTTCTTCAAATTTATTTTTATCAAATTCTCTTATTATATAAATCATTTTACATTCTTCAACATTACCATTTAAATCATTTAAATGATAAAAACCTTCATATCCACATGTTTTTGATGGTATTTCATCTTTTGGAAGCATTGAATTAAGTTCCATAGCTATTAAAATTGCATTTTTCATTTTATCTTTTGCATACCCTGGATGAACATTTTTTCCTTTTACTGTAATAGTTGCTCCTGCTGCATTAAAATTTTCATATTCAAGCTCTCCAATTTCTCCTCCATCTAAAGTATAAGCGTATTTTGCACCAAATTTTTCTACATCAAATTTATCAGCACCTCTCCCAATTTCTTCGTCTGGAGTAAATCCTACTCTTATTTTTCCATGCTTTATTTCAGGATGAGTTATTAAATACTCCATAGCTGTTATAATTTCTGCAATACCAGCTTTATCATCTGCTCCTAAAAGAGTCGTCCCATCCGTAGTTATCAATTTTTTCCCTATATAATTTAAAAGCTCTGGAGAATCCTTTGGAGATAATACAATATTTTTTTCTTCATTTAATACTATATCTTTACCATCATAATTTTCAATTACTTTAGGATTTACATTAGCACCACTCATATCAGGAGATGTATCCATATGAGCTATAAATCCAATAGTATCTATCTCTTTATCAGTATTCGCTTCAAGAGTTGCCATTATGTATCCATTTTCATCAAGTTCCACATCACTCATTCCTATTGATTTTAACTCCTCTACCAAAAAGTTTGCAAACTTAATTTGATTACTAGTACTAGGACAAGTATCAGATTTTGGATCAGATTTTGTATCGTATTTTACATATTCTAAAAATCTTTCCACAACATTTTTCATAATGTATCCCTCCCCTAAAACCTTTTCAATTATATTCTACCATTTTTTTGAATCCATAAAAATATTTTTTTACAATATATTTACTTTTTTAAAAATCTTATAAAAAACAACTAAAAACGTTAAATAAATCATTCCCAAAACACCATAAGCTTTAAGTCCTATAAATATTATAGCAAGAGCTGTTACAGGATGTATTCCTACTGATTCAGAAATTACTTTCGGCTCTAATAATTCTATTAAAACAGTTATTATAATAAAAAGAACTAATATACCTATACCTATCACATATTTTTTAGTAAATAAATAAAACATAGCTATCGGAATATAAATTATACCTATTCCCAATACCGGAATTATATCCAATATAACAACTAAAATACTCATAATCAATGCATATTTTACCCTTAAAATCAAAAATCCAATTAATGTAACTATAAATGTTATACCTACCAAAATAAAATAAGCTTTTAAATATCCAAACATTATTTTGTTAGCTTCATTTAGCATCTCTTTAACCTTTTTCTTTCCCTCACAAGAAAAAATTCCAAAAAATTTATTCTCTATACTTTCGATATCCTTTGAAAAAAAATACGTAGTGAACAATACTACAAATAAAACTACTATCATAAATGGAACTGTTATAATTAAATGAATAGATTTACTCAATATTTTTAAAACAAAATCAAATAAGCTGGAAACATTAGAATATATTTGTTTATGTATTTTATCTACTAATCTTGAATCAATTTTACAGTAAAAATTATTTAACTTATCAAAATGACCATCAACATGATTATACAGTCTATTTACATCATTAATTGAATTTAAAATATCCTTTGACTCTATATTTATGTTAAATAACATTAAAGTTAAAATACCAATTAATATAATAATCACCGATATAGTACATATAAGTGCTGATATTCCTTTTTTTATTTTTAATTTTTTTTCCAAAAAATCAGTACATGGTTTTATAAATATTACAATTATAAAAGCTAATAAAAAAGGAAATATATACGATATAGTAACTGAAAATACCACAAATACTATTGTGTATATTAATACAAAAATCAATAATTTTTTCATATTATTTATAAAATCTTCATTGAACATAATAATCACCTTAATTAATCTTTTTGCACATATTATCTACTTTTTAACTTTTATATATTCAAAAAAAATAGAATCCTCATCATTTTGGATTCTATTTTTTTTAATTTAAACAAACATTCTTATTGTCTTTATTCTATTTTTATCGATACTTTCAACTATAAATCTAATATTATTATATTCAACTACTTCTCCTTGCTCCGGAAGTCTTCCAAGCTGTCCTATTAAAACTCCTCCAATAGAATCAAATTCTTCTGACTCTATATTTGTTCCTACAATTTCATTTACTAAAGTTATTCTAGTACTTCCATCTACTATATACTCATTCTCATTTATAATTTTAATTTCATCATCTTCTTCATCAAACTCATCTTCAATATCTCCTACTATTTCTTCTAGTAAATCCTCCATTGTAACAATTCCTGCTGTTCCACCATACTCATCAAGTACTATTGCCATATGAACTTTTTCCTGTCTCATTTCTTGAAATAACTCTGTAATTTTCTTAAATTCAAATGTAAAAAAAGGTTCTCTCATGTAAGTCTTTATATCAAAATTTTGTTTATCTTTTTCAACAAATACCAAATCTTTTACATTTAGTATTCCTACTATATTATCTATATTTTCCTCATATACTGGCATTCTGGAAAAATGGTCTTCTTTAAATATTTCAACTATTTCATCATATGTTGATTCTATATCAATAGCTACTACATCAGTTCTTTGAACCATAGCATCTTTTACCTGTAAGTCTCCAAATTCAAACACATTTTGTATCATTTCCTTTTCTTCAACTTCAAGTACTCCTTCTTCATGACTTACATCTATCATTGTTCTCAATTCTTCTTCTGTTATAAATGGTTGATGAACATCAGGATTTCCACCAAATAACTTTATCATAAATTTAGACAAATGATTAAATACAACTACAATAGGATTAAGAATAATAACTACAAAAGATATAATTTTTGAAACCTTCAAAGAAACTTCCTCTGATTTTTGAGCTGCTAATGATTTGGGAGTTATTTCTCCAAATATTAATACAAGTGTCGTCATAAAAACAGTTGCAATCACAGCTCCATTTTCTTTGAAAAGCTTTATAAATAAAGATGTAGCAAGTGCTGATGCACCTATATTCACAACATTATTACCTACAAGTATAGCTCCCAATAATCTATTTGGATTTTCAATTAATTTATTTACTAAATCTGCTCCCTTAATATTTTCTTCTGTCATATGTCTTATTTTTATCTTACTCAAAGACATCAGCGCAGTTTCCGACGCCGAAAAGAAAGAAGATATTCCTAACAATAAAAACAATAATAAAAATTGTCCCAAACTACTCAGATCCAAAATATATCACACTCCTAAAAAAATATATCTAGATATAATTATATCACAGTCTTAAATTTTTCTATATAATATTTTTGTTTTAACAGACATTAAATGGGAATAATATATGTTGTGGTTATAAATATAATATGAAAGGAGTTTTTTTTATGAACACAAAAGATTTATTAGAAAAAGGAGCTGTTCTTCAAAGAGATAAAGAAACTTTTGCAATAGCACCTCATATTCCAGGTGGTATTATAACTCCAGATACTCTAAGAAAAATTGCAGATGTTGCAGAAAAATACAAAGCACAAGCTTTAAAATTAACATCTTCTCAAAGAATTGCAATAGTAGGTTTAAAAGAAGAAGATCTAGACAATGTTTGGAAAGACTTAGATATGAAACCAGGTGCTGCAATTGGATTATGCGTAAGAAGCGTAAAAATCTGTCCTGGAACTACATTCTGTAAAAGAGGACTACAAGACTCAGTTGGTATTGGAATGAAATTAGATAATTTATACCACGGAATGAACCTTCCAAATAAATTAAAAATAGGTGTTAGTGGATGTCCAAATTCTTGTGCAGACAATCACTTCAGAGATATAGGAATCATGGGAACTGCAAAAGGCTTTAATATACAAGTAGGTGGTAAAGGCGGTGTAAAGCCTAGAATAGGAGATACGCTGTACAAAAATGTTGATGAAAAAGATTTATTTACAATAATAGATAAAATAGTTAAAGTATATGCTGAAAACGCAAAAAAACACGAAAGATTAGGCGCTTACATAGATAGAATTGGTATTGAAGAATTTAAAAAACAAGTAGAAAAGTAAAAAGGACTGAAGTTCAGTCCTTTTTACTTCTCTATCCAAAAATCAGCATTTTTTATTCCTAATTTCACAGGATCAAATTTTGGATCTTTACCTGCTGCTTTTTGTTCTTCATAATCTTTAAGAGCCTTAAATGCAGGTTTTCTTAAAAGTAATATAGCAATAACATTTAACCATGCCATTAAACCAACACCTATATCACCTAATCCCCACGCTAATTTTGCTGTTTTAATTGAGCCATAAAAAGTAGAGCCCAACAATACAATTCTTAATAAATTGATTAAAATTTTACTTTTACCTTTTCTAATTAAATAAGTAACATTCGTTTCAGCAATATAGTAATAAGCCATTAATGTAGAAAATGCAAAGAAAAGTAAAGCTATTGCTACAAACCCAGAACCAAATGCAGGAAAAACTGTTTCAACTGCTTTTTGAGTATAAGCAGGACCTATCTCAACATTCCCTAAATTATTTACTATAAATCCACCATCTTTACCGTAAACATTGTACATTCCCGTAATTAAAATCATAAAACCTGTTGCAGAACATACAAATAATGTATCTATATATACTGAAAATGCTTGAACCAAACCTTGTTTAACCGGATGAGAAACTTCAGCAGCAGCTGCTGCTTGTGGACCTGTACCTTGACCTGCTTCATTTGAATAGATTCCACGTTTTACTCCCCAAGAAATAGCCATACCTATTATTCCAGCAAAAGCTGGCTCAACAGCAAATGCACTTTTAAAAACTAATGCAATAACAGCAGGTAATTTAGTAATATTTAATGCAATTATTATCAAAGCGACAAATATATATCCAGTAGCCATAAATGGCACTATTATCTCTGCTGCTCTACTAATACGTTTAACACCACCAAATATTATAAGTCCTAATAACACAACTATTATACCACCACTAATATATGGTCTAATTCCAAATGCATTATCTAATGATAAAGCAATACTATTTGATTGAATACCTGGTAATAAAAATCCCATTGCAATTATAGTCGCAATAGCAAATGTATAAGCATACCATTTAATACCTAAACCTTTTTCAATATAGTACGCAGGTCCTCCACGATATTCTCCATCTTTCTCAACTTTATAAATTTGTGCCAAAACTGATTCAACATAAGCAGAACCTGCACCTAAAAATGCAATAGCCCACATCCAAAACAGAGCACCTGGTCCTCCCATGGCAATTGCAGTGGCAACACCAGCAATATTACCTGTACCAACACGACCAGAAACGGACAGAGCAAATGCTTGAAATGAAGATACTCCTTGTTCAGAACTAGAACCTCCAAATAATAACTTTACCATATCTTTAATATGACGAACTTGTAAAAAACGAGTTGATAATGAAAAATAAATCCCTGCTCCTAAACATAAATAAACAAGTTCTTTACTCCATATTAATCCATTTAAAGTCTCCACTAAATGCCCCATACAACCCCCCCTTTAAAATTACTTAAAGTTACACAATTATATTTTACTACACTCAAGCAATTTTGTCAATATTCTAAAAATATTATCAAATTTGAATTTTTAAAATTTAACTCCAAAATATTTTTTTGTTTCAAGTATTATCACATTACTCAATCCTATAATAGCAATTAGATTAGGAATTGCCATTAATCCATTTACAATATCAGCAATTATCCATATTAAGTCTAATTTTAAAAACACTCCTACCAAAACTAAAAATATATAAATATATCTATAAGGTTTTATTCCTTTTATCCCAAATAAATATTCACTACATCTTTCCCCATAATAATTCCAACCTAAAATAGTTGTAAATGCAAAAAATATAAGTCCTATAGTAATTATAAATTCTCCTACTTTAGGTATTGGAAATCCTTTTTGGAATGCAAATGCAGTCATTTGAGCTCCAACATATTCAGATTTATATGCTTCTGTTAAAACTAATGTTACACCTGTCATACTACATATTATAATTGTATCAAAAAAAGTTCCTGTCATCGATACTAAACCTTGTCTTACACACGATT
This sequence comes from Tepidibacter thalassicus DSM 15285, assembly GCF_900129915.1. Classification (GTDB taxonomy): domain Bacteria; phylum Bacillota; class Clostridia; order Peptostreptococcales; family Peptostreptococcaceae; genus Tepidibacter; species Tepidibacter thalassicus. The sequence continues at coordinate 79,385 of NZ_FQXH01000006.1, forward strand.
TAGTTCTAGCAGCAGCTGCTGCTATAGGAGCAGATCCTAAACCTGATTCATTTGAAAACACACCTCTTGCTATTCCACTTTGAATTGACTTCATAACTGTCGCACCAAGAAAACCACCTGCTGCAGCTACAGGAGTAAATGCAGATTTTATAATTAAATAAATAGTCTGAGGAATAACTTTTATGTTATACACAATAATCATTATCGAGCCTAATATATACAATACAGCCATAAATGGTACTATAAATTCACATACCCTCGAAATACTCTTTATACCTTTTAAAGTTACTAATGCTACAAGTAAAGTTATAGCCATGGCACTTACTACTATTGGAATATTAAATGTAGCATTTAATGCACTTGTAATAGCATTAACTTGTGGAAATGTCCCTATACCAAAGAAAGCTACTCCTATGCCAAACACCGCAAATAATTTTGCTAAAAATTTATTTCCAAGTCCTTTTTCAATATAATACATTGGTCCTCCTGACATTTGACCATTTTCATCTACTTCTCTATACTTTACTGCAAGCAACCCTTCTGCATATTTTGTAGCCATTCCAAAAAATGCTGCTATCCACATCCAAAAAAGCGCTCCCGGACCTCCTGCTTTTATAGCTGTCGCAACCCCAACAATATTACCCGTACCAATTGTCGCAGCAAGTGCTGTACAAAGAGCTGCAAAACTTGATACATCTCCATCACCATTATTATCTTCATCTTTTTTAAATAAATATTTTAAAGCTAAAGGCAATTTAAATATCTGTAAAATTCCAAGCTTTAATGTTAAATAAATCCCTGTACCAACTAGTAAAACAAGTAATGGTGGTCCCCATATAAAAGAATCAATCTTACTAAATATTTGAATAACATTTTCCATACACAACACACCTCTCCTAATTTTAATTTTTTCCAAATAAAAAAGCCAAATCACATGATTTGGCCTCTGGTCTTGAACATATTCTAATTAGAATACATCCCCTGTCCTTTTACCTGAGAGTTTCGCTGATTAATAATCAGCTTTGCCCCTTCGGTGCTCATATAGAGTCTCTCCAGAGGTTCGTCCAGTAACAGTTTTTATCCTACTACCTTCATCCGAAGCTATTAATTTGTATGAAATACATTATAGCATTTATTTATTATTTGTAAAGTACAAATATCGTTTTCGCAATAATTGGAATTTTCTATAAAAATAACATATTGTAAGTACAAACAATATATTATAAAATTATTATATTAAAACTTAATATAATATTAACATAAGGAGGTTTTTATTTTGAACGTAGCAATAATTGGTGCAGGTAATGGTGGGAAAAATATTATTAAAGCAATAAGTGAAACAAAAGATATTAATATTGTACTAGTAGTTGATAAAAACTTAGAAGCGCCTGGTATATTATTAAGTAAAGAGCTAGGAATAAATTACTCACAATCCATAGAGGATATAAATAATTATAATTTAGATTTAATAATTGAAGCAACAGGAAATGAATCTATCACTAATTTATTAATTGAACAGTACTGTAGCAAATGTAAAATAATCGACTCTACAGGAGCTCGCTTAATAATGTCTCTTGTCGAAAAAAATATTGATACATTAAAAAAACTAAATAACCAAATATCTATAATAAGTAATACTTCTAACATTATAAAAAAAGAATTAAATGAAATTTCATATTGTACTAATAATATAGATAGTATTAGTAATATTCTTTTAGACTCTACAAAAGCATCTATTAAACATATAGATGAAACTGATAGAATAATTCAAGCTGTCAACAAAATTGCAAATCAAACTAAAATACTAGGCATAAATGCTACAATTGAAGCTGCTAGAGCTGGTCAATACGGAAAAGGTTTCTCTGTTGTTGCAAATGAAGTTCAAAAACTTGCCGATAGTAGTGAAAAATTTGCAAAAGAAATTAATGAAATACTATTAAGAATAACTCAAGAAATACAAAAAACAAATGAAGAAGTATATAAACTAAAAAATCTTTCTAAAACACAAATGGACTCATCTAATAAAGTAAATATTGCAGTAAACGAACTTATAGATGAAACTACTATGTAATTATAAAATCCCTTGCTGCATTTTAACAGCAAGGGATTTTATGTGTTTAATTCATCAACAATTTTTACATCTGTTATTTTACTTCTTTTACCGATATTTAAAACTTCTATTCCTTGAGAATTTCTAGTTGATTGAACATCTATGTCTTTTGTATTAATAACTAATTCTTTTTTATTGTTTTTAAACAAAATTATGTCTATATCATCTTTTATATAAATCATCCTTATTAATTTTGATTTTGCTGAATAAGCTTTAACAAGTTTTTTTCTATTAGTTTTAGTTTTATAATTTGACATTTCTACTTTTGCTATTTTTCCATTTTCAAAACAACAAATAACATATCCATCATAATTATTTGATAAACACATATATATAATTTTTTCATTTTCATCTAAACCTAATATATTTGTCAAATACTCTCCTAAAGAACTAGCTTTACAATCATTAATTTCATATAGTCTTAATTTATACACATTTTGTTTATTTGAAAACAAAAGTAATTCATCTTTATTTTTCGCTTCAATTTCCTGTATTATAAAATCATCTTCTTTTAATTTTTGCTCTGAAAATGCCCTCAATGAAGCAATTGTTATTTTTTTAATATAATTTTCATTAGTTAAAAATAATTTAACTGTATAATCTTCTATTAAATGCTCCTCGTTAATTTCATCAATATTTTCTCCATCTATTATATGTGTTTTTCTAGGTTGTCCATACTTTTTAGATACTTCTTTAAGTTCTTTTATTATAATATTTTTAATTTTATTATCATCTTCAACAATCTCTAATAAATTTTTAAGTTCTTTTTTTATATCATCTATCATCTGAATTTGATTTGATATATACTCTTTATTTAAATTCCTAAGTTTAATCTCAGCAATATATTCTGCTTGTACATTATCTAGATTAAATCCTTTCATCAAATTAGGAACAACCTCTTTATCTTCTTTAGTATCTTTAATTATTTTTATAGCTTTATCAATATCAAGTAGTATTTTTTCAAGTCCTAAAAGAAGATGAAGTTTATCAGACTTTTTATTTATATCATAATTTAAATATCCTTTTATACATTTTATTCTAAATTCAACCCATTCTTTTAGTATACCTTTTATCCCTAATACTCTCGGTTTTCCATCTATTAATATATTAAAATTACATGTAAAATTATCTTCAAGTGGAGTTAATTTATAGAGTTTTTTCATTAATAAATCTACATTTGTATTTTTCTTTAAATCTAAAGTTATTTTTAAACCATTCAAATCTGTTTCATCTCTCACATCTGTTATTTCTTTTATTTTATTATCCTTTACCAAATCTACAATTTTATCTATTATAGTTTCAACATTTGTTGTATAAGGAATTTCATAAATTTCAATACAATTATTTTTTTTATCATAATTATATCTTCCCCTTAATTTAAAACTTCCCTTTCCAGTTTCATAAATCTTTTTAATTTGTTCTTTTTTATAAATTAAATATCCTCCTGATGCTAAATCGGGTGCTTTAAGATACTTAGTTATATCTAAATTCTCATTTTTTATGTACTTTATAGTAGTTTCACAAACTTCCCTTAAGTTAAAACTACATATACTATTTGCCATTCCTACAGCAATTCCCTGATTTGCATTTACTAATATATTTGGAAAAGTAGTAGGAAGAAGTTTTGGTTCTTTTAATGTTCCATCGTAATTATCCATAAATTCAACTGTATTTTTATCTATATATTTAAACAATTCATTGCAAATTTTATCAAGCTTTACTTCTGTATAACGCGGTGCTGCATAACTCATATCTTTAGAATACTTTTTACCAAAATTACCTTTAGAATCTATAAACGGATGAAGTAATGACTCATTCCCCCTTGTTAATCTAACTAAAGTTTCGTATATTGCCATATCGCCATGGGGATTTAATTTCATAGTTTGTCCAACAACATTTGCTGATTTCGTTCTATTTCCATTAATTAACCCCATCTTATACATAGTATATAATAATTTTCTATGACTAGGTTTTAATCCATCAATTTCTGGAATCGCTCTCGAAACAATTACACTCATGGCATATGGCATATAATTTTTTTCAAGTGTTTCCGTAATCTTTTGTCTACATATATTACTTATCATAAAATCCTCTCCTCTTAACTGACATCTGTCATATCTATATACCTATGTCCATTTTCTGTTATAAATTTTTTTCTCTCTTTTATATCATCTCCCAACAACATATCAAAAACTCTTTGTGTTTTTTCTACATCCTCAGGAAGTATTTGAATTAACCTTCTAGTTTCTGGATTCATAGTTGTATGCCACATCATATCAGGTTCATTTTCTCCAAGCCCTTTAGATCTTTGAATTGTATATTTTCCTTTTATTTTAGATAAAATACTATTCTTTTCTCTCTCATTATAAGCAAAATAAGTTTTTCTAGATGTATTAATTTCAAATAATGGCGATTCAGCAATATACACTTTTCCTTCTTTAATAAGTGTTGGAACTAATCTATAGAGCATAGTTAATATTAAAGTTCTAATTTGAAAACCATCAACATCTGCATCCGTACAAATAATTACCTTATCCCATTTTAGATTATTTATATCAAAAGTATTTAAATCTTTATTGTATTTAGAATCAATTTCCACTCCACATCCTAAAACTTTCAACAAATCAACTATAATATCATTTTTAAATATTTTATCATAATCGGCTTTAAGACAATTTAATATTTTACCTCTAACAGGAATTATAGCCTGAAACTCAGCATCTCTTCCCATCTTACAAGATCCAAGTGCAGAATCCCCTTCAACAATGAATAATTCCCTTTTACTTACATCTTTAGTTCTACAATCTACAAATTTTTTAACTCTATTCTTAATATCTATACTTCCACCTAACTGTTTTTTTATATTAATTCTTGTCTTTTCAGCTCTTTCTCTACTTCTTTTATTTACAAGAATTTGCTCCACTATTTTATCAGCCTCTAATTTATTTTCTATAAAATAAATCTCAAGCTTTTCTTTAAGCAAATCTGTAATAGCCTCTTGAATAAATTTATTAGTTATTGCTTTTTTAGTTTGATTTTCATAACTAGTTATAGTTGAAAAAGAATTTACAACGAGTATTAAACTATCTTGAATATCTATAAAACTAATTTTTTTCTCATTTTTATTATACTTATTATTTTCTTTTAAATATTTATCTATTGCATATACAAATGCATTTTTTACTGCTTTGTCTGGAGAACCTCCATATTCCAAAAAACTAGAATTATGATAATACTCAAGCAAATTAATCTCATTATTAAAACAAAACCCCACTTGAATTTTTAATTTATACTCTGGTTTATCACTTCTATCTCTTCCTTTTCTTTCTTCTTCATAAAATTGTATACTAGTAAATCCTTTATCTTCATTAACATCTTTTATATAATCTAAAATACCATTTTCATACAAATATTCATAACTTTCATCTAATTCTTCATCGTATAACTTAAATTTAAGTCCTGCATTCACTATAGCTTGCTTTTTTAATATATCCTTATAATATTCTAATGGAATATTTATGTCTGTAAAAACATCAATATCAGGCTTCCATTTTATAATAGTACCAGTATAATCATATTTACATTTTTCCTTTTTCAAACCTCCTATATTTTCACCCTTCTCAAAGTGAAGTTCATATTTATAACCATCTCTAAAAACAATAACATCCATATATTCAGAACTATATTGAGTTGCACAACTCCCAAGTCCATTTAACCCTAAACTAAATTCATAATTTTCTCCTGAATTATTTTTATATTTACCACCAGCATAAAGCTCACAAAAAACTAATTCCCAATTATATCTCTGCTCTTTCTCATTGTAATCAAGAGGAATTCCTCTTCCTCTATCTTTTATCATAATAGAATTATCTTTAAATCTAATTACTTCTATTATATCTCCAAATCCTTCTCTCGCTTCATCTATTGAATTCGATAATATTTCAAACATAGAATGTTTACATCCCTCAATACCATCAGAACCAAATATCACACTAGGTCTAAGCCTAACTCTATCAGCTCCCTTAAGAGAAGATATACTATTATTTCCATATTCATTTTTTTTACTCATTTTAAAAACCACCTCATTTTTTAATTCACTATTTTACACTACACAAAACTTATGTTCGTGTCAAGATTACAATTAATATTAATAAAATTTTATTTATATGAATTTAACCATATTACAAGTCAATAATACATAGTATAATATATTTAAATACACTATATGGAGGGAATTTATGAGAAATAAAATCGCCATAGATATACATAAAAAAATATTAAAAGAACTCTTAAAACCAACATTTATAAAAAAATTTCAATTATCAGAATCATTTATAAAAAATAATATCGATAATTATATATTTATTGCCAACATACATAAAATAGTTAAAAAAAATGACTACAGTTGCAAGTCTATATTTTTACTATGTGAAAATATACTAAATCAAATGTATAAAGGCTTAAACCAAAATGAATGGTTAATATATATATATAATATAGCTCTATACAAATCATTTCCTGACGCCGTAGAAATAGATGTAAATTCTATTCCTCAAAACATAAAAAATGCTTGTCATATATACCTCAAAATTTTAAAAATTATATGTGAATATGAAAAAATTTCAAACTCCTCAAGTTTTTATATTAAATATCCTTTGAATTTTTTAACTAACGATGAAATAAATAATCTCGAAAATCCATCAGAATACAAAAAATTTATAAAAGCATTTAAAGACGAATATATATACGAAATGATGAAATTAAATCAAGAAATACTAAAACACAATACTCTCGACCATATATGTGGAGTTCACCATTTAGCAGTTTACATAGCTAGACAACTCAAATTTATTGGTATTCCCGTAGATTTAGGAAGAGTTTCTGGAAGTGCAGCTGGACATGACTTAGGTAAATTTGGTTGCAAAAAATCTGAATCAAAAAAAGTGCCTTACCTTCATTACTATTATACAGATCAATGGTTTAAAAAGCACAATATAACATACATCGGACATATAGCATTAAATCATTCTGTTTGGGACTTAGAACTTGAAAATTTATCTCTTGAATCTCTAATTTTAATTTACTGTGATTTTCGCGTAAAAAATAAAAAAGATGAAAATAACAATATATCTATGCATATTTTCAGTTTAAAAGAATCATTTAAAGTAATACTTGAAAAACTCGATAATTTAAATTCCGAAAAAGAAAAAAGATACACTAGAGTATACTACAAATTAAAAGATTTTGAAAATTATTTAATTCACATAGGAATCAACTTAAATTACAACGAAGAAAAAAAAATAAACAATAAAGAAAAAGCTTATTATTCTCTAATAACAGGAAATGATATAGTAAAAAATATAAAATACCTTTCAGTACACCACAATATAAATTTAATGTATAAACTCAGAAATGAACATTCTCTTAACTTTATCTTAGAATTAGCTCGAAGTGAAAATGACGGAAAAAATATTCGTGAATATTTACAAGTGTTTGAAGAATACTCTACTTACTTAACTCAAAATCAAAAAATTATTATGCTTAAATTTTTATATGAACAACTAATTCACCCAGAAGATGATATAAGAAGACAATGTGCAGAACTTATAGGTACTTTAATTGCTATATTTGATGAAGATTACAGAAAAGAAATTCCTGAAAATGTAACATTAAATCCTCCTCGCATAACTAGTTGTAATCTTTTAAATAAATATTTAAACATTTTTATAAATCCAGATCATAAGATAATAGACATTCATCAAAAATGGATAGGTTACAGCATTAGAATTATGATTTCTTCTCTATTCTCTAATAGTAACAAAACTCAAATAGACGACTATAAAAAAGTATTATTTAATCACTATAAAAAAGCTTTTCATAAAAAAAATAGTATCAAATTATATTTATTACATACTGCAAAATACATACCTGTATCAGAAAATGATGATATTTTATTTGATTTTATACTTAAAATGATTAAAAGCGAAAATGATAATTTAAGAATTTCAGCACTTGATACTGCTTATAATTTGATTTTAAAAATCAATAAAAACTCTAATTTTATAAAAAATCTCAAAAATCATTTTAAAAACAATATTTTAAAATCTACTATACCAGCTGAAAACTTTTTAAACTTAAAAATAATAAAAGCTCTTGATTTAAAAAAAGAATTAATTGATAAATATATTGAATTTTACAATAACGATGAATCTAAAATAGCAAATATATTTCTAAGCAATCTTAAAACTCTAACACCTTGGATTATAAAAAAGACAAATATAGATCTTTTACTCGAATATACCCTTAAAAATTCAAATAATATGGCTTATACTGCTATGCACTTTTGTAATATTTTAAAAGTCAGTGATATAGAATACGTCAGAAATACTGCTGGAAAAGCTATAATAAAAATTATGCCTCATCTATCACCAGAACAAAGAAATGATATAGCTATTGAACTTTTAAGATCTCTTGAAATAGAGAAATATCAATTTAGTAAATATATACCATATTATCTAGGTAAAATAATACTATATCTTCAGCCCTTAGAATTAAATGAACTTATAAATGATTTAATTGAAAAAATCAAACAATCTAGTGTTCAACTTAATTCTCTACTTCTTAAAACTATTGGTATAACTATTGAACATTATCCTAAATACAAAAACAGATTTTCAGAAGAAAATAAAGCTTATACAGAAAGACTTGTAAAATTACTAGGAATACTCTTAAACGGACTTGCTCACTATGACCCTCAAATAAAAAAAATAGCTTTTAAAGTTATAGGAAAAGAAATATTCGGATCAAAAATTCTTTCGCTTGATGAAAAAAAATACATATTCAAACTAATCGCAAAAAAAATTTTAATACTTCTAGACTCTATCGAAGAAAAAGATATTATATTTTTAACAAATGCAGCTGCATTAAATCACATATATAGATTTATATCTAACTACACATTTTTTAATTCAAATTTACTAATTGAAATACCAAAAAAAATAGCTTTTTTCCCAGGTACATTTGATCCATTTTCTCTTAGCCATAAGCAAATTGCAAAAGCAATTCAATCACTTGGATTTGAAGTTTATTTAGCTGTTGATGAATTTTCATGGTCTAAAAAAGCACAGCCAAATTTATTTAGAAGAAATATAATAAATATGTCAATAGCCGATGAGCTTAATATTTATTTATATCCTAAAGATATTCCTGTTAATATTGCAAATCCAAATGATTTAAAAAAACTAAGAGAAAATTTTCCTAAATCCGATATATATATCGTAATAGGAAGTGATGTAATTTTAAATGCATCTGCTTATGAAAAAGAAAAAACAAATAATTCTATACACACTTTTCATCATATTATTTTTGATAGAAAAAGTATTAATTCTACTGATGATGACTCAAAAAAACTCAAATGCAAGTTAAACAAACTCGAAAAAAAACCTATAATACTCAATCTTCCTCCTCAATACGAAGATATAAGTTCTAGTCAAATTAGACAATATATTGATCAAAATCGCGATATATCAAAACTAATTGACCCACTTGCTCAAAAATACATCTATGAAAAAGGATTATATCAAAGAGAACCTCAATATAAAACATTAATAAAATCTATATCTATAAATATTGAAGTAATCAAAAACATAAACCAAAAACTCATTGAAGAAATTTGTAATATTTTTTCAAATAAAGATGAAAATTCTCTAAATAACTTAATTAAACTTCTAAACAAAAAAGATTCTAAAATACTGCTAATACGAGATCTCAACGAAAACAATAAAATATTAGGATTTTGTGTATTCCACACTCTTCTTTGGAGTATGTTATTTAAAGAATTTAAAAATACTTTTGTTTCAGAATACATTCGCAAAAATGTAGTTGGTAAAGCAGTTATTATTGACATTATTTTTACTTTAGATAAATCTAAAATAGAAAATATAGAACAAATAATTATTACAGAAGTTCTTACTCATTGCATTGAAAAAAATTACACTTATGCTATTTATAAAAACGATATCACTAATTGTTTTTATTCTTTACATGAAATACTAGAACTTCAAGGATTTTATAGATTGCCATACACCGAAGAATCAAACCCTATTTTTATTGTAAATATGACTAAACCATGTGTTTTAACTTTAGATGTAGAATCAGTTATTAAAAATCCTTTTGTTAACAATTTAAATGTAAAAAAAGCAATTATAAATTCAAGAAAAAAACTTCAAAAAGCTTTGACAGATCTTTATCCTAAAAATGTTGTACTATCATTTGATCGAAATATAATATACGAAAATTTAATAAGAAAAATTTGTGAAGAAAATAAAGTTCCAAATATACCTTTAAACCCAAGAGTTCTTGGAGATTTAATATGTGTTCCATTTGGTAATCTTTTAAAAGATGTTGTAGTTCCGAATACTATAACTAAATCGCTTCATACCGAAAAATTATTTACTCCAAATGCAAAAGATTTTTCAATAGCCTCATATCCTCATTATTTAGATTTAAAAAGTCAAGTAAAAACTATATCTTCATTTGACAAACCGATTATATTAGTTGACGATATTCTAAATAAAGGATATAGAATAAAAGCACTTGACCCAATACTAAAAGAGGAAAATATTAATGTGAAAAAAATTATAGTTGGAATACTTTCAGGTCGAGGTAAAGAACTTATGGATATTCAAAACAGAGACGTCGATAGTGTTTATTTTATTCCTAATCTCAGATTATGGTTTAACGAAAATGCTATGTATCCTTTTATAGGTGGTGATACTCTTTGGAGAGGAATATGTCCTAATAGAAACTTAATACCATCTATTAATTTAATTTTTCCATATACATCGTTGTCTTTTGTCAAAGATTCTTCAAAACAATCATTATATAATTTATCTAAAGTATGTATAGAAAATTCAATAAATATTTTAGAAACACTTGAACATGAATACGAAAAAATTAATCAAAGAAAATTAACTTTAAATCACATAGGTGAAGTATTTAAATCTCCTAGATATGTTGACCGTGGTAAAAATATGAGTTATGATTTAAATCTCAATCCATCTCATTATTTAAAAAATGACCTCGAACTTCTAAACCGTATGAAAGATATAATAATTTAATTTTTGGAGATGATATTATGTACTTTTACAAATTTAAAAATAAAATACTATTTTCGCTAATAAAATACGATAATTTAAACGAAATAAATGAAAATGAAGCAAAAAAAAGCAAATGCTTATATTATTTAAATAAATTAAATCCTCTAAAATCAAGAAAAATGTTCAATATATACGATTCTTCTTTGTTGTTTATAAAAGAAGAAGGAATCAATTTAATTCACAGAACAAAAAACTGTAATGATAAAATCCCAAACTGGATTTTAGAAAAAATAAAACAAAGAAATATAATAGGAATAAACACTAATTATCCTAACTGGGAAAATATTTTAAACTATAAACACCCTAATAAATGGAAAATAAACATTGTAGGTCTTGGTGATGTTGGCTCAACATTATTGATTGGATTAAGACTTTTAGGAGATGACTGTATATCTGAAATAGGTTTATACGGTCTTAATGAAAACAATTTACAAAGACTTGAGTATGAAATAAATCAAATAATAGATCCTTTTAACAATCAAAATTATCCAGATATTAAAATTTTAAAAGAAAAAGATATCTTCAACTGTGATATGTTTATCTTTTGTGCTTCTAAAAATGTACCTTCTATTAAAGAAAAAGTGAAAGATGTAAGAATGATGCAATTTGAAGAAAATTCTAAAATAATAAGCTATTACGCTAAGAAAGCTAGAGATAATAATTTTAATGGTCTATTTGCAGTTGTTTCAGACCCCGTAGATCTTTTATGTAAAGTTGCATTTATATCTAGTAATAAAAATGAAAACAATAATATTGATTTTAATGGCTTATCTCCAGAACAAATAAGAGGATATGGACTTGGAGTTATGAATGCTCGTGCTATATACTATTCAAGACAAAATACTAAAACCCACCATTATATTAAAGAAGGAAGAGCATTTGGTCCCCATGGCAAAGACCTAATAATTGCTGATAGTATTAAAAATTACAATAATGAACTATCATTATACCTTACGGAAAAAGCAATTAATGCAAATATAGATGTAAGAAATACTGGATTTAAACCTTATATAGCACCTGCTCTATCTTCTGGAGCTTTATCAATTATCGCTACAATCAAAGGAAATTGGCACTACAGTTCAACTTATATGGGCGAAGTATTTATGGGAGCTAAAAATAGATTGCTTCCATCAGGCACAGAAATAGAAATGCTAAACTTGCCTAACCCATTACTTGAAAGAATAAAATCAACTTATAATAAACTTAACAATATAGATTGTTCAAAATTTTAAGGTGCTAGTTAGTAAAATAACTAGCACCAAAACTTCAAGGAGATGATTTTATATGAATAATCTCTATATTATAATGCCAGGCAATGTATCGAAAAAATTTCATTCATTTATACAAAAAATAACTCACAATATAGATAAAACAACAATTAATAACAAATACAATATTCCCGACCTTAAAAATAAAAAAATCTTGTTTGCAATAGAACTCGATGAATGTGGATTTAACATTCCTTTATATGAAATATTTTTAAATCTCTACGAAAAAGGCAACGATTCCCTTTTAGGATCAAATGGTATAATAATTATTCAAAGTCCCAATGAATTATATACAAAAAATACATCTCAAAATATAATATTTTTAGCAAATCAAATAGGTTGCTCTTTTATAGGTCATTCAGTAGTTGAAGCAACAGGAAATTTAAACAATTTTCTTACATGGCAAAAAAGATTAAATATGTCTCTTGAAGACATACATTTATATCTTTCTAAAAAACTTATACACAATTTCATCAAAAAAGAATTTTCAATAATTACTAAACCTAAAATTCTTGCACTCCATGCTAGTTCTCATAAAACTTCAAATACTCTTATGCTTTGGAATATGATAAAAAAACACCTTCATAATTGCCATATCGAAGAATTTCACGTTGAAAATGGAACGATAACAGATTGTAAAGGATGTTCATATATTACATGTAAACACTACAGCGAAAATAAAAGTTGCTTTTATGGAGGAATTATAACTAAAGAACTCCTACCTTCAATAGAAAAAGCCGACTGCATAATATGGATATGCCCTAACTACAATGATGCAATATCTGCAAAATTAATGGCTGTTATAAACAGATTAACTGTGCTTTATAGAAGAACAAAATTCTACGATAAAACTTTTTTCTCAATCATTGTTTCTGGAAATTCTGGAAGTGACTGTGTTGCAAAACAACTAATAGGTGCTTTAAATATAAATAAAGGTTTTAGACTTCCTCCATATTTCTCTATAATGGCTACTGCAAATAATCCTGGAAGTATAAAAAAAGTTCCCAACATAGAAAAAAAAGCAGAACAATTCGCATCTCATATATTAAAAGAAATAAAAAAATAAGTCAGATGTTTTTCTGACTTATAATACTTTTTGCAAAAATAATTTTACCCTACTATTTTCAGGATTTAAAAATAACTTTTGTGGTACTGTATCTTCTAATATTTCTCCTTTATCCATAAATATAACTCTATCCGAAACCTCTCTTGCAAAACCCATTTCATGAGTTACTACTATCATCGTCATATTATCTTTTGCTAAGTCCTTCATGACCCTAAGCACTTCCTTAACTAATTCTGGATCTAATGCAGATGTAGGCTCATCAAACAACATAACATCGGGATTCATAGCAAGAGATCTCGCTATTGCCACTCTTTGTTTTTGTCCTCCTGATATTTGAGACGGATAAAGATCTTTTTTATCTAACAATCCAACTCTATTTAAAAGTTCCTCTCCTAATTTAATAGCTTTTCTCTTTTTTATCTTGTTTACAATAATAGGTGCTTCTATAACATTTTCTAAAACTGTTTTGTGAGGAAATAAATTGAAATTTTGAAAAACCATTCCTATTTTATTACATCTAACTTCAACTATTCCCTCGTCTATTTTTTCAAGCCCATTTAAACACCTAAGTAAAGTACTTTTACCTGAACCTGAAGGCCCTATAATTGATATTACTTCACCTTTTTTTACTTCTAAATTTATATTTTTTAAAACTTTTACACCATTAAATAATTTACTTACATTTTTAACTGTTATTACATTCATATCTAATCTCCTATTCATATATAGAGTATTTTTTTTCTATATTTTTAAATACATACACTATAACAGAAGTAATAATTAAATATATTATCGCAACTATAATAAATGGAATTATGTTAAAATCTCTTGTTACTATTTCCTTTGCTCCTCTTAGTAAATCTCCCATTCCTATTGCCGCAACCAATGCAGTATCTTTTATAAGAGTTATAGCTTCATTACACACAGGAGGAATAACCCTTTTTATAGTTTGAGGAAGTATAATCCTCATCATAGTTTGCCTATAATTCATTCCAAGAACTTCAGCAGCTTCGTACTGCCCTTTATCTATTGATTCAATTCCCGCCCTAAAAATTTCAGTTAAATAAGCTCCATAATTTAAAATAAAAGTTAATGAAGCAGCTGTAAAAGGTTTTAATGTTATTCCTAAAATGGGAAGAGCATAATAAACAAAAAACAATTGAAGCAACAAAGGAGTTCCTCTAAAAATCCAAGTATATATACTTAAGAGTATTTTCAATGCTTTAAATCCAGAAATTTTTCCAATAGATATAATTATACCTAATGGTATAGAAAAAACAGCTGTTACTATATATAGTTTTAAGGTTACAGCAATTCCTTTTAACATTAACATTGTGATATTTAATATATAATCCAACTTTAATCCCCACTTCCTATCTAGTTACTATATCTTCTCCAAACCATTTTTCCGATATGTTTTTAGCAGTTCCATCTTTTTTCATTTCATCAAGTATTTTATTCAGTTCATCCTTTAATTTAACATCTTCTTTTCTTATTCCAACTCCATAACTTTCTTTTCCAAAATCATCTTCTAATATCCTATATACTCCAGGCTTTTTTTCCATATAATATCTCCCAACTATTTCATCCAAAATAACAGCATCAATTCTACCTGCTTTTAAGTCCATTAAAGCTTCTGTATTATTTGAATACTTCTTTATTTCTTTTAATTCTTTCGATATTTCACTTGAATTTAAAGCATTTTCACTACTACTCCCCAATTGAACTCCAACTATTTTCCCAATTATATCTTCTTTTCTTTTTATACTAGAATTATTATTTACAACAATAATTTGTCTATTTTCTAAATATACCTTAGAAAAAGCAATTTCTTTTTTTCTCTTTTCTGTAATTGTAAGCCCATTCCAAATTACATCTATATTTTTATTTTTTAGACTCAATAAAACTCCATCCCAATCTACTGCCTTAAATTTAACATTTACCCCCATTCTTTTCGCTACTTCTTTTGCAAGATCAATATCAAATCCTACAATTTCTCCATTCTCATCTTTAAATCCCATTGGAGGAAAACTATCATCAAGTCCTACCACAAACTCTCCTTTTTTCTTTATTTCTTCAAGAGAATTATCCACTTTATCTTTAGACGTACATCCCATAAGCATTACAGTAATTACTAAAAATAAAAAAAATAAATTCAATCTCATTTTTTTACCTCCTTGTTTAATCATTTGAAAATTATTATACTTTATCACGTTAAAGTTGTAAAGAGGTAAAATAAAAAAACAAAATCGATAAATTTATCGATTTCGTTTTTAATGATTACTTACATTATCAATTAAAAGTTTTTCAGCCATTTCTTTTAACATACATTTTACTTTAGGAGCTTCATATTCATTTACAAGTACTATTAAATAATCTCCTGCTAAAATCTTAGTATTTCCTTTTGGTATTATCTCTAATTCTCCTCTTTTTATCGCTACTAACAAAGCATTTTTAGGCCATTTTATATCCCTGACTATTTTTCCATCAAGTTCTGTTCCTAAACACACTGCAATTTCTAAAAGTACCTTTTTAGATTTATCTCCACAGAACTCATTATTTCCTTTTTTATTTAACATTCTTTCAAGTAACACCTCATATATAGGCTCAAAATTCAATATGTCAGTTACAACATAAGATATTATAGAAACAATGGTTAAAGGAAGTAAATGATTAAAAGAACCCGTCATCTCAGTAATCAATATACTTCCTGTAATAGGAGCTTTAACTATTGCTGTAAAATACCCTGCCATGGATAATATAATAAAATTACTTATATAATGACTATCTATTTGAAAATATTTAGCAATAATGCTTCCATATATATTTCCAGTCAACGCTCCTATTACAAGTAATGGTAAAAATATTCCCCCAGGTGCTCCCGAACCATAGCTTAACATAGTAAAAACAAATTTAATTACTAATATAACAAATATCATGTTTATTGTATACTTACCTTCAACCAATGAACTTATAAGATCATGTCCACCACCCAAAACTTGTGGTAAAAACAATCCCAATACTCCAGCTATCAAAAAAGGTATCATTGGCCTAAATTCAATTGGAAGCCATTTTTTAGAAATATAAAAATCTTGTGTTTTAATAAGCATTTTATTAAAAAATGCGCCTAATACACCCAATATAATTCCCAATACAATCAAATATATATATTGATTGAGTGGCAAAATATAAAGATTTTTAAAATTAAAAACAGGTTTTAATCCAAAAAAATTCTTAGATACAAAATCAGCTGTAAGAGAAGCAGACATAGCTGACAATAAAACCAAAGGATAAAAGTTCTTATGAACTTCCTCAAGTGCAAAAACCACTCCAGCTAAAGGTGCATTAAATGCAGCAGCAAGTCCTGCACTAGCTCCACTAGTAATTAAATATTTCTCTTCTATTTTTATTCTCTTAAAAATTCTTGAAAATCCCTGACCAATAGCAGCTCCTATTTGTACCGAAGGACCTTCTCTTCCTAAAGACAAACCTGCTCCTATTGCCAAAACTCCTCCTACGAATTTCCCAACAATCACTCTAAACCAATTCATATTAAGTCTTCTAAGCAAAACTCCCTCCACTTGAGGAATTCCACTACCACTTATCATCGGTTCTCTTTTTATCATGATTCCAACTATATATGCAAGCAATGCCAATACTATAAACCAAACCAAAATCAAATAATTGTTTTGTTTTTGTAAAACATAAATTTTACTAGTTAAAACCTCAGTTTTTTCTAGTAAAAATCTATATAATACTACAAATAAACCAGCTAATGCACCTACTACCATTCCTTCAACAACAAGGTTCAATTTAAAATTATGCCAATGAAACAACGTATTATATGTATCGTGCTTATTTTTCATAATTCTCACTCCCAATATTTTAAAATAAATTAAGCACCTTATTCATTATACTCCTATATTTTTTTTAAAGCAAGATTTTTACCAAATCGAAATCATTTAATATATTGTAACTGTTAAACTTTTAAAATTTTTACTATAAATTTTTTATTTAAAATAAATTTAAATAAAGGATATCCAATTAACGTTACAACACAAAATTCCCCCATGGCTACATATAAACTCGAAATCAAAAATGGTTGATTAAGTACAAAATGTATTTCTGCTCCTATAAATAAACCATTTATTACAGTTGGCCAAATACTAGCTATAAATAAATTTTTACTTTTACTTATCATATATACACTTATAAATGTAGCTGTACTTCCTACTACAATATCTATTATTCCCAAAGAACTAAACATATTTGATATTACACACCCTAAAACCAAACCAGGTATATAAATAGGATCTACAAACGCAAGAAGCGTCATAACCTCTGATACCCTAAACTGAATTAATCCATAACTAATTGGAGCTATACTGATAGTAATAGCAGCATAAACAGCAGCAATTAAACCTATTTTTACTATACTTTTAGTAGTTATTTTCATAATCATCCCCCATTTTTATAAATAATATCTAAAAAATTAAACCATATACATACATCTTTTAAGATATAGTAACTGAATTATATAATATTTAATACTATGTACTAGGGATACAAGTCCCTAATATTATTTAAAGGAGGTAAATATATGGCTTTTCAACAACTTACAGCAACTGTGACTACTTCTGCTGATAACCAAGCTGTAGTAACTCTTAACTCCGGTATTTTAGATAAAGGATACGTTTACTATTTTATTGCAGCTATAAACGCTGATGGTACAACTTATTACGGAGAAACTTTTAAAGAAGACTTAAAAACAGCAACTGAAGACAAAGATTTAAGTGTAAATAATATAGTGCTTCCTAACATTCCTATTTCATCTGACTTTACTGGCACTTTAACAAATGAAAATGTAACTCTTTATGTTTCTTATACTGAATAAACCCAAAAAGATTTGAAGCTTATCGCTTCAAATCTTTTTCCAAAATTCAAATATATTTTATCATATACATATACTATAAAACAGAGGTGATGTTAAATGAGAAACATCATTATACCAGCTAGTAAAAGTTTAACTATATCAAATAAAATTCCAAATGAAAATATAAACAATGAATTTATCAATGTCGGTAATGACGGAAAATATTATTATTACAGCTACCTTTTTTTTGATATTTCTCCTATCCCCAGCAATATCGTAATTAATTCAGCTGAAATCATCTTATTTAAAGTTAAAGACTTTTTCAACTGTAATACCAAAGTATTTTCCATATATCCATTATCAGATTACTTCAGCACTTTTACAACTTACAAAAATCACCCTAGAATAAATACACAATTTAAATACGATTTTTTACCATTTACAAATAATATATATATAGAAGTAAATATAACAGATATATTGGAAGCATGGATAAATAATACTTTAATAAACAAAGGAATAATTTTAATTGGAGATAACAATCAAAACTGCTTGACAACATTTGCTTCAGCTTTAAATAAAGACCCTTACCTAATACCTTTTTTAAGAGTATCCTTCCAAGAATCATCTATCGAAGTTATTGTAGATTATCCTTTTAAAATTCCATACCGCAACATCAATTGGACATGTAAAACTAAACCTTAATAAAGACCAGCATATATGCTGGTCTTTATATTCTATGTATTGGTGGAGGCGAGGGGAGTCGAACCCCTGTCCGAGAGCTCTTTCCTTAAAGCTTCTACGAGCGTAGCTGCTATATTGAAATCTCGCCTCACTCAACGCCTAACAGCAGGCTTTGAGCTTGGCCAGCCTTAATTATTCCATCTTTAGTCAAGGCACCCTAAAGATAGTTCCCCACTTGGTCGACGCCCTATTCTAGCTCGTGGGCAAACTAGATAGGACGAGCAGCGGTTATTAAGCTGCTAAAGCGTAATTATCGTTTGCGTTTATATTTAATCCCCAGTTTTTTACGTGACCCAGAGAAACACGGCTCGCTACTTTAAGTTCCAAACCCCCGTCGAAACCTTTACGCCCCCAAGTTATATATTAAATTTTAATACCTTCCTGCAAGTTCTCTTTGAATACGTCTTTTTGCATCTCTTTTAGCAATATCTTGACGCTTATCGTAAAGTTTTTTCCCTTTTGCAAGAGCTATTTCAACTTTCACTTTTCCTCTCTTTAAATAAACACTAAGAGGTATTAATGAATATCCCTTTTGAGTTATTGCCCCTATTAATTTTCTAATTTCATGCTTATGAAGCAACAACTTTCTCACTCTAAGAGGGTCTACATTAAATATATTACCTTGTTCATAGGGACTTATATGAACTTGCTTTAAAAAAACTTCATTATTTTCCACAGAAGCATACCCATCAGCTAAATTTATTCTTCCTGCTCTTATAGACTTAACTTCTGTCCCTTTAAGTTCTATCCCTGCTTCATAAACTTCTTCTATGAAATAATTGTGTCTTGCTTTTCTATTTGTTGCTAAAACTTTTTTTCCTTCCGCCATATGTTCACCCTCTTATAGCTTAAAACTTCAATTGTTTTTCATTATTGTAGAAATAATAATAGCATAATAATTTTTAAATGTCAAGTATTTTTCCCTCATAGATTCAATTATCTATGAGGGAAAAATATTAAACTATAGAAAACTCAATTTCTTTAAAATCAATATTCACCTTAGAAACTTTCACTTTTAAAGTGTCTCCTATTCTATATGTTTTTTTAGTATGTTCCCCTATTAAAATATAATTATCAGAATCAAATATATAATAATCATCATCTAAATTAGACAATCTAATAAGCCCCTCTATTGTGTTGTCTAATTCTACAAATATTCCAAAAGAAGTTACACTAGATATTACACCTTCAAATTCTTCTCCAATTTTACCTGCCATATATTCTGCTTTTTTAAGATCTTCAACTTCTCTTTGCGCATCATCAGCAGCTCTTTCTCTCAATGAAGATTGTTCAGAAGAATATGCTACAATACTTTTTAAAGCGCTTATTCTATTTTCACTTAACTTTCCATTTAATGCCTCTTTTATTATTCTGTGTATTTGAAGATCTGGATATCTTCTTATAGGAGATGTAAAATGAGAATAATATTTTGCTGCAAGCCCAAAATGTCCACTACATTCTGGAGAATACCTAGCTTGTTTTAATGATCTCAACATCAGTGTACTTACAACTAATTCTTCTTTCTTTCCTTGTACCTCATGAAGTACCATTTGTAACGCCTTCGGATGAACTTCTTCAATATCTCCTTTTATATGATATCCAAAAGAAGCTATAAATTTATTAAACTGTTCTATTTTTTCTGCACTTGGAGTTTCATGTATTCTATAAACAAAAGGTATATTAAGCCAGAAAAAATGTTCTGCTATGGTTTCATTACTTACAAGCATAAATTCCTCTATTATTCTATTAGCTATTCTTCTTTCATACTTTTTAACATCTACTACTTTCCCTTTTTCGTCAAGTAATATCTTAGCTTCTGGAAAATCAAAATCTATAGCTCCTCTACTTTCTCTTTTTTTCATAAGTATTCTAGCCAACTTCTCCATATTTCTAAAATCATCTACTAAATGATTGTATTTCTTAATAAGTTCTTCATCGTTATTTTCAAGTATATCAGATACATCTGTATATACCATTCTAGCTTTCGAATGTATAATAGATTCTACAATTTCATGTTTTAACACTTTTCCTTTTTCATCTATTTCCATAAATATAGAAAGTGTCAATCTATCCACATTAGGATTTAAACTACATACTCCATTAGATAGTTTTTTAGGAAGCATTGGAATAACTCTATCTATTAAATATACAGATGTTCCTCTCTTTAAAGCTTCTTTATCTAACTTCGATCCTTCTTTTACATAATGAGATACATCGGCAATATGTACCCCTAATCTATAATTTCCATTTGAAAGAATTTCAACTGATACAGCATCATCTAAATCTTTTGCATCTGCTCCATCTATAGTAATTATTGTCATGTCTCTTAAATCTACTCTTCTTTCTATTTCTTCTTTAGGTATATCTTCACTTATTCTTTCTGCTTCAGCTAAAACTTCATCAGGAAATTCTTCTGGAAGGTCATGTTGTTTAATTATAGATAAAATATCTATTCCCTTTTCTCCTTTTTTCCCTAATATTTCTATAATTCTTCCTTCTGGATTTCTACCTTTTTTTGGCCACTGAGTAATTTCACATACTACTTTATCGCCATGGCCTGCATTCATCGATTCTACCTTAGGTATATATACATCATTTATAAGTCTTTTATTATCAGGAACAACAAATCCAAAATTTTTACTCGATTCATAAGTTCCTACTAATGTTTTAATTGATCTTTCTACTATTTTTATTATTTCACCTTCAGCACGCCTACTTTCTGTGGATTTCTCCATAACTCTCGCTATTACTTTATCATTGTGCATAGCTCCATTCATTGCATTTGCAGGTATAAACAAATCCTCTATTCCTTCTTCATTTGACACTATAAAACCATATCCTCTTTGATGTGTTACAAGTCTTCCGACAAATAAATTCATTTTACTAGGAAGTCCATACTTTTTCTTTTTAGTTTTATATATATATCCATCTTCTTCAAGTTCATCTAAAAAATTATAAAACATAGCTCTCTCTGATGGATGTATATCAAATATAGCTGCAAGTTCTTCTCTAGTCAATGGATTATATGCTTTTTCTTTCATAAATTTCAATAAAGTCTCTTTCATTCCTGGTACCATCTTTTACCTCCTACTATATATATTTTTTATAAATATATATTTTCCATTTTTTATGTTTTTTACATAATTAATTTATATTTTTTTATATAAATTATTACATCAATTTCACAAATACCATATTTTTCCTAAATAATGAGATTAAAAAAAAATCCCATTTGAATGGGATTAATAAAATTATTGTATTGCAACTAACGATAAAGCTACTACAATAAATAAAAAAGCAGAAATAGAAGTAATTTTTGAAAATAAAGCATCTAATCCTCTAGCTTTAACTCCTATAACCTGTTCAGCTCCTCCAGCTATACTCCCTGAAAGACCTGCACTTTTCCCTGATTGAAGTAATACACTGACAATTAAAACTATACTAGTTATAAGCTGTACTACCATTAAAAAAGCTTTCACATCTACACCCCCTTAATACAAAACTAAATTAATATAGATAGTGTAACACATAAACATTACCCTATCAACAGTAAAATCAAAAATAGGGAGATATATCATTCTCCCTATTCTCAAGCACTATCTTAAATTATAAAAAGTATTTAATCCTAAGTACTCTGAAACATCTCCAATCATTTCTTCAATTCTTATTAATTGATTGTATTTAGCAACTCTATCAGTTCTTGATGGAGCTCCAGTTTTTATTTGTCCAGCATTTACTGCAACAGCTAAATCAGCTATTGTAGCATCTTCTGTTTCTCCTGATCTATGAGAAATAACTGCAGTATATCCAGCTCTTTTAGCCATTTCTATAGCATCTAAAGTTTCAGTTATTGTACCTATTTGGTTAAGTTTTATAAGTATAGCATTAGCAGTTTTATTTTCTATACCTTTTCTTAATCTCTCAGTATTTGTAACGAATAAATCGTCTCCAACTAATTGGATTTTTTTACCTAATTTTTCAGTAAGTAATTTCCATCCTTCCCAATCTTCTTCATCTAATCCATCTTCTATAGATATAATTGGGAACTCATCTACTAAATTAGCGTAGAAATCTACCATTTGAGCTGAAGTTAATTCTTTTCCTTCTCCAGCTAAAACGTAAACTTTCTTTTCTTTATCGTATAATTCTGTAGCAGCTACATCAAGTGCTAATTTTACATCTTTTCCTGGTTCATATCCAGCAGATTTTATAGCTTCTACTATTACTTCTAAAGCTTCTTTATTTGATCCTAAGTTTGGAGCAAATCCACCTTCATCACCTACTGCAGTATTAAGTCCTTTAGAGCTTAATACTTTCTTTAAATTGTGGAATATTTCTGCTCCCATTCTTAAAGCTTCTTTAAAACAACAAGCTCCAACAGGCATTATCATAAATTCTTGAATATCTACGTTATTATCAGCATGTGCTCCACCATTTAATATGTTCATCATAGGAACTGGAAGTTGTTTTGCATTTACTCCACCAATGTATTGGAATAATGGTAATCCTAATTCCTCAGCAGCAGCTTTAGCTACAGCCATAGAAACCCCAAGAATAGCATTAGCTCCTAATTTTCCTTTATTATCTGTTCCATCAAGTTCTATTAAAGTTTTATCTATTGTAACTTGATCAAATACATTCATTCCTTCAAGTTCTGGAGCTATTATAGTATTTACATTTTCAACTGCTTTAGTTACACCTTTTCCTAAAAATCTTTCTTTATCTCCATCTCTTAATTCCACTGCTTCAAAAGCTCCTGTTGAAGCTCCTGATGGAACTGCAGCTCTTCCCATCGCTCCACTTTCAAGTACTACTTCTACCTCTACTGTTGGATTACCTCTTGAATCTAATATTTCTCTAGCGTATACATCTTGAATAAAACTCATTTTCATTTCTCCTCTCTTTATTATATTTATATATATTTTACTTAAAATTAAATTACTTAACTATAAGACTATTTCCTGTCATTTCTTCAGGTTTTTCTATTTTCATAAGCTCTAATACAGTTGGAGCTAAATCACAAAGTCTACCATCTTCTCTTAATTTCACATCTTCATTAGTTATAACTATACAAGGAACTACATTTGTAGAATGAGCTGTTATAGGTTTATTTTCTTTATCTCGCATTTCTTCTGCATTTCCATGATCAGCTGTAATTATTGCACAACCACCTAATTCAACTATCTTATCAACAACTTTTCCTAAACACTCATCTACAGTTTCAACTGCTTTAACTGCAGCATCAAACACACCTGTATGTCCTACCATATCAGGATTTGCAAAATTTAACACTATAAAATCGTATTTATCTTCATTTAATTTGTCTAAAAGTTTCTCTGTAACTTCATGAGCTGACATTTCTGGTTTTAAATCATATGTTGCAACTTTAGGAGATGGTACTAATACTCTATCTTCTCCTTCATTAGGATCTTCTACTCCTCCATTGAAGAAGAATGTAACATGAGCATATTTTTCAGTTTCTGCAATTCTAAGTTGTTTTATACCTTTTCCACTTAAATACTCTCCTAATGTATTTTTTAACTTTTGAGGTTTAAATGCAACATAAGCATCTTTTATTGTTATATCATATTGAGTCATACACACAAAAGTAGTATTTACATAATTTCTTTCAAATCCATTAAATTCTTTATCTACTATTGCTCTAGTTATTTGTCTAGCTCTATCTGGTCTAAAGTTAAAGAATATTACAGAGTCATTATCTTCTATTTTAGCTACTGGATTTCCATCTTCTAATATAACTGTAGGTAAAACAAATTCATCAGTTTTATCATTTTTATATGATTTTTCAACAGCTTCTCTTGCACTGTTTGCATTTTCACCTTTTCCTAAAACAAGTGCATCATAAGCAAGCTGAGTTCTTTCCCATCTCTTATCTCTATCCATTGAATAATATCTACCAGATACAGTAGCAATTTTACCTACATTATTTTCTTTCATGTATTTTTCTATCTCATCTATATAAGTCAATGCACTTTTAGGATCTGTATCTCTTCCATCTAAAAATGCATGAACATACACTTTTTCTAAATTTTCTCTCTTAGCTAATTCCAAAAGTCCTTTAAGATGATCTATGTGAGAGTGAACTCCTCCATCTGATAAAAGTCCCATTATATGAAGACTTTTATTGTTCTCTTTAACATTTTTTATAGCTCTTAAAAGTTCTTCATTTTTGAAAAAACTTTCATCTTCTATTGCTTTAGTTATTCTAGTAAGTTCTTGATAAACTATTCTTCCTGCTCCTATATTCAAGTGTCCTACTTCTGAATTACCCATTTGTCCTTGCGGTAACCCTACATCTAATCCACTTGCTTTTATAGTTGTATTTGGATAAGTATTTATATATTTATCAAAATTTGGAGTTTTTGCTGTTTTTATAGCATTTCCGAATTCTGAGTTATTAATTCCCCAGCCATCTAGTATGATTAAAGCTACAGGCTTTTTCATGTTTATATCAACTCCTTAGAAATTAACAAGCTCTATATAATCTGAAGGATTTAAACTTGCTCCCCCAACTAAAGCTCCGTCTATATCACTTTCATTCATTATTTCTTCTACATTATTTGGCTTAACGCTTCCACCGTATTGTATTCTAACCTCTTCTGAAACTTCTTCTCCACAAACAGATGCAACAACTTCTCTTATATAAGATATAACATCATTTGCATCTTTACTGCTAGCTGTTTTTCCAGTTCCTATAGCCCATATTGGCTCATATGCAATTACTATGTCTTTTACTCTATCTTTGTCTACATTTTCTAAAGCTTTTTCCACTTGATATTTTACTACATCTTTTGTTTTTTCTGTTTCTCTTTCTTCAAGAGTTTCTCCTACACAAACTATAGGTTTTATACCATATTCTAAAGCTTTTAAAACTTTTTTATTAACTGTTTCATCTGTTTCATTAAAGTATTGTCTTCTTTCAGAATGTCCTATTATAACATAATCCACTTCAATTTCTTTAAGCATAAGAGGAGATATTTCCCCAGTAAATGCTCCTTTTTCTTCAAAATGCATATTTTGAGCTCCAATTTTAATATTAGTTCCCTTAGTAACTTCTTTTAAATCTTTAAGTAACGTAAATGGAGCACATATAACTGCTTCAACATCTGTATTTGCAACTTTATCTTTAACTTCATTTACAAAATCAACAGCTTCTTTTATAGTTTTGTGCATTTTCCAGTTCCCAGCAATGATTGGAGTTCTCATTCTCTCACACCCTTTCAATTATTTATCATTTAAAGCAACAATTCCTGGAAGTTCTTTTCCTTCTAAGAACTCAAGTGATGCTCCACCACCAGTTGAAATGTGAGTCATTTTATCTCCAAAACCTAATTGATTTACAGCAGCAGCACTATCTCCTCCACCTATAACTGTTGTAGCGCCAGATTCTGCCATGGCTTTAGCAACTTCCAAAGTTCCTTTTGCAAAGTTTTCAAATTCAAATACTCCCATAGGTCCATTCCAAACTACAGTTTTAGCTTCTTTTACAACATCTGCATACATTTTCGCAGTTTTAGGTCCAATATCAAGTCCCATAAATCCATCTTTAATATTTTCATCTTCTGTAACAACTGGAGTTGTATCCTTATCAAATTTTTCTCCAATTACATGATCTATTGGAAGTAATAATTTAACTCCCTTAGCTTTTGCTTTTTCTATCATTTCTTTAGAATACTCTATTTTATCTTCTTCAAGTAAAGATGTTCCTATTTCATAACCTTGAGCTTTTAAAAATGTATAAGCCATTCCTCCACCGATTATTAATGTATCTACTTTTTCAAGTAAATTGTTTATAACATTTATTTTATCTGAAACTTTAGCTCCACCAAGTATTGCTACAAATGGTCTTTCAGGATTTTCAACAGCTTCGCCCAAGAATTTTAATTCTTTTTGAATTAAATATCCACATACACTAGTTTCTATAAAATTTGTAACTCCAACAGTTGAACAGTGAGCTCTATGAGCTGTACCAAACGCATCATTTACAAATATATCAGCAAGAGAAGCTAATTCCTTTGAAAAACTCTCTTCATTTTTAGTTTCTTCTTTTCTATATCTTGTGTTTTGAAGAAGTACAACATCTCCATCTTTCATATTTTCAACTGCAGATTTTGCATTTTCTCCAACAACATTATCATCTGCTGCAAATACAACTTCTTTATTTAACATTTCAGAAAGTCTTTTAGCAACTGGAGCAAGTGAAAGTTCTGGTTTTGGTTCTCCCTTTGGTTTTCCAAGATGAGAACACAATATAACTTTTGCTCCTTTTTCCATTAAGTACTTAATAGTAGGAAGAGCTCCTATTAATCTATTTTCATCAGTTATAACACCATCTTTTAATGGCACATTAAAATCACATCTTACTAATACTCTTTTACCAGTTACATCTATATCTTCTATAGTTTTTTTGTTTAACATTGACATAATTTTAACTCCTTTCTTTCAGGTATGTCCGATTTGCCCATACTGCATAGTGCATTTTTGAAAAAAAAAGATCCGGTCCCGTAGTATAATACTACAAAACCCGGACCATTTTTAGTTTACTTTATTTTTTTAATAAATTTATTTTGAAAGATTTACAAAGTATTCTAAAGTTCTTATTAATTGAGATGTATATGACATTTCATTGTCATACCAAGAAGCAACTTTTACTAATTGCTCTCCATTTACTTCCATAACTTTTGTTTGAGTAGCATCGAATAATGATCCATATTGTATTCCTACTATATCAGAAGATACTAATGGCTCTTCAGTATATCCATATGATTCATTAGAAGCTTCTTTCATAGCAGCATTTACTTCTTCAACAGTAACTTTCTTTTCTAATGTACATACAAGTTCTGTTAAAGAACCAGTTATTACTGGAACTCTTTGAGCTCCTCCATCTAACTTACCTTTAAGCTCTGGTATAACTAATCCTATAGCTTTAGCAGCTCCAGTTGAGTTAGGAACTATATTAGATGCAGCAGCTCTTGCACGACGAAGATCTCCTTTTCTATGAGGTGCATCTAATGTATTTTGGTCATTTGTATAAGCATGTATAGTAGTCATAAATCCTTTTGTTAAACCGAATTTATCATTTAACACTTTAACCATTGGTGCTAAACAGTTAGTTGTACAAGAAGCTCCTGATATAACTGTTTCAGAACCATCTAAAATTTCATGATTTACGTTAAATACAACAGTTTTTAAATCTCCTTTTGCTGGTGCTGATATAACAACTTTTTTAGCTCCAGCTTTTATGTGTCCTTCTGCTTTTTCTTTATCTGTAAAGAATCCTGTACACTCAAGTACTACATCTACTCCAAGTTCTTTCCATGGTAAATTTTCAGGATTTGCTTCTGCTGTTACTTTTATTTCTTTTCCATTTACAACAAAAGCTCCTTCTTTAACTTCTATTTCTCCATTAAAACGTCCTTGTGCTGAGTCGTATTTAAATAAATGAGCTAAAGTTTTAGCGTCTGTTAAGTCGTTTATTGCAACAACTTCAAACTCTGACTTTTCAAGCATTAATCTTAATGCTAATCTACCAATTCTTCCAAAACCATTAATAGCAACTTTTATCATATTTCATTCCTCCTATTAATAAATTAATTTATTTTAATTTTTATAATTAAATTAACTCAAATATTTTATTAGCAGCTCCTTCATCGGTAATTAAAATTAAATCTTTTTTTATCTTTGATATAGCAAGTATAGCTTCTGCCTTCCTACTACCTCCAACTATTCCTATAGTGTTTTTTATTGACTTAAAATTTTCTAATTTTATACCTATAGTAATAGTTTCGTGTACTATTTCTCCATTTCTGTTAAAATAATATCCAAAAGCTTCTCCTACAGCTCCTTTTGACATTATATAGTCAAATTCAGACTTAGGCATTTTTCTTCTTCTAGCCATATCATCTGCTCTTCCTATTCCAAATATTAAAACATCGACATTTTGTATATATTCTAAAGTTTTATTTATCTCAGGTTCTAAAATTAAGCTCTCTAAAGTTTCCTTTGTTATATTATCTGGAACATGCAAAAGCTTATAATTTCCACCTAACTTTTTACCTATAACTGCTGCTATATTATTTGATTGAATTTCAACTTCTTTTCCAAGGCCACCTCTTGCAGGAACTACTAATATATTTTCGTATTTTTTAATTCCTTGAAGGCAATTAGCAAATTCATGCATAGTATTCCCGCCAGTAACGCCTATTATATAGTTATTTTTTAATATCTTAGTTATATATTTACAAGTAGCTTTTCCTATATCTTTTCTCACTGTATCATCTTCATCAGCATTTCCTGGTACTATTATTACCTTCTTTATACCTAACTTCTTTTTCAAACTTTCCTCTAAATGAGATATACCCATCATCTCATCTATAAATTCTTTTAAATTATCCAATACGTATGTTCCACTTTTACTTATACTCATTCCTGAAGTATGTACATTTATAAGATCTTGACTTTTTAAAAATTCAACCTCAGATCTTATAATCCTCTCACTTAATTCCAGTTTATTAGAAAGTGCCCTTCTTCCTATAGGCTCATTTAAAGATATTTGCTTCAATATTAAATATCTTCTTTCCATAATTTCCAATATTTCTGGAATTATCTTCTTTTGAATTTGTATTAATTTTTTCATAATTTTTTGTCCCTATAAAATCATTTTTAATTTGGGACATCAAATGTCCCTCGACTATATTTTAGTCCCACCTCTTGATTTAATTTTATACTACTATTACATATTTTTCAATATTTTTTTGTAATATTATTAGATTTTTTATTTTAACAAATTTTTTTCCTCTTTGTAGATGACGGTATCCCCAATTCTTCTCTATATTTAGCTACAGTTCTTCTAGATATATTGATATTCTTTTCTTTTAATAAAGAACATATTTTCGAATCACTATATGGCTTTTTCTTATCTTCAAAGCTTATTATTTCCTTTATTATGTTTTTTATGCTTGTTGAAGCTATATCTATACCTCCACTGAAAAAATATTTCAATTCAAATAGCCCATAAGGCGTTAACATGTATTTTCCATTTATCCCCCTACTAACAGTAGATTCATGAATACCTAAATCGATAGCTATATCTTTGAGAATTAACGGCTTTAGATATTTATTTCCCTTTTCAAAAAAATCCATTTGATGTTTTACTATTTCCTTAGATATTCTCAATATTGTATTTTTTCTACTTTCTATATTTTTAATCAAATTAATAGCAGAGTTTAATTTTTCTTTTATATATTCTTTAGCTTCATCATCTTTTTGAGAATTTTTCAATATTTCTTGATAAAATTTATTTATTTTTATATTAGGTATATTTGTATCATTTAAATATACTTCATACTTATCTCCTATTTTTTCTACTATAACATCTGGTATTATGTAATTATTTTCAAAAAAAGAATATTTTCTTCCCGGTTTTGGTTCAAGTGTTTTTATAATCTCTAATATTTTTCTACATTTTTCCGGAGTTATTTTATATTTTTTACATATATCTTTATATTTTTTATTAGCTATTAAATTTAAATCCTCCTTTATTATATTCTCTATAACATCAGATTTTATTTGTTTTTCTTTTATTTGAATTAAAAGACACTCTTTAACACTTCTAGCACCAACTCCAGAAGGCTCCAAACTTTGAACTATTTTTAAGTTCTTCAATACATTTTCATCACTTATCCCAAATTTTTTGGATATTTCACAAATATCTCCTTTGAAATATCCATTTTCATCTAAACAATCTATTATATACTCAACTATTTCTTTACTTTTTTTGTCTATATTATAATAATTTATCTGATTTTTTAAATGTTCATATATAGAAATATTGTATTTAATAATATTTTCTATATTATAATTTTGCTCTTTGTTTTGTGAATAATTTATTTCCTGATATTTTGTATCTCTTATATATTCAATATATTTTTCCCAATCTAAATTTTCTTTTTTTTCAACTTCAATAATAGGGTTTTCTTCATTTTCCTTGTTTATAATTTCTTCTAATTCGTACATACTCATATTCAATATGTCTAAAGACTGCTTCAACTGTTTTGTCAATATCAACTTTTGAGATTGATTTAATTCTAAACCTAAATTTAATTTCATTAGGAATCCACCCTTTGCAATAAAAATATATTCATATATCAATTATATCAAAAAATTAATTGAATTCCCTTCACCATTCCCAATTTTTATATTATTTAACAACTATTTATTTTAACTATATATTCCTATAAATCCAAACTTTTTTTACATATTTTTTTAATATAACTCTACTTTTTTCACATACTAAATTTAAATTTATTATTTTCACATTTAATTAGGAGGCCATTAATGATGAGAATTTTTATTTTAAGTTTAACTACATTATTTTTTATTTTTGGGGTAAATATTTCTTATGCTGACACAGTTTATACAGTAATTCGCGGAGATAGCATGTGGAAAATAGCAGTAAAATATCAAATAGGATTATCCGAAATAATAAATGCAAATCCACATATAAAAAATCCATCTCTTATATATCCAGGAGATAAAATTACTATACCCGAAATAAATGATATAAAATCTATAGAGCAAGAAGTAATAAGACTTGTAAATATTGAAAGATCTAAACGAGGACTGCCATTACTTTCACATAACTGGGAATTATCAAGAGTTGCTAGATATAAATCTCAAGACATGATTGATAAAAATTATTTTTCCCACATATCTCCAACTTATAAAAGTCCATTTGAAATGATGAGAAACTTTGGAATTAAATTTTCATACGCTGGCGAAAATATAGCTTACGGTCAAAGAACCGCTCAAGAAGTAATGAATTCTTGGATGAATTCACCTGGTCATAGAAAAAATATATTATCACCAAATTATACACAAATAGGTGTAGGTCTCGCTATAAAAAGCAACGGAACAAAATACTGGACTCAAATGTTTATTCGTCCATAATAAAAAAGAGCAGATATCTGCTCTTTTTACTATAAAAGCTTATTAAGCCCTTGTTCTAAATCATCTATTATATCTTCTGCATTTTCAAGTCCCACAGAAATTCTTACAAGCCCATCACTTATTCCAGCTTCAAGTCTTTCTTCTCTTGTATACGGAGAATGTGTCATTGAAGCCGGATGTTGTATTAATGTTTCACAATCTCCTAAGCTTACTGCTAATGCACATAAATTCAAACTATTAAGAAGTTTTTTTCCTCCTTCAACTCCACCTTTTACTTCAAAAGCAATCATTGCTCCAGGCATTTTCATTTGTTTTTTTGCAATTTCGTATTGTGGATGATTTTCAAGTCCTGGATAATACACATTTTCTACTGCTTTGTGTTCTTTTAAAAACTTTGCTACTTTCATAGCATTTTCACAATGTCTTTGCATCCTAACCTCTAGTGTTTTCATTCCCCTTATTATTAAATACGCATCAAATGGACTAAGAACTGCTCCTGTCATATCTTTTACTCCAAATAATCTAACATTTTTTATAAATTCTTCACTTCCCACTACAAATCCAGCAATAACATCGCCATGGCCATTTAAATACTTAGTAGCTGAATGAACTACTACATCAGCTCCAAGCTCAATAGGTTTTTGAATACAAGGAGTAGAAAATGTATTATCGACTATCAATATACAGCCTTCCTTCTCATGTGCAATAGCTGCTATTTTTTCAATATCTACAATTTTCAAAGTTGGATTAGCTGGAGTTTCTATGTAAACCACTTTAGTATTATCTTTCATTGCTTTTTTTACATTTTCAGGATTTGAACAATCCACAAATGTAACTTCAACCCCAAATCTAGTAAGTCCATGATTTAAAAGTGCAAATGTGCATCCATATAAAGTTTCATCTGCTACAACATGATCTCCCGCCTTTAAAGTTGTCCAAAAAGCTGAAGATATAGCTCCTATTCCAGAAGCCGTAGCCATACAAGCATCAGCACCTTCTAATATAGCTACCTTTTCTTCCAACTGAGTTAATGTTGGATTTCCAAGTCTAGAATAAATATAACCTGGTTCCTCTAAAGCAAATCTTCTACCTCCCTGCTCTGCACTATCAAAAACAAAAGTAGAAGTTTGATATATTGGAGTAGCTAAAGCTCCTGAAACAGGATCTTTTTTATGACCTGCATGTATAGCTTTTGTTCCAAATCCCACATTTTTTTTCATAATATACCCCCTAAGCATTTTATTTACATCTCACTTTATATTATATAATTTTTTCAAAAATTTTAAAAGAATCTTTCATATTCTCACACAAAGAATACGAAAGATTCTTTTGATTACATAGCTTCTATAATTTTTTTTAAGTCTTCTTCACTAAATTCATACTTTTTATTACAAAAATGACATACTAATTCAGCTCTTTTATCTTCCTCTAAAATCTCCATTAAATCTTTTTTTCCAATACTTATTAATGCTTTTTCTAATCTCCCCTTATTACAATCACACTCAAAACCTACATCATATTTATCCAATATTTCATAATCAAGACCATTTAATATCAAACCTAAAATATCTTCTGGTTTTTTTCCTTCATCTATAAGTTTCGATACAGGAGGAATACTAGCTAAATTTTTTTCTAAAGTAGATATACTATCCTCACTAGCATCTGGTAAGAGCTGAATTATAAATCCACCTGCCGACTTAATCGAATAATCTCTATCAACTAAAACTCCCAAAGCAACAGCAGATGGTTGTTGTTCTGAATATGCAAAATAAGCTGTAAAATCTTCTGCTATCTCTCCGTTTACTAATGGATAAGAACCTATATATGGTTTTTTTAATCCTAAATCTCTTATAACAGTTATATTTCCATCTTTACCTACAGCTCTTCCAACATCTAATTTCCCATTATGTTTTAAAGGAACATCTACATGTGGATTTGATACATAACCCTTCACTATACCTTTTGAATTTGAAACTACAACAATATTTCCAATAGGTCCATTTCCTTTTATCCTAACAGTAAGTTTATCATCTTTATTTTTCATCATAAGTCCCATTATAGACGAAGCAGTAAGAGTTCTTCCAAGTGCAGCACTTGCCACAGGAGTTGTATTATGCAATTGCCTAGCCTTTTGTACCATATTAGTTGTAAAAGCAACAAAAGCTCTAATACTATGATTTCCAGCACTCGCTCTTATTACATAATCATTCATTCAAAATCCTCCTTTTTATTTTAAACATCAAAAAAATCCCTGACGCTTATCAGGGAAGAAGTATATCATCTATTGATAAGAAATTCACCAAGCTAACCCCATAGTTCCTATGGTTTTTTATACTTATTATAGCATATGTATTTAACTTTGTCGACTTAACTCACGACTAAAGTCACGAGTGTGTAATCGACTTTCTGTCAATTATAACACTCTATTTTTTACAAACAAAAAATACTCTTTGAGATTCTTCATCAGCTTCATAAAAAGTAAAATCTTTATATACTTTAACATCTTCAAATCCAGCATTTTTTAAAAAATCCAATATTTCTTCATTTTTATAAGCTCTTTGATAATGTATTTCTTCAAATCTCTCAAAATACTCTCCATTTCGTATGAAAAAAGCTAAATCCATCTCCACTAT
The DNA here is from genome assembly GCF_900129915.1 of Tepidibacter thalassicus DSM 15285. Lineage (GTDB taxonomy): Bacteria > Bacillota > Clostridia > Peptostreptococcales > Peptostreptococcaceae > Tepidibacter > Tepidibacter thalassicus. The sequence goes on from NZ_FQXH01000006.1 coordinate 114,206, forward strand.
ATTTTCTTCTTCATCAAAATAGTTTTGCCAAATATATGCTATATCTTCTCTATTTTCTCCAAAAGTATTACCAGAAAGTATATTAGATATTTTAAAATATGAACTTATATCGAATATAAAAATTCCATTATTTTTTAATAAACTATAAATACTTTTAAATACATTTTTAAGATCATCTTCTTCTAAAATATAATTAAATCCATCACAAGCACAAAGAACACAATCTAGATTATAAACTTCAAAATCTAATTCCCTCATATCTTGATTTAAAAACACAATATCAATACCTTGCTCCAATGATTTTTTCCTTGCTATATCAAGCATTTCCTCAGATATATCAATTCCTACAATATCATACTCCTTTTGCGCTAATGGTATAGTTAAATTTCCAGTTCCACAAGCAAGTTCTAAAATATTTTTTACAATAACATTTTCTTTTTTTATTATATCTTCTATGTAATTAACCCACATATTATAATCTACATCATCCATTAACTTATCATATATAAATGCAAAATTTTTGTACTGCATATTTAATTCTCCTATTTTTTCTTATTTTTTTTTCTAGCAGTAAGCAAGCCTCCTATTCTACCTGCCTCTTTTGCAGTTAATCCTGCCCATCCTGATTCTTTTATCTTGTCCATAAGCCCCAGTTCTTTAGCTATTTCATATTTCATTATATCATTTTCAGTAATAATTTTCTTCTTTTTCATATTTTTAATACCTCCTTTTTTCTTATTTTTGTCAACTTTTTTTAAAATATACATCGACATTTTAGTTGTTTTTTCTACAAAAAATATTTTTTTGTTATTGATTTTTTTTCTTTATAATGATAAAATACTCATTGTCGCAAAACAATATTATTTTCCCACTCCCCCTTTAGCATAAAAAAGAGACCTCTTTAAAGAGGTCTCTTTTTTTATGCTATACTAAAAACATTATTTCGTATTAATAATTTTTCAAATTCTCTAGACGGAACCGGCTTACTAAATAAATATCCTTGAGATTCATTACATTCTTGATGTTTTAAAAATTTAAGTTGTTCTTTTGTTTCTACACCTTCCGCAATTACATTTAATTTTAAATTTTTAGCAAGCATTATTATCGCCTTTATTATCGACTCATTTTCACTATTAATCCCTATATCCTTAACAAAAGAATAGTCTATCTTGAGTGCATCAATCTTAAAATTTTTCAAATATGCTAAAGAAGAAAACCCTGTTCCAAAATCATCTATAGAAACTTTTATACCCATATCCTTAAATTTCCTAAGAGTTCTTACAGTAAAATCTACATTTTTAATAGCAATACTTTCTGTTATTTCTATTTCTAACCACTTTGGATCTAATCCTGTTTCATTTAATATTTGTCGCACCTTTTCTACAAAATCTTCTTGCTGAAACTGATATGCAGAAATATTAACAGCTACTCTCATAGGATTAAACCCCATATCCTGCCATAATTTATTTTGCTTACAAGCAGATCTTAATGTCCATTCCCCTATTGGTATAATCAATCCCGTTTCCTCAGCTATAGGAATAAACTTTGCCGGAGAAATAAAACCAAGTTCTGGATTAACCCATCTAATAAGCGCTTCCATCCCTATTATCTGACCAGTATTTAAATCAACTTGTGGTTGATAATACAATTCAAGCTCATTTTTTTCTAAAGCATTATATAACTTATTTTCTAATACTAAATTTTCAAAAGTAGTAAAATTCATATCAGGTGTATAAAATTGATAATTATTTTTGCCTTTTTGTTTTGCTCTATACATAGCTATATCTGCATTTTTAAGTAAAATATCAACAGTTTGACCATTTTGAGGAAAAATTGAAATTCCAATACTACTAGCTATCCTAAACTCCTGCCCATTTAATATACAAGGCTTTTTCATTGACTGTATAATTTTATCAGCTACAGATATAATATCTTTTTCACTATTAATTTTAGGTAATAATATTGTAAATTCATCTCCACCAAGTCTAGATACTATATCTTTTTCTTCTACACTATTTAATAACCTCTGAGAAAATTCTTTTAATAATTGATCTCCTGTACTATGCCCTAATGTATCATTAATACGTTTAAATCCATCTAAATCAATAAACATCACAGCTAATTTTTCTTTATATCGTTTAGCCTTATTTAACTCTATATTAAGTTTATCTTGAAACATAGTTCTATTAGGAAGTTCTGTCAAGGCATCTTTATATACTAAGTATTTTAATCTTTTATTTTCATCTTGAAGTTGTTTAAAATTTTCATTCAATACACTATTAACTTGTCTTAAATTATTAATAAAAGAATTTAACTCTATAATTATACTATTTGGCCAGCGAACTGACCTTTGATAAAAAATTTTTTTAGGTAAATTTAAAGTAATCTTAGATAACCTATAAATAGGACTTACTACAATTTTTACTAATATATTAGAAAATACAAAAGATAATAAAACAAAAATTAAAATTATAATTAAATCTCTCAATAAATCATACATATTATTATATCCATTTGATATACTAATAATTAAAGATGAAAAAGCTGTCCCACCTACAAATAAATTAAAAATTATTTCTTCAAAATAAAATTTATTTTTATTTAAATTTTTAATATGCAAATATGTAATTACTATATTAGCAATTATAGAATTGACAATTCCATTGACACAAAATTTAAACATAATCGAAAGTGATAACGTCGAACTAAAACCCAATAACTTACACAATATATACATATAAGGCATACCTATAAACAACCAATAAAAACTATCTAATAAAACTATATTTTCTTTTCTATATTTACAAATCAAACCTACAACAACTGCTTCAAATATGTAAACAGTAATAAAATAAAAACTATAAAAATGCGCATAAATATTTATAACTACAGAAGTAACAACTCCACCTACAATTCCATATAATCTAATTATAATTAGTGTAACAATACTGCCAAATATAAAATTTATACCTGGTAACAATGAAAATTTAAAAAAATTCAATATAAAACCTATTATTAAAATAAATACAAATAATAATCTGTTATTCTTTAAATTATACATTTATTACCGTTACGTAGGATTTACTAGTAGTATTTTTTAATTTTAGTAAACCTATAACGGTTTTCACCTCCTTTAATTTTATTTTTATTCGAATCGCAAAAAAGACAACCAAAATATATATTTTAATTGTCTTTTTAATGAAAAGTGAAAAATATATAAATATACACAAAAATACATATGATTATTGGAATATAATCAAATAATTTTCCCCTCTCCACATTTTTTCTATTACACAAAATACTACTTCCTTTCATAAATTTAAATAAATTTCTTATAATAAAAAATGAAATTACAGATAATACCCCAAAAAAACACAATTGAAATAAAATAATATAATTTGAAATTTCATGAGAAATGTTACTTACATTCTCAATTTTATTTAAATAAAAGTACCCCAAAGTTACAGCAATAGAATTATTTAAAGCATGCCCTACAATAGAAGGGTATATAGAATTTGTAACAAGAGTCATATAACCAAATACAATTCCAAGTACAAACGGACCAATAAAATTGTATATATTAAAATGAAAAAGAGCAAATAAAAAAGCTGTATACACTATACTTTTCTTTATACCTCTATATTGATTCATTCGTAGAAAAAAACCTCTAAATAAGGTTTCTTCACATATTCCCGGAGTTATTCCCATTAAAAATAAAAACCATATATATTCAATATTATTACTTGCCAACGGAACTTGAGGTATATCATTCAGTCCAAAAAAATTCAATATAAATATTATTATCAAATTGCCAAATACAGCTATCGGATATGTAAACACTGTTATAAAAACAGCTAAAACTATATTTTTATAATTTGTCTTGTTAAATCTTAAAAACTCTTTAATGCTTTCTTTTTTAAATAAAAATGAAAATGCTAAGGCAGGTAAAAAAACTATTAAATATTCTGTTATTATAAGTCCTGTATTTATATCTTTTTTTTGAAAATAAACTCCAACAGTTAAAAACAATACCACAAGTAATAAATATATAAAATTAGATACTCTACTCCCTTTCATATCTCTATTTTAACGCTCCTTTATATTTTAATAATTTAACGTAAATATCTATTCCACTTAACAAAATATCTTCATTAAAATTAAAATCTATATTATGTAATCCATTTACAAATCCCTTTTTTTCATTTCTAGATCCAAGCATAAAGAAAAGTCCTGGTATACATTTTTGATAATAAGAAAAATCTTCAGCTATCATAAGAGGCTCTAATATTTTTATACGCTTTTCACCTAATGCATTTTTAAATTCTTCAAATAATTTTACATCATTATTTACTGCTGGATAGTCATCTTTTATGTTAATATTTATTTTACAATTAAATGCTTTTTCAAATCCATCAGCTATTTCACATATTCTTTCTTTTATTTTATCATAAACCTCCTGCTTAAATGCCCTCATCGTTCCTTCAAGTTTTACATTTTCAGCTATTATATTTCTTCTACTTCCTCCCTCTATTTTCCCAATAGTTAAAACCCCTTCATCTAATGGTCTTATATTCCTAGATACTATACTTTGAATAGAATTTACAAAATTTGAAGCTATTACAATAGAATCTACAGCATTTTGTGGCATTGCGCCATGGCCACTTTTACCAATTATCTCTATATCAATTTCTCCTGTTTGTGCTAAAAAATAAGAAGGTCTTATCCCCACAAATCCTTCCTCTAATTCCGGATAAATATGAAGTCCATAAATTTCATCGATATTATACTTTTCCAAAAGCCCTTCTTTAATAAGAGGTAAAGCTCCTCCAGGAGATTCTTCTGCTGGTTGAAATATAAAAATTATATTGTCATTTAAATATTCTTTATTATTATTTAGATATTCTACAAGACCTAACAATATACTCATATGACCATCATGACCACAAAGATGCATTATTTCACCATTTACATTAAGCCCATCCATATCAGCTCTAAATGCTATATTTTTAATTCCTTTTTTGCCTTTAATTTTTCCCACTACTGCTGTCTCTAACAAAATTTCATACTCTACTCCCAAATAATCTAAATAATCTTTTATGTATTTAGACGTTTTATATTCCTTCATGCCAAGTTCAGCTATTTTATTCAATTTTTTTCTATGAGCAATTACAATATCTTTTAATTTTAAAATCTCCTTTTCTAAAAACAAAACTATCACCTCTTTAAAATAATTATCACAATAATATATTATATTGAATATATTTATAGGGAGTGATACTATATATTAAAGTCTTCTTTTATAAAAAAACACTAATACTTCTAATTACTAACTACAGAACATATATTATCATATATTTATGATAAAGGGGGTATAAAAATGAAAAAAGTAAATATAGCAATAATTGGTGCTACTGGAATGGTAGGAAGAACTTTCTTGAAAATATTAGAAGAAAAAAATTTTCCTATAGAAAACTTATATTTATTTGCATCAAAAAAATCTGCTGGTAACACTATAAAGTTTAAAGAAAAAAATTACATAGTTGAAGAATTAAACGAAAATTCTTTTGATAAAAAAATAGATATTGCTTTATTTTCAGCAGGAGGAGAAATAAGCAAAAAATATGCTCCTATCGCAAAACAAAAAGGTATTATTGTAGTAGATAATAGTAGTGCTTGGAGAATGGATGAAAATGTTCCTCTAATAGTTCCTGAAGTTAATCCAGAAGAAGTAAAAAAACACAAAGGAATAATAGCTAACCCTAACTGCTCAACTATACAAGCAGTAGTTCCACTAAAAGCTCTACACGATAAGTTTAAAATAAAAAGAATTGTTTATTCAACATATCAAGCAGTTTCTGGATCTGGAGTTAAAGGAATTGCAGATCTTAAAGAAGGAATAAAAGGAAACAAAAACACATTCTACCCTCATCCTATAGCTTATAACTGTCTACCACACATAGACATATTTATGGATAATGGTTATACTAAAGAAGAAATGAAAATGATAAATGAAACAAAAAAAATACTGAACGATTATAATATTAAAATAACTGCTACAACAGTAAGAGTACCTGTACTTTACGGACATAGCGAATCTATAAATGTAGAATTTGAAAATGAATTTGAAATCGAAGAAATATTCAATATTTTGAAAAATACTCAAGGTGTAATTGTAATCGACAATCCAAAAGAAAACAAATATCCTCTAGCATTAGACGTTGAAGGAAAAGATGAAGTATATGTCGGAAGAATTAGACGAGATTTTAGCGTAGATAACGGAATTAATATATGGGTAGTTGCCGATAACATAAGAAAAGGCGCTGCAACAAATACAGTTCAAATAGCTGAGCTTTTATTAAAATATAATTTAATATAGAAAGGGTGAATTTTTATGATTTTTAAAGGTTCTGGTGTTGCTTTAGTTACTCCTTTTAAAAACGGTAAAATTAATTTTGATAAACTTGAAGAACTTATAGAATATCATATCAAAGAAGGAACTGATGCTTTAATTATATGTGGTACTACTGGCGAAGCATCTACAATGAGTGATGAAGAACAGCTTCAAACCATAAAATTCGTAGTTGAAAAAACAAATAAAAGAATACCTGTAATAGCAGGAACAGGATCTAATAATACAGCTCATTCAATCCATTTAAGTAAAAAAGCAGAAGAATACGGAGTTGACGGACTGTTAGTTATAACCCCATATTATAATAAAACTACTCAAAATGGACTTATATCTCACTTTAAAGCTATTGCAAACTCTGTAAATATACCTATTATAGTTTATAATGTACCAGGAAGAACAGGAGTTAATATTAAACCTAGTACACTTGTTGAAATAGCTAAAATTAAAAATATAGTAGGTATAAAAGAAGCTAGCGGAAATATAGCTCAAGTTGCTGAAATAGCAAGAATTTGCCCTGAAGATTTTGCAATATACTCAGGAAATGACGATATGATTTTACCACTTTTATCTTTAGGTGGAACTGGAGTAATTTCTGTAATAGCAAATATATGCCCTAAAGATACTCATGATTTAGTAGCTAAATACTTTGAAGGAGATATAAAAGGTTCTAGAAAATTACAACTAGATATGAAACCTTTAATAGATGCTTTATTTATAGAAGTAAATCCTATTCCTATTAAAACTGCCATGAATTTACTAGGATTTGATATGGGAGAACTCAGACTTCCACTTGTTGAAATGAGTAAAAACAATTTAGAAATTCTAAAAAAAGAACTAATTAATTATGGTTTTAAATTAAAATAAAATCCTATATTGTTTTACAATATAGGATTTTAAATAATGCATTAGGAGGAACTCATATGATTAAAGTTATAATTAATGGATCTCTTGGAAAAATGGGAAAAGTTTTAACCAATTCTATATATGAAGATAAAAATTTCGAACTTATAGCAGGCGTATCTAAATACGAAAAAGAAAATACAAACTACAAATTATACTCAAACATACTAGATATAAAAGAAAAAGCAGATGTTGTTATTGATTTTTCAAATCCTGAAAGTTTAAAAGATTTATTAACTTATTGTAAAAACACAAAAACCCCTTTAGTTATTGCTACAACTGGATATAATGATGATGAACTTAATATGATAAAAGAAGCTTCTAAAGAAATACCTATATTCCACAGCTCTAACATGTCACTTGGTATAAATCTACTATTAAAATTGGTAGAAATCACTACTAAAGCTTTAACTAATTTCGATATAGAAATAATCGAAAAACATCATAATAAAAAAGTAGATGCTCCTAGCGGTACAGCTTTAATGCTTGCTAATGAAATTCAGAAAGTTTTAGATAATACCGAATTTAATTATAGCAGATGTGGAAAAAACGCAAAAAGAAAAGAAAATGAAATAGGAATCCACGCATTAAGAGGTGGAACTATAGTAGGTGAACACTCAGTAATATTCGCAGGTACAGATGAAATAGTAGAGCTCAATCATGTAGCTTTGTCAAAAAAAATATTTGCACAAGGATCACTAAAAGCTGCTAAATTTATTGTAAATAAAGAAAATGGATATTATAATATGAAAGACATAGTAACTTTGTAAATATAGGAGGTACTTTACGAATGATGAAATTAACAGATCCATATGAAATAGCAAAATTCATAAAAAACTCAACTAAAAAAACACCTGTTAAAGTATACTTAAAGGGAAAATTAAACATTGAAAAATACAAAGATGTAAAAATATTTGGAAATGAAAATTCATATATAATCATAGGAGAACACGATATAGTAAATAACATACTAGAAGAAAATAAAGAAACTATTGTCGACTATCACATAGAATTTGATAGAAGGAATTCCGCTATACCTATGTACAACTACTTACATGAAAATGCTAGAATTGAACCTGGTGCTATTATAAGAGATATGGTTTCCATCGGTAAAAATGCTGTTATAATGATGGGAGCAGTTATAAATATAGGGGCAGAAATCGGCGAAGGTTCAATGATAGATATGAATGCAGTTGTAGGAGCAAGAGGAATCATAGGTAAAAACGTCCACCTTGGAGCTGGAGCTGTTGTTGCAGGAGTACTTGAGCCTCCTTCTGCAACTCCTGTCATTATAGAAGACAATGTTGTAATTGGAGCTAACGCTGTAATACTTGAAGGTGTTAAAATAAAAAAAGGAGCTGTTGTTGCAGCAGGCGCTGTTGTAACTGAAGATGTTCCTGAAAACGCAGTTGTAGCTGGGTCTCCTGCTAAAATAGTTAAAATGAAAGACGATAAAACAAAAGAAAAAACAAAATTAATGGAAGATTTAAGAGGCTAAAAAAAGTGGTCAAATGACCACTTTTTTATCTATCTTTATCTGTTACATTAAATACATATGGAACATTTCTGTAATAATCTCCATAATTTAATCCATATCCAACTACAAACTTATCTTCTATTGTAAATCCAACATAATCCGGAACTAAATCTACTTTTCTTCTACTCGGCTTATCAAGTAATACACAACATTTTATACTAGCAGGATTTTTAGACTTTAAATGATTCATTACATAACTCATTGTAAGTGCTGAATCCGTTATATCATCTACAACTAAAACATCGTATCCTGATATATCATCCGTAATATCTGAAAGCATATTTACTTTACCAGAACTTTCTTCTCCATGGCCATAGCTAGAAGTAGTCATAAATCCTATTTTTACAGGTATATCTATTTTTCTAACAAGATCAGCTGTAAATATAAAGCTCCCTTTTAAAAGTGATATTACAAATAACTTTTTATCCTTATAATCATTTGATATTTGTTTTCCTAATTCAGCAACCCTTTTATTTATATCTTCCTCTGAACATAGTGTTTCCCATACTTTTTTCTCTATATCCATGTATAGTACCTCCTGACAATATTTTAAGTCCTATTTTAATTAAAAAGTAGATTTTTGTCAACTAGATTTAATTGTTATTCATACTATCCATAACTTTTATTATAACCTCATCAGTTATTGTCATTCCTTCACTACTAATTTTACCTAAATTCTTTATGCTCTCTTCCACTTCATTACCTACTATTCCATTCAAAGGAGGAACTACACAATTGTATTTTGCTATTATAGCACTTTGAACAGCAGCTGAAGCAGCTGAAGCAAGTTTTAAAGCACATCCAGCTTTAGCTCCATCACATATCATACCACTCAGATTTGCAATCATATTTTCAATAGAACCTTCAATTTGCTCATAATTTCCACCCATAAGCCAAGTTATTGCTGCAGCTGATCCTGTTGATGCAGCTACACCACATCCACATACAGCAGAAAGTCTTCCTGTATAATTTTTTATATAAGCCGTAACTGCATGACTTATAGCAAGTGCTTTTGCTAATCTTTCTTCATTCTGAGGATACTTTAAATTATATGCAGCTATTGGAAGTATAGCTGTAAGACCATGATTTCCACTTCCATTAGAACTCATAACCGGCATATTAATCCCACTCATTCTTGCATCTGAAGCTGCAGCTGTAAGCATCATAGCTTTATTAATTAAATCATCTGAAAATATGCCATCTTCTATAGCTTTTTTAATACCATATCCTACTCCTATTCCTATTTTATTCTCAAGAGCAACATTTGCAATTTCTTCATTCATTTTAATCCCTTCAAGCAAAAACTCTAAATCACTTAAATTCATATTCTCTATCTCTTCAATTAATTCTTTTATTGTAATATTAGCTATTGGACTATCAACATGAACATATTCTGCATCTAAACTTATCTCTCCATTTAATAAAATTTCATCATTTTTTTCAAGATGAACAAAATTATCGTGTTTAATCATTATAACAGCTTTTGATGAATTCTTTTTTCCCCTTAAATTAACCTCAACATATACTTTTTCTTTTGTATTTACAGGTGATATTTTCACTATATTTTTATCCATAAATTCCTCAGCTAATTTTACATCTTCTTCTTTTAAAGCTTCTAAAACTTTAAGTCCTAATTCAGACTTTCCTCCTATAAGCCCCATAGAAGCCGCTATTTTAAGACCTAATCTATTCGTTCCCGGTATTCCTACGCACATACCATTTTTATATACATTTGGACTTACAAATATATTACATTCTACTATTTCATCATTTAAAAGCTCTTTTGCTTTAGAGCATGCTAAAGCTACCGCAACAGGTTCTGTACATCCAAGTGCTGGTTTTACCTCTTCTTTTAACATATCTATAATCACTTTTTTCATTTTAAACCCCTCCAATTATATTTTTTGTCATAATTTGTATTAGCATAAATTGTGCCAAAATTTAAAAACCAGCTTTTTCAAACAATTCATTTTTTATTATTTAAAATTTTTATAAAAAAGTCTCAAAACAACAAAAAAAAGTCTCATTTTGAGATATTTTCTCAATTTGAGACTAATGTATTTTATATTCTTTTATTTTTCTATATAATGTTGCTCTTGAAATCCCCAAAGCATATGCAGCTTTTTCTTTATCTTTTTTGTATTCCTTAAATTTTTCCAAAGCTTTAATTATTTCTCTTCTTTCCAAATCTTTAAGAGGTATTATTTCTTCCTCTTTACTAATAACTATTTTTTTAGTATCATCTTTTAACTTCTGAGGCAAATCTTCATATTTTATAATATTAGAATTAGCCATATTTATACTATATTCTATGGCATTTTGAAGTTGCCTTACATTTCCCGGCCATGAATAACTCAATATTTTTTCCATGGCTCTATCATCTATTCCATATACAGCTTTATTTAATTTCTTAGAATAATTAGCAATAATATTTTCCACCAACAAATAAATATCTTCTTTTCTTTCTCTTAAAGGAGGAATATTTATAGGTATTACATTTAATCTATAATAAAGATCTTCTCTGAATTCTCCTTTTTCAACCATCTTTTCTAAATTCCTATTAGTAGCAGCTATTATCCTTACGTCTACTGATATATTTGTTTTTCCTCCTATTTTTTCTACTTCTCTTTCTTGCAAAACTCTCAACAACTTGCCTTGAAGATGAAGACTCATATCCCCAATTTCATCTAAAAATATAGTTCCTTTATTGGCAAGCTCAAACTTTCCAAGTTTTCCTCCTTTTTTAGCTCCTGTAAAAGCACCTTCTTCGTATCCAAACAATTCACTCTCTAATAAATTATCCGGTATTGCTGCACAATTAATAGCTATAAAAGGTCCTTCGCATCTATAACTATTATTATGTATCGCCCTTGCAAACAATTCTTTGCCAGTTCCACTTTCCCCTGTAATCAACACCGTAGATGATGATTTAGATGCAATTTGTGCTTCTTTCTTTACCTTCTCCATCAGTTTACTATTCCCTATTATATTATTAAATTTTATATTATAGTCTGTACCTGTTATTTCATTAAATTCCTTAATCGCAGAGTAATTATCTATAAAATCAAATACATAACCTTTTACTTCTCTATCTATAATTATAGGATTTATATTATAAATTCCCCTAAACGTATAACCTTCTTTTTTATATACAAAGCTTGTACTTTTATATCTTTTTTTTATTCCTTTAATATCTTCTATTTTTATAAAAGAAAATATATCAAATATATTTTCTTTTTCTATACTTCCTTTCAAATCAAATATTTTCTTAAACTTGTCATTATATTTATCTATATTTCCATACATATCTGTAGAAACAACAGCTTTATCCATATTATTCAAAAGAGTTTCAAGTCTTTTAGCTTCTATTTTAAGTTCATAAGATTTATTTTCTGCTTTTATTTTGCTCGATATAAGATCTGCCATTTTAGTTAAAAAATCCATAAGCTCCTTTTTATTTCTCACTATATTATCTCGTTGCTCTTTTGAAAAAGCTATAAGACCTATAACTCCATATATTTTATCATCCAATTTTATAGGACAACAAACCTCTGCAAATTCTTTACAATCTTTTTTCCCCTTACACATTTGACATATTTTATCATTCCTTGGATTTTCAATTATAAAACTTTCTCCTGTATCTAAAGCAATTTTAAATACAGAATATAAACTCACCTTTTCTCCTACTTTATCACTGTATTTTCCTGTACCTGCAATTCTAATTAAATTTTCATCAACTATTGTAACATCTACATTTAATACAGAAGATATTACTTCTGCAATATTTTTTATATCCCTTTTTATCAATCTTGAGTTTATCATTTTACAATCTATCCTTTATATTTAATTGCATCAATATATTTTTAATATCTTTTAATAATACTATTACTTTATTTATAGAATATTGTATAGAAATAAGTATAATTATCAATATTATCCAAACTACAAAATTATAATGTATTATCATTTTTACCACTCCTTTCATTAGAAAAAAGACTAGGCTTACCTAGTCTTTAATCCACTTTAATTCCTATATAAATATACTTTTCCTTATCAATTTCTCTAAAACTTCCATAAAACCCATTCTTATCAAATATATCCAAAACTTCTTCCGGATGATAAAATTTCCCATTACACCCTCTGATTTTATTCTGGAATACTTTAAACTTAGTCAATAAATTATTAGGATTTTTATCTTCTATTATCACTTTTCCCTTGTATTTTAAAACTCTATAAATCTCTTTTAATACTCTCTTTTCATTTTCAAAACAATTAAAATAATTTAAAAATATCACCTTATCAAAGTATTTATCTTTAAAAGGCATATATTCAACCGATCCCTTTATTATATTACAGTTTTCATTGTTGAGTATAGCAGAAGTAGTGCAATAATCTTCATTTTCTAAAATAATAACATCTACTCCCATTTTCTTTAAATATTTTCCGTAATTAGAAATATCACCTAAAAGCAAAACCTTCTCCCCAATAGAGCAGTTTATGGTATCCAAAAAATTATATATATTGTTTTCCTTTTTGCTCGGACAAATACTACCTCTTATATAATATGATTCCTCTAAGCATATCCTTTCCAAGAGAATTCACCTTCTGTCTTTTCTTTAGTTATTACTTATCTATTATAATAAATATAATTCCATTATTCAATAGAAATAGTTCTACTTAGAATTATTTTCAGATAGCTTTTTCATTTTTGATACCGATACTTCATAGGCAACCTTTTTATCCACTTTACCATTATCTAATTTTTTTTCATATTCTCTACTTTGTATTCTTCCCCATATTTGAACTCTATCTCCTATATTAAGATTTTTAGAAAACTTAGCATTTCTTCCCCACGCTATTGAAGGTATATAATCAGATTTATTATAAGACCTATTTACAGCTAAAAGCAAATCAGTTATTTCTCTTCCCAGTGGTGTTTTCCTATAAACAGGGTTTTTACATATATATCCATCTAAAAATATATTATTCGGATCTTTTTTTCCTTCTTCAAATTCTACTAATTCTCTCGCAAATACCGTTAATATCAATCTGTTTTTTCCATTTACCGATTTATTATATGATCTTAATTGTCCCAAAATACCTATCTTTTTCCCTACATACAACTCAAAATCTTCAAGCAATCTTTCCGATATAGTAACAGGAAGTATATCTTCTGATTCACTCAATCTTTTTATTTTTATTCTAGTATTGTAAAATTTTTCTCCAAATATTTCATGACTAAAATTTAAATCTTCTATAATTTCTCCTAATAAATTCACAACATTTGTATCTTCTTTTATATTAATCATCTCTACTCCCTCCATGTTCTTATGTATTATCTATATAAATATATTTTTAAGAAAGTATTTTTATTCAAAAATTTTTATAATATTTTAAAACTAAAACAAAAAACTACCAACTCTTAAGTTGGCAGTTTTTCATTTCTATACTATTCATCTGCTGGCTTCGATGGCATTTCCTTATTTTTAGATGCTACTCTAAGCATTGTAGTTGAAGTATAAAATATAACTACTATAACTAGCCATTTTAATATTTTTAAAGGTAAAGAACGAACCAAATAAGCTGCTATAATAACACCTATTACACCACCTATTGTTATACCCATAGAAGCTCTTCTATCATAAGCTCCTTCTTTAACAAACTTAACAGAAGCAACAGGCATTAAAAATGCACAAGAACCCATCATTATAGGAAAAGCAACTCTTGGAGACATTCCCAAGAAATAAACAAGTGCCATACAAGGTGCATAAAGTCCTATTCCAGCAGTCATTAAAGCCCCCAATATAAAGTTAGCAATTACTGCTACTATAAGTTTTAAACCATTAACACCAATAGGAACTCCTAACATTTTTGTAACTTCTTTTCCATCAACAGTTTGTTTTACTTCCATAGTTTTATAAATTAAATTATTTTTAACTCCATCAAATGCTTGTGATAACGTTTCTCCTCCTCCTGGCATCCATTTCATTTCTCCTGCAAGCATTAAAAATGCAGTAATAAACAATGCCACTCCCATAGCAATTTGAACTTTTCTTTCTGGAAGTTTTGAAACTATTCCTGCTCCAACCCAAGCTCCAATCGTTGCAGCCGCAAGCATAGCTATCAACGAAACAGGATCCACTTGTATAACTGTCATAAATATAAATGCTTCAAGCACAACAGGTATTGTACAAGATACATTAAGTGTTCCAGGAATTACTCTGTCTTTAGTTTGCTTAAAGGCTCTAAGTAATGCTGTAGTAGGTGCAAAAGAACCTATTCCCAAAGTATCAAAAAAATTAGTTATAAATCCAATAGCAGTAACTTTTCCCCAAGTATTGTGTTTTTCTAGATTATTTTTATTTTTCATAAAGTCTTTTATGAATACAACAGCAAACCAAATCGTCAATAAACCCAAAACACTTAAAACCAGTTTAATCATAGTTTACATCCTCCTTTTTAAATTTTAATTAATTTTACTTTAATATAAATCCATACTTTAACGGATCATCAGGATCTATTACAAAGTGATTAAATCCTGTTATATAAGCTGCTCCCGTTATTTCTGGAGTTATAGTTTTATACCCTCCAAGCTCACCAGTTCCAACTACTCTGCCTTTAAACAACGTTCCTAAAATACTCTCATAAACAAATAATTCTCCTTCTTTCAATTCTCCTTTAGAATACAATGTCGCTAATTTCGCACTAGTTCCCGTACCACAAGGAGATCTATCTACTTGCCCTTGACCAAATACAACTACATTTTTATAATTAGCTTCAGGATGAGTTGGTTCATCGTATATTTCTACTAAATCAACTGTTTTTATATGATTTAATGTAGGATGCTTTATCTCAACAGTTTCATTTATTATATCTCTTATTTTAAGTCCTAATTCAGTTAATTTTTTAGCATTTTTAGGTTCAACTTTAACTCCTAATTGTTTAGCATCGACTATCGCAAAAAAACTTCCCCCAAATGATATATCAAATGTTATTTTTCCTACTTCAGGCACTTCTATTTCTATATCTTTTTTATAGTGAAAAGCTGGAACATTTATTATTGATACTTCTTTAACTTTTCCATTTTCTACTCTTGCCTTAGCTCTAACTATCCCTGCTGGAGTATCCATAGTAACTTCTGTAATAGGTTCTTTTACTTCAACCATTCCTGTTTCAACTGCTACAGTTACAGCACCTATTGAGCCATGGCCACACATATTTAAATATCCTCCACCATCCATAAATATTATTCCAAAATCCGCTTCTTCATTAACCGGAGCTGTAATAATTGAACCAAACATGTCATTATGTCCTCTAGGCTCAAGCATTACTGATGTTCTCAAATTATCCATATTCTTTTCTAAATACTCTTTTTTTTCAGCCATAGTTTTCCCAGGAATATTTGGTACTCCACCTACAATTATTCTTGTAGGTTCTCCCATAGTATGAGAGTCAACTGCATGAATACTTTTTATAACTTTCATATTATTTCTCCCCTCTTCTCATTTTTAACTTTAAAAATGCAAGTGCTTTCTTAGCATCTAATTTATTTACAGTATTTTCTCCAACAACTTGCGTTTCTACCCCTTCTTTAGATTTATTAAAATCAACTATTGTATCCATATACTTATTTGTAACTACAAACTTAGCTTGAGTTCCTATAAAACTAAGTCCAACTACAGGAATTCCTCTTTTTCCTATCTCCTCTATAGTATTTGCATAATCCACATGAGAATTTCCCCAACCGTCAACCGATATTATAACACCATCAGCTCTCATTGCTTCTACCCAAGCTGCTGCTCTTTGCCCTACAAAATACTTTTCCTTATTATCTTGAGGTGTACCTACTACCATAACCCCTAAAAGATCTATATCTTTATCATTACTCACTACATCAAGTAATGGATCTCTAAAGTGATGAAGGGTAGTCTCTTTAGTTGATGGTCCTATTCCCATAAAATCACCACCTTACGTCATAGCTCTTAACGCACCATCTCTATATTCATTAGGAGATATTATCATAGGAACGTTTTTTATATCTATAATAGATATTCCACCATTTAACCCACTTGGTTCATCAGAAAAAAGTTGGTTATCATACATTGCTCCTTGACCAGCTATTTGTTTTATTATCAAAACCTTTTTACAATTTGGTCTCATTTTATCAAAAAACTCATGAGATTCAGTAGCGTCCCTTCCATCCATCTGTTTTAAAACATTCCTAAAATTCTGTATAAATTTATCACATGCTCTAAATGCAGCTAAAGGAAGTTTTCTTTCAAATGGCTGATTCCCCTTTAAAACTACATCAAAATGAATTATATAATCATTCTCTGAAGGTGTTCCAGGCATACCAAATTTCAACTTATCCTTGAGTATTCCTTCCGAAGATCCAAATTCATGCATTTGCCTTCCATCTTCATCTACACCAGTTAGCATAACATAAACTCCAGTTAAAGTATGAGTTATACCTTCTCCTATTCTACCCAACACCTTAGTAGATATAGGTATAATATCCATAATAGTATTTACATATTTGTCGTACTGTCCAGGAGATATAATATCTATTTTTATATCTGATATTAATTCATCTTCTTCAATTAGAAAGTTTGATATTTCTTTGTCAACCACAAGCACACCATTACTAAATTTATTTACATCTCCAAATTTCACTTTATCTACATGAAAAGATTTTATAACTAACCTTCTCAATATTCTTTCTTTATCCATAATTATCACCTTTTAAGGTATTTATTTAAAACTTCCCCCTAAACAGGAGGAAGTTATTTTGTTATACTTGTGCTGAATATTCATATGGCAATGGTACTATCTTACCAGCGCTCTCTATTTCAACAAGTTTTCTCAATGTATCTTTTAATATATTTGTCTGCATTTCCTTATTATTTGGTTCACCTGCATTTGCTCCCATAGGAACTAATGGAGCAACAGCTCTAGGGCTACCATTTTGTCTAACTACCGGAGGAAGTGCTGCTATTATTATAGTTGGTATTCCAGCTTCCTCAATTGCTCTCTGCACAATCACGGCAGAGCGGTGACAAGTACCTCAGCCAGCAGTTAAGACAACTGCGTCAACACCTTCTTCTTTTAATTGTCTAGCAATTTCAGGACCTGTTTCTTCAGTAAATTTTTGTTGGTCTCCTCCACCACCCATAAATCCAAAGTGTTTTGGTGCAACTTCTTTAATAAATCCTTCTTTTGCCAATTCTCTCAATCTATCTATAGGAAACATACAATTTATATCTTTATTAACATCAGCATTATCATATCCACCATGAGATACCATCATATCACTAGTTGAAGCATCTCCCGGAATAACTCTAAAAGTAAAATCACCTGCTAAATTAAACCTTTTATCCGATTTCAAATGAACACCAGCTGCCGTAGCTAAAGCAACTTTCATATCCTTTAATTCCTTAGTTACAGGAGTCCATACCGGTGGAGGTGTTACAGGTACAAATATTTCTGATTGAAGTCCTTTAACAACTGTAAGACTCATATTTATTACCTCACTTTCCCATTTATTTTTGTTTTTTCTTTTCTTCTTCTCGTCTTTTATTTTCTTCTATTATCTTAGCATATTTTTCATTAACTTCTGGCCCTAAAACTTCAGGATAACTCAATAAAAATCCAACTTCTAAGCCAAGTTTCAATTCATAATCACTAATCAACATTCTCTTTGGAATTTTAAATTGTCCAAGTCTTCCCTTTAAATCAATAGTAACACTACCATCAGTTAATTCAACTATTACACCCTCATATACTCTTTCCGTAGAAGCATATCTCAATCTGTCCATTATATCACCTAACTATTTAATTTATTCTTTTTCATAAATTTCTCTTCTCTTTCTACTTTTTTCTAATACTTGTTCATTTTCAACAAGTTCTATTTTATTTCCAGTTTCTTTTTCAATTAATTCAATATTATTCAACTTAACATTGTTATTCCATTTTCTTTCTGGAGCTTTGACTTCTTCTCCAGCCATGACAGTTTTAAGCATAGCTAATGCTCTTATAGCATCTTCTTTACACAACGTATTGTTAGAAAGTATTTCATTTTCTATACCTTGCTTAGATTTATTATTATCTATCATGTATTTCATATATTCATTACCAACAACCAAAGCACCTTGAACAGCTGCAAATGTCATACCTACTACCGCAACACCTCTACTACCTATTTGTTCATGATGAGATGCAAAATCTATATGATTATTTCCAAATCCTTCTGTAGTTATTATAGCTCCATCTACACCCATGGCTTCTATCATCATACCAAGTCTTTTAGATACATAAAATTTTTCAGCATTAACTTGAGGAGAACCTACAAATACAACACCTACTAAATCTATCTCTTCATCATTCATAGCTTCTATTACAAGAGGCTCTCTCCAATAATGTCTTGAAGTTTCTTTAGACGCAGGTCCTATACAAGTTAATGCGTGAATACCTCCATCTAACACTTCAAGTGGAGAAAGAACAACTGGAACATTTCCAAGATCAACGTTAGGTTTTGCACCTAATGTTCCAACAGGTTCAACTGGTAAAATTAAATTATCATGCATTGCACCTTGACCCATTATTTCTTTAACTATAACAACTTTCTTTTTACCATTTCTTCTGTACTGAACTAATTCTTCAGTTTCAACAACCAAAGACTCATCAGCTTTTTTAAGAGCTTCTCTTATTTCTTGAGTTATAACATCTGTAGCCATATGTGCTGCAAGCGGTCCTGGTCTTTCCATATTAGTACCAGCCTTTATCACTACTTCTGTTTTAATAAAGATATCTCCTTTATCTGGAGCACCTGGTCTTCCCCACATTATATTCTTATCAAGATCACCTTCAGAAGAACCAAATTCACCTATCTGCACTCCATATTCATCAGTTCCTGTTACCATGACAATAACACCATCTAATACTCTAGTAATACCTTCCCCTAGTTCACCCTCTTCTTTAGTAGCAATAGGTTGAATATCCATTATTGTCTCACTGTAACTGTTATATTTGTCTGGAGTTATTATATCTAACTTCATATCCACAACTAATTCTTCAGATGCTATTGCTTCTGGACAAATATCCTTTCTTATATATAAAGTAGTACCTTCTATTTTAGTTTCATCAGCAAACTCTACTTTTTCTATCTTAAAATGTTTTTTAACTAATTTTCTAACAACTTTAGCTTCTTCAATTTCTTTTTTAGTTTCTTCTTTAACCTCAGCTACAGGTTCTGAAGTTGCTTGTGAAACTACTCCCATTGAAGTTGCTACATTTAAAGGAATTTCTAAATTTATATCTTTTCCTTCTCCAATGTGAATTTTTATACTTGATCCACTCACAGATGGTGCCGTATAAGATACACTAGCTACCTTTTCCTCTTTATTTTCTTCAACCACTTCTTTTTTAACTTCCTCTACTTTATTTACCCCTTCTAATAAATCTGCAGTAAGCGGAGTCAAAGCATCTACTGTTTGGGTCAATTTTGCACCTAAAACTTCTTCTATACTTAAACAATTCTCAGGTATTTCAAGCAAACCTGAATCCTCTAAATCTGGAAATATCGCTGGATCTTCTAAATTTGACGCTTCAATTACAGTACCAGCTTCAAATCTACAACAACAAACCGCTGGGTCTTTTGCATGAGTTTTAGCTGTTTCTGGAGTAATTGACATAGTAAATCGCCTCCCTTTATTTTTTCCTTCTATATAATCTATGTCCTGCACCTCTTAAAACATGATCTGTACTATGATAAACTGGAACTCCTAACCTAGGAGCTACATTCATAACTGTATTAGTTCAGTCCTCACACGTTCCAACCAATACAACTTCTGCTCCTTGCTTTTTAAGATAAAGTACTTTTTCCGCTTGCCCCGGACACACTCCAGGTAAATTACATCTATATCTTCCATTAACTTCTGTCATTCTTTTACATTTTGTCTCTGCTATAACCTCAGCACCCATTCCCTTTGCAATTTCTTTCAATCTTTCTTCTTGAGCTCCACATTCACATGCTATTATACCTACTTTTCTACTTTCATTTAGGAACGGCATAGACACCAATATTCCACCTAATGTCTTATTAACAGATGAACTTTCTTCTCCATGCCTTCCTGTAAAAGGTCCTCCTAACACTATTTCTCCATATGGCTTTTCATATCCTCCACATTGTTCTATATAGTGTTTAATTGGCATTCCTATTGGAACATCAAAGAATACTTTACCTTCTTTAGCATATTTAACTCTTCCACCAATAGTAATATCCTTAGTTATTACAGGTTTTCTTTTTTCTATTGCCAAAACAATATTTTTAATAGTTTCTACATTAGAAACAACAGTATTTGCTTCAAGTGGCAACTGTCCAGGTTTTAGTTCTACTCCCAAAAGTTCTCTTATAATAACCCTTTCATCTCCAGCCGGATACATATCTGGCAAAAACTTAATTTCTATATTTTCTTCATTTTTGCATACCTTACCAAGCGCCATAATAGCTTTCTTGTATTTTGGCTTTACAGCTATATACCCTTTTGAAGCATTAGTTATTTCAATAATATATTTCAATCCCTTTACAACTATTTCTGGATTTTCTTCCATTAATGCAACATTATGAGAAAGAATTGGCTCACATTCTGCTGCATTTGCAATAACATATCCACCTTTTAAGTCAACATTCAATTTAACATGAGTAGGAAAACCAGCACCACCAGAACCGACTATTCCAGCTTCTCTTATAGCTTCTAAGTAACTGTTTGTTTCTTTTATTTTTACATACTCATCTGGTTGTTTTTCAAAAGCTTCTATAACTATTTCTTTTTCATTTACATCTATTACTTTACCATAAACACTTGAATGTACATTTGCACCAAGTCCTTGTGGTTTAGCAATTAATTCTCCTTTTTTAACATCTTGCCCTATATCCACTATAGGTTTACAAGGATTACCAACATGTTGTTTTAAATCAATACATACTTTCACATTCTCACCTCCTATCCTTTTATTATTCTCACCACTTTATTTAAGCAATACTCATGCCAACTTTATATGAAATTTTAAAATTAAATATATTTATTTATAACAATTGATTCAAGTACTATAAAAAAAAATTATATATATTTTTTTACTTATTTAATTTTATGTAAATGTCAAATTTTTGACATAATTTTGTTCTATGTATATATTTTTTTGCACAATTGCTAATTATATCCCCAAAAAAATATAGTGTCAAATTTTCAACATACGTCAGCTAACCGACACTATATTTTATAAATATCCATTTTATAATACAAAGTGCTTCTTGGAATATTTAAAATTTTTGCAGCTTTTGCTTTATTTCCTCCCGAAATTTCCAAAGCTTTTTTGATAATTTCCACTTCTACTTTTGATACAGCTTCATTTAAATCCATAGGATATTCATCTTTTTTTACCCTTTTTCTAACTTTCTCCAAAATGTAATTAGGTATTATATCTTTTGTTATAATATTTTCTTTACATAAAACAATCAAATGCTCTATTGTATTTTTAAGCTCTCTTATATTGCCCTTCCATTCATAATTTTGAAGTATATCAATTACTTCACTCTCTATTTGAGGTATTTGTTTTCCATTTTGGTCACATAACTCTCTTAAAAAATAATTTATTAAAATCACTATATCTCCTTGTCTTTCTCTCAATGGCGGTAAACTGAGTTCTACTACATTTAGCCTGTAGTATAAATCATCTCTAAATTGTTCTTTTTCTATCATTTCTACTAAATTTTTATTTGTAGCAGATATTACTCTTACATTTATATTTATTGTCTTCTCTCCTCCTACTCTTCTAATTTCTTTTTCCTGCAAAACTCTTAATAATTTCGCCTGCATATGCATAGGAAGATCTGCTATTTCATCCAAAAATACAGTTCCATTATGTGCAAGTTCAAAAATTCCTATTTTTCCTTTTTTACTCGCCCCAGTAAAAGCTCCTGCTTCATAACCAAAAAATTCACTTTCAAACAATTCACTTGGTATAGCACTGCAATTAACAGGAACAAATAAACCTTCTCTTTGACTGTACTCATGTATAGCTCTTGCAAAAACTTCTTTTCCCGTTCCACTTTCCCCGAGAATTAATATGCTAGCATTAGTTTTTGCAACTTGTCTTGCTATTTCTATTGTTTTTATAAGTTTTTCACTTCTACCAATTATGTTCCCAAAATTACTACTTGAAAATTTTTTAAATTCACTTTCTAAAAATTTCAAAGTACTATTTGCTTTTTCAAGCTGATAAGACAATTTCTTTACTTGTGTAATATCTCTATCTGTCGATACAGCTCCAACAAATTCTCCATCTATAAAAATAGGATGTGCACTTACTACTACATCAGTATCTTTTCTAGGAGGAGAATGATACACATCACTTATAGCTTTTTTATTTTCTAACACTTTCAAAAGAATTGCCTTAGGAAAAAAATCCTTTAACTTTTTTCCTATTATGTCGCTACCTTTTACTCTATATAACTTTTCAGAATTTTTATTCCAAATTACAACGTATCCTTCTTTATCAACAACACATACAGCTTCATGTATATTATTTATTATGTGATTTAATTTCATCCCAAGTTCTTCCATTTTCATATAAAAATAATCTCTTATCTGTTCTTCTCTTATAACTCCTATTAACATTTCATTTTCCACAACCGGAAGTCTAGCTATCTTATTTTTAATCATTATATTTCTACATTCAAGTAAATTGATATTTTTAGTAACAGTTATTATTTTTTTTGTCATAAAATTTTTTATCGGAAGATACTCGTTTAATTTTTTTATTTTTATTCTAGATATATCTGTCAATGAAAGCAATCCTTTTATTTTTTTATTTTTATCTATAACAAATATATCAGTTAAATTATTTTTTAACATTTCCTCTAAACACAATTTAAACTTTTCTTCTTCATATACCATAATAAAATTTTTAGACATCACATCTTTTACTAATACCGTTTTTGGGATTAAAAACAAAATAATCACCTCATATTTTATTATATAATTAATGCTGTATATTTACAAAATCAATCTACTCTCTTTTGTTTTCCTGAAGAATCTATAATATAATCTTTTTTGTATATAAGCTCAGACACTGGAACTATTTTATATCCTTGAGACTGTAATTTTTCTAAAATCAAAGGTAAATACTCAGTTACATATTTTGCATTATTGTGAAACAACACTATGGATCCATTTTTTGTGTTTTTTATCACTCTATCAACAACGTGTTCAACACCTATTTCTTTCCAATCCAGAGAATCTACATCCCACTGTATAGTATAGTAACCTAATTCACGAGCAGTTTCTATGAGTGTATTATTGTAATCTCCAAATGGCGGTCTAAAAACCTTTGGTTTTTCATTTGTAATTTTTTCTATATTTTTAGAAGTAATTTCAAGTTCTTTAATAATTTGATTTTTGCTTAAAAGACTCATTTTCGGATGAGTTGTAGAATGATTTCCTATTTCATGTCCTCTATTATGTATCTCTTTTACCAAATCCGGATATTTATCTACCCAAAATCCCACTAAAAAAAAAGTCGTTTTAACATTGTATTTATCTAATATATCCAATATTTGTTTAGTATAAGTTTGTCCCCAAGCAGCATCAAAGCTTATAGCAATTTTCTTCTCATCTGTATCAACACAGTAAATAGGTAATTTTTTTTCTTCAATTTGTGCCATGGTATCTTTTATAACATATAGAGAACATAATAATATAATTAAAGCTATTACAAATATAATTAAACTTAAAATTATCTTTTTAAAAGAAATTATCAATATTTTCACACCAAACCCTCCCAAAATATAATTTTCATTAATATAATTTATTTTTATATCCTTCAAAAAATTACTAGAAGATTTAATTTTGAAATGGGAAAATTATTTTTAGGAGGTGTTTTTTGTGTCTGATATAAGAAGTGAATACACTAATTTAAAAGGAAAAAGAATTGAATCTGGACGAATTACAAATAAAGTCGAACCTAGACATTATTTAAGAGAAGCCCATTCGATTCAAGAAGGAATTCGAAAAGATAAAAAAATAAAAATGCATAAAAAATACGGTTCAGATGCGTAAACTTTAATTTATACCAAATATTTCTAACATATATTTATCAAAATTGGATAAATTAATAATACAACATCAAACAAGATGTTGTACACAAACTCAATAATTTGACATTATAAGGAGGAATTGACATGGCAGGAAGAAATAAAAAAGTAGTTCCCGAAGCAAAAGCTGCTTTAAATCAAATGAAACTTGAAACAGCTAATGAACTTGGTTTATCAAATTACGAAAATATTGACAAAGGAAATTTAACAGCTAGACAAAACGGATATGTTGGTGGATATATGACTAAAAAATTAGTTGAAATGGCTGAAAAGCAAATATCTAAAAAATAAACACAGAGTTAAAAAGGCTACCTTTTTAAGGTGGCCTTTTAATTTTTTATTTTTATTTTTATACTTTTATTTTCGGGGTAAATAGTTTAATATATACATAGGAATATTTTGCGGAGGATGATGTATTATGTTTCAAAACACATCTGAAGAGTTAGCAGTTAATAAATTATTATTGCTGTATATATTGAATAAAATAGAAATAGATTTAACTAATTCTCAGATTACTCAAGTAGTTATGGAAAATGACTTAATGAATTACTTTTCACTTCAACAGTTTCTATCAGAACTTATGCAATCTAATTTTTTAACAACTTATAAAGAAGATGGAAAAGAATACTATTCACTTACTAAAAAAAGTATACAAGCCCTTGAATATTTTATGTCTCGGATACCTTCTGACATAAAAGAAAAAATAGATGTTTATATATTTAAAAATAAAGAAAAAGTATTAAAAGAAACTCAAATAAAAGCAAATTTTTCTAAAATATCAGAAAATGAATTTATAGTAAATCTCAAAGTAATAGAAAACCAGACACCTCTTATACATATAGATTTAAACGTAGCTTCTAATAAACAAGCAAAACTTATTTGCGAAAATTGGAAAAAAAATGCTCCTAATATATATGGAGAAATAATACAACTCCTTATTAAAAAATAGCCTATCTACAGATTATTGTAGTAGGCTCTTTATCAACTTTTATATCTTTTATTAAACTATAATCTTCAATGTTAAATGCTTTTATAGTATCGTTTTTTATATCAGATACAAACAATATTTTTTTATCACAAGATATATTTATCCCAAGAGGCTTACCTAATATTTCTATTTCTTTTTTAATTTTATATTCTTCAGAATCCAATATCAATACACTTTGTCTACAAAAATCTGTTATATAAACTTCATTTTTCAAATCATTTAGTATTATCTCTATAGGCAATTTAAAGCAATCTAACACATTAATTATCTTAAAAGTAAATCTATCCAATATTATTATACGTCCATTTTTAGTGGTTACATAAATTATATTTTTTATTTCATCAACTTTTAAATGCCATGGCGTAAAATTTAATTCTACTTTTTCAATGATATTCTTAGATATCACATCTATTACAATCAAATAATTAGAACATGGAACATACAATTTATGTTGATTTTTATCTAAAACAATTCCGTGAGGCATATTATCAACACAAACAACACCTATAGGATTAACTTTTTTCACATCAACTATATATATACTATTAGAATCTTCATTAGCTATATAAAGTTCTTCATCATTGTAAAGCACAACTTGACTCAAATTTCCACCTATAGATATACTATCTATTACTGTTTTATCTTCTATACTGACTATATATAAAACTCCATTTACACTACTAGGTATATATATAATTTTCTCATTTTTATCTATACAAAAATGATGAGGATATACATTTTCATCTAAATATATTCTATCCTCTTCTAAAAGAAACTTTCCATTTATAATAGATATACTTTTTGACAAAAAATTAGAAACATAAACTCTCACCCCCATATCCCTCCTTTCTTTATTTTCAAACATCCAAATTTTTATATAATAAATAATATATTACTTTTTCCATTATTTTGATACATTTTTGTTGACTTTTTCATATATATATAATATATACTATAGTAGGGTATAGTTATAAAAATAAGGAGGTTGCACCATGTATGTATATAAAACTTCAGGAGTATGTTCTAAAGAAATAAGATTTGAAATTGAAGACGATATAATTAAATCTGTAGAATTTGTAGGTGGATGTCCTGGTAACTTACTTGGAATTAAAACACTTGTAGAAGGGAAAAAAGTAGATGATGTACTAAAAAAATTCAAAGGAATACCTTGTGGCAACAGATCAACTTCTTGTCCAGATCAATTTTCAAAAGCATTAGAATTATATAAATCAAAAAAATCAAAACAAAGTGCATAATAAAAGGGCGATTAAATATCACCCTTTTATTATACTTCTCACAGCTCCTATCATATATAAAGATCCTGCACATATTATAACTTCATCTTCATTAGATTCATCGACAACTAATTTTACAGCTTCATTTATATCATCTATAGAAATACACTCTTTACCCATACTAAATATCTTTTCCTTTAATTGTTGAGCAGTTAAAGCTCTATCACTATTAGGAGTTGTAACATATACTTTCCTACATTTAGGTATTAATACATCAAGTACTGAATCGACATCTTTATCTTTAAGCATACCAATTAACAATGTTACTTTTTTATTATTTAAATATTTATCTATACAGTTTGCAAGAGATATCGCTCCATCCTTATTATGAGCACCATCTATAATAAAAAGAGGTTTTTCCATCAAAATTTCAATTCTGCCAGGCCATTTGGTTTCTTTTAATCCATTATATATATTTTTTTTATCTATTTTAAAATCATACTTATTTTTTAATATACTTATAACATTCAAAGCAACTACAGCATTATTTACTTGATGGTCTCCTATTAATTTTATTTCCAAACCATCGTATTTTTCATTGTTTAAATTAAAATTAAATATTTGCCCATATATATCACATTTAACAATTTCTTTATCTTTTATATTTGCAATAGTTAAACTAGCATTTTTATTTTTAACTAAATCCCTTATAACATCCTCAGCTTCTTTTTCTTGAGGATAAATAACGACATCACAATTTTCCTTTATTATTCCTCCCTTTTCATAAGCTATTTTAGATATTGTATCCCCTAAATAATCTGTATGATCCATACTTATAGGGGTAATAACACAAACCAAAGGTTTTTTTACTACATTTGTAGCATCAAACCTTCCACCCATTCCTACTTCTAAAACTAAAAAATCTACATTTTGTTCTTTATAATAGTAAAATGCAATAGCAGTTACTATTTCAAATTCAGTTGGATGATTATACCCCATATTTATCATATAATCTACTTTTTCTTTAACTATTTGAGTTACTCTTGCAAGCTCTTTTTCTTTTATATTTTCTCCATTTATCCTTATTCTCTCTGTAAAAGTTTCAAGATAAGGAGAAGTATAGAGCCCAACTTTATACCCTTGATTAACCAAAATAGAACTTATAAAAGAACACGTTGATCCTTTTCCATTAGTTCCAGCAACATGTATAACATTTAAATGTTCTTGAGGATTTCCAAGAAGCTCTAAGAGCTTAGTTATATTATCTAATCCCAATTTTCTTCCAAATTTATAAGTACCATGTATATATTCTAAAGCCTCATTATAATTCATATCAATCTCCCCATTCCCTAAATTTATTCTTAAATTTAAGTAAATATAAGCGTGAATTTTATTTTTTAAATTCACGCTTAATACAATACTACTTTAACTTAGCTTTTAAATTATCAAGTCTTTCAAGCACCGATTTCATCATTTCCTCATATTTTTCTTTTTTAGCTTTTTCTTCTTCCACCAAACGAGCTGGAGCTTTACTTAAAAATCCTTCATTTGATAATTTTCCATTCACTCTTTTTAATTCACCTTCAAGTTTTATCCTTTCCTTTTCAAGCCTTTCTATTTCTTTTTCAAAATCCACAAGTTCATCAAGAGGTATATAAATTTGCGCTCCATCTATCACAGCAGACATAGCATCTTCAGGAACTCCATCTTTATCTTTTAATATTTCAACATTAGATGCTGATGCCAATGTCTTAAAATAATCTTTACCTTCCTCAATAACACTTAATTTTTCTTCAGTTGGAATAATAATTACTCTGGCTTTTTTTGAAGGAATAACATTCATTTCCGCTCTTATATTTCTAACATTTCTTATTCCTTCCATTATTAAATTCATTTTTTCTTCTTCTTCTTTCATATTGTCTTCTTCTTTGTATTTTGGCCAAGAAGATAATACGATGCTTCCATTTACAGTCGGAAGATATGTATATATTTCCTCTGTAATAAAAGGCATATATGGATGAAGTAATTTTAATATATTTTCAAGAACATAAGTTAAAGTATACAAAGCTGCTTTTTTACTTTCTAAATCTTCTCCATAAAGTCTAGGTTTTACCATCTCTATATACCAATCACAATATTCTGACCAAGTAAAATCATATACCTTTTGAATAGCCATGCCAAGTTCAAATTTTTCCATATTTTCAGTTGTCTCTTTTACAACATTATTAAGTCTTGATATTATCCATTTATCAGCAAGAGTCAATTTACTATCTACATTTTCTCTGCTTAATTCACTTACTAATTCTTCACTTAAATTCATAAATACAAATCTAGATGCATTCCAAAGCTTATTTGCAAAATTTCTAGCAGATTCTACTCTTTCCATGTAAAATCTCATATCATTTCCAGGAGTATTTCCTGTAGCTAATGTAAATCTCAATGCATCTGCCCCATAATTTTCTATTATTTCAAGAGGATCTATTCCATTACCTAAAGATTTACTCATTTTTCTCCCTTGAGAATCTCTAACTAATCCATGAATTAAAACATATTTAAATGGAATTTCATTCATACAATAAAGTCCTGAAAATACCATTCTAATAACCCAGAAAAATATGATATCATATCCTGTAACCAATACATCTGTTGGGTAAAAATACTCAAGTTCTTTTGTTTTATTTGGCCAACCAAGAGTAGAAAAAGGCCATAACGCTGAAGAAAACCACGTATCAAGTACATCTTCATCTTGTTTTAAATTAGTACTGCTACATTTAGGACAATTAATAGGTCTTTCTTTAGATACAATAGTTTCTTCACAATCTTGACAGTAAAAAGCAGGTATTCTATGACCCCACCATAATTGTCTTGAAATACACCAATCTTTTATATTTTCAAGCCAATGGAAATATATTTTATTAAATCTCTCCGGTACAAGTTTTATTTTACCACTTTTTACAGCATCTATGGCAGGTTTAGCTAATTCTTCCATTTTAACAAACCACTGTTTAGATACCATAGGTTCAATTACTGTATTACATCTATAACAATGTCCTACATTATGAGTATGATCTTTTATTTTAACTAGGTATCCTTCTTCATCTAAATCTTTAATAAGCTGTTTTCTACACTCATATCTATCCATTCCTTCATACTTTCCTGCTTTTTCATTCATAGTTCCATCTTCATTCATCACAACTATTTGTTCAAGATTATGTCTTAATCCAACTTCAAAATCATTAGGGTCATGAGCTGGAGTTATCTTAACTGCTCCTGTACCAAATTCCATCTCAACATATTCATCAGCGATTATCGGAATTTCTCTTCCAACTAATGGTAATATCAAAGTTTTACCTACTAAATGCTTATATCTTTCATCTTCTGGATTAACTGCAACAGCAGTATCTCCTAATATTGTTTCTGGTCTTGTCGTAGCAATTTCTATAAATTCCTCACTATCTTTTACAGGATATTTTACATGATAAAAATGTCCATCATGCTCTTCATGTTCAACTTCTGCATCAGATAAAGAAGTTTTACAATCAGGACACCAGTTTATAATTCTATTACCTCTATATATAAGTCCTTCATTATATAATTTTATAAAAAATTCTGTAACAGCTTCATTACATCCTTCGTCCATAGTAAATCTTTCTCTATCCCAATCACAAGAATCTCCTAATTTTTTCATTTGTTCAACTATTCTTCTTCCATACTCATTTCTCCATTCCCAAGCTCTCTTTAAAAATTCTTCTCTTCCTAATTCATATTTACTTTTTCCTTCTTCTTTTCTTATTTTTTCAACAACTTTAACTTCTGTTGCTATACTTGCATGATCTGTTCCAGGTTGCCAAAGAGTAGCATATCCATCCATTCTCTTCCATCTTATTAATATATCTTGAAGAGTATGATCAAGAGCATGTCCCATATGTAACTGTCCTGTTATATTAGGCGGAGGAAGCATTATAGTAAAAGGTTTCTTATTTTCATCAATTTCCCCTTTAAAATAACCATTTTCTAACCATTTATTATATAATCTCTCTTCAAATTCTTTCGGATTGTAAGTTTTTGGTAAGTTCTTTATTTCCATTTTGTAACCTCCTCATTTATAATTATATCCATATAAAAAAGCTTTTCATCCATTAAGGACGAAAAGCTCGCGGTACCACCTTAGTTCCAGAAAAAATCTGACACTCATTTTTTTAACGGCATATACCGTCTAAGCTTACTCCAATTTCAGCTTAGAAGCTCCAAAGCTACATTCCATAAACTCAAACCTAGAAAGTCTTTCAGCCATGGACTTTCCTCTCTAAAGGCGATATTTATGTACTCCTCTTTTTCATCGCTTTTTTTATATTAAAATTTACTTATTGTAAATTATATAATATTTTTCATTTTTGTCAACAATATTATTTTATTTTCTAATAAGTTAGTTGCAACACTTTTTTAATTAATTATGAATAATATGATTAAAGAAAGGAGTGAAAAAAATGCTTTATCACGTTAAACGAGGTGATACTTTACAAAAAATTGCTGCAAAATTTAATACAACACCACAAGCAATAATGGAAGCCAATGTAATATGTAATCCAAATTTTATTTCAGCTAATACACCTCTTATTATACCTGAACCCAACATAAAACTACCTAAATCCCAAGGTCAAGTACCTTATTATATTATGCAATATGGCGATACTTATTCATGTCTCTCTAAACAATTTAATATATCTATCAATTCTCTTATTTATATGAATAAATTTAATCCAAACTTTATACCTACTGGTTCTGAAATACTAGTTGGAGAATATCTTTCAAATCCTTTAGAACTTAAAGAAAAATGGGAAACAATGGGCAATACTAAATGTAATAAACTATCTGAAGAAGAAGTTTACGATATATATTATAATGGATCTTTCATATGGCAAGCTCTAGGAAATCAATCTATTCCATATTTACTAAATTTATTAGAAAACACTTGTGATATAGTTCGTTTTTATTCAATAGTAAGTCTTGGAAGAATTGCTCGAAATAGTCAAAATGTAATAAATGCTCTCACAAATATGACTAATGATAAAAGCGAACTTATTTCAAATACAGCTGAATTTGCTCTAAATAGAATATACTTAGTTAATAAATACAGCAAAAGAATCCATATTACACTTACTGAAAATAGAATTTACGATAATCCAAATTTAAAATCAAATTTCTTTCCTATTCCCACCGGAAGCCAAGTTATGTCATTAAACTGGGCTATTCCAAGTCCAACTGGAGAAGTGAATATGGCAGGAGATGTAATTTTATATGATAGAGTTCGTTTCTTTGCTATCAATCGAGATGGCTATATTCCTAGACTTGGATTAAATCAAATCAATGTCATATAATAAACAAAGGCTCTAATATTAATTAGATAAAATTAGTATTAGAGCCTTTCATTTTATCAACTAATCATTTCAATATATCTTTTTTTTTCACATTTATATTCAATACTATTTAATATTTCTATATAATTTATTATTTTATCCAAATTATAATTAAATACCACATCTACATCACTATCTACATCTTTTATTTTTTTATTAAAACTCCCATATAAATCTACAAGTCTATTATAATTTTCCCTATTCAAATTACAATTTCCTTCCAAAGCCTCTATAATTTGCAAGTAAAAATATACCTTTTTGCATATATTTATAACTTCATTTACATTATCAATTTTTATCTTTTCATCTTTTTTAAATCTAAACTCTTTTAAATCTCTTTCTAAGTTTGATACTTTATTATAAAATTCTTTCAAGTCAACATCTATATCATCAATAATTTTATATTTAACTATACTTATTAAATTTTTTACTGTTTCATCACATTCTTTTAAAATTCTTTCCAAACTATTTAATGGAGCTATAAAATAATTTACTAAAACAGCCACAGTAATTCCTAATAATGTATCAAATACTCTATTTAATGCATAAAAAACTGGATCTCTTCCATCTAAATTAGTCATAATTACACAAAATACAATTCCCGCTATAGTTACTGATTTATTCCATCTGAGCAAATTACATATATATATAATTACTATAATTCCAATTCCAGAAAGCACAGTACTTGTAGGATTAATAGCATAAAACACAAGTCCCACTATAGCTCCTAAAATAGTTCCTAACATCCTATTTCTACCTACTTTAAAAGACTCTATTACTGAATTTTGCATAGATATAATAGCCGCTATTGCTGCATAAAAAGGATATTCCATATCTAAAAATTTAGATACTGCTATAGATAATGAAACAGCTATAGCTGTTTTTATATTCCTCATTCCTACCCTCAAAAAAATGCCCTCCTTTTTATTTTTATCCCTTATATATTATCATAATCTAAAAAAACAACAATATAAAAATTTATTGTAACCATTATAATCTTATTGAATATATTATAAATACATACAAAATTGCACTTCCAAGGAGGGTCATTATATGAAACTTCATAAAAAAATCATCTTAATATTATCATCTATTATAATACTATTGCTCATAGTCAATGGATGTTCTAATAAAAAATCAACTAAAGTAACCCTTGCAGAAGTTACTCATTCTATATTTTATGCTCCTCAATACGTAGCTTTAACAGAAGGATTTTTCGAAGAAGAAGGATTAGATGTTGAAATTATAAACACTAAAGGAGCAGATAAAACAATGGCTGCTCTTCTTTCAAACGAAGCAGACATAGGATTTATGGGACCCGAAGCATCTATATACGTTTATAATCAAGGGAAAAAAGACTATGCTATAAATTTTGCACAACTCACTCAAAGAGACGGTAGTTTTTTAATAGGAAGAGAGAAAGATGACACTTTTACATTTAATAAACTAAAAGGCAAAACCATAATAGGTGGAAGAAAAGGCGGCGTTCCAGAAATGACTTTAGAGTATGTACTCAAAAAAAACGGCCTTAAAATCGGAAAAGATGTTACAGTTAGAACTGATATTCAATTTTCTGTTATGGCAGGAGCATTCACCAATGGCGAAGGAGATTATGTCGCATTATTTGAACCTGTAGCTACTTCTCTAGAAAAAGAAGGTAAAGGCTATATAGTATTATCTATCGGCAAAGAATCAGGATATATTCCATATACATGTTACTCTGCTAAAAAATCATATATTGAAAATAATCCTGACATAATTCAAAAGTTCACTAATGCTATATACAAAGGTCAACTTTGGGTACAAAATCACTCTGAAAAAGAAATTGCTAAATCTATATCTTCACAATTTCCTGATACAGATATAAATACTTTATCTGCTGTTATACGAAGATATAAATCCCAAGATACTTGGGCTAAAGATCCAATATTAAAAGAAGATAGTCTAAACCATCTCATGGATATAATAAAACTCGCTGGAGAATTAGATAAAAAAGCCCCTTATGAAAAAATAGTTACAACACAATTTGCAAAAAAATCCGTAGAAAATATTAAGTAATTATAAATAAGCTGTTGACATTAGCCAACAGCTTATTTATATATTAAACTAACCCTTGAGCCATCATAGCATCAGCAACTTTTAAGAAACCAGCTATATTTGCACCAGCTACATAATTTCCTTCCATTCCATATTCTTTAGCTGCATCTTTAGCTGTTTTAAATATATTCACCATTATTTCATGTAGTTTTTTATCAACTTCTTCAAAAGTCCAAGATAATCTCATACTATTTTGAGACATTTCAAGAGCAGAAGTTGCAACACCACCAGCGTTAGCAGCTTTAGCTGGAGCTACAAGTATTCCTTTATCTAAGAAAATATTTAACGCTTCATTTGTACAAGGCATATTAGCTCCTTCTCCTATAGCTATTACTCCATTTTCTATTAGTTGATTAGCATGTTCAACATCTATATCATTTTGAGTAGCACAAGGAAGTGCTATATCACATTTAACTGTCCAAATTCCTTTTTGTCCATCAAAATATTTAGCATTTGGATGATCCTTAACATACTCTTTAATTCTCTTTCTTTCAACTTCTTTAATTCTCTTAATAGTGTCAAGCTTAATACCTTCTTCATCTATAATATATCCTGTAGAATCACACATAGCTATTACTTTAGCTCCTAAAGATTGAGCTTTTTCACAAGCATATATAGCAACATTTCCTGAACCTGATATTACTACTGTTTTACCATCAAAACTATGTCCATGCTCTTTAAGCATTTCTTGAGTAAAGTAAACAAGACCATATCCTGTAGCTTCTTTTCTAACAAGCGATCCACCATATGTAAGTCCTTTACCAGTAAGTACTCCTGCTTCATAGGCATTTTTTATTCTCTTGTATTGCCCATATAAATATCCTATTTCTCTTCCTCCAACTCCAATATCTCCAGCTGGAACATCTATATCTTGTCCTATATGTCTATAAAGTTCTGTCATAAAACTTTGACAAAATCTCATTATTTCAGCATCTGATTTTCCCTTTGGATCAAAATCAGATCCTCCTTTACCTCCACCTATCGGAAGTCCTGTTAATGAATTTTTTAGTATTTGTTCAAATCCCAAAAATTTTATAATTCCAAGATATACTGATGGATGGAATCTTAATCCTCCTTTATAAGGCCCTATCGCACTATTAAATTGAACTCTAAATCCTCTATTTACTTGAACTTTACCATTATCATCTACCCACGGTACTCTAAACATAATTTGTCTTTCAGGTTCAACAAATCTCTCTAAAAGTCCTGATTCTACATATTCAGGATGTTTTTCTAAAACTGGCTCTAAAGAATGTAAAACTTCTTCTACTGCTTGATGAAATTCTACTTCACCAGGATTTCTTTTTTTAACTTGTTCTAAAACGTTTTCCACAACTGACATATTCAATCATCCCCCATGTTAAATTTTTAAGTGTATAATTATATATACCCTTTATCTATAATTATACAACTTATGGAATATTTTTCAACCAGCTTTTTAACAATCCTAACCAAACTTTCCTATTATGTAATCGTTAGTTCTTTTGTCCTTTGGATTAGCAAATATTTTGTTTGTCTCTCCAAATTCAATCAACTCTCCCAGTAAAAAAAATGCGGTATTATCAGATATTCTAGCTGCTTGTTGCATTGAATGAGTAACTATTACTATAGTATAATCCTTCTTTAATTCCTGTATTAAATTTTCTACTCTAGATGTTGCTATAGGATCTAATGCTGATGTTGGCTCATCCATTAAAATTACTTCCGGCTCCATGGCAATAGCTCTTGCAATACACAACCTCTGTTGTTGTCCCCCTGATAAACTATATGCAGATTTATTCAACCTATCTTTTACTTCATCCCATAACGCTGCTCCACGAAGACTTTTTTCAACAATCTCATCTAATTTCTTTTTATCTTTAACTCCTTGTTTTTTAAGTCCATACACAACATTTTCATATATAGATTTTGGAAAAGGATTTGGTTTTTGAAAAACCATTCCAACTCTTTTTCTTAATTCTTCTACCTGCATAGAATTTGAATATATATCTTCTCCATCTAGTAAAATCTCTCCATCTAATTTTGTTCCTTCAACTAAATCATTCATTCTATTAAGAGTTCTCAAAAATGTAGATTTACCACAACCTGATGGTCCTATAAAAGCAGTTACTTTATTTTCTTCTATATCTATACTTATATTCTTTAAAGCTCTAAAGTTTCCATAATAAAAATTTAAATTACTTATTTTCATTTTAACAAACATATTATCTCCCCCTACTATTTTATTCTATCTTGATACTTATTTCTTAATAAAATCGCTATTAAATTTATAAATACTAAAACTATAAGTAAAACTATTATCCCTGCAGATGCAACATTTTGAAATTCAACCTGAGGTTTTGATACCCAATTATATATTTGAAGAGGCAAAGTTGTAAATTCATCAAATATCCCTTTTGGAGAAAACCAAATTCCAGCTGCTCCTCCAACAATTACAAGTGGTGCTACTTCTCCTATAGCTCTTGATAATGCAAGTATTGTACCCGTTAATATTCCAGGCATAGCATAAGGTATAATAACTCCTATTATTGTATCCCATTTAGTAGCCCCCAACGCAAAAGAAGCTTCTTTTAACTCCTTTGGTACCGTTTTTAAAGCTTCCTGAGATGAAACTATTATTATTGGAAGTATCAAAAGAGCCATAGTTAAAGATGCAGATAAAATACTTCTCCCCAAATTAAAATATCTAACAAACAAAGAAAGTCCTAATATTCCATACACTACAGATGGTACTCCTGCTAAATTACTTATATTAACTTGTATTAAATTTGTAAATTTATTTTTAGGCGCATATTCTTCTATATATATAGCTGTCCCAAGCCCTAAAGGAAATGCAATAAAAATTGTCAATATATTTATCCATAAAGTTCCAAGTATAGCTGCTCTTATTCCTGATTTACTAGCAATCCTAGATGTGTAATTTAAAAAGAAATCAATATTAACATGAGATATTCCCCTCTTAAACACACCATAAAAAAGAAAAATTAACATTATTATACTAAACGATATAGATACTAATAATACAAAGTGGAA
This sequence comes from Tepidibacter thalassicus DSM 15285, assembly GCF_900129915.1. Taxonomy (GTDB): domain Bacteria; phylum Bacillota; class Clostridia; order Peptostreptococcales; family Peptostreptococcaceae; genus Tepidibacter; species Tepidibacter thalassicus. Next base: position 151,972 of record NZ_FQXH01000006.1, read on the forward strand.
AATTTCATTTATAAATTTTCTCTTTCTTAAATTTCCTACATCACAAAATTCCTTACTAATTAATTTTTTATTTTTTAAATTTATAACATCCATCAAAATTCCTCCCTAAATTTATTGGCAATATATCTAGATAATACATTCATAAGCAATGTAATAATAAACAAAAGCATAGCAACTACAAATAAAGTTTGAGCTTCTATTGTTCCTTTTGCTGTATCTCCTTGACTTACTTGAACTATAAATCCTGTCATAGTTTGAATACTTTCAAGTGGATTTAAAGTAAACTTTGGAGTTGACCCGGCAGCAAGAGCAACTATCATTGTTTCCCCTATTGCTCTTGATATAGCTAAAATAAAAGACGATATTATTCCCGATATAGATGCAGGTAAAATCACCCCAAATACAACTTCAAATTTTGTAAGCCCAAGAGCATAAGCACCTTCTCTTAAACTTTTAGGAACTGCCTGCATAGAATCCTCACTTAAAGACAATACCGTTGGAATAGTCATTATGCCTACAGCTACAGCAGCACTTAATGCATTATAAATATTCGTTTGAGGTATTAATTTTTGAAGTATAGGAGTTAAAAAATTAAGTGCAAAAAAACCATAAACTATAGAAGGTATTCCTGCTAATATTTCTAAAATAGGTTTAACTACTTTTCTAACTTTTTTATTTGAATATTCACTCAAATAAATAGCACTTAAAATTCCTATTGGTATAGAAATTATAGACGAAAAAAATACTATCAAAAAAGTTCCACAAACTAATGGCAATACTCCAAAATGCTGAGGTTTTAAAAGCGGAGTCCACTGTTTTTTTGTGAAAAACTCCACTAAAGATACATGAGTAAAAAACAATGCACTTTCTTTAATCAAAATTAAAAATATATTAACAGTTATAATTATAGATACAATTCCAAAAACAAATAGAATGTACCTTATCACTTTCTCTTTTAAACTCTTCATACTCCATTCCTCCAAATTATAATAATAAAGAGCCCAGCTGGAGCTCTTGTATTTAATAAAAATTATTCCATTTCAGAAAGTTGATTATCATACTCAGATTGCGGCAATTTAACATATCCAACTTCCGAAATTAATTCTTTTCCTTCTGTCAAATAATATTTTACAAACTTATTAACTTCTGGTTTCTGCAAAGACTCTTTATTTACGTATATAAATAGCGGTCTTGAAAGAGGTTCATACTTCCCATTTTCTATTGTTTGAGCATTAGGTTCAATAGGTCCATTTCCCGAATCTATTGGAACTACTTTCAGCTTATCTTTATTTTCTATATAATATGCATATCCAAAAAATCCTAAAGAGTATTTATCTCCCGATATGCCATTTACTAAAACATTGTCATCTTCACTCGCAGTATAATCAACCCTTATTGCCCCAGCTTCTCCATTTATTTCTTCTGTAAAATAATCAAATGTTCCAGAATCACTTCCTGGTCCATAAAGTTTTATAGGTTCAGCCGGCCATTCCTCTCTTACATCTTTCCACGTTTTAACATTACTATTTGGTTTCCATATTTTATTAAGTTCTTCTATAGTCAAATAATCTACAAAATCATTGTCTTTATTTACTACTACAGAAAGTCCATCATATGCAATTTTAAATTCCAAATAATCAATCCCTACATCTTGTGCTTTTTTAAGTTCTTTATCTTTTATAGGCCTTGATGCATCATTTATATCAGTTTCTTTTGCTAAAAACTTCTCAAATCCACCTCCTGTACCCGAGAAATTCACTGTAACTTTTACACCTTGATTTTTCTTTTGAAATTCTTCAGCAACAGCCTCACTTATTGGATATACAGTACTAGACCCATCTATTACTATTGTTTTGCTTAATTTTTCCTGAGAATCTTCAGTTTTCATTCCACATCCTACTAAAATCCAAACCGATAAAACCCCTATTAATCCCAAAGAAAAAATTTTTTTGATACTACAAGTTATCATACCCATTCTCCCTTCAATTTTTTATATGTAACTTTAATACATATCTAGAATACTATTTATTTGTTATAAAAATATTAATTATTTGTTATGTATTAATTAAATTTATTAAATAATTGTTAAATTATTATTTTTAAAAATAACATTTGATTATTTATGCAATCAGGTGTAAAATATAAGAATGCAATTTTTAAAGAAAGGAAGTTTTTTATGTCAAAAAAACAAGAAATAATAAATATAGCAGTTATAGCTCACGTAGATGCAGGAAAATCTACTTTGGTAGATGCTTTTTTAAGCCAAAGTGGAGTTTTTAGAGAAAACCAAGAAGTAGTAGAATGTGTAATGGATAGCAATGATTTAGAAAGAGAAAGAGGTATAACTATATACTCAAAGAACTGTTCTATACAGTATAAAGGGGTAAAAATAAATATCGTCGATACACCTGGACACTCTGATTTTTCTTCTGAAGTTGAAAGAGTTATAAAAACTGTAGATACTGTAATTTTACTAGTCGATTCTAGCGAAGGCCCTATGCCTCAAACTAGATTTGTTCTTCAAAAATCTTTAGAGTTAGGCTTAAAACCAATTTTATTTATAAATAAAATTGATAAAAAAGATCAAAGAGCTGAAGAAGTAGTAGATATGGTATTTGACTTATTTGTCGATTTAAATGCTACCGATGAACAATTAGATTTTCCAATTATATATGGTATAGCAAAAGATGGAATTGCAAAAAAAGAACTAGAAGATGAAAGCAATGACTTATCTCCTTTATTTGAAACAATACTTAATCACGTAAATGTATATCCCGATTATGACAATGAACCTCTTCAAATGCAAATATCCGCACTTGCTTACGATGATTATATTGGAAGATTAGGTATAGGAAGAATATATAAAGGCACTCTTAAAAACGGTCAAACAGTTTCTATTTCAAAAAGAAATGGATCTATTGAAAAAGGTAAAATATCTAAACTTTTTGTATATGAAGGTTTAAAACAAGTTCCAAAAAATGAAGCAAAAAGTGGAGATATTGTGGTTATTGCAGGTATATCCGATATATCAATAGGAGAAACAGTTTGTAATGAAGACAATGTAATTCCTATGGAAATGATAAAAATAGAAGAACCTACTTTATCTATGAACTTTTTAGTTAATGATTCTCCTTTTGCTGGACAAAGTGGAAAATTTTTAACTACAAGACATCTAAAAGATAGACTTGAAAAAGAACTTGAAGTAAATATAGGTCTTAAAGTAGAACCACTAGATACTACTGATGGATACAAAGTTTCAGGTAGAGGTGAACTTCATTTATCTATACTTATTGAAAATATGAGAAGAGAAGGATATGAACTTTCAGTCTCTAAACCTGAGGTCTTAATGCATAGAGAAAACGGAAAATTAGTAGAACCAGTTGAACGAGTTATTATAAATGTTCCCGATGAATATTCTGGAACTGTAATATCTAAGCTTAATTTGAGAAAAGGAATTATGCAAAGCATGGAATCTGAAAATAATTACACAAAACTCGAATATATCGTTCCAACTAGAGGTTTAATTGGATATAGAAGTGAATTTATAAACGATACTCGAGGAGAAGGAACTATTGTACGTTCTTTCGAAAGATTTGAAGAATATAAAGGTGAAATACCTCAAAGATCAAATGGAGTTTTAATATCTCAAAACAAAGGAACTGCCATGGCTTATTCTTTATTCAATTTAAGTGAAAGAGCTACTATGTTTATAAAGCCAGGTACTGAAGTTTATGAAGGTATGATTATAGGAATGAATTCTAGGAAAGAAGATATGGTAGTTAATCCATGTAAAAATAAAAAATTAACTAATACAAGAGCATCAGGTTCTGATGATGCTATAAAATTAACTCCTCCTAAAACATTTACTTTAGAAGAAGCATTAGAATTTATAACCGATGATGAACTTGTAGAAATAACTCCAGATTCTATAAGACTTAGAAAAAAAATATTAAACGAAAATGATAGAATTAAATACAAAAATAGAAACAAAAAATAAAGGGTGTAAAATTCACCCTTTTTTTAATTTGAATAATACATATTTTCATCAAATTCTCCTTCAGTTTTCGAAACAACTATTGTACAAACTGAATCTCCTGTTATATTTATAACTGTTCTACACATATCAAGTATTCTATCTATACCTATAATTAAAGCAATTCCTTCAACAGGAAGTCCTACAGATTGAAGAACCATAGATAATGTTATCATTCCAACCCCTGGAACTCCAGCAGTTCCAACAGAAGCAAGAGTTGCCGTAAGTATTATAGTTAAAAATGCCTGCATAGATAAATCTATTCCATAAACTTGAGATATAAATATCGCTGCAACCCCTTGCATTATAGCCGTACCATCCATATTTATAGTAGCTCCAAGAGGAATTGTAAACGATGCAATATTCTTTGACACTCCCATATTCTCTACCGCTTCAATTGTAACCGGAAGAGTTGCATTACTAGATGAAGTTGAAAAAGCAACCCCAGCTACAGGTAAAAACTTCTTAAAAAATACCATAGGATTTAACTTTCCAACTGTACTTAATATTCCCATATAAGTCAATAATGCATGAATTATCAACGTGAGCACTACAGCAATCATATACTTAATAAGCGAACCCATAGCTTCAAACCCAACTGTTGCAAAAGTCTTAGTAATCAATGCAAATACTCCAAATGGTGCAAATTCCATAACTACCATTACCATTTTCATAACTATCTCATTTAAAGAATTAAATATTTGAATAACTGGATTTGCCTTTTCTCCAACGAGAGCCATGCTTATACCCATTAAAAGAGAAAATACTATAATTTGAAGCATTGATCCGTTTGCCATGGAAGCTATCGGATTTGTAGGTACCATATCTATTATAACATCAACTAATGCCTTACCCTCTCCTATTGTAGGTTTTTGTTTTATTATATAAGACAAATCTAGTCCAATCCCTGGATTTATAATTTTACCTACTACTAAAGCAAGACTTATTGCTATAGCAGTTGTCAAAACATAAAATCCTAAAGTTTTTACTCCTACTCTTCCTAACTTCTTAACATCGCCAATAGAAGAAGCCCCACAAACTAGCGATATAAATACCAACGGAACTACCAGCATTTTAATAGCATTTATAAATACACTTCCTACAACCTTAAAAATACCATTTATCAAAACAACATCTTTAAAATACCCAGAAGGCATTCTATTTAAAATTATTCCAAGCACAAGACCTAATAAAAGTCCTATAAAAATCTTACTTGTAAGACTTAATTTTTTCATATCTTCCCCTCCTTATTTTCCATCAAATACTAAATTTTGTTTTATAATATATTTAATACATATTTTTTATTATTTGTATTTACAGTTTTATTTTACACGGAAGATACAAAAAAATACTGAAATATTCAAAATAATACTCTGCAATTTTCAAGAAATTGCAATTTAATATAATCTATATTTCATTTTGTATAAGTAATCCTTCAATAAACTTTTTCACACTTATCTTTCCACCAGCAGCATTCTTCCCTCTCATATAATCCATTTCAGCTTTCACGTCTTCAAAATTAAACAGAGAATTTGAATATGTCAAAAAATCATCATTCATATAATCTTCTATACCTAAACTCGATATATTACTTAAAGCTTTATTTATAGCTCTTCTTATTCTCTGTTCCATAGCCTTTGGATTATCACTTAATATTTTGCAAATTTCACTTATCTTGTAATTTAAATTCTTTTCACCTTTACTAATTAAATACTCACATACCATCATTATATCTTTACTTCCCATTTCACCTGCTATCCCAAGTTTTGACAATATAAATCTTATATTTGAAATATTCGAATCATTTCTTGCATTATACTTACTTAAATTCAATTCCGAAAACATATTCTTAATACTAATCAAGGTTTTACCCATTTCAATCTTCTCTTTGACATTGTTAATAACCCCGACTACTTCTATTATATTTATAGGCTTATTTATAAAAAACTCTATACCTTGCATATATGCTTTAGCTATCATATCTTTAGAAGAAACTTGAGATATCATTATAAATTTAATATCTTCTCTTATTTCCTTAATTTCTTTAACAATATCTATTCCATCTTTTTCTGGCATTAACAAATCAATTATAACTATATCAGGTTTTTTGAGAATAATATCTTGTACACATTTCTCTCCACCTAAAGAGTAGCCTATAACTTCTCCCAAATTTTTATCTTCTATTATATTTTCTAATATTCTTATTATACTAATATCATCATCAACTACATAAAACTTCAAAATCATTCCCCCTCCAAATTGTACTTTGGTATTATAATTTCAAAAACAGTTCCAATTTTGTACTTAGAAATTACATTTATTTCTCCACAAAAATGATTTTCAACCATTTCCTTTACTATTGTAAGTCCTATTCCTCTATTAATATCTCCTGTATTAATATCAAATTTTGTCGAAAATCCAGGTTTAAATATGTATTCCTTATCTCTATCTTTTATACCTTTTCCATTATCACATATTCTAAACACATGATTATTTGAAGAAATAAAATGACTAACTTCTATAATTCCCTTACGTTCCAATCCATCTATTGCTTCAATTGAATTATTTATTAAATTTCTAAGTATTGATATTAACATATAATGATCTTTAACTTGTATATCTACATCATTTTTAAACACGATATCTATATCTTTTCCACTAGAATTTATAAACTTTTTAGTACTATCTTCCAATATATTAAATATATAATTTAAACTCATTTTTTTATAATTTGATTTAATATTTGTAAATTCTTCTATCCCCTTTATAACTCTAACATAATCTTTTTTAATTTCATGAATATCTTTTGTTATAGAAAGAGACAACTCTTTTATATTATCCTGTATATTAATATTATTCAATATTTCGTATAATTTAAATGATTTTGTCATAACATCTTCTATATTATCCATATTTTTATTCATAAAATATACTTCCGATTTCAAACTAGATATTAAAAAAATTAACTTTCTATACCTTTCTTCATGTTCTTCTTTTTCTAACAAAATATTATATTTTTTTATTATATTCAAAACTACTAAAATCAATATAGACCTAAACAAAGCAACTGCAGCTAAAATTTTAATAATAATATATATATCGCTATTTAACTTATTATTAATTCTAAATAATATCTCACATGTATTAGATATAAAATCACATGTCCACAAACTTGCAAATATTACATATATATTTTTTTTATTTCCTATATTAAAAATCTTAAATAAAACCCCATACAATAAATAAAAAATAACGACAGGATAATTCGCAACAAAAGACTTATATAAATTTAAATTTATAATAGAATACACCAAAACTCTAAACAAAAACACTATAGCAGATGTAACAACAGAAGCTTTTATTATGTCTATTTTCTCAAAAAGAATTAAAAATAAGGAGAAAAATATAACAGCAACAGATATCCTAAAATCACTTATAAACAAATTTACATATATTTGAGATACAAAAGATACAGTAAAAGCTATTACTAAAATTTTTTTAAAGCATTTCATTTTATCACCCTAATTTAAAGCTATATTTTCTAATTGTTTCTCTATAAATAAAGTCTTTTCTTCCATCAAATCCAAAAATATATTTTTATGAGATACAAATCTTCCTTTTTTATCTACCAAAAGCTTTACAACAGGCCTATCTAGCATACACTTATTTTGAGAATACACTATAGCTTTTGACCCATCAGACAACTTCACTATAGAACCTTCTTTAAATTTAACAACTCTCGATAAAAAAAGTTTAACTATTTCAAAATCAAATTCATTATAACCCAAACTATATATATATTCTGAAGCAGCATAAACAGTCATTGCTTTTCTATAAACTCTATCAGTTGTTAAAGCATCAAATACATCTGCTATAGAACAAATTCTCGCCAATATATATATAGCTTCTCCACTAAGTTGATTAGGATAACCAGTTCCATTCCATTTTTCATGATGTTGAAGTATAATTTGTTTGCTAATAGAAGAAATTTCTTCTCCATAATTATCATTTATATACCTATATCCAAGTTCAGGATGTTTTTCTATCTCTTTTCTCTCATCTGCAGTAAGCTTTGATGGCTTATTTAAAATACGAGAATCTATAAAAGTTTTTCCTATATCATGAAGCAAAGCTCCTAAAGCCAATTTTTGAAGCTTTATTTTATCATACTTCAAAAGTATTCCAATATAAATACAAGATACTGTTACATTTAAACTATGTTCATAAAGATAATCATCTACTATTCTCAATTGGTTTACATTATAAGAAATATCTCTATTTGATGTTAATATATCTAAAAGCTCTGACACTGTATTATTTATAATAGTCATATTAAGCCCTATATTTTTTCCCTTTTTTATTGTATTAAACTGATCTTTTATAATCTGTTTAGCTTCTATAAATTTTTCATTGGGAATAATTTCATTTATTTCTATACCTTCAGATATTTCATCTACTACATAAATATAGTTTATTCCCTTTAAAATTAATTGTTTTATATAATTTTCATTTAACTTCACTTTATCTTGAAGCAACAATAAACCATCACAATATATAGGTCTCCCTACATAATATTCATATTTTTTAACATCTATATAATTTATATTTACAAGTCTCAACATTATCACCTCTTATACTATACTATTCTTATACACCAAAAAAATAAATAGGATAAAAGCACCTAAAAAAAAGTCCCAATATTAAAAATATCAGGACTTTCCTCAACAATTAAAATTATTTTTCTTTTTCTAAATCATCAACTAAATTTTTAAATTTATCTAGAGCTATTTGAATTGAATTTTCATCTTCCATATCTACCCCAGCTTTTTTTAGTTGATTTAAAGGATAATCAGAACCTCCACTTTTTAAAAACTCTAAATATTTTTCAACAACTCCTTTTCCTTTATTCAATATTTTATAACTCAAAGTAGAAGCAGCTGAAAAACCAGTAGCATATTTATATACATAAAAATTAGAATAAAAATGAGGTACCCTCGCCCACTCTAAAGAAATATCTCTATCAACACAAGTATCTTTTCCATAATACTTTAAATTTAAGTTATAGTAAATATCACAATACTCATCACTAGTTAACGCTTCACCTTTTTCATATTTTTCATGAATAATTTTTTCAAATTCAGCAAACATAGTTTGTCTATATACTGTAGTTCTAAATTGTTCTAAATAATAATTTAAAAGGTACAATTTTTCTTCTCTACTCTTAGCATTATTCAACATATAATCCATCAATAATTGTTCATTTAAAGTAGAAGCAACTTCAGCTACAAATATTTTATAATGCGAATATATATACGGCTGATTTTTTCTCGAATAATAACTATGCAGAGAATGTCCAAGTTCATGAACTAAAGTAAATAAAGAATTCAAATCATCTTTATAATTTAACAATATAAAAGGATGAGAATCATAACTTCCCCAAGAATAAGCTCCTCCTTTTTTACCTTCATTTTCATAAACATCTATCCATCTTTCATCAAATGCCTTTTTAACTATGCTTAAATAATCATCTCCTAAAGGCTTTAAAGCATTTAATATTATATCTTTAGCTTCTTCATATTTTATATTCATATCTAATTCTGAAACTAAAGGAGCATATAAATCATACATATGAAGCTCTTTAATATTCAAAAATTCCTTTTTCAATTTTAAATACTTATACATTGGCTCTAAATTTTTTGTTACAACTTTTATTAAATTATCATACACTTTTAAATTTATATTGTCTTCAAACAAAGAAGCTTCTATAGCAGAATTATAATTTCTAGCTTTTGAATAAAAAATCTCCCTTTTTACACTTCCCGATAATGTCGAAGCAAACGTATTTATATATTTTCCATACGTTTCATATACAGATTTAAAAGCACTTTTTCTTATATCTCTATTTTTACTCTGTAAAAACTTAGAAAAATTTGCATGAGTAATTCTTATTTTATTTCCTTGTTCATCTTCTATTTCTGGAAATTTAATATCCGCAAAAGACAACATTTCAAATGTATTTTCAGCTGTATTAGCAATATCAGAAGATAGCGCAAGCAATTCTTCCTCTCTTTGAGATAATGTATATGGCTTCTTTCTTAATATTTCATCTATAAATTTTTTATAGTATTTTAATTTTTCATCTTCCATATATTTATTCATATCTTCTTCTTTAATTGAAATTATTTCTGGAACTATAAAAGAAGTTACTGTAGATATTTCAGTTGAAAGCATTTCTGATTTACCAGATAGAGCTTGATTTTTATTATTTCTAGTATCTTCATGTTGCTTCATATGAGTATACACATATATATTTTCAGATATTCTTAATATCTTTTCATACAAGTATAAAGTGTTATATAAATTTTCTTTAGAATCTCCTAAAGTTCCTTTATATTTCTTTATCTCATTTAAAAATTTTTTTATTTCTTCAAAATCTTTATTCAATTCTTCTTCATTTGAATAAATGCTTTCTAAATCCCATTTATATTCCTCTTTAATATTACTTCTTTCTATTCCCATAATATTCCTCCTTGTTAAAAACTGATAAGCACTGCTCCAGTTGATGAATAAGTACCTATTGCAGCACCTATTTCAGATATTATTATATTTTTAAATTTATGTTTTTTATTTATTAACTCTTTTAATTTTAAAGCCTTATCCAAAGCATTAGCATGACATATTGCTAATATTTTTTCTGAAGTATTAATTCCAGCATCTTCTATAAAACCAATTAATTTATTTAAACTTTTTTTATCTCCTCTTGCTTTATCAAACACTTTAACTAATCCATCTTCTACTTTAATAATAACTTTTAAATTTAAAATTTGAACTATCTTTTCCTTAAAAGAACTTATTCTACCAGATTTTACTGCATTTTCTATAGTATCTAACACTACATAAGTAAAAGAATTTTTTATATTTTCCTCTATTTTTTTTAATATATAATCTATATCCTTTCCTTCTTTAATCAACTTAGCAACTTTTAAAACTAAAAGTCCTAACCCCATAGAAGCAGTTCTTGAATCTACAACTTCTATTCTTTTTGATTTATGTTCTTCTAAATACATATTTTTTCCTATTAAAGCATTATTATACGTACTCGATAAATCTGAAGATAATGAAATAACCAATATATTTTCTTCTTCACAATTATATTCTTTTAAAAACCTATCTGGTGATGGACTTGATGTCTTAGGAAGTTTATCAGCATTTTTAATTTTTTTATAAAACTCTTTTTTATCAATATCCACACCATCTAAATAACACTTATCCTCAAATAATATATTTAAAGGAATCACAGAGATATTATACTCTTTTATTATATTTTCCGGCAAATCACAAGAGCTGTCTGTTATCAATTTTATACTATTCAAATCAAACACATCCTTATTCATATATTTAAACTATCAATTTAATTTTAATTTTTTTGTAGAATTTTGTAAACAACAATTCTACATTATTCTTCATAATCAACCTTTATTATATCATCTATTTCTAAAATTTTTTCAATTATTCCCTTAAACGGTATTTTACTGTTATACATAACTGTTAATGTCATATTCCAAAATTTATCCTCACTTTGAGATATTTCTATATTTTTTATCACAATTCTATTTCTTTCTATTATAGAAACAACTTTAGATATCGTTTGAGATATATTCAACGTTTCAATATAAAAATTCGATGTTTTACTCAACACAACCTTTTTGTCTATAAATTTTAATATATATAAAGTTATCATCAATATAAACCAAGCCATAAAAGCTAAATAATAATATCCAAAACCTATAGCTATCCCAATACACGCCGTTACCCACATACCAGCCGCAGTCGTAAGCCCCCTAATACTATTCGATGTTTTAAGTATAGCTCCTCCACCTAAAAAACCTATTCCAGACAAAATTTGAGCAGGCATTCTAGCTGGATCTAAATTTACATATTGTACATGATCACGAAATAACATCAATGATGTAACTGAAACCACACAAGAACCAACAGATACCAGTATATGTGTTCTAAATCCTGCCCATTGATGTGATTTCTCCCTTTCTATTCCTACTGTACCTCCTATAAAAAGAGCAAGTAATAGTCTAATTATCATTTCCTTATGAATCATATGCCACCTCTTTATTCATAATTTATTTTTAATATATTACTATTTAACCCTATTGTGAATAATTTCAAAGGAAATATCTAAAACTAAAAAAAAATAGGCCCTTAAAGGCCTGGGGCGATTAAAATATATTTAGGGAAAGAAAAATGTATAAAAAAACCTGCCTCGACGTACTAGGACAGGAATAACTATCACTTTTTCCTGACCCTTCCCTCCGAAGGCTTGAAAAGTTATATACAGGCAGGTCTCCTGACTTATGATTCATCCTACTCCCTCACCTTCCCACAAGTAAACTTGCAGTGGTATAATTAGGTTTCGTCATCAAATACAGTAGCGGGGGCTGCGACGGATTCTAACCGTTCTTCCCTATTATCCAGATAAGGACCTGTATATTTTATTAACTTTCCTTAGTCTATATGATATCATAATATCAAATTAATTACAATCGTTTTCTCAAATGTATTTGTCAAAATTTTCATAAATAACTCTCATATTTTTCTGGATTGACAATAACCATTTTAGGATAAGCTATCTTAATTCCCTTTTCTTTAAACTTAATAAGGATATTTAGCCTTGCATCTTTTGATATAGTAAAATATTTAAATGCCTGAACAACACCAGTTATTGTATATTGAGCACCTACACTATCTTTATATATATCCGTTACACCATATACTTCAAATGGATTTGATGGCTCATTCATTATGTTTTTCACCAAAAATTCTTTATATTTTTCATTTAAGAAAGAACACACCTCATCTAAAGCCTGTATTACTAATCTTGGATCGGTTTCATAAGATACTTTAACATGAATTATTACCCTCATTTTTTCTCTACTATAATTAACAATAGATTTTATTTCACCATTAGGTAAACTTATTCTTTTCAAATTCCAATCTCTTATACTAATACTCCTAAGCCCTATTTCCTCAATAGTTCCCCTAAATTTTTCATTTATTAATACGAAATCTCCTACCTTCATTTGTTTTTCAAATAATATAAAAAAACCATTCAATATATCTTTTATCAAGTTTTGCAACGCAAATCCAGCTATTAAACCAAATAACCCAGCACCAGTTAAAATAGTAGTCTGATTTAAATCTATTATTCCATATTCTTTTAAAATTAATATACACGCTGTAAAAAACGATAAGTAATAAGAAATTGATATTATAATACTTCTCACTGTTTTTTCATATTGAATATCAAACCTAGTTATATCAAAAATTTTCTTAGTTATGTATTTAATAAACTTTACAAAACTATAGCATATTATAATTATTAATATGGATTTAATAAGTTTGCTCATAATGCTTTCCCCTAAATATCAATTTTTTAAAAGAGGATTTCTCAACTATTCTCACTAAAATTATTACCCAATAGACAAATTAGTATACAAAAAAAGAAACGGCAACAGTGTCCGTTTCTTTAAAAATTAAAAACGTTGTAATTTTAAATATTCATTTATAAGTTCATCTATTCTTCTACTTGTAAGTAATATTTCCTCTTTAAAAATATCTGGGTATTCTATATACCTATTAATTTCTTCTCTTAAATCCTCTATATTTTCCTTTAACATAACCAAACTGTCATTTTTCATAATTATCACCACTTAGTCAGCTATATTTAAATAATTCCCAATCACATTTTTTGAACCTCTTACGACTAAAGTCGCAAGATTCTTGGATAATCTCATCTATTGATAAGAAATTTACCAAGCTACCCCCATAGTTCCTATGGTTCTTTTTATTTATTATAACATATGTATTTAACTTTGTCGACTTAACTCACGACTAAAATCACGAATGTGCAGTCAACTTTCTATTCAAAATACAGTATAAATATACATTCATTTAATATGATACATTATCTACTTCTTCATTTTCTCCTAAAATCTTCACATACATTTTATGAGGTAAACAAGCTATAATTTCTCCCTCTTTATCTATAAATCCTGTTTTTATACATATTTTATCATGACAATCTGCATCTATTATTTCTACTCCTCCATCATGAATATAAACATAATTATATCCAAACTTAGTAGTAATTTTTATTTTTTCTTCATAACTTTTATCTTGAATTAAAACTTTTTTATATGTTTTTCCTTGTACAACTATCTCAACCCACTTCTCAGACATATCATCTTTATTTTTAATATTAAATATAATTCCTAAATTTACAATAATAAGAATTATTATCAAAATAACATCTAATTTCTTCAAATTATATAATTTAAACTCAACACCTTTTACATTTAAAGAATTTTGAATATTTTTATTTTTCATCAAAAAACCACAAACCAATCCCACAAATAATCCAGTTGGTATAGAAGATAATAATAATACAGGTAAATATATAAATATCCCAATATTTTGTATTATAATAGAAGCCATTATAAGTTGTCCTATATTGTGAAATATAGAACCTATTATACTTATCCCTATTAAACCATAATTAATTTTATTTAACTTTAATATAATACCCATCACCACTAAACTCAAAATCCCACCAGCTATACTATATAAAAAAGCTGATAACCCTCCAAAAAACATCGAAGCCAATATTATCCTTATAACCAACACTACAAAAGTATCTTTAAATCCTATAAAAATCAAAGATATCAAAGTTATTATATTAGAAAGTCCTAATTTTGCTCCAGGAGCTATAGCTGTAAAAGGATTAGGCATATACATCTCTACTATGTATAAAATTAAACTTTGTGCTACCAATATTGACATAAATATTAGCTTTCTTGTCTTTTCCATAAATACACCCCTATTTATATTTTCTATAACTATTATACTAAAAAATAATTATATATAAATGAATATTAATTTAACAAAAAAGGACAACACAATTTGTGTTGTCCCTAAAATCACTTATTACGCAACAATTTCTTCTTTACTAGATGTTCCTCTTATCTCTTCAACTGTTCTAATTTTATAATTTTTAAATATTATTGACCCTAAAAATCCTGCAGACATTCCCGCAAGTGCACAAAGTAACGCTGCTATAGTAACAGTTTTAGGATCATTAAATCCATACATAACCATTAATCCTGCTATTGGAGTTGCTGTTCCTGTTGCATTATTTATTAATCCAAATTGAGATACTATAATCCCAGCTAATCCTCCACCTATAAAATTAGTTACATAAACAGGAATTGGATTTGCAGAAATTATATCTGCTTGAGTTAATGGCTCAATTGCAACTGCTATAGTTGTACTTCTATCACCAAATTTCATTCTATCAAAGAACACATAATTCATAAACGAAGATCCCATAACCGAAAGTGCCCCTATAGCCATTGGAAGTCCTTTAAGTCCAAGCATAGCAGTTAATGCCATTGAACTTAACGGTGCAGTAGCAACCACTGTAATAACTCCACCTAAAATAAATCCCATTATTATCGGGTTGCTATTTGCAGCTGAAGTTATTATACCACCTATATTTAATAATGTAGCATCTACTACAGGAGTAGCAACATTACCTATCAATCTAGCAAGCGGTGCAACAAACACTATACATGTAATTAAATCTAATCCCGCTGGCACTTTCTTTTCTATTTTTGGCACTATAAAAGAAAGTAAATATCCTGCAACAAAACCTGGCAATATACCAAATCCTGCACAAGCACAACCTATTAATACAGCATAAACCGGACTAACTCCTAAAGCCAATGGTACTAAAGTAGCCGCAGCTGCTCCACCCATACCTCCTGAAGCAAGTCCTGTATCTTTTAACAGTTTTATATGCAACATATCTCCACCAACATAACTTTGAAAAGCTTCTACAAGAAAACTCGCTACAGCTGCATCAGCCAAAGCTCCCATAGCTTTCATTCCCTTTGGAGCTTTTAAACTAAATAATGAAAAAAGCGATAAACAAAATAATAACAAAATTGTTCCTTTAATTAGTTCCATTAAATTTAACCTCCTTAATAATAAAAAAATGTCGACAATTTTATGTATTTTTTAAGCATACAAAACACAATTCTTAGTATATCAAAAAATTTTATAATGTCTATACTTTTTTTCATTTTTTTATTATTTTTTTCACAATTTCGAAACAATCTGGGTTAAATAATTTAGTTACATATAGATATTACTAATTAATTTGTGGTATAATTTACTTATCTAAACAACTTATAAAACAACAAATAGTAAAGGAGAGTGCAATGGAGTTAGGAGAGAAAATTAAATATTTTAGAAAGAAAAAAGGATTAACTATAAAAGAATTATCTGAACTTACAAACTTATCTATAGGGTTTATAAGTAACTTAGAAAGAAATTTAAACAGCCCTTCCGTAAGTAATTTACAACTTATATGTGAAGTTCTTGGAATAAATTTAATGGAAATTTTACAATCTACTAGCGAAAAAGATTTCATAATTCGCAAAAATGAAAGAAAAGAAATATTTACTACAGAAGATAAAAAAATAAAATTCGAAATGCTAACTAATGGCAATAAAGAATTAAACGGTATTTCTATATCAATTGAAGGCAATAGTAAATACAGCGACATTTCTTGGGGACATAATTATGATGAACTTGGAATTGTTGTAAAAGGGTCTCTTGAAATACAGATAAATAATGAAACATATTTACTAAAAGAAGGAGATAGCATATATGTAAGTAAATTTACACCTCATAGATATAGAAATCCTTCTAATGAAATCAATATTACTTATTGGTTTTCTGTAAAAGAATAATAAAAAGTCTACTGCATATGCAGTAGACTTTTTTCAATTTATTTTATAGTAACTATATTTTTGTCCCCAGCTTTAACTTCTTTACCAACTTTCACTGAAACACTTTGACCTTCAGCTAAATTAGTAAATACTATAGGAGTTATTGTAGAAGCAGCCTTTTCTTTAACAACTTTTAAATCAACTTTAAGTACAGGCTGTCCTGCTTTTACTTTATCTCCTTCTTTAACTAAAGCTTCAAATCCCTCACCTTGTAAGTTAACTGTATCTATACCAAAGTGCACTAAAACTTCTTGACCGTTATCAGCAGTAAATCCTATAGCGTGTTTTGTTGGGAAGAATGTAGTTATTACTCCATCAACAGGAGATACTACCTCTCCATTTACTGGTTCTATAGCAAATCCATCACCCATTATTTTTTGAGAAAACACTTGATCTGGTACGTCTTTTATATCTAAAATTTTACCATTTAATGGTGATACAAAATCCAATTTATCACTAGTTACCACTGCTTCACTTTTTTCTTCATCTGCAACAACTGGAGTTTTTCCTGACATAATATCTTTTATTTGGCTCTTTAATGTATCAGATTTTGGTCCAAATATAGCTTGTAAGTTATTACCCACTTCAAGAACTCCAGATGCTCCTAAAGCTTTTAATTCGTCTTTATCAACTTTCTTTATATCATTAACTGTTATTCTAAGTCTTGTTATACATGCATCTAACTTACTTATATTTTCTTTTCCACCTAAAGCTTTTAATATTCCATAAGCAAGTTCTGTTCCCGATGTACTTTTAGCTTTTACTTCTTCTCCTTCTTCTTCTCTACCAGGAGTTTTTAAATTAAATGTTCTAATAGCAAATCTAAATCCAATATAATAAATTACTGCAAAACCTAATCCCACTAATATTACTAACCACCAAGCTGTTCTGTTTGGAAGCACACCATATAGTAAGAAATCTATAACTCCACCAGAGAATGTCATACCTATCTTAACACCTAATATGTGCATTAACATAAATGATAATCCCGCAAATAAACAGTGTACTGCGTATAAAACTGGTGCTACGAATAAGAAAGTAAATTCTATTGGTTCTGTAATACCTGTTAAGAAAGATGTAAGTGCTGCTGAAGCCATTATACCTCCAACTAAAGCTTTCTTTTCAGGTTTAGCTTCGTGATACATAGCAAGTGCTGCTGCTGGAAGTCCAAACATCATAAATGGGAATTTACCAGTCATAAACGTACCCGCTGTTAATTCCACACCATCTTTTATTTGAGCAAAGAAAATTCTTTGATCTCCTCTGACAATTTCTCCTGCTTTATTTACATATTCTCCAAATTCAAACCAGAATGGCGAATAGAATATATGATGAAGTCCAAATGGTATTAACGATCTTTCAATTACTCCAAATACAAAAGCCGCCAATGTCCTATTTGCATCTATCATACTATATGAGAACCAGTTTAATCCATGTTGAACTGGAGGCCATATGAATAACATTAAAAGACCTAATACTAAAGATGATACTGCAGTTACAATAGGAACAAATCTTTTTCCTGCAAAGAATCCTAAATAAGGAGGAAGTTCCATATTGTAATATTTTTTGTACATAATCGCTGCTAAAACCCCAACAATAAGACCACCAAATACTCCTGTTTGAAGAGTTGAAATACCTAAAACATTTGCATAAGCTGGATTTGCTCCAACCATATCAGGTTTTATTCCTCCAGCTGTTCCCATAGTAACATTCATTACTAAGAAACCTATAACAGCTGCAATACCTGCAACTCCTTCTCCATCAGCAAGTCCCACTGCAACCCCTATTGCAAATAATAATGCAAGGTTTGCAAATACAATTCCACCTGATTGTTCCATAACTTTAGCGACACTTTGAATCCAACCTGCTCCTAAAAATGGTAACTTAGCTAAAGTAGCTTCATTTTGCATTGCATTACCAAAAGCAAGAAGCAATCCTGCCGCAGGTAATATTGCAACTGGAAGCATTAACGCTTTACCAATTTGTTGCAAAACACCAAATAATTTTTTCATATACTTTTCTCCTTTCTTATAATAATTTTTTCGTCAAAACACTGATAATAATTCCTTTTAGTGGTTATGATTCTTATAAAAAATAAAAAGGCACAAGCAAAGTCTTTGGTATACATAGTATTCCTTCATATGAACTAAATAATTCATATAAAAACATATCCTCAACGTATACCCAAAACTTTTGCTCATGCCTGATCGAATCAGTAACACACAAAATAAATTTTGAGTTATTAAATTTTATTAATACTTTTTACATTTATAATATTATCATAATTCAAAATTGTTTGCAACCGTTTTCTTTAATTTTTTTTAACAAATTAATGTCGAATTTAATTATATATTGCCATAAAAAGGAATAAAACTATATATAATATATAATTACTTGTATATAATTTTATTCCTTTTTTAAACTGTATTTTTAATATTTAATTTCTATCCAATCAGTAGATTTAATGGTATTTTCAACCAATTCATAACTCATATCTGGATGTATTGTTTCCTCATGAGATATTGTAATAATAGACATTCCAATAGCAAATTTAACAATTTCTTCTATAGAAAGGTTATTCATATAACCATATCCAAGTCCTGCAACAAATGAATCTCCAGCACCTGTCACATTCTTAACTACTACATTATTTGCTTTAATTTTGCCCGACTTTAATTCATTACAATAATAAATTCCCTCTTCATCTAAACTTATAAATACATTTTCTATACCTAATGATAGAAAGTAATCACCAGCTCTTTTTAAATCTCTATCATCTTTTATTTTAAATCCAACTAACACTTCTGCTTCATGTCTGTTTGGCTTTATTGTGTGAAAGTATTTTATTAGATGTCTTATATTTTCAGCTTTATTAGCAGAAATAGGATCTAATATGAATTTTGTTTTTCCTTTAAATTTTGTCAATATGTACTCCAAAATTTCAGGATTATCTGCATCTAAACATGTAAATTCAGAATTTTCTATAATATCTGCTTTTGAATCAATAAATTCAAAATTCATTTCATCAATGCTTTTCATGTCAGCTATAGCAGACACCATTTCACCATTTTCATCTAAAATAGCCATATATGTTGGAGTTCCTCCATTTTTTAAAATTAACGATTCACTCATATCATATCCAATTATTTTAGAATGCTCAAGCATACTTCTTCCTTTTGAATCATCCCCTAAAATAGAAATAAATTTTGTATTTACACCTACTCGTGCCATATTTTCTGCAATATTTCTGCATACTCCTCCAAACGATATTTTTATATTACCTGGTGTAGAATCAAATGGCTTATAATTACAACTACTAAATCCTATTATATCAACAAGCGAAGCTCCAAAAACTAAAATATAAGGTTCACTTTTAACACTCATTTTCATCTCTCCTTTTAATAGTCAACCATAATATTTTATCATATTTTGAGTTTTTTTGTAGTATTATATAAAATATAATCGAAAAAATAATAAGCAAATTAAAAGACTCAACAAGTCGCACTGACTTATGAGCCCTTTAAAATTATACATCAATTTCAAATACTTTATCTAATCTTGTTAATTCAAAGACCTTCATAACGTTCGGATTCATTGAATGAAGTGTTAACCTTCCATTTACCTCCTTACACTTTTTATATATTCCTACTAATACTCCAAGTCCCGTACTATCTATAAATGTACAATTTCTAAAATTAAGTGTAAAATTTTTTTTCCCTTCATTCATTAAATCATTTACTCTTTGTCTAAATTCACTAGCTTCTTCTACCGCAAAGTTCTCAGGTATTAAAATACTTACTTCGCTCATTCACAATCACCTCAAATTTTAAATTTTCTCACAAGATCATTTAAATTGTTTGCCATGGCACTAGTTTCTTCTGAAGTAGCAGCTAAGTTTTGAATTACCGAAGATAATTCCTCTGTTGCTGTAGCAACCTCTTGACTGTTTAATGCTGTAGTTTCAGTATTAGTTGCCACCGAATCAATAAGAGTTATTATTTGATCAGAACTTGCAACTTCATCTTTCGTAACATCTACTATTTCCTCAATATCTTTTACTATTTGTTCAACTGCATCTATAATACTTACAAATGCTTTATCCGTATCACTGGCCACGACAACTCCATTATCTACTACTTTCTTACAAATATTCATTGACTGCACAGCTTTATCTATTTGAATTACCATTTCATTTACTAATAACGATATTTCATTTGCTTCTACATTTGTTTGTTCTGAAAGCTTTCTAACTTCATCTGCTACAACTGCAAATCCTCTTCCATGCTCTCCAGCTCTTGCAGCTTCAATAGTAGCATTTAATGCCAATAAACTTGTTTGATCTGAAATATTATTAATTGTACTGACAATTCCACTGACCTTTTTAGAAAGTTCATCTAATGATTTTAATATATTCTCCGTTTCCGTTGAAACATTATTAATATTTTTAATAGCTTCAACAGTTTCCTTAACTTTAATTCTTCCTTCATGAGCAACATTTACAGTATGATCAGAATTATTTTTTGCTGTACTTGCTTTACTTTGAGCTATTTGAATTAAGCTTGAAAGTTGAACTAAAACTTCAGATGTTTTAACTATTGAATTATTTTGATTATCTGTATTAGCTGCAACTTCTTGTATATTATTAGATATTTCTTCAGTTGATGCACTTATTTCTTCAGTTGATGCAGATAATTCCTCAGAAGATGCTGCTAATTCTTTTGAACCTTGTCTTACATGTTTTATTATATTCGACTGATGTTCAATCATATTATTAAAATATTCACCTAATGTTTGTATTTCATCTCTCGTATTTATATTTGATCTAACTGTTAAATCACCATTACCTGCTTTAGTCATTAATGATTCTAATTCTTTTATTGGATTTATTATATTTTTATTAGTGAGTAAATATGCTAAAATTATAGAAATAAAAAGAGATATTACAACAATCATTATTGTATTATTTTTTATTTTTATTGCTGAAGCCATATATTCATCATAATTAGCAGTTACTGCTACAACCCAATTATTCACAGGAGCAAAAACTACAAACTTATACACTCCTTCATATGTATAATATCCTTCTCCAGTTTCACCTGATTTCATTTTATCAACTATTTTTTTCAACTCAACATTATCTGTATTTCCTAAATTCTCATTCAATATTTTTTCTTTTTTAGGATGATAAACAAACAAACCATTTCTATCAATCATATAAGCATATCCATGTTTACCAACCTTTATTTCTGCAACATGCTTTGAAATAACATCAAAATTAATA
This sequence comes from Tepidibacter thalassicus DSM 15285, assembly GCF_900129915.1. Classification (GTDB taxonomy): domain Bacteria; phylum Bacillota; class Clostridia; order Peptostreptococcales; family Peptostreptococcaceae; genus Tepidibacter; species Tepidibacter thalassicus. The sequence continues at coordinate 174,152 of NZ_FQXH01000006.1, forward strand.
CTTGCACATATTGTACCTACAACTTTATTATCAAACATTAAAGGATAAGCAATTGCTATTACAGGTTTATTACTAACTTTAGATAAAATAACTTCACTTTGAGCAGGCGAACCTCCTAATGCTTTTTTTATGTACAATCTATCACTTAAATCAATATCAAAATTTTCATATTTACTACTTATAACACCTTTTCCAGAAGCATCTGTAATAAACAACATGTCGATTTTATCTTTATTTTCATCCTGTAGTTTTGATAAATACTCATAAACTTCATAACTCCCTCCACTATATGCTGCTTTAACAAAATCTTCATTATAACTTAAAAGTTTAACATACATATTTACTGAATTTATACTCTCTTGTATAGACTCTGCTGTTTGTACTGCAAGTTTTCTTAATTCTTGTTCAGTTACATGCTGCATTGTACGCGAAGTCATAAAACTAGAAGTAAACCCTAAAATAATAAGCGGAATCGATATGAATATTAAAAACATAAAAATTAATTTGATCTTTAAACTTATTTTCTTCATTTTATCCTCCTTCCAAAGCTAGAATTATTGATTATATAACTTTTAAATATTTTTGAATAATTAAAGTACTATTTTTAAATTCAATTTTATCAGCAATGCAATTTATGATGAACAGCCCTCTTCCACAATCATTTAATAAATTTTCACTTGATATCTCATCTGGAATAACTACCTTTTCAAATCCTCTCCCACAATCCTCTATTTCAAATTCTATACTCATTCCATTGTAATTATATCTCAAATATATAGGCTTGTCCTCACTACTACTATTACCGTGTTTAAAAGCATTCGTCAAAGCTTCAGTAAGCATTAATTTAATATCAAAAGAATAATCAAAAGCATTTAAATCTTCAATAATTTTATTAATAATTTCCTTATGTTTATCTAGTCCATATAAAACAAACTCTTTTCTCTTCATATCAAACCCACCTTATTTTATTTCTAATGCAAGCAATGTACAATCATCCTTTATTCCATTTACATCAGTTAACATATTATCTAAATGAGCTTTTATGTAATTTTTCAATTCATCGATTGTCAATTTTTTAATATAATTTTTTTTAGTTTTATCATCAAATATAAAATCTAAACCATCTGTATAAAAATAAAATTTATCTCCTGATTTAAAATTAATTATTTGTTCATCAAATTTGCTATCTTCAAACATACCCAAAAATGGTCCTTTTACAATCTTTTCTTCAATTTCATCGTTTTTATTTACATATACAAACTGATTAATACCAGCTCCTATCATATGTGCTTTATTTTTATTGAAATCAAAACTAAAACAACAAGCTGCTACATACCTTTCCCCTAAATAATCAACTACCTTTTTATTTAAATTATTAACTATATCATATAAATCACTACTAACCAATACAGCTTCATGAAACAAAACATTAAATGCAGATATATTCAAAGCAGCAGTAACTCCTTTTCCACTCACATCCCCTATTATTCCAATTATTAAATTTTCATCAACTTTACAAGTATAAAAAAAATCTCCACTAACCGTTTTTGCTGGTACATACAAAGTTCTCATATTAGCCTTATCAGGAAGTGAAAACGGTTTTTTCAAAAGCTGCTTTTGCATTTTAGCAGCTGAATATAACTCCCTTTTCCTTTCTGTAATATCTCTCATTATGGATAGAATTGCTGATTTTCCATTATATACCAAATAACTTGAAGATACCTCAACATCAATTACTTTATTATCATCAAGAACAACCTTATAATCAAATACAGCTTTTTCTGTTTTATTTTTTAATATCTGATTAATCCTTTTATTAAGAATTTTTGCAAAATCAGGAGCATATTTATATATACTTTTACCAACAAGATTATTGACGTATTTTAATGCTTCTTTATTAGCCAAAACAATTTCTCCATCTACTGTAATAATAATAGCATCTGGAGAAATATCTACAATTTTACGATATCTTTCTTCACTTTCTTTGAGTACATTTTCTAAAATCTTTTTATCAGTTATATCTCTTAATTGTTCAACAACAAATACCACTTCTCCTAAATCATTTAATACTGGATTATAACTGCATTCAATATACTTGTTAATTTCAGGAATATACTTTTCTACTCTTATTATCCGTTTAGTTTCTATCGCTTTTTCACAAAGACAGTTAGGACATTTTTGATTCCTATTAAACATTTCATAGCATTTTTTTCCTTTAACTTCATCGTATCTTTTTTTAAAAAAATCATAACCAGCCTTATTGTAAAACATAATTGTATTATCAGTATTATAAACCCCTATAATATCCGATACCCCTTCTAAAATTTTAGAATATCTAAGCACTTCTTCTTCATGTATTACTTCACTTTCCATACTCCGTCACTCCTATACTATTTAAACAATTAAATAATATCATATTTGTATATTTTCGTGAATAAATTAAAAACAAATATCTTCATCCATTTTATCCATATCAAACCAAAATATTACTCCACCTTCTACATTATCTACTCCAAAATTATTATTGTGAAGCTCCAAAATCCCTCTAACAATAGACAATCCTAAACCAGACCCTCCATAATTTCTTGTTCTAGCTTTATCTACCTTATAAAAACTTGTCCATATTTTATCTAATGAGCTTTCTGGTATATGTTCACCCGAATTAAAAACAGATACACGAACTTTTTGACCTTCACTCTTTATACTTATATCTATAATTTTTTTATTATCCACATGATCAATTGCATTGTTAATAAAATTTACCAATACTTGCTCTATTCTAATAATATCGCCATTTACAAGTATATTTTCATCATTTTCTATTCTCAAATTAATCTCTTTTTCTTCAAAAATATTTTTATACTTATTAATAACTTGATTTACAAGATCACATATATTAAAATTAGTTTTTTCTAATTGAAAATACCCAGATTCAATTTGCGATAAATTCAATAAATCTTTTACCAATTTGTCCATTTTTTTAACTTCATCTACAATCACTTCACAATAAAAATTTTTACTTTCTTCATCTTCTATTACATTTTCAATCAATCCTTCTGCATATCCTTGAATTAATGCTATAGGTGTTTTTAACTCATGTGAAACACTAGAAACAAATTCCTTCCTCATTTCTTCTAATTTTCTTTCTTTTTCTATATCTTTTATCAATTTTTCATTTTTTTTATTAAGTTCTAAAATAGCATTGTCTAATTGATCTGAAAGATAATTTATATTCTTTCCAAGTTCTCCAATTTCATCTTCTTCTATAATACTACACTTTTTAGTAAAATCAAAATTCGCCATGGCTTGTGTAATTCTATTCAGCTCTAATATAGGTTTTGTAAACTTTTTCGAAAACAATAAAGCCCAAATACTTCCCATTAAAACAAATAAAATGCCAGTAAAAAACATAAACTTATTAGCAATAGCTACACTTTCCTCTATAGCAGCCAAAGGTACTCTTAAAATCAACACATCTCCTTCTTTTAATAAAGTTTGAAGAACCAAAAAATCTATCTTTAATCTTGGATCATTTCGAATTACAAAAACAAATTTACCATCTACTTCTCCTTTATTTTTCAATTTAGAATTTAAAAACATATTCATATGTTTTCTTTTATTAAAATAAGGATATTTTATACCTTTTTCATTTAAAATAATTATATTTGCCCCCATAGTATTCTCTAATATCTGAAGCTGTGTATATATATCTTCAAAATTTCCTTTGTATAAACTATCTATTAATTTACTATTTTCAATCAACATATTTTTCTTCTTATAAATATAATACTTTTCAAGAAATTGATAATTTAAAAACCATGAAAAAAACACAAAAAACACAATAATAAAACTAATTCCTCTAAAAAGCCTTACTCTTATAGATTTTTTCATTTTTTCACCTCAAATCTATACCCAACACCCCTTACCGTCTTAATCAACTTACTTTTTTTCCCTAATTTTATTCTCAAACGATTAATATGAGTATCTACTGTTCTCAATTCTCCAAAATAATCATATCCCCAAACTTTATTCAAAATTTGTTCTCTTTCCAATGCCTTACCATTATTCTCTACCATATATATCAAAAGTTCATATTCTTTAGGACTTAAATCTATAGGATTTCCTTCAACATAAACAATATGAGCATCATAATCTATTTCTAACCCATCAAAATATTTAATTTTATCTTTTCTACTTTCAACTCTTCTCAACAAAGCATTCACTCTAGCTACTAATATCTTAGGACTAAATGGCTTTGTTACATACTCATCTGCTCCCATTTCAAAACCAAATAATTCATCAAATTCCTCACTTCTCGCTGTCAACATAATAATTGGAACATTAGATGTTTTTCTTATTTCTCTACAAACTGTCCATCCATCATACTCTGGCATCATAACATCTAATATAACTAAATCAATTCCATCTTCTCTATTAAAAATATCCAATGCAACTCTTCCATTTTCAGCTTCTATAATAATATACCCTTCTTTTTTCAAAAAATCTCCAACTAACTTTCTCATTCGAAGCTCATCATCAGCAATTAGTACTTTTTTAGTAGACATAACTTAATCTCCCTTCATCATTTTTCATCTATTATAACAATCACACTAATATTTAGTCTATTTAAAAATTTAAAAGGCTCTTTGTAAATAACAACAAAGAGCCTAAATACCAATCACTTAATACATCCGTGAATTTCTTGATTTATCAATTCTATTACTTTATTATTTTCATCCAAAATTAAAATTTTAGGTTTTAAATCTCTAGCCTCATTTTCATCTACAAGACAATAAGCAATTATTATTATTTTATCACCAGGCTGAACTAATCTAGCGGCAGCACCATTAAGGCATATCATTCCACTTCCTCTTTCTCCCTCTATAACATATGTTTCTAATCTCGATCCATTATTATTGTTTACAATTTGAACTTTCTCCCCAGGAAGTATTCCTGATTGTTCTAAAAGTAAAGAATCTATTGTTATACTTCCCACATAATTGAGATTTGCCTGTGTAACTGTAGCCCTATGTATTTTAGATTTAAGCATATTCAATAACATTGTCAACCTCCAAGTATATATTATCAATCAATCTAGTTTTTCCAAAATTTACAGCAACTGCAATAAGAACCGTTTTTTCTATAATTTCTACATCTTCTAAAGTATTAGCATCTACTATTTCAACATAATCAATATCTGCAAGATTCTGACTTTTTATATTATCTACAATAAACTGTTTTAGTTTGTGTACATTTTTTTCACCATTTAAAAACATTTCTTTCGCAGCAAAAAGCGATTTAGAAAGTATTAAAGCCTGATTTCTCTCTTCATCATTTAAATAAACATTTCTCGAACTAAGCGCAAGTCCATCATGTTCTCTAACTAAAGGACAAGATATTATATTTATATCATAATGAAGGTCCTCTACCATCTTTCGTACCACGGCAACCTGTTGTGCATCTTTTTGCCCAAAATACGCATTTGTAGGATTTATAATATTAAATAACTTTGCTAATACCGTTGTAACTCCTCTAAAAAATGTAGGTCTTGATTTTCCACAAAGCTTTCTCGTTAATTCTCCTTCTACATTTACAAATGTCAAACTATTTTCCCCATACATTTCATCTACATCCGGAGCAAATACTATATCTGCTCCAAAATCTATTGCCAACCTATAATCTCTCTCAATATTTCTTGGATAACTATCAAAATCTTCATTAGGTGCAAATTGAGCTGGATTTACAAATACACTTACCACTACTAAATCATTTTCTTTTCTAGCTCTTTCAATAAGCGATAAATGTCCTTCATGTAAATATCCCATCGTAGGAACAAATCCTATAGAAATTTCTTTTTCATTAACTCGTTTCTTTATTTCTTCTCTTATTTGTTTTACTGTTTTTATAAGAGTCATATACTATTTTCTCCTTATACAAGTTTTTTTAAAATATCCTCATCAATTGAAAAAGTATGTTCCTCAGATGGGAATTCAGAAGATTTCACTTCAGATATATACCTTTTTATCGCATGTAAAATATTCTCTTTTAAATTCGCATATTTTTTTACAAATTTCGGAGTAAAATCCGAAAACATCCCCAACATATCATTGGTAACCAAAACTTGTCCATCGCAATTATTTCCTGCACCTATTCCTATTGTAGGTATACTAATCTTTTCAGTTATTATATCCGCTAACTTTGCCGGAATACCTTCAAGCACAATCGCAAATGCTCCTGCTTTTTCAAGTTCAATAGCATCATTTATTATCTTTTTGGCTTGATACTCACTTTTTCCTTGAACCTTAAATCCTCCAAACATGTTTACAGATTGAGGTGTTAAACCTAAATGTCCCATTACAGGTATTTGAGCTTTAGTAATTGCTTTTATTTTATCTATAACTTCAGCTCCACCTTCTAATTTTACAGCATGAGCTTTACCTTCTTGTATTATTCTGCCAGCATTTCTAACTGCATCTTCTACACTTATATGATATGATAAAAACGGCATATCTCCAACTATCAAAGCATTTTTTACCCCTCTTGAAACAGCTCTACAATGATGAATTATATCATCTACAGTAACTTCAAGAGTTGATTCATATCCAAGTACAACCATTCCAAGAGAATCTCCAACAAGTATACTTTCTATGCCGGCTTCATCAATAAGTTTAGCTGTTGAATAATCGTAAGCTGTCAACATTGTTATTTTTTGATTCTTTTTTTTGGCTTCTAAAAAAGACGTTACAGTAAATTTTTTATTCATCAACTATCCACCCCTTGTAAAATTTTTCTCAACATTTCAATTTTTTCTTTGTTTTGTGATGGAATCTTCGATGAAAGATCTAACGTCATAAGAGCCATAATTTTATAAAACGAAAGCTTATTAGGAATATTTACCTTTATTGAGTTTAAATGATTTTCTATTGTATTAATATCTCCTCTGGATATTGGTCCTGTAAGTGCATTTTTACATCCTAAATTTTTAACATTTTCAATAGTTCCTTCAATCAACGGATAAACCGCTTTAAAAGCATCATTTTCATCTATTCCTATTGAACTAAAAAAAGAAAGACCAAAATCCATTAAAGTTACTAAATAATTTGAAATCACACATGCTCCAGCATGATAAATAGTTTTTAAATTAGAGTCAATTTTAAAATACTCATTTCCTGTTTTTTTCAAAACCGACTCCAAAACACTCATTTTTTCAATACTTCCTTCAATTGTAAAAACTGTATTTTCAAGTTTTTTTATTGAATTTTCTACATTTGCAAAAGATTGTAAAGGATGCATTGAATAAACATAACATCCGAATTTCTCAAGATCACTCAATATACTTGATGAATATGAACCACTCATATGTACTACAATTTGACCTTTATTCAAAACTCTTGCCTGAGACAATTGATTAACTACATTTTCTATAGAATCATCATTAGTTGTAATAAAAATAATATCCGATTTCCCAATTAAACTCGATAAATTTTTATATGCCATTGAATTTGTCAAATGTGCTGCTTTTTTTGCAGATTCAAAACTTCTACTTAAATATCCTACTACATTAAATCCCTTTTGGCTTAAATAAAGTCCAAAGGAAGTACCTACTTTACCTGCACCGATAAAGCAAATTTTCATATATACCACACTCCAAAAAAAATACCCTTTTTGAGCACAACAAAAAAGGGTATTAAAAATCTCTTGTATTACTGTCTCAGTCCTTTAAAGGCTCAAAGCAGAAAATAAATTATTAAATTTTAAACTATAAAGGTTAAATTCCAATCTAATTAGCTGTGTATGGCTCTTATGATACCATCACAATAATATCTTAACATATATTTTCCAAAAAATGTACAAAATTTTAAATGAAAATCTATTTTTTATAAAATTTATAACCATTTTTTGTATCTTTTTTCACACTATACATTGCAATATCAGCATTGTCAATAAGAGCATCGACATTTCTTCCATCAAAAGGATATATACTTATACCAACACTTATACTAATTAATAATTTCTCATCATTTATAAAAAAAGGTCGACTAATAGAATCAACAATGTTTTGAGCTATCTCCTTAACAGTTTTAATCGACTTAACATTAGGAATAAAAATAATAAACTCATCTCCACCTAATCGAGAAATAATACTTTCTTCAGTAACATTATTTTGTAATCTCCTTGTAACAGATTGTAACAAAGCATCTCCTATACTATGACCGAGTGTATCATTTATAATTTTAAAATTATCAAGATCCACAAATAACACTGCAACCATCTCACCATTATCTAAAGCATTCATCAATAATTTATTTGCCTTATCATAAAAATAATACCTATTAGGAAGATCTGTAAGTTCATCATAGTGAGCTTGATATACGACATTTCTCATATAATAAAAATTAGCTATAAAAAGTATACTATATGTAAATAACATAATCCCCAAAAAATAAATCAAAGTTATATGAGCTTGCCTATAACCATATTTAGTTCTATCAATTTTCAATATAAAAGCTGGCTTTCCATATATATCATATAAAAGAGAATATCCATAAATATGATTTTTACTTATATTTTTAACCCATACAACAAACTTTTTTATAAAAGAATTATGTAAAATTTCAACATCTTCAGGTATATATTCTCCTTTTACTTCTTCTAATTTTATCCCCAAATTAGTTTGTTGTGATAAATCTTTAATGTTATTAGAATCTATATAGCGCCCCATAATAAGAATACCACAATTAGATCCTTTTACCCCATTCACTGCAATAGGATATGAAGAAATCATCATTTTACCTTCCGGCAAAGATACAATTCCCGTTACACCGTTTGTTGGTTTTGATAAATTTATTAAAGGCGATTGTTTATTTATCTGTTTTATCAAACTGTTTGAAACAGAAATTCCCATATTATTTACTAAATCAAATCCCTTTTTGTACACAATATTTCCCTGTTTATCAACTAATATGAATACATTTAGTTTATTGATAATAAAAGTTTCATCCCTCAAATGTTTTTTTACGTATTTTGGATTTCTGCCTTTAATAAAGTCATATATTTCACTACAAAGTGCATAATTTCTATTTATCATATTTAAATTTAAAAATTCTTCTTCTAAAGCATTCACAACCTGTTTTATTTGACTATATGTCTCTTTTTTTTCTAAATCCTCAAATTTATCTAAAATAAATATATAAGATAAAAAATATACAAAAACAACAATTGTAATACTAATTAAGCTAAAAAAGATAAAAATCTTTTTATACAGTTCAATATAACCAAACCTTAAAACACCACATTCCTTTTTTCTTATGATTTTCATGCAATCGGCTCCCTGATGTTATTTTTTATATTATATAATCATCATTACTATATTATATGTATTTAGACCTATAATAAATTAGTTCTATAGACTTATTTTACCAAATTTCCTTAAATACTTCTATTATTTTTACTATTTTTTTATATTACAATTTTTACCTTAACCAAATTCAAGCAATTTCATAAAAAAACTAGGGATATATTAAAACAAAATATATCCCTAGTTTTTTTATGAAAAATCAGTTGTTAAATTTTAATATTAAGTTTTTTAGTTAATTTAACTCCTAGTATTCCACCTAATGTTAATGACGGCATAAATACCCATCCAGACAATGACATATTAGATAATCCTGAATACAATGCTCCTACATTACATCCTAAAGCTATTCTAGCACCATATCCCATTAATAATCCACCTATTGCATAGAATAAAATATCTCTTAAATTAAAACCTTTCTTAAATGAAAAATGTCCAGCTAATAATGGTGCTATTAAAGCTCCTATCATTATTCCCATATTTCTCATTGAACCTGGATGATTTAAAAATCCACCTCTTATAGCATCCATTCTTCCTGAGAACCATCCCCAGTCTGAAACATCTACTATTCCTAATGCTTGATAGAACCAAGCAGCCCAATGTGCAAATACAGCTGTTACTCCCCAGCTTGTACCTGTTGTAACTAATATTGTTACAAACATAATCATTATAAATACTGCACCAGTATAATAAGACCATCTTTTAACGAAAAATTTATGATAAGTTTCTTTGCTAAAGAATTTATACTCTTTTGGTTGAGGTAGTTCTTTTTCCCACTCAGCATATTCTTCTAAATTTAACGTATTTTCTCTTCTTCTCTTATCTTCGTATTTTTTAGCAATAATATAAATTAATAAATATCCTAATAATGAAAGTACAATAGTTCCTACATATCCAAAAACATCTGGTAGATAAAGCCTTTTATGTATTTTAAAGAATATACTTTGTGTCCACCAAGGCATATCATGTGCTCCCCATAATGCTCCTGTTGAAAAGAAAAACAATACAATTAATCCTCTTCCTTCACCTTCTCCAGCATCTGTAAGTGTTCCTGAAGCACATCCTCCACCTAACATCATACCAATACCAAATAATATTCCTCCTATTATAGTAGCTAAATTGGCTGGTTCTACGTAATCTGAACCCGGAATTACAGCTGCACCAGACTCAACTGCTCTATAATATACATCTGCACCATTTACAAATGCTCCATAATGTATTGCTGCTGTTGCTAGTAATGTAATAGAAAATAAAAACATTAGTGCTTTTGTTAAACTACTATCTCCAGTTAAATATAATTTTCTAATAGCACCAGCAAACCCAAATCTTGATCTTTGCATAACATATCCAATAGTCAATCCAATAATTAAGTGTAGTGCTAATCTATAATCTTTAGAATATTGAAATGCAGCAAATATAGCCATGGCTATTACAAGTGCAAAGCCAATATACACTTGACTTTTATTTATTTCATTTGCCCTTAATTTATCCGACTTCACTGTCGTTACCTCCTCATTGTCATTTTTTTCACTTTTATGATTACAATTATCCCTTAATAAACATTACCAAATTATCAGGGGCTTAAACGCCCCTAATTTTTTTATTCAAAATTATAATCTGTAACAATCATTTTTCTACCAGTTGTTTTATCATTAAAATACTCGTAAAAACATAATCCCATAAATCCACCAGATATATTATAGATATTTTTAAATCCTAGATTTTGAAGTGCTAATACTGCATTATAACTTCTTTGTCCACTTCTACAATGTAAATAAACTGGTTTATCTTTAGGTATTTCATCTAATCTTTCTCTCAATTCACTAAGCGGTATATTTTTAGCTCCTATTATATGACCTTGCTCATATTCATCTTTTTCTCTTACATCTATTATACAAGCACCACTTTCCACTAAACCTCTTACATCAGCTGAATGTACTTGTTCAAATGAACCATGTAGTAAGTTAGAACCTACATATCCTGCAAAATTAACTACATCTTTAGCAGTTCCAAATGGCGGAGCATAACATAACTCTAAATCTCTTAAATCATTCACAGTTGCACCAAACTTAATAGCAGTAGCAATTACATCTATTCTCTTATCTACATTTCCTTTACCAATTGCTTGAGCTCCTAATACTCTACCTGTTGGTACTTCATATATTAACTTGAAATGAACTGATTCACATCCAGGCATTAATCCCACTCTATCTCCAGGAATTATTTTAACTACATCGTATTTAATATTCATGTTAAGAGCTTTAATTAATCCCTCATTTAAACCTGTAGAAGCTGCATTATAATTAAATACCTTGATTACAGATGAACCAATAAATCCTGTATTCATTATTTGCATTCCATTTATATGATCAGCTACTCCTCTTGCTTGTTTTTGAGCAGGTCCAGCTAAAGGTAATTTAGTATATGAATTAGTTAATGCATGATATACTTCAATAGCATCTCCTACTGCATATATATCCTTATCATTAGTTCTGTAGTTTTGATCTACTTTTATTGCTCCTGTTTCTCCTAATTCTAATCCTGCCTTTACAGCTAATTCAGTTTCTGGAACTACTCCAATTGCCATAACAACTACTTGAGCTTCAACTTTCTTTCCTGATTCTAAAACAACAGTATCTTTTTCAAAAGAGCTAACTTTATCTCCTACTATTAGATTTACTCCATTATCATATAACTCTTTATGTAGAATTTGTACCATGTCATAATCAAATGGCTTCATAATTTGAGGCATAGCTTCAATTAAAGTTACATTGTATCCTGCTTCTTTTAAGTTTTCAGCAGATTCAACTCCAATAAACCCTCCACCAATCACTACTACATTTTTAGTTTCCATTGATTTTACAAATTTATTTAGCTTATCAATATCCACAACATTTCTAATTGAAAATACATTTACATTTTCAATTCCTGGAATTGGTGGAACTATTGGTCTTGCCCCTGGAGATAGTATTAACTTATCATATGATTCCTTGTACTCTTCACCAGTTAATAAATTCTTAACTGTTATTTCTTTATTTTCTCTATCAATAGACAATACTTCATTATTTACTCTAGCCTCTATATTATATTGTTTTAAAAATTTCTCAGGACTCATAAGAACTAAACTATCAGCTTCTTCTACTACACCACTTAAATGGTACGGTAAACAACAATTTGAAAATGATACATGAGGTCCTTTTTCAAACATTATTATTTGATCATCTTCACTATGTCTTCTCAATCTAGCTGCTGCAGATGCTCCACCAGCAACTCCACCAACTATTAAAATTTTTCTACTCATTTTATATCCCTCCAATATTAAATTTAAAATTACACTTATTATTATTTAACTTTAAAATTATTTATATTCTTAATGACAAAAATAAACATTGCCATTATATTTACCAAACCCACTATAAACATCAATAAATCTGCTGCATCAAATATAACATCAAAATTCGAAATACTGAGTATTCCCGACAAAGTTATTAAACTTATATAAAATATAATTTTTTTATTTTCACCTATATGCATAGTCATATTAAGAAAATGAAACGACCCCAACACAGTTGTCAATCCTGATAAAATAAAGAAAATTATTATAACCCATAATCCAAAATTGCCAGTTACAGAAGCTACACTAGCTAAATAACCTGCAATTCTTTCAAATCCACTTTCACTTAAACTTACATTCCCCAGATTATATCTTCCATATGAAAATACATACGATGTTATTACAACAGCTATAAATATAGTAATAATAGTTGATATAGTCTGCAATAAAGCTTCTCTTCTAGGAGAATTTTCTGCATTAGAACTTGCTAATGCACTAGTTCCTAAAGATGTCTCGCTTATCTGAATAATTCTTTGAAATCCTATAATAAGACCTGCTGGTATTCCAACAGAAGCTGATTTAAAACTTATAAAGTCCTTCCAAATCAAATGTATATACTGTGGTATGAATTTTATTGTTAAAAATACAAACGATATAAAAAACACAACATAAAACAAAATTATTATTGACACCATAGACCCTAGTGTATTTATAAAAAGTTTGTGATTTTTCGTTATAACCACAAGAGAAACTACTACAATAAGAGGTATCACTATGTAAAATAGCAATTCACTCTGAGTAAACTCATAGTTAAAATTTTGCTTAAAAAATATCTTCACAACACTCTGAATTCCCGTTAATTGAAATCCAACAAAACCAAACGAATATAATATAACCAAGCAAATAGTATATATAAATCCTGCCCTTTTATTTATATTATAATCAATAAAAGCTCTAGGAGTTTTCATTGTTATTTGAGAAAATAACACCTCTGAATACGTTAGAGGAACTAATGCAAACATTCCTATGACAACCCATAAAACTATACTTTCTCCTCCTACACCATTATCTGATGTTTTCCACATAGCTGCTAAAACTCCAATGATAGCACCGGTTCCAACCTTAGATGCTAAAGATATAGAAAGAGAACTCTTAACTTTCGAAAGTTTCCACTTGGTTTTATCCTTTTTGCTTATACTATTAATAAGCCTCAATGTTCTATATGTTATAAACCCTCCTAATATTATAAGAAGCGGCAAAAACAAATTCCATAAGTAATAATTAAGTATGTTAATCATTTGACCTACTATTTCAATAATAAAGTCACCACCTAGCTATTGTATTTGTTAATTTTCTCTCAATCCAATTATAATATATCATCTGCTTTTTTCATAATAAACAAATGTTATATACCATAACATTTTTTTATAATGAAAATAAAATTTTTAAAATATATAATAAGAATCATTTATACCTTATAAAATATATTTATTTTTATTTATTATAGTGGTAAAATAAATAAATAGGTATCTGACTACTTTTTATCTTTCAAGGATGTGAGGATATGAATCTTGAATATCTCAAATCATTTTATATAACAGTAAAATGCAATAGTATATCAAAAGCTGCTAAAAACCTTCACCTTACTCAGCCAGGTCTGAGTATGCAGCTTCAAAATCTCGAAAAAGAATTAGGCGTAAACCTTCTTATTCGCAGTAACAAAGGAGTTAAACTAACTGAAGAAGGAAAAGTGGTTTTTGATTATGCACATACACTACTATCAATTCAAGGAAACATCGAAAGAGATTTGAAAAATCTTCAACAAGATAAACCTAAACTAATTATGGGTTCTTGCAAAAGCGTAGGAGAATATGCTCTTCCCTGCAGTATTTATACATTTAAACAACTTCACAATGAAGTAGAAATTCACATGGAGGTAAATAACTCTACTGAAGTTATAGAAAAACTACGCAAACACACTATTAACATCGGAATAATTCAATTCGATCCAAAAGTCGATGATATTATTACACAAACTATAGTTTCAGACGAATTGATTTTAGTAGGCACTTGTTGTGATTCTCCAAAACAAATTTCTATAGAAGAACTCAAAAAAATCCCTTTGATTTTACGCGAGAAAAATTCAGGAACTAGATATTTAATTGAAAAAGCATTACAAAAAAAAGGAATCGACATCAAAGAATTAAATGTTATTTACGATTTAAATTCACCAGAAGCTATTAAATCTTCTATTCTCGCTGGAAAAGGATTTTCTTTTCTGCCAAAATTAGTTATTCAACAGGAGTTAAAAGAACACTGGATTCAACAAGTTATAGTAGATGATTTAACAATCCCTTTTGATTATTATGTCGCTTCTAGAAAAAAATATACTTTCTCTCAATATGAGCAAATGTTTGTGGATTTTATCGTTTCCAGCAAAAGAGGTTTTTGTTAAAAAAAGAGGACAATTTGTCCTCTTTTTTATATTAAAAATCTAATTAAAATTTTACAACCAACCCATACTCCCAATACAACAAAAATCCCAAATACCCAGGCATGTAAAGAAAATGATGGAATACCACTAAAAAAAGCACCTACATTACACCCATCTACAAGTCTTGTGCCATATCCCATCATAATTCCTCCCAATAAAGCAACTATAAACTGCTTTTTACTTTTTATTTTTTTCCACTTAAATTGAGAAGCTAACAACGTAGCAATTAAAGAACCTACAATCACCCCTATATTCAAAATCGTATATTGATTAATAAACACATTTTTATTTTTAATCACAGATTCATAATAATACTGAAAATGGTCAAAATATTCCCAACTGAGAGGATCTAATCCAAACCATTGCAAAATACCAATTCCCCACAGTAAAAAACCACTAGTAATTTGCCAACTAATTCCACTTGCAACTAGTAAAATCACATTTAACAGCCCTAGTAAAATTCCTCCTATCCAATAAGGCCATGGCTTTTTTAGCCATGTTTCAATGGGCTTCATCCTATCCCCTCCCTTACTCTTCTTTAGGCTTTTCAATATAAACCTCCCATTCTCCATCTTCTACTTCAACCACTTGTACAGGATATTTATTTTTTTGAGCCCATTCTTGTACACTAATTCCAACACAACTGTGATCTGAATGTAAAATTAAAATATCTCCTGGCTTCATTTTTTTCAACTCATTCATCGCCTTTAGTAAAGGAACAGGGCATACCTCACATAAACAATCCAACTCTTTTACAGCCATAAAACGTCCTCCATTACATATTTTTTGAATTTTTGTTTTCATACCATAATGCTAATTTATACAAAATCATCAATACGATTAACTGACCTATTACAACCACTTTAAAATCCACATAATCAAAAAAATAAATAATCTTTGAATTTCGTATCATATGACTATACCAAAACGGATAATCCTTAGCTCCAAGAACAGTTCCAATAAAAAAACCCAAAAGAACAACCCACTGAAGTGCATGCCCTTCACCAATTCGCATCAATACGCCAGAACTACATCCTCCTGCAATAACCATTCCAACCCCAAACACAAATGCTCCAATTGCAACATGAATTCCTACAGAACTTATAGCTCCTGGAATCAAACTATACTCAACAACATTTTGCTTAATATAACTATATTGTATTAGAGAAAAACCAACAGTACTAACCATCATTGCCAATAACATTCCCCTTAACAACCCTGTATTACCAGAAAGAATAGGATCTCTAAATACTGCTGTAAAACAAAATCTAGAACATCTTAAAACAATACCTATCCCAATTCCTAAAATCCAACACACAGCATAAGTATAATGTTCTTTCCAAAGTCCAATACACAATACCAGAGAAATTAAAAGCAGTACAATGCCATATGGAAATTGATTTTTTTTCTTTTTAAATTTTCTCTCACGCTGCTTAATCAAAGTAGCCATTTCATTTGACAACATACTATCATCCTTTTAAACAAAACTATATATTTTATATAATTATATACCCTAACCCCCTATCAATTCAATAACATTTAGAATATTTACTCTAAACTAGCGTCTACATTTGACCCTGTTTTATTCCAAATAAATTCCCATCTAGTTTCTGCCGTTATTATAGCAAACAATATAGCAATACATCCTAAAAACATTCTAATAGAAAAATTCTCTTTAAGAAACATCATTGAAAAAATTATACCAAATACCGATTCCATACTCAATATTATAGCCACATGAGTAGAATAAGTATATTTCTGAGCTACTGTTTGAAGAAAAAAAGCCATACAAGTACCAAATACACCTAAAAATAAAATAGATAACCAACTATTAACAGAAATATTATATGGTATTTTTTCATAAAAAACAGCAGTAACTGTAGATAATATTGCTACTACTAAAAATTGAATCACCGTCAATATACTCATATCAATTTTTTTAACATAAAACCCAATTGAAATTATATGACACGCAAAAAACAAAGCACATAAAAGTGTTAAACTATCTCCTAAACCTATAGAATTTACACTCTCATCCAATGTTAATATTGTAATTCCTATAAAACAAATTACCGCTGCAATAATTGAAAATTTATCTGGTTTCTCCTTAAACAACATCCAATACAAAAAAGGGACCATCACAACATTTGTTCCAGTTAAAAACGCAGATTTTCCCACACTTGTAAATTGCATTCCTATAGTTTGAGTCGCAAACCCCATATAGAGAAATATCCCTACAATAACTCCACCTTTAATATCTAACAAAGTAATGTATTTCAATTTTTTTACAAATATCACAACTAATATAAAAAAGGCTATCCAAAAACGCAACGCTATCAAATACAACGGAGCGATATCATCAAGCGCATTCTTTGTAGCAACAAATCCAACTCCCCATATCATCGCTACACCAAGAAGAACTATATCTGCAATTAAAGCTTTATTTTTACTTAACATTTCCATTATAATTACCTCCTTTAGACATGTATAATTTACCAGCTACACTAATATAATAAACCATTTATCAGTATTTTGATTTTGTAAAATATAAAATCTAAAGGGGTTCATTTTTGTAATTTTTACAAATCCATATTCAATAGATTATGTATCCTAATACCCAAAGCAAGCTCCTCATAAAAAGATTCTCTTTTACAATTTTTGCTTAATATTTTATATATCTTTTCAATTCTGTATCTTATAGTATTACTATGTTGAAATAGTTCTTGTGAAGTAGCCTTTATATCTCCATTATTTTCAATATACTTTATAGCTGTATTTAATAATTCTGTATTGTTTTTTCTATCATACATCAATAATGGTTCTATCATCTCATCGTGATATTTTAATATCCATTGATTATCTAGTAAAGGTAATAGTATTTTATTAACTCCAATTTGATTAAAAAAAGAAATATCTTTTTTATATATCATTGAATATTTATATGCATATAAACTTTCATTTATAGAATAATTTAATTCACCTAATCTTTCATATAAACTACTTATTCCTATTGTATATTTCTCCAAATTAAAACCTAAATTTTCCAATCTCCTCAAAATAATACCTACAATCTTATCAGAATCTATTTTTTCAAAAGTATTAATAATAATATATCCATCTTTATAAGAAATAATCTTAAATGATTTATCATTCTCTACATTTGTAAATATTTCTGTCATAATAGAATTTTGTATATCTTTTCTTTTACAAAAAGCTACTATATTTTTTTCTTTAAAATTATTATTTATCTCATATGCAATTTTTCTAATAACTACACTGTCTAAATTACTATATAAAATACTATCTATTTTAGATACTAAAAATTCATTTTCTTCATTTTGTTTAATAAAATTTATAACGCTTGTAATTAAATCTTCAAAATAAACATTACTAAATATCATTATAGGAAAATTCTCTCTATCAGCAAGTTCAATTACTTCATCAGGTATTGTATTAAAATAAACATTTTTAATAGCTAAACCACTTATACCTACTAAAATCATCCTTTCTACAAGCTTATACAATTCTTCAATATCGTCCTTTATAACAACTAATGTACTTACTACAAACTCACCTTCAACAAAATTTTCCTCTATCAAATCATCTCTTTCATAATCCAAAATACCAATTTTTTTTATTTTTCTTGTAAGACCTTCTCTACCAGCAATAACTTTAAAATCTTTAAATTTTTCTAATTTCAAAACATCATATATAGTAATAGCCATCATCCCACCCCTTTTAAATATTAAATACAATACTAACATAAAATTGTCAAATTCACTATGTTCAGCAAACAATACCTAATACTTTTGGTACAAAATTACTTTTATTTTAATACTATAAATTATATGACATATTTTTCAAAATTCAAGGAGGTGAAACTGTGATTGTTCAAATAAAAAATCTTTCCATGAACTACTATACTTTAGAAGGAGAACTTGAAGTTTTAAAAAATATAAATTTAACTTTAGAAGAAGGTACAATACTAGCACTCGTTGGACCATCTGGTTGTGGTAAATCTACTATTATGAATATACTATCAGGACTTATAAAACCGACTAAAGGTAGTATAACTATAAACGGAAAAATGGGATATATGTTTCAAAAAGATCATTTATTAGAATGGAGAACTATCATGGAAAATATCAAAATCGGACTTGAAATTCAAAAAAAATTAACTGATAAATCTTTACAAAAAATAGAAAGACTTCTTAAACTTTATGGACTTTGGAATTTTAGAAATAACTATCCAGAAGAACTTTCAGGTGGTATGAGACAAAGAGTAGCTTTAATTAGAACTCTTGCAATAAACCCTGACATTTTGCTTTTAGATGAACCTTTTTCTGCACTTGATTATCAAACCAGACTTTTAGTTTGTGATGATATAACAAAAATTATAAAAAAAGAAAATAAAACTACTATAATTGTTACACACGACATAGCAGAAGCAATCTCCATGGCAGATAAAATAGCAGTGCTATCAAAAAGACCAGCTACAATAAAAAACATACATGAGATAAACCTTACAGTAAAAGGAGAAAAAACCCCTCTTTCTTCAAGAGAAGCTCCTGAATTTAAAGACTACTTCAATACTATATGGAAGGAGCTGGATATAGATGAAAAACTACTCTAATGAATATATTAAATACTTGCAATCCATAAAAAAACAAAAAATAAAAATTATTTTTTATCAAATTCTAGTGTTCATTTCATTTATACTCTTATGGGAAATTGCAGCTAACCTCAAAATAATAGATGTATTCTTAACAAGTAAACCATCTGATATATTTAAACTATTTATTAAATTTTGTAAAAGCGGCGAATTATTTAAACATATTGGAATATCAGTTTATGAAACAATTTTAGGTTTTATACTAGGAACAGTCGGAGGAATAATAATAGCAATTATTCTTTGGTGGAATAATACTCTTGCTAAAATACTAGATCCATTTTTAGTAGTTTTAAACGCCCTTCCCAAAACTGCACTAGCTCCTATTTTAATAATATGGGCAGGAGCAGGAATTGCTGGAATAGTTGTTATTGCACTTACTATATCTATAGTTGTTACAATACTTTCAGCTTACAATTATTTTATAAATGTCGAAGAAGAAAAAATAAAAATGCTCAAAAGCTTTGGAGCCAATAAATTTCAAATACTCACAAAATTAATACTTCCTTCAAATATAGGAAATATAATTAATATAATAAAAATAAATATAGGAATGTCATGGGTTGGAGTTATTGTTGGAGAATTTTTGGTATCACGCTACGGAATTGGATATCTAATAGTTTATGGTGGTCAAGTATTTAAACTTGATTTAGTTATGATGGGAGTATTTGTTCTTGCATTATGTGCTCTTTTAATGTATCAAATAGTTAATATAATAGAGAAAAAATATAAAGCTAGATAACAAAAAATCCTATATCTTAACTTTAAAGATATAGGATTTTTCAATTATCAATTATTTAATTTATATACACCCCTGTTCCATCCGAAATATTATCATATATCCACTTTGCATTTTCTACACTAAGTCTTATACAACCATGTGAAATAGATTTTCCAAGCCTTGAATCTATAACTTTTTCTCCTTTTGAATCGTATAAAATTGAATGAAAATAATAATTTTCATAAAATCTAACCTTATACTTTGCCTTTACTTTTTTATTATAAGAAACAAGCCATGGCGCTCTTCCATTAATAGTAAAATTACCTTTTACAGTTGGAGTTGATGATTTTCCATCTGTACATACCATTGTTTTTTCAAGCACCCATTTATGAATTTTTCCCTTAAAAATATATACTAAATTTTTTTCTGTATTTACCCATATAAAATAATCTGTTTTACTGCTAAAATCTTTATTATTTACAAATTTTTCTATATTTTCTTTTTCCAAATCCTTTTTAGAATATAATTTAACCTTATCAACTACATTAACTTCTTCAGACTCTGTTCTTAAAATTTTTCCAGATTTATCTTGAACAGCAACCCCTACCTTATATACACCTATTTCAGTTGTGGGATACTCAAACAAATTATCTTTACTATATTCCTTTGTATATATTTCATTAGAATTTCTATATATACTCCACTTGTATTTTAAATCCTCTCCTTCACATATTGCCTTAAACTTTAAAACAGTTCCAACAGGTTCACATTTGTTTTTATTAACATTTACTAAATTTATACTAAATTTAGATGAATCTTTTTCACTTGAATACGCAATATTAGAAAATAAAAACTGATTTTGAAATAAAATTAATACAAAAAATATTGTAAAAAAAACATAAACCCTAAACTTATCCAACATAATTTCCTCCCCCTTGTTCTATTAATAAAAATATATGGGATAAGAATGAGGTTTATGCAAATCATTTCTATATTATCTCTAATTCATATTTTCCATCCGAATTTAAAATTATTTCATTATCATTTATCTTAAAAAAATATCTATTTTCTAAAATACAATCTTTTACATCTTCTAATTTACAATTTGTTAAATACATATAAAAATGAGTAACATGTTCTACTACTCCTTCAAAACTTAAATTTATGTCCAATACCCTTACCCTAACCTTTTTATCTTTTAAATCTGTCTTAAAATAATTCATAAATTAACCCCCTATACATAAAAATTTAATTATATTTAAATTTTATGCACATAAAATTAAATAGATACCTATTAAAAAGGAGGATGATATATATGTCAAATAAAAAATGGATAAAAATTTCAAGTATATACGTTGGAACTATAATAGGTGCAGGATTTGCATCTGGACAAGAAATAATGAATTTTTTTGGAATATTTGGACTCAAAGGTTTAATTGGTATTTTTATTGCAACTGTATTGTTTGCATTTATTGGATCCACAATATTATTAATAGGATATAAAAACCAAATTAATACTTATAAAAAACTCTTAGATCAACTTTTCGGAAAAAACATGAGTAATATAATAGATATCATAATAATATTATTCTTACTGGCAGGTTATTGTATAATGCTAGCTGGAAGTGGAGCTATTTTTTATGAAGAATTTAATATCAATTATAATGTAGGTATTATTATTATGTCAGTAGCAACTTTTTTAACATTTTTGTACAGTTTAAAAGGTATATCTGCTGTAAATACTGTTGTAGTTCCATTTTTACTAGTAGTTATAATTTTCATAGGAGGATTAATTGTTTTTAAAGAA
The DNA here is from genome assembly GCF_900129915.1 of Tepidibacter thalassicus DSM 15285. Classification (GTDB taxonomy): domain Bacteria; phylum Bacillota; class Clostridia; order Peptostreptococcales; family Peptostreptococcaceae; genus Tepidibacter; species Tepidibacter thalassicus. The sequence goes on from NZ_FQXH01000006.1 coordinate 196,532, forward strand.
GGAATTGATTTTAATAACTTAAAAGAAATATATCCAACAAACAAAAACAACTTTATACTTTCAGCAATAATATATGTAGGATATAATATGATACCTTCTTTAGTAATTTTAACTTCCATAGGAAGTATTGTCGATAAAAAAGAAACTGCTATTAAAGGTGGTGTAATTGGAGGATTAATTTTAGGAATACTCGCATTATTTATTTTACTTCCTTGTCTTATATTATATGAAGATGTATCTTCTCTGGAAATACCAATGCTTAGTATTGCTAGCTACCCAAGCTATAAAGGAAAATTTCTATATTGTATTATACTTTGGTTTGCAATGTTTACTACAGCAATAGGCAATGGATTTGGCTTTATACAGAGAATTTCTCATTTATTTAAAACAAATGAAAAAATACTAGCTTTTATACTATCTTTTACATCTATATTTTTAGCTAAATTTGGATTTTCAAATTTAGTTTCAACTATATATCCTCTATTCGGATATATAAGCCTTTTTATATTTATATTGGCATTTATAAAATTTATCCTACATAAAAAAACGGCTATCTAAATTGATAACCGTTTTTTATATCTAATTTTCTACTACATTTTTTATACTATCAAATATATCTTTATTTTTTTCAATTTTATCCTTAGATCCAGCTACACAATGATAACTGTCTTTTAACATTTTCTCCAAAATACTACCGTAATTTCTGACATCTTCAACTGTTGTAGATAAAACCTCTTTTCTTATTCTTTGAAGTTCTTCTAACGGTGTTTGAGTTATATACATAGAATCTGCCATGGCTCCCTTGTCAGCAGGATCAATTGGATAATCCAAAGAACCCATAGTTCCTATAATAAAGTTTGTCATTTCTCTTTCATCAGCATTAAAATTCTTTAAATACTCAAAAGATTTATCAAATATATTTAAAGTTTCTTTTAAATTAGGATCTTCCCAAGAAACAAACATTACACTATTATTTCTTATTGAAACTCCTCCACCATAAGCTCCACCTTTAACACGAACTTCCTGCCATAAATAATTATTATCTAATATACTTTTAATAACCATCAGTTTACCGCTTTCTTTAAAATCAGATTCTATTTTTCCTACTTTAGTTATATATTGAACTTTAGAAGGAATAATAAAGCCTTCATTCTTAGAATTATTGTTAAAATTATACGTTTGAACAGGATATTTTTCATCTCTTATTTTATTGGAAAAACTACTAAATGCTTCTTCAAATTTTGAATATCCTTTTTTATCTCCTGTATAACTTACAAGTAAATTATCTTTGTTAAAAACTAATTTGTTTACATATTCTAAATTTTTTACTATTTCATCATACTTTTTATCAAAATTATCATCTAAATCACACATAAATTTATAAAAATCTATATTATTTAAATAATCATTATATTTTCCTTCATCAGATATATAAGATTTTGCTCTGCTTATAGCAATTCCCATACCGGCACTTCCAATATTATTTTCAAAACTAGCTCTTTCCATTTGAATAATTTCTTTTAAATGATCTTTATTTGTAAATTTAGTGTGATTTATTATTTCATCTAAAATTTCAAAAGACTTATAAATCTTATCATTAAGAGAAGAAATACCTACAATCATTTTAGGTTCGTATTTATCACTATTATATTTTCCAAAAGTCGTAGCCTTAAAAGATATTCCTCCCAAATATCTATTTATTTCATCTTCAAGTTCCATATAATTGTGTTTATCTGTATCCATATCACCTAAAACAATAGAAAGCAATTCCAAATACAAAAGCTTATCTTGCGGAACTTTAGAAGTATCAAAATACATCTTTACATAAGCGATATCATTTGTAAAAACAGGATGTAATAACACTTTTATTCCATTTTTATTTTTTTCAATAGTTTCTACATTATCAACTTTTGTATTTAAATCACTTAAAGATAATGTCGGTATTGAATTTATCGCTTCTTTTGAATCTGGAGTTTCCTGCCATTTCTTTAATTCTTGTGTTTCTTTAATCAATTTATCTATCTCTTTGTTTGAAAGAGTCGATTTATACTCAGCTAGTTTCTTTCTCAAATTCAATATATTTTCTTCTTCAAGACCTTGTTTTGGATTTAATATTACTAAAGAAGAATGTTTATTATTTAATAAATATTTTTCAATTAAATTTTCAAAATACCTTTCACTAATTTTTTTCTTAAAATTTTTGAAATTTGAATCAATCTTTAAATATTTCACAGCATCTTGATTGTATAACCAAGCATTTACAACAATATTTTCATATATTTGTCCCTTAAAAGCGCTATTTGTCAAAGTTCTTTTGCTGATTTCATATGAATTAAAAATAGAATCCAATTTATTCTTAGATTGCTCATCAAAACCTTCTTTAACAATTTTTCTTAAAGTATCATCTACTATTTTTTCAAACTTTTCTTTATCTTGTTCATTTGCATTTTCCACTAAAATGCTAAATGTTGGATGCATATAAGAAAAATCATACATCGCACTAGAATCTAAACCTATATTATTTTTTAACAATTCCTTTTTAAGCGGAGAATAATCACTTCCAGTAAGTAGATAACTTAATATATTCATTCCTATTGAGTCTTCATCGCTTATATTATTTATTGCATAATTTAAAGATAAATATGTTTTATTTTTAATATCACTGTTTTTAGGTACAGGATAATATCCTAATTGTACTTTTCTTTTTGATAAAGGTTTTTGTTTTTTTATAGAAGTATCCACTTTTTTTCTATCAAATTTGCTTAAATATTTTTCATCTATAAACTTTAAAGTTTTTTCAATATCTAAATTTCCATATAAAAATATACAACAATTAGATGGTACATAATATTTTTTATGTGTTTTTAAAAACTGTTCATAAGTTAAATTCGGTATCTCATTAGGATTTCCACCTGATTCAAATTTATATATGGTATCTGGATAAAGAGAATTAGTTATTTCTTTAAATAAAATTCTATACGGCGAAGAATATCTTCCTTTCATTTCATTATAAACAATTCCATTGATTTTAATTTCTGAATCTGGTGAATTTAATTCATAATGCCAACCTTCCTGCTTAAATATTTTAGGATTATTATATATATTCGGATAAAAAACTGCATCTAAATATACACTCATTAAATTTTCAAGATCTTTTTCATTTTTACTAGCAACAGGATAAGTTGTATAATCTGGTCCTGTCATGGCATTTAAAAAAGTTTGTAAAGATTGTTTTTTCATTAACAAAAATGGATCCTTTACAGGATAATTCTTTGAACCACATAATACAGAATGCTCTATTATATGATTTACACCAGTATTATCTTTTGGGGGAGTTCTAAAAGTAATTGAAAATCTTTTATTATCATCATTATTTTGTAAATAGTAAAGTTTTGCCCCACTTTTAATATGCTCAAATTCCATAAGGGTAGACTGTATATCCTCTATATACTTTTTAGATTTAAGCTCAAATCCATTATATATTTTATTTTCTACAAGTTGTGTATTTACTGAATCTGCATATACAGGTATCTGAATACCAAATAAAAATCCATTTAAAAATAAAGTTAATATCAAAATAGATATTATGGATTTTAAATATTTTTTCATTTTATTTCCTCCTTTTCTGCTATAGATTTAGTATATATAATGTTATATTGTGTATGTATTATCCTAAAAAAGTTATATTTTGTCAATTGAATCCTAAAAAATTTAAGAATAATTTAAGATTAAAAAATAATATAGAGCCTTTAAAACTCTATATTATTTTTTAACCTTTATTTTTAAAATTTCTTCATTATTATTAAAATTTTTATCCATACTTTCTACCTTTTCCATATTAGTTATAAGTACAGGAGTTATTGTATTTTTTTTACATTTTCTTATATACTCTAAATCCACTTCAATAATCGGTGTTCCTTTTTTTACTTTTCTTCCAACATCTACAAGTCTTTTAAAACCAACTCCATTTAAACTGACTGTATCTATACCTATATGAATTAGTATTTCCATTCCTTCCTTTGTTATTATTCCAAAAGCATGATTAGTAGGAAAAATTTGAGTTATAGTTCCATCACAAGGTGCTACAGCAATATTATTACTTGGTATTACAGCTATTCCATCTCCAAGCATTTTACTTGAAAAAACTTCATCATTCACTTTAGTTATATCTACAATTTTTCCTTCAAAAGGTGATTTTAAGATTAATTCTTTATTTTTAGTAAAAAAGCTAAACATTTTACTCCCCCCTATAAATAATCTTCCTTTATTTTTTCTATATTTAATTTAGATGCAGCGTCCTTATCTAGTATAAATGTTACATCTGGATGAAGCTGTAAAACCGATGCAGGAAGATTTGGAGTTATTTTTCCATAAATAGCTTTATAAATTGCATCTGATTTTTCAATACCACTAGCTAAAAGAATTATTTTTTTAGCACGCATTATAGTTTTTATTCCCATACTTATTGCTTTAGTCGGAACGTCTTTTATAGAATTAAAAAATCTAGAATTATCTTTTATAGTTTGTTCATCTAACTCAACTATGTGAGTTAATGCTTCAAATTTTATATCCGGCTCATTAAACCCTATATGACCATTTGTACCTATTCCTAAAACTTGAAGGTCTATTCCTCCACAATTTCTTATTTTTCTTTCATATTCTAAGCACTCAGAATCAATATTTACAGCCGTACCATCTGGTATATTAACTTTGTTCATATCTATATTTATATATTTAAAAAAGTTTTCATACATATAATAATAATAGCTTTGTTCATTTTGCTTATTTAACCCGTAATATTCATCTAAATTAAAAGTTGTAACTTCTTCAAAATCAATATGCCCATCTTTATAAGTTTTTATAAGCTGTTTATACATTCCAATTGGTGTAGAACCAGTAGCTAATCCTAAAACACTATTAGGCTTTAAAATTATCTGACTAGCTACAATATTCGCAGCTTTTTTGCTCATTTGTTCATAATTATCAGTACAAATAATTCTCATCAACTTTTCACCTCATATACAATATTTCCATTTATTATTGTCTTTAATATGTTTATATTTTCATCGAATATAATTAAATCTGCTATCTTTTCTCTGCTAATACTTCCTAACTTATCATCTATATTTATAGCTCTTGCAGGATTTATACTCGCCATATTAACTATTTCATTTAATTTATAATTTGTATTATCTTTTATATTTTTTACTGCTTCATTTAATTTTAGTATGCTCCCTGCTAAAGTTCCATCTTCGAGTTTTGCACTTGTTTCATTTACTATTACCTTTTGTCCACCTAATTCATACTCTCCACATTTCATACATCCAGCTCTCATAGAGTCTGTTATTAGAATTACTTTATCCTTTTTATTTATATCTATAAAAGCCTGAAAAAATCCTTTATGAACGTGAATAGTATCAGCTATTATTTCACAATATATATTTCTTGAAAATACAGCTCCTATAACACCTGGATTTCTATGATGAAATCCACTCATTCCATTAAATGTATGTGTAACATAATTCACTCCATTATCCATAGCTCTTAAAGCTTGTTCAAAAGTAGCATTAGTATGTCCTATTGATAAAATTATATTTTTATGTTTTTTCATATTTTCCATAAATACATATTTTTCATCTTCTTCTGGAGCAAAAGTTATTATTTTTAAAATATCTAAATACGGTTTTATAAATTCATAATCTGGCTTTAATATGTATTCTTCCCTTTGAGCACCTTTACATTTTTTACTTATAAATGGACCTTCTAGATGAACTCCATGAATTTTAGCACCTTCTACTTTATTTATACATTTTCTTATATTTTCTAAAGATTTTATTATGTCTTTTTTAGACATAGTCATTGTAGTAGGTAAAAAAGATGTCACCCCAGTTTTAACTATAGATTTTGAAATATTATTTACTGCTTCAAATGTAGCATCCATAATGTCAAATCCTCCACTGCCATGGATATGAAGATCAATAAAGCCAGGAGATACAAAATTTTCTTTTGCATCTATAAATTCTTCAATACAATCTATATTAAATTCATCTTTTTTTATTATATCTATTATTTCTTTATCATATAAAAGTATATAATCATTTAAAATACTGTTTTCTAAAATTATTTTTCCATTTATAATAGCCTTCATAAAATCATCTCCTAAAGATTTGAAGAAGCTTTTACAAAAGCTTCTTCATTCTTGTAGATAAAATTTCTGCTTTAGTTCCAACAACAACCTGCATATTCTTATCATTTATTCTCAATACTCCTGATGCTCCTAAACTTTTTAGTTTATTTTCATCAACTATAGAAGTATCCTTTAATGTAAGTCTAAGTCTTGTTATGCAAGAATCTAATTCTATTATATTTTCTTTTCCACCTAAAGCTTGTAAATACTGCTTAACTGATTCATCCATATTATCTTTTTTTGTTGAATTATCAGAATTATTTTCTTCAATTACATCTTCTCTACCAAGAGTTTTTATGTTAAATTTCTTAATTGCAAACACAAATACAAAGTAATATATTACACCAAATACTAATCCTACAGGTACTAAGAGCCATCCTTTAGTAGCTAAATTTATATTTATTATATAATCTATAGCTCCTGCTGAAAATCCAAAGCCATGGTGTATTCCAAGTGTATATGTTAGTGCCATGGATATTCCTGTAAGCACAGCATGAATTAAATATAAAGCTGGTGCTATAAACATAAACATAAATTCTAAAGGCTCTGTAATACCAGTTAAAAACGCAGTAAAAGCAACTGATCCTAAAACACCTGCTACAGCCTTTTTATTTTCCTTTTTAGCTGTAGTATACATAGCTAAAGCTGCTGCTGGAAGACCAAACATCATTATAGGAAAAAATCCAGTCATAAATATTCCTGCACTTGGATCTCCTGCAAAAAATCTATTTAAATCTCCTGTAGCTCCATTGTAATTTCCAAATATAAACCATACTATACTATTCATAATATGATGAAGACCAGTAGGAATTAATAATCTATTTAATAATCCATATACAAATAGTCCAATTGAACCTGCTCCTATTATCCAATTACCAACAAAATTTATTCCACTTCCAATATAAGGCCAAATATAACCAAATACAAATCCCAACACTATGCAAGATACAGATGTTATAATAGGTACAAAACGCTTTCCACCAAAAAATCCTAAAAAGTCAGGAAGTTTAATATCATGATACTTATTATAAAGATTTCCAGCCAAAATTCCTGCTATCATACCTGCTAAAACTCCCATATTAATATCATCATTTATAGCTTTAGCACAAGAATCTAAAGTGAAATATCCAACAGCACCAGCTAACCCTGCTGATCCTTGAGCATCTTTAGCAAATCCTATTGCTACACCTATTGCAAATAAAACCGGTAAATTATTGAATACTGAATCTCCAGCCGCTTTTATAAATGGTAAATTCCAAAGTACACCTAATCTTAAAAATATAGCTACAACAGGCATTACAGCTATAGGTAGCATTAAAGACTTTCCTAATTTCTGAAATTTACCAAAAACATTACTATTACTCATTATAAATTCCTCCTTTTTATTATAAATAAAAAGGCATAAACCTATAGATAGAAAAATTATTTTCTATCTTTGTAGGTTTACGCCTGATTTTCAGTAACGTACCTAATTTATCATTTAATTTTTAATCTTTCTATATGAATTGCCATATATCCGAGTTCTTGTTCTGGAACAGTAGTTTCATATTCTTCTTCAATTTTTGCTTTTATTTTTTTTATTATTTCAAAAGAATCCTTAAATTCTTCCTTTATATTATTCAAAAGAGGATTTTCCATACATTTTCCATTTTTTATTCTATCTAAAGCACCTTGTATATGGTTTATTAATCTTTTATAAATATAATCTGTTTTATTTAAGTTTATTCTAAGTCCATCTTGTATTATATCAATTATCTCATTCAATATACGAGTATTTTTCATAGTCTCTTTTACATTAATATTTTTTCTAGCAGAATGAAGATGCATAGTTATAAAACCTATTTCTCCATATCCTAAATCTAAATTTAATTCTTCCTTTATCATATTTATTCCTTTTGAAGCAATATCAAACTCATCTGGATACAAAATCTTTATTTCATCAATAAAAGGATTAATTATTTCAAGACCTGCTTTTATTCTTTCTATTGCAAACCCTATGTGATCTGTAAGCAAAATATGAATATGACTATTTAAATCTCCTAATTTTTTTTCAGCCATATCTATAATTTTTTCACTTATTTCTATAATCTTAGAATCTATTCGTTTTACAATCCTAAAATATTCATTTTTCATTTTTTCATCGTAAGCTATAAAAGATTTTTCTATATTATCATACGGAATATACACCTTCTTATTTTCCTTCTTTCCAAAACCTATTCCTTTTCCAATAATTATAGTTTCTTCTTTATTCTCTAAATCAAAAGCTAAAACTATATTATTATTCAAAATTTTTAATATCCTAAAATTATTTTTATTCAATTTAATCCCTCCTAAAAAAACTTGGGAACAAAAAAACGCAAACTTACATATAAATACAACTTTACTGCACTTATACATAAGTTTACGCCTGTTTTACAGTAACGCACTATATTTATCATTCAATTTTGATAATTAAATAATAACACACTAGGAAAACCTTTGTCAATACTTAAATTTAAAAAAGCTCTAAGGTTACACTTAGAGCTTTTTTAAATTTATTTATTTAATCTTTTTTCTAATTCTTCCTTTTCTTTCTCAAATCCAGGTTTTCCTAAAAGTGCAAACATATTCTTTTTATATGCTTCTACTCCTGGTTGATCAAAAGGATTTACCCCTAATATATATCCACTTATTGCACAAGCTTTTTCAAAGAAATACACTAAATATCCAAAATAATATTCAGTTAAACTCGGTATATTAACTATTAAATTAGGAACATTTCCATCAACATGTGCAAGTACTGTACCTTCAAAAGCTTTTTTGTTCACAAAATCTACAGTTTTTCCAGCTAAATAATTAAGTCCATCTAAATTCTTATCATCTTCCTTTATAGTTATCTCTCTTCTAGGTTTTTCTACATTAAATACCGTTTCAAATAAATCCCTTCTACCATCTTGAATATACTGTCCCATTGAGTGAAGATCTGTTGAAAAATCAACTGAAGCAGGGAATATTCCCTTTTGATCTTTTCCTTCACTTTCTCCATATAATTGCTTCCACCATTCTGCAATAAAATGTAAAGCTGGCTCATAGTTAACCATAAGCTCTATATTTTTACCTTTTCTGTGAAGAATATTTCTTACAGCTGCATATTGATAGCAATAATTTTCTTCTAAATTAACATTATTATATTCATTGTACGCATCTAATGCACCTTTCATTATTTCATCTATATTAATTCCAGCTACAGCTATAGGTAAAAGTCCAACAGCAGTTAAAACTGAAAAACGTCCTCCTACATCATCTGGAATTACAAAAGTTTCATATCCTTCATTTTCTGCAAGTTGTCTTAAAGCACCTTTCTTAGAATCAGTTGTTGCAAATATTCTTTCTTTAGCTCCTTCTTTTCCGTATTTCTTTTCCAAATGCTCCTTAAATATTCTAAAAGCAATAGCAGGCTCTGTAGTAGTTCCAGATTTAGATATAACATTTATAGATATATCTTTATCTTTTATAACATCCATTAAATCCATCATATATGTAGAACTTATATTATTACCCACAAAATAAATTTCAGGAGATTTTCTATCTTCCTTAGACAAATTATTTCTAAAAGAATGTCCAAGCATTTCTATTGCAGCTCTAGCTCCAAGATAAGATCCACCTATTCCTATTACTAATAAAACATCAGAATTGTTTTTTATTTTTTCAGCTGCTAATTTTATTCTTCCAAACTCTTCTTTATCATAATTTGCCGGAAGATCAAGCCATCCTAAAAAATCATTCCCTGGCCCTTTTTTAGCATGTAAAAGTTCATGAGCCATCTTTATAGATGGAGCCATAAAATCGATTTCTTCTTTTCTCACAAAATTTAATGCATTAGAATAATCAAAAGTTATTTTACCCATTTTATTTCTCCTTTCAAAAATAATATTTAAATTTACATTATAATTATACATTAACATTACATTTATTTCTAATATATTTTATTTTTTTATTTTATATTTTACTTAAATCCAATCTTCTGTGTTTTAAAATAGGAAGCTCATTCCTTACCTTTTCAACATAATCTAAATCCACATCGCAATATAATATACTTTCTTTCTCCTCAAGCTCTCCTAATATTTTTCCAAAAGGATCAGAAATAATACTATGTCCATACGCTAAATAACTTTCATTTTCATTTCTCGCCGGACTAACCGCTCCAAAATAAACCTGATTATCCACCGCTCTACATCTTACAAGAATTTCCCAATGAGCAGGTCCTGTCACATTATTAAAAGCAGCAGGAACTATTATAAGTTTTACCCCTTTTTGAACCATTATTCTAAAAACTTCAGGAAATCTTATATCATAACATATAGCAACTCCAATTTTACAATATTGAGTATCAAACACAGTTATATTTTCTCCATAGTCAAATGTATCGGATTCTTTCATTTTTACTTTACCTTTTATATCTATATCAAATAAATGAATTTTTCTATGTTTTGCAATTATTTTTCCTTCTCTATCAAATATATAAGAAGTATTATAATATTTTTTCCCTTCTTTTTCAGGAATAGATCCACCTATAATATATACTCCTTTTTTCTTTGCAATAGATGATAACATTTCTAAAGTATTACTATTATCTTCTTCTTCAGCGTACTCCTTAAAAACATCATTCCTATAAGGACAATTAAACATTTCTCCCAAAGAAATTACTTTTGCACCATTATCCGCAGCTTCTTCTATAAATTTCAAAGCTCTATTTATATTAGCTTCTTTATTATCCTCAACTAAAGTTTGACATAATGCTATTTTAAATTTATTTCTTTGACACATAATCACTCCCCCTTATATAAAATCTCCATAAAAAATCCTTTGCTTCCTGTGCATAATCTATATTTATTCTCTTAGAATGTACTATTTCTTTATCCTTTACTACTTCTCCTTCTGTTATATATAATTTTTGGCTTGTACATAAATCTTCTCCATAAAAACCTCTATCTATATTAAGAGCCATACACAACTTACCTGGCCCATTTGTAAGATTTTTTATTTTGCTCTTTTTTTCTTCTATTCTATTATACCTATTGAACATCATATATTTTATTCCCTCTATAGGTTCTACAGCTCTTATTAAAACAGCCCCTCCAACACCTTGTTCACAAGTAACTATATTAAAACAATAATACATTCCATAAATTAAATATATATACGCATGTCCTCCCACTTCAAACACTATTTTTGTCCTCTCTGTTATTTTATTATTATTCATATGTGCAGCTTTATCCCCCATGGCCTTATAAGCTTCTGTTTCAACAATTTTAGCAATCAATTTTTTACCATCATATTCTCTTACTATATACTTTCCAAGTAACTTCTTTGCAACATCTACAGTATCCTCTATATAAAAATCTCTAGGTAATCTTTTCATACATGCCCTCCTTAATTTCATCATAAATACATAAAAGCCCCATATTATTTTATGAGGCTTTATACAATACAATGTATACTAAACTTGTTTAACTGTTTGAGTATCTATAACAGCTCTTGCTATGTTCGAAGCATGATCTCCTATCCTTTCCATATTACTAATCATATCTAAAAATATTATTCCACTTTCAGGATTACATAAACTATTATTTAATCTATATATATGATTCGTTCTGCACGACCTTTCCATCATATCTATTTGTTCTTCCATTTTTATAACATTAAACGCTAAATCTATGTCCTTATTCTTCATAGCTTTTAATGAAGAATTATACGCATTCATTACTTTATCAAACATCAGCTTGAGCTCTTTTATTCCTTCATCCGAAAAAGGTACATCTTTATCCAAAGCTTCTACTGCAAGCTCTGCTATATTATCAGCATGATCTCCAACTCTTTCTATATCACTTACAGTATTAAAAAGACCATCTACTATTTCCCTATTTTCTCCAGATATAGCTTTATTAGAAAGATTTATTAAATAATCTATAATTTCTCTTTGAAGCTCATTTATTTTTTTTTCTTTTTCAAATGTCTTTTTAACTTCTTCTCTTGACCAATTAAAAAATCCATTCATAGCATTTTCAAAAGATTTTTTAGCAATATTTCCCATATGTAATGTCTCTCTAATTGTATTAGCAAGTGCAATAGATGGAGTTTCAAGTATTCTATTGTCAAGATATTTTGTAATTTTATTGTTATCTTCATCTTCTGTTTCAGGTATTAATTTTATAGCCATTTTCACTATAAGCGATGCAAAAGGAAATAAAATAATAACATTTATTATATTAAAAAGCGTGTGAGCATTCGCTATTTGCCTAGTAACATCAGCTGAATTAAATTTCGTTACAATATTTATCGTAGGTTTATTTAAAATAGTAGCAAATAATAAAGTACCAATAACATTAAAAATCAAATGCATAACAGCAGCTCTTTTAGCACTTTTACTTGCACCTATACTAGATAAAATAGCAGTAACGCAAGTTCCTATATTCTGTCCATAAAGAATAGGAAGAGCAGAAACTAAAGGAAGAAGCCCTTCAGACGATAATGCTAAAAGTATTCCCATGGCAGCACTACTACTTTGAAGTATTACTGTCATTGCAAATCCCATAAAAATTCCCAATATAGTATTATCTCCAAAACCAACTAACATATGTCTAAAAGCAGGAAATTCTTTCAAAGGTTTAACTGCATTTTTCATAAAATCCATTCCAATAAATAATATACCAAATCCTATCAATATTTCAGCAATTTGTTTATTCTTTTCTGTTGAAGAAAATAAATATATTATCATACCAAATCCTACAGCCACTGGAGCAAGTTCAGTTAATTCAAAAGATACAAGCTGAGCAGTTACTGTTGTTCCAATATTAGCCCCCATTATAACTCCAATAGCTTGAGTTAATTTCATAATTCCTGCATTTACAAATCCAACTACCATAACAGTAGTTGCACTACTACTTTGAATAATAGCTGTAACAAACATTCCAACTAAAACGCCCATAAACCTATTACTAGTTAAAAGTTCAATTATTTTTTTTAACTTTTCTCCAGCTGCTTTTTGAAGACCTTCACCCATCAAATTCATTCCATATAAAAATAATCCAAGGCCTCCTAAAACACCCAATGCTATTTCTATAGCCATAATAGTCCTCCTCAAGTATACTTATTTGTTAGTTCCTGTCTAATTGTATCAGAAACGCAGAGGAGAATTGTTAAGTTTATGTTAAAAATGTTAAGTTTGTTAAAAAAGTTAAATTTATTTTAAATTTTTATATTTTTGAATTATCTTCTCAGCTACTTTAATTCCATCAACAGCAGCAGATACTATCCCTCCTGCATATCCAGCACCTTCACCAGATGGATAAAGCCCTTTAACACTTACAGATTCAAAACTTTCTTCATCCCTCACTATTCTTATAGGAGAAGATGACCTTGTTTCTACTCCTGTTAAAATAGCATCATAAAGTGCAAAACCCTTTAACTTCTTATCAAGATTTATCAACCCTTCTTTCATAGTATTTGCCACAAAACCCGGAAGACACTCTCTTAAATTAGTTAATCTAAAACCTGGTTTATAAGATGGAATTACACTTCCTAAATCTTTTGACTCTCTATCCTTTAAAAAATCACCAACTAACTGCACTGGAGCTTTATAATCTCTTCCACCCAACTCAAACGCCAATCTTTCATACTTTTGTTGAAAATAAACTCCAGCTAAAGGATGATCACTCCCAAAATCACTTGGAACTACATTTACAAGAAAAGCACTATTTGCATTTTCCTTATCTCTACTATGTTCACTCATTCCATTTGTAACTACCTCATTTTCAGATGAAGATGACGCTATAACACTTCCTCCTGGACACATACAAAATGTATATGATGTTCTTTCATTACTTGCATGATAAATAAGCCTATAATCCGCAGCACCTAATCTCGGATGATTATAAAACTCTTTATATTGAGATTTATTTATTAAAATTTGTGGATGTTCAATCCTAACTCCTATAGCAAAAGGTTTTTGAATTATTTTCACATTTCTCTCATATAAAATTTCATAAGTATCCCTTGCACTATGCCCTATTGCAAGTACAACAACATCTGATAATATAGTATTTGTTCCATTTACAATAACACCTTTAATTTTTCCACCCTCTATTATAAAATCTGTAACCTTTGAATTAAATCTGACTTCTCCTCCCAATCGTATTATTCTTTTCCTCATATTTTTAACTACTTCTTTTAATATATCTGTTCCAACATGCGGTTTATATGAATACAAAATTTCTTCCGGAGCTCCAGATTCAACAAGCTCATTAAGTACTTTTCTACACCTTAAATCCTTTATTCTTGTAGTCAACTTTCCATCAGAAAAAGTCCCTGCTCCTCCTTCTCCAAACTGAACGTTTGAATCTGAATTCATTTTTCCTTCATTCCAAAACAAATTCACATCTTTAGTTCTTCTATCTACATCAAATCCTCTTTCTAAAACTAATGGATTATAACCCCTTTGAGCAAGTATTAATGCAGCAAATAATCCAGCTGGTCCCATTCCTACTACAATAGGTCTTTCATTTAATTTTTCTTCTCCCATCAAAACATTATTGTACTGTAAAATAGGACTTATTCTTACATCCTTATCCTTTATTTTATTAAGAATTTTATCTTCATCTTTAACTACTACATCAACTGTATATATAAAATCTATTTTTCCTCTTCTTCTTGCATCTATAGATTCTTTAAATATACTGTACTTTATTAATTCCTTTTTTTGTATTTTCAACTTTTTAAGTATTATTTTTTCTATATTTTTAATATCCTCATTTATATTCAATCTTATATTAGAAACTCTTATCATAATAACATCCTTTCCCTATTCATAATTACAAATACCACAAAACTTAATAAATTATATCAAACATTTTAATAAAATTAAAGCCAAGTAAATTTAATACTTTCTTCAAAAAAATAAAAGCCTTACTTTGAAAAAATTTCAAAGTAGACTTTCTATGCAAAAATACATCTATATTAAAAAATAAATTTACTATTTTTAAATTTCACATAATCATCTAATAAAACATCCAATTCTTGACTTAAACTTATTATTTCTCTATTACTCAACTTAAAATCTTTATCTTCTATTAATTTATTCAGTTTTTCTCTTAATACCTCTATATTTGCCTGTAAAGTCCTTATCTTTTGCATGTAATCCCCCCCTTAATAAATTTACATCATTATCTAATAAAAATCAACAACATTCATTTTATTTATTTAGACTGAAAATTACATTTATAGACCTTTCATCTAAATTTATCAAAGGAATTTCTCGAATTATAAATTTTTTTATCTTTTCTTCTATTTTATTTAAAGATATATCAATATTTTTGTTTATATTTTCTACTATAGCATACCCAATACTTTCTTCAATTTCTTTCCCTTTATATATAGGATTTATATCTAATTTTATAAATTTCAAATCACATATATAATTCTCATTTTTCCCAATTTCTATTATATCATCATATTTAAAAATTTTGTATCTATAAAGATTTTCATAAGGTTGTATTTCTTCAACTCCTACAAAATCCACTTTTTCACCTCCCTTAAAAATTATACCCTATAGTATATATTATTTAAACACTTTTTACAAATTCTGTATTGAACGAACAAATAATAAGTCTTAGTACTAATTTTTAATTAATACTAAGACTTATTTTAACTCTATCTTATTGTAAATTCTCTAATTTTACTCGATAACATATCGACATATCTATTTAACTCTTTAGACAAATCACTTACTCTTTCTATATCTGAAACCTGCTGTTCAGTTGAAGCAAATACCTGCTGTGTTGAAGCCGCAGTTTCCTCTGTCACTGAAGCTATTTTTTCCATAGAATTCACAAACTCATCTTTATTTGAATTTATGTTTTCCAATAATTTTGTTATATCTACTATATTTTTAATTATGCTATGAGTAACATTATCTATCTCCTTAAATACTTTTTCAGTTTTCTCAACTGCACTATTTTGATCATCTATAATATAAGACGCTTTTTCCATAACTTTACTTGTTTCTTTTGTCTCAATTTCTATTTTTTTAACTAAATCTCCTATTTCCTTTGCTTGATGTGTAGTCTGTTCTGCTAATTTTTTAACTTCCTGCGCTACAACTGCAAATCCACTTCCATGCTCTCCAGCTCTCGCCGCTTCTATAGTTGCATTAAGTGCTAATAAATTTGTCTGTTCTGCAATTTCTGTAATTGTTTGAGTTATTTTATTTATTTCCATAGATTTAGCAAAAAGCTCTTTAAATTGATGATTTATATTTTTCACAATATTAAGCGTATCTAAATTTTTGCTCTTTAACATTGAAATAGTATTTATACCTAATTCATTAGAATACTTTACCTTATCTGAATTATCAGCCATATTATTAGCAAGATCATTAGCAGTATTTATAAATTCAGCAAGCTCTTTCGTTTTACTCAAAGAAATATCAGTCTCATTTGCTTGAGAAGAAGCACCTCTAGCTATTTCATCTATAGCACCCGCCACCTCACTTATAGAGATAACTGTTTTAGAAGATATGTTTACCAAATCATTTGATAATTTATGCACCTCTTTAGATATGTTTTCAACATTTGATACTAAATCCTTTATCTTATTTATCATGTTATTTAAACCTTCAGATATTAAACGAATTTCTGTCTTTGTTTTTACATTACTTTGTACTGTAAAATTTCCCTTACTAACTTCATCCATAGTTTTCAAGATCTCTTTTATTGGCTTTGTAATCCCTCTAGATATAAGTATTGTAATTATTATTGCAATCAATGTAGAAATAAACCCTACCAATAAAGCAATATGAGAAATTGCCCCTATTTGCTCTTTTAAAATAGATTTATCAATTACACTTATAAGTTCCCATCCTATCGTTTTATTATTTTCAAATGTCAACAATTTATCATTTCCATCTATTATATAATCTATATTTCCTTTTTTATCTTTATAAATTTGTTTTCCCCAATCAGTTTTCTTTAAATCTAATCCTATCTTTGATTTATCTTCATGAAATACAGCTTTCCCTTCATGATCTCCTATAATTATATATCCACCTTCTCCTAACTGTATACCATCAGCACTTTCTTTAATTTTATCAAGAAATATATCTACTGCCAAAATCCCCTTTAAATTATTATTTTCATCATATAAAGGTGCTGATAATGTTATTACATTCTTCTTCGTAACAGCATCTACATAAGTTTTTGACCAAACAGGTTCTTTACTTTTTAAAGCATTTATATACCATGGCCTTTTAGAAGGATCATATCCATCTGGAAAAGTAACATTTGGATAACAAATCATTTCTTTATCGACTGTTCCTATATATACAAGCCCAATATCCTTATTATTATTTATAAAATTTTTAAATAAAGGTATTATTTGTGATTTATCTATATTTTTTACAGCTTGATGAAGTATCTGAAATATTTTATATTTATTACGCAAATCCAATTCTATGTTTTTATTTAATTGATGCATAAAATTTTGATTGCCATTTATCATATTTTTAGTAATAATGCCAGCTGCCTTATTATAAGAAAAATATCCCACAAGTATCATAGGAATTAAAATTAAAGTTACGCAAAGTAATACAAGTCTATTTCCTATTTTATCAAAAACCATTCCCATCTCCCCCTAAACTCATTTATTAATATAATTATAACACTTTTATTGTTTTATGAATATTCTGTTTTTTAGGTAAAAATAAAAGAGGACTAACCTCTTTTAGTAGTCAGACCTCTTATTAATTTCATATTATTAAATAACTTTTCTACAAAACTTTCTGCTTCTTCATTATCTAATAAGAATATTTCCCCTTCAGATTCTAAATCTATTTCTTTCATTTCACAATATTCTTTGGCTTTACTTAATAAACTTTCTTTATCTTCTAGCGACAACTCATATTCCTTAAAATCTACAATTACATATTCTCTTACTTTTTCATTACTACCTTCATAAAATCCTATCTCTATGTGATATATCATACCAAATAAATTTTCAACACTTTCTTCTCCTTTATAAATAGGTACAGCAGGATGAGATTTAATATAGCTAGTTGAAACAGCTATTTCTTTTCCTAAAACCAAATTCATTTTTATCCCTCTTTCTACATAATCATCACAAATACATTAAATATTATACCACATTAATTGCTTATTGATTTTATTTCTTTATATCTTTTCCCCAAAGTACTTGGACTAACTTTATACTTTTTAGCAATTTCTCCCTGTGTTACACTTGCTCCTTTTTCTTTTTTAGCATAATACTCAAGTGCTGATGCCCATCCATTCTCATTTCCCTTTATTTTTTCATTAGAATTTTTATATTCTCTCCAAACTGTCAATGCAACTTCTAAATATTCATCTTCTATATTACCTTTTACAAGTTCTTCTACCGAGCATGAATTATCGCTATTTTCTTTAACTTTTTCTGATTTATCTACATTACCATCTTTTTTATTCGATTTTAAATACTCTCCTACTTTAGGTTCTATAAGCTGTTGTATGTACTTATAAAATATATTTGTATTATAAATTAAGAAAGTAATCATATCTTTATATATACTCTTGCTTTTCTCATACATATTATTAATATCTTTAATTATCACATCTTTAATTTTAGGAGATATAGAAAGAATAGTATCTATAAATTTATTTACTTCTACCACTTTAGCAATTCTACCTATTATCAATTCCCCTACATTTAAACTCTCAAAAATATTTACATCTTCTACATAAGTTTCACTATTTAATATTAAATCTTTAAGCACAACTTTATCTTCTTCAATACTAATAATTTCATAAACACTAATATATGATTTTATTTTTTCTCTCAATATGTTTTTTTCTATAACATTTAAATTGTTTTTATTTTCTTCATAGAATAAAATAGCCATTGTTTTATTCGTACTAGTTATAAAATCATGAAGATAGTATGTATTAAAGAATGATAAAAACTTATTATTTATCTCATCATCTTTTAAAATATAAAATCTTTCTTGTGCTTTTAAATATTCATCATAAAATCTTTCTTTTCTAGAATATGAATATAATTTTTGAGTAATATTCATATCATATTTTTGTGAAAAATCCATTTTTTGTTTTAATATTAAATTCTTTTTATCTTTATTTAAGCAACATTTTTTATATTTTTTGCCACTTCCACATGGACATAAATCATTTCTTCCTACCAAGATAACTTTCACTCCCTTACAATATATAGTTTTTAACTTTAACAAATACAATTTTTTATTATATCATTTTTTAATAAAATATTCTACATGAGAATGCTATATTTTTTATCAATTATCCTAACTACTTTTGATATTACTCCATCCCATATTCCCTCTCTATTCTTTTCTATACAATCCTTCAACACAATATCATAAACTGAATTTTTTATTAAAACAAAACTATTACTAAAATTTAGCTTTTTCAACTTAGGATATACGCAATCTATGCAAAAATTATAAACTATATCTTCAATACCTTTTTTACTGTCTGCTCTTTTAGATTCCATATTTATATATTCATTGTAATTTATCATATACCTACTTCTCATTATTTGACTTATATGAATTTTATTTGCCTTTCTATCTTCAAATACCTTTTTCGATATATTGTTTAATCTTTTTATTAAATTCAAATTATTATACCCAAATATATACCCCTGAATATAATTGTATATTATTATTCGTTCTCTTTCTTCCTGCGTATCTCCAGCTATTTTATGTGAAATATCTTTTGCATTTAATATTTCACTTATCCTTTCTCTAAGTTCTTCTTCAAATAGTTTGATTATATACAATTCCCAAAAATAACTACTCCATTTCTTATAATCTATACCGTATAGTCTTTTACAAAATTTTAAATATTTTTCATTTCCATTGTAAAGATAATCAAATTTCATTTTAGTTATAGCATCTTCTAAGACTATAACTTTTTCACCCATATTCTCACCATTCCTCATTATTTGCTTTTATTATACTTCTATAAATATATGTATTTATCCTTTTTATATTTACTAATAAAAAAATAGAAAACAGTTAAATTTACTGTTTTCTATCCCCTATACAAAGCATCTACTCTAAATTTGGCAATTCAACAATATTAATTACAGATGATGTCATTAGATTATTATCAATTTTTATTTTATTAACTACAGATCCTATTTTTGCATCTATTTTTGCTTTTGTCTTATATACAATTATATAATGCTTGTAATTATCTACTTTTGGTAATATTATTTTATATGTTTGTTTATTTATTTTAGCATCAACTTTATTTCCAATACTAATTTTATCTTCATCATATACCGCTTCATATACTTCTATTTCTGAAACCTCTATTGAATTTTTATCACCAATTTCCAATACTACTTCTTGATTTTTTATATTTTTAATACTAATAGCTAAATTAAGACTATATCCTTTTACTAAATTAATTTGAGACTCTTTTTTAAATTCTTTATTTACAAGAATCCCCAATTCAACCTCTATTGGTTCTTGAACTTCAATATTTCTATTAAATTTTAAAGTAGCTGTATTACCAATATAATTTTTTACGCTAATTTCAATTTCATTATCGTTTTCTTTTAAGTCAACTTCTTCTAATCTATATTCTCCATTATTAGTTAATACATCATTTTTTATAACTTCAATTCCATTAATTTTTACACTTGTAATTGTAGAATTTTTTTGTGTTTCTATATCCAATATTCCTTTTATAATTTCATGAGCATACGACTTAATTTCTATTGGCTTTAATTTAATTAGAGGTACAGTTTCTTCTACCACATTATCAAATTTATCCTGTGCTTTAATAGTGATATAATTCCCATTTACATCAGACTTATTAATGTCTATTGAAAAAGTCTTAGGGTATTGATTGGAATTTTTTTCTCTATCTTTTTTCCAAATAAGATATCTATCAGCATTAAAAATTTCTATTTTTGCAGGTTCATCAATTGTTAAATCTAAATTATATTTATCATTATCTGTTTTATGATTTTTTAAATTTGCACTTATATCCGGTGGCTGTTTTTCATATACAGATATATCTACTCCTGGAAATTCTTTATGCCCATCACTTCCATCAATATCTTCATAATCTATATAAGATGTACTATCATCATTACCACATTTACCTAAAGTATAATCCCCTGTTTTTGTAGGTTTTACTTTAATAAAAAATTCAAAAGGCTCAGCTTCAAACTGATTTGTTTGTTTATTTAATCTGTATGAAATACTACCTATATCTCCAGTTACAGTTTGACCATCAATTTTTAATCCTTTTGATGCACTCACAATATTTATTCCCTGTGGAAATATTTCTTTAAAGTTTATGCCACGGATAGGCAAATCACTTTGTATTTGTTTTGCTAGTTTTTGATATACTTCATCTAAAGCATTACCATCTATCGCTTCTTTATAATATCCTTTAGCACTATTAGCTATATTTTTTAATTCATTCTTATCTGCATCATTACTAAAAGCTATCATAAAAGAATCTATTTTATGCTCTCCATTTAATATCAAATCTTTTGCAACTTTATTAGCATATTCTCTATCTTCATCAGTAGTATAATTTCCACCACCGTCAATGTAATAATGACTTCCATATCCTAAATAATAATCATAATAATAACTTCCATCTCCCCAATCAAACTTTTTAACTATATAACTATGAAAAGTAGGTTCTCCATCTGTCATTAATATCACATATTTACGTGTATTCTGATTTGAATTAGAAAATTTGTAATAAGCCTTTCTAAGTCCATCTCCAATATTAGTTCCACCATCAGGTTGTAAACTATTAATTTTGTTTATCAATTGTTGATACTGATTTTCATCTGATAAATTTGCAAAATCACCATTATTAAAAGTAACATCTTTAGCATAACTATCATAAGGAACTAAAGCAATTTTAACTTTTTCATTTCCTTTAAATTTTTCAACAAAATTTTTAGCAGCTTTTTTTGCAATAGTTATCCTCGGTTTTATTATATTACCTACATAATCTTTATAATACACTTCATTTCCTTGTTTATATAAGTCATACTTTATTTTATGTCGTCGATAATATATTATATCCCCCTTACTATCTAAATAATAATGCACCTTATTCCCATTATTATCCCAAGTATATCCACTACCTCCACCTCTCTCAATATCCCAAGCCATACTCCCTGATGTATCCATGACCAAAACAATTTCTTTATCTTTCAAATAAGATTCAGGGAGAATATTTTCTGATGGTATTGGTTGTGGTTGAATTTTATAGTTAATTGTAAACTCTTCATTTAATAAAAATTGATTCTTCTCTACTTCTTTCACCATATTTATAGGAGCTTTAGGAAATACTTTAAAAGGTCCATAAATTCCTTTTTTATTGCCACTTTTAACTCCTATATAATATGTTCCCGGTTCTGTAGGAAACTTTGCTTTATAATCAATCTCAAATGTACTTTCCGAAATTTCTCCTGGTTCATCTGTTCTCGATGGATAAAACCAATTTTCAGGAACTACTTTTTTATTGTTATTACTCACTTTACAATCTTTATTATAGTAAAGCTCAAAATGTGCACTACCTCCCCAATTGAAATACTCTAAATATATAGGATAATATTTCCCTGCTGTTAATTTTACAGGTACATTTTTAGTTCCCCATTTTGAGCCATGGGGATAAAAAAAACCACTTACTATTTCTTTTTTCTTTCCACTATTATCTATTATATATCCATAACTTCCATCATCTGAATTAATACCAAAATAATAAGTTCCAGTTTCACTCGGTTTAATATATCCCCAAAATTTTGAAGCTTCTTTATAATTTGGATAAGGACCTCCATTAACACCAATATCCATAGGAATCATAAACACTGATTTTGTTATTTTACCCTCCGGAATATATTCTTCTACACTTTTTGAAGTTTTTGTACTCTGAAATTGAATTTTATTATTTGGATTTTTATATACATTAGCTCTATTAGACCAACTTCCATTTTTATTGCTCATTGTAGCCATATGAGCAACATTATAACTTCTCCAAGTTAAATATCCAGGTTCATCTTTTACTACATCACCATTTATAAATTCTCGATAATTTACTTTGTTCCAATTTTTTACATTATTAAAATCATTTTCATTTGGAAGTGTTTCTTGCTTAAAAAACGTATATTCAATATTTGTTAAATCCATCGAAGTACCTTTTGCTTCAAAAAATACAGATGCATCACCATTTAAGTTTATATCTTTTTCATCAGTTAATATTGTAGTTTTTCCATTATATTCAGGCTTATTCCCTTCTGCATCTACAACTTTCATTTTAAGCCCCGAAATTTCATTTGTTACTGCATAAGATTGAAAAACATTCATTTGACTTAGTATTAATGAAATTACCAAAATCAAACTAAATATCCTTTTCATTTTCCCCCGTTACCAAAAGCCTATAAAACTTTATAAGAAGATTTCAAAAGCCTATAACTTTTGTTTCTTTCCTACTTCATAGTGTCCCATTTTGCCGTAGCTACTTTGGTGTTTATAACACTCCATAGGCTTTGCTACATCTATCGATGTAGTAGGGTGTAACGAATCCCCAATTTAGAAAATCTTTTAAATTGATTTTTCTAAA
>NZ_FQXH01000038.1 GCF_900129915.1 Tepidibacter thalassicus DSM 15285
AACTTAACTCTTGGATTTTTAAATTTAGTTATTTTAGTCAGGTCTATACCATCATAGTCTGCTTTATATTTTACTTTCCCTATTTTTTCAAGATTAACAACATCTTCTTTAAAGTATATTTTGTCATATCTTGAATAAAATTTAGGTTCCGATTTTTTCTTGCTCTTGAATTTAGGAAAACCACTACCATTAAAAAAGTTTCCGTATGCTTTATCTAAATCTCTAATAGCTTCTTTTAAAGTTGCATTGGATACTTCATAAAGCCATTTATATCCTTCTGTTTTTTTTAATTTAGTAAGTTCTTTTCCCAATTCTGCAACTGATAATCTTTTACCATATTTCTTATAATTTTCTATTCGCTTTGCTAATGCCCAATTATAAACAAATCTCATTGAACCTATATGTTTATACATTAAAACTTCTTGTTGTTTTGTAGGATATAATCTTATAATTAATCCTCTAATCATCTTTAGTCAACTCCATAATCATATTCTTGACTTTGTTAACTCTTTTACCTTGAAGTTTAGCACTAATTCTTGCTCATCTTTTATCCCAGTTTCTTAAAGTTTGCTCTATTTTTCCAATTAATTTAGCAAATAAAATCATCTCTTGATATTATTACAATCTATAGATTGTTAAAAATCAAAGGTTTTTTATAAGGTTTTGTAATGTTTTCTTAACTGTTTTACTGCCTCCTAAACAGTAAATAACGCTTGGATATTTAATATCCAAGCACTATTTATCTAAAAAGTAATTTTTAAATTTATTTCTTTTCCTCCCCTATTTACCTTAACAGTCGTAGTATCTTTAGGTCTAAACTTGTAAAGTTCTCTTGTTAAACTACCCATACTTTTTATTTTATTTCCATCTATTTCAACTATAACATCTCCAGGTATAATTCCAGCCCTTGATGCAGGAGTATCATTTAACACTTGGAAAATATAAACTCCTTCATCAATGCCTAAATCTTCTCCCATTCTATCTTCAAAATAATTTACATCTACTCCCTTTATTCCTAAATAAACTCTTTTAAATTCTCCTTTTTCTATAAATTGATCAACTATAGGTTTCGCCGTATTTATAGGTATAGCAAAGCCCAATCCTTCTCCAGTTTGAATTTTTGCAGTATTTATACCTATTACCTCACCTTTTGAATTAAGCAATGGTCCTCCGCTATTACCTGGATTTATAGATGCATCTGTTTGAATCATATCTTCTACAGCTTCATACTCATTAACTTTAATGCTTCTATGAAGACCACTAATTACACCTTGAGTTAAACTTCTCTCAAACTCAAGCCCCAAAGGGTTTCCTATAGCAATAGCTATATCTCCAACTTCTACTTTATCACTATCACCAAGATCAGCTACTGGAAGTCCTTTTTTACTTACCTTTATAATAGCTAAATCCAAATTTTTATCATACCAAAGTACTTTTGCTTCCTCATTAGAGCCATCGTAAAAAAGAACATTCACATTTTTTGCATTACCATCTCCTATAACATGAGAATTTGTAAGAATATATCCTCTCTCATCTACTATAACACCAGTACCAACTCCACTTGATTTTCTAACTCCAAAGAAAAAATCTCTTTCTAATGTTACAGTAGTTATCCCCACAACAGAAGGCATAGCTTTTTTAGCAACAGCAGTATACAAACTCTCTCCTTTAGTTTCATTCACTATAATCTGTGTATTTTTAGGTTTAGAAGTTTCATCAACATCTTTTAATACAAAATTTGGCGCTAAATAAAGAGTTAACATACTTCCTATGACAGCTCCTATAAGCGCTGTAAAAAAATATCCTCCTCTTTTCAAAAAAATCCCTCCTTATATCGCATATAAATTTGAAATTTTCCCTCTCTGTAAAACACTGAGTTCTAAATTTTTACCTACATGTATATTTTTTTCTTTCAATACACTTTTTACAGTTTCAAAAGCAAGCTCTGGAAAATTATTTTCTTTACTCAAATGAGCTAATAAAATTCTTTGAACTCCTCTTTTAACTAATTCTACACAAAACCGACCTGCATCTTCATTAGACAAATGACCTTTATCTGATAAAACTCTTTTTTTCAAATAATATGGATAAGAACACATTTTAAGCATTTCCACATCGTAATTCGCCTCAAGCACTATTAATTTAGAATCATATAAATTTTCTTTAATTTTTTCACATACACACCCCAAATCAGTAGCTATACTCATTTTATTTTTTCCATTATAAAAAGTATAAGCTACAGGATCAGCAGCATCATGATGCACAGGAAAAGGAATAATTTGTATGTCTTCTATATAAAAAGGTCGGTTATTTTCAAAAATTTTTATATTATTTTCTTTTATTTTTCCAACTTTATTCTCCATGGCTTTCCAAGTACTTTCATTAGCATATATAGGTATATTATACCTTCTTGATAAAATTCCTGCACCCTTTATATGATCCGCATGTTCGTGAGTTATGAGTATTCCTGAGGTATTTTTTAAGTTTATATCTAAATTATTCAAATTTTCTTCTATTTTCTTGCCACTAAGACCTGCATCTACTAAAATCTTTGTATTTTTATAACTTATGTAATGACAATTCCCACAACTCCCACTAGCTACCGATGCATATTCAAAACTCATATTTAGCCTCCACATTTAATTACTTCATCTTAAATATTATACCACTAAAATATAGATAAATTCTAATTTATTCAATCTAAAAACAAAATACAAGCCTTTAATTTTAAAAATCAAAAGCTTGTATATAATAATATTTGTTATTTGATTTTATTCTCCAAACTGGAAGAGCTGTTCCTATTTTAGTTTTTTTAATATCTTTTTCATTCAACTTAAAATAATAACCTAATTTTATTTCATCAATACTAGAATTTTTATCTAATTTGTTGTAACTATTAATAACAGCTTCAACACTTGTAATAACTCTCTTTTTTTGAAACTTTTCTTCTATTGGAACTAACCATACTCTTTCAAATTCAAACTGATTATCAGGATAAAATACAAACTTCATATAACTTTCTTCTAAAAAATAATCTTTGTATTTTCCACAATAAAATACCTCTATATAATCATCTTTCTTCATTATATATTTTAAATACTTTTCATCATCAAATTTATATTTTTTTAAAAATTGTTCACAGTAAAATTTCACAGCTTCTTTTGTAAAAGATTTCAAATTAGCTTTTCCACTATAAACTATTTTTTTATCTTCTGTTATATTTAAATTTTCATCTTTTAAATCCTCATATTTTACAATTAAAGCACTTAATTTTGGTGCTTGTTTAGGTAAATCTGTATTAATAACAATATTTTTATCTTTCAGTAAATCATTTAGATAGTTTATATACTTATCCTCAAAAAAAACCTTTTTATCACATTTAAATACATTAACATATAGATTATATCCCAATAGTATATTTGTTATAATAAAAGCTACAATTAATATAGTCTTAGCTTTGGACCAATCCATATTTCAAATTCTCTCCTTTATAGGCATCAAAAACATACACTTTATTTCCTATGACAAATTCCCAAGAAGGAACATATTTATTATTTTTCAAAAAATATATAAGCTCAACACTCTTTATATTTTCCCAAATATTAGCTCCACTTAAATAATTATCATATTTTTTTAACAAATCAAAATTCATATTTAATATTTCTTGAGGCGGAATAATATTTTTTTTATAATTATTTTCTGAAATATAATCTATATCCTTTATAAAAATCTTACAACTATATACATCTTCCCCTATTACTTTAATTTGTATTGGATTCCCGAAATCACTAGCTTCTACTCTTAAATCTTTTACCTTATAATAAAAATCAAAAGTATAAGCCTTTTTATTTTTAATTGTTTCTTCACGTACACTTGATAAATTTAACTTTTTCCAATCTATATTATTACTCCTCAAAAAATTCAGCGCTATATCTAAAGATTGCTCTACATTCAAATTTTTATCGCCTATATTTTCATTTAAATAATCTATATATCCATTTGAATATATTCTAAGCACTTTTTCTCCATAACCATATATAAACGTATTATTCCCATTTGTTTCTACTATTCTATTCGCAAAATCGTATTTTTCATTTAAAAAATTCTTACCTAAATCCTGTATAAATCTATCATCGTAAATATCAAAATTATTTTTAGCTTTTATTATAGGATAAGATACATCCATCTCAAGAGGAAATAAAGTATAATTATTTGTATTAAACATAGAATTTACAGTATAATATATTGTATAATTATCTCTTTGCAACTTATCCACCAAGCTCACATTTTTTAAACTATCTAATTGTATTTTATAGACTTTATTTTTAGGTGTTAAAAAATACACTGATTTTTCATCAACTAATGGTATTAAAATTTCTAAAACATTCTCAATTTTAGCTATAGAAGTGTCTTTTAATAATATACTTTTATTAAGTAAATTACCGCTTATTCCTTTACCAAATTTAAGTTCAATAGATTTTATATCCTTTTTTAGTAAATATTCAGTATAATTTATTTGATTTAAATTTGACTCTTTAGATAATACATCCTTTAATATAGACCTTACCTCATTCCAGTAATCATCTTTGTTTTCTAGTATTTCTGTATTATTTCCTCCCCCAAAATGAATAAATATTCTCTGTGGTTTTAATATGAAATACAAACTTTCCTCTAAACTCACATTACTTTTATATATTTTTTTCAAATCGAGCGAGAAACCTATCAAACTAATATTTAGCAACAACAACACATTAGATGTTAAAAATAAAAAAAATAATATAAGGGTTTTAAATTTTTCCCTATTCATATTTAACACTCCAATTATTTTACTGAAGAAATTATATCTTTAAATATATCCTTTATACCTTTATCTTTTAATTCATCCATATCTTTTTTTATATCTTGTGGATTTTCTATTTTTTTATATTTTACTATTTTCACTTTTTCATTTTCTTTTTCCTCATTATCCTTGTATTTAACCACAATTTTATTTTCTCCAGGACTTAATTTAACCTCTGTTACAAAAAAACCTATAGCACTTATTTCTAAATTTTTTGTCTGTGTACGTTCATATATTTCATCTTTTTTAGAATAAACTTCTACAGATACAGAACTTCCTTCTTCACCTTTTCCAGAAATAACTATTTTTTCATTTGTAGTTACTGTATAATCAGAATCTGGTTTTATTATTTCAATAGATGTATTTTTTAATTCTTCATTTTTTTCAATTTCCTTTTTTTCAGTAGATTTATCTTTTAATTCTTCTTTTTTCAACTCTTCCTTTTTTATTATTTGTTTTTGTTCCACAGCCTTTATAGGAGTAGCATCAGCAAATGCCAAAACATTATTTGAAGCTAAAAGAGTACAAATAACTAAAGATGCTCCTAATTTTTTCATCACTAAGCCTCCTCACACTTTTATGTATAATTTTTTTGCCAATAGAATACCTCATAATAGATTATACACAAAAATTATTACAAAAATATTACAAAACAATTAAATTAACAGGAAGCTTTATTTTAAAAGTAGTTCCTTTTCCCAACTCACTTTCTACTGATATATCGCCTTTATGCTCTTCTATTATGTGTTTCGCTATAGAAAGTCCAAGTCCTGTTCCTCCCATATCTCTTGACCTTGCTTTATCTACTCTATAAAATCTTTCAAATATTCTAGGAATAGCTTCTTTTGGAATTCCTATTCCATTATCTGATATTGATATTATTACATATTCTTTTTGTTTTTTTACATCTATACTTATTATTCCATTTTCAGGCGTATATTTAATCGCATTTGTTAATATATTTTGCAAAACTTGTTCTATTTTATATTTATCTCCATTAATAATTATATTTTCATCATTTAATCCTAAATTTAATGTATGATTTTTTTCTTTAAAAGAAATTTCTAATTTATTAACCACATCTTTTATTAATTTATCCAAATTAAATTTTGAAAAATTAAAACTAGTCTTTTTATAATCAAGTCTTGATAATTGTAAAAGATCACTTACAAGTCGTGCCATTCTCTCTGATTCTCTATTTATTACATTTAAAAAAGATTTACATATTTCTTTATCTTCCATGGCACCATCAAGTAATGTCTCTGTATAGCTCTTTACTGTAGTTATAGGAGTTTTTAATTCATGTGATACATTAGCCACAAACTCTTTCCTCATATTATCCAACTTTTCATGCTCTGTAATATCTTGAAGTACTAAAACTAATCCTTTAACTTGATTGTTTTCATTTTTCAAATAAACAAAATTTGCCTTTAATATATCTCCATTTTCAAGTTTTATAACTTCATTTCCCTGAGATTTATTTTTATTTTTTATATTTTTTAATGTTAAATTTTCGTTGTATTTTCCAAGTATTTCATCATATGTTAACTGTTTAATATCTTCTTCTTTGAGATTTAACATTTTTATAAAAGTTGGATTTACATGCATTATAAACCCTTCATTATCAACCGCAATAAGCCCATCTGCCATTTGATTAATTATTGCATCTAATTTGCTTTTTTCACTGGATATTTCATCAAGAGTACATTTAAGTTTAGCTGTAAGATAATTAAACATTTCTCCTAATTTACCTATTTCATCATCTGATTTTATATCTACTTTTTGATCAAAATCCCCTTTTGCCATTTTTAAAGCTTTTACAGTAACATCATTTATTGGATTTGTAATTGATTTAGCTATCAAAAAACCCAATAATATAGTAACTATTAACGCTATTATCATCGCTTTTAAAAATATAACTTTGGAATTATCTAAAACTTTATATATATTTTCAAGATAAGCTCTTCCATATATTATCCCTATTATATCCCCTTTTGTATTTTTGTATGGAACAGCAATATTTTTTATTTTATGACCATTTACTTTTATACTTTTTATATCTCTTTCAGCTACTACTCCAGATTGCGATGATCTTAACATTATATCCTTATCTAATACTATTAAAGCATTTTTATTTATAAAGTTACTATTGCTATTTGTAGATGCAATTATCCTAAAATCATTTTTCGTATCTATTATGAGAATTTCATACTCACTTGCAAGAAGTGGGATATTCCCTATTTTATTCTGTATATTTTTATAATTCACAAAATCTTTCTCGCTTACCTGTGGCTTTACAAGATTATTTATTATATTATTTAATGTATCTGAAGACATATTAATATGAAGCTTTTCAAATTCATTTATTATAAAAAAACCAACTATAGATATAGCAATAAAAACCAGCAAAAAATATATTGTTATAATCTTATATCTTATGCTTCTAAACAAAATTTACTCCCCCTTAAAATAATAACCTACTCCTCTTTTAGTTATTATGTATTTAGGATCTGAAGAATTGTCTTCTATTTTTTCTCTAAGCCTTCTAACAGTAACATCTACTGTTCTAATATCTCCATAGTACTCATATCCCCAAACTTGTTCAAGCAACTGCTCTCTTGAAAAAACTTGATCTCTTTGAGTAATCAAAAATTTTAAAAGTTCAAACTCTCTAACTGTCAAATCTATATTTTCACCGTTCTTTTTTACTTCATATTTTGCCAAATCTACACTTAAATTTCCACTAATTATAATATCTGAATGTTTATCTTCAGAATTTAACATTTGAGTTCTCCTTAAATTCGCTTTAACCCTAGCCATAAGTTCCCTTATACTAAACGGTTTCGTTATATAATCATCAGCACCAAGCTCTAATCCGAGAACTTTATCAACCTCTTCTTCTTTAGCTGTAACCATTATTATAGGAGTAGAAAGTTTTTCTCTTACTTTTTTACACACTTGAAACCCATCGTATTTTGGAAGCATAACATCTAACAAAATCAAATCTGGCTTAAATTCAAATGTTTTATTTATAGCCTCTTCTCCATCATAAGCTACTTCAATTTCATAACCTTCTTTACTGAGATTAAATTTCAATATATCTGAAATAGGTTTTTCATCATCTACTATTAATATTTTTTTACTCATACAACACACCCTCCTAAATGTTTTGGTATTTTATGTAATCTATTTATTGTAAAAAAAGCTGTTGAATTTCAACAGCTTTTAATACTTGACATAAGTAAGAGGATTTACAGGTTTATTATTTTTCCTTACCTCAAAATGAAGATGAGGCCCTGTAGATCTTCCAGTGTTACCTACTTTTGCTATAACTTGATTTTTTGCGACTTTATCTCCTTTTTTTACAAGAAGTTTACTACAATGTGCATAATACGTCTTATATCCATTTCCATGATCTATTATTACAAGTTTTCCGTAACCACTTTGCGTTCCAGAAAAAATCACTTTTCCACCATCAGCTGCCTTAATTTTTGTCCCTATAGGAGCTGCTATATCTATTCCTGTATGAATTCTACCCCATCTTCTACCAAATCTTGATGTAAGTTTTCCCCTTGTTGGATTTGAAAAAACTCCGTAAGCCATATAAAAAGGCGGTTTTTTAGTTCCTTTTAAAACTACTTTATCTTGAACTTGTGTAAGTATTTCTTCTTTTAATATATTCTTTGAAAAAATAGCCCCATTTATTTTAACAATTTCTGCCGTTACTTTTCTTTTACCTTTTACCCCTTCTAATTTTATCCTCTTTTCTCCTTTGTAAAGAGCATTAGTTTCTTCATAAATAGTTTTATACGGTATAGTTTCTTCGTAAGAAGCAACTTCAACTACTTTTACATTTAAATAAGGTTTTGGAACAGTTATATTTATTTCTTGGTCTATTTGAAGTTTGTCAATATCTATATTTGGATTTGCTTTTTTTATATCATCCATTTTTAAGTTGTATTTTTTAGCAATATCCCACACAGTATCTCCATTTTTTACTATGTACTTTTGAATGTCATCTGTTCCATTTAAAAGATATTCACATGCTGATTCTTCAGTTTTTAAGTTAGATATATTAATTTCTTTTTCTTTTATGGAAACCTTTTCTAAAAATCCAATTTCTTTTATTTTGCTATTATCTAAAGACTTTATATTGTACTTTTTTATATCATTTAAAACATTTTGAGCTGATTTTTTATCTTTTAAAAATACTACATCTTTTCCATCTATATTTATAGAATAAGCCTTTATACTCAAATCTATAACTTTATTTAAGTTTTGCTTAAATACATTTATCGGTGTTATTTTGTCTTTTCCCACTCTAACTTTATTAAAAACTATTTTTTGACTTATCGTTACGTCCTTTTTAAATTCTTTTTTTATTTCTTCTTTCTTTTCTTCAATCAATCTATATACATCTTTTTTACTGTCAACTATTCCTATATTTTTTCCATCAATATTTACTTCATAAGATAATGTTGAATAATATATTCCACTACAAGTTATAACAGTTATTAAAAAAACCAAACTATGAAGTAAATACTTTTTCTTAAGTATTTTCTTTATTTCATCCATTAGTGAGCTCCTTTCGACACACAGTTACTCTGTAATTATAACAAATTTTTTATTTATGTTTCAAGCTAATTGTTTCCATATACCATTTTATCGATATTCACACCTCTTTTTTTCCACATATTTATAAATTTCTCACTAGTAACATTTTTATACATATTTTGCTTATAGTATTTCCTTAATGTATCAAAAAATGCATCATCTCCCACTTTATTTCTTATATCATCTAATAGTAAAGCTCCCTTGCTATACACACATAAACTGTAATCTATAGAATTCTCAAATTCAGTTGTACTTTTAAATACACTTTTATTAGACTTTCTGTATGTATTAATTTTCAGATTTTTTATAAGTCTATCTTTTATTTCTTTTCCATATTTTTTTTCAAAATAAATTATAGTTGAATATTCAGTTAAAGATTCATCTAGCCATGGCTCACTTATTTCATCATTTCCAACTAATGAATACCACCATTGGTGTGCTGTTTCATGAGCAACCACATATTCTAAAAAGAACTTAGAATTTCGCTTATATAATGTCTTATCTATCATAACTAAATTAGGATATTCCATTCCCCCTATAAAAAAATCTGATGCAACTACAGAATAAGTTTTATAAGGATATTCACCAAACAAATCACTAAATACAGTCAAAGCATCTTTAGCAATTTGAAGTGATTCTCTTCCCAACTTCTCATCAAAAAAATAACTATATACTTTTATATCTTTAAGCTTTGTAGAAATAACATTGAATTTATCGCTTAATATAAAAGCAAAATCTCTCACATTATTGCCCTTAACATTATATAAAACATAATCATTATTTAATTTTTTACTTTTAATTATACCAGTTGTCGCTAACTTGTATTTCTTTGGTATATTTATATTTACATCGAAATTACTCACATCGCTATAAAAAGGATCTCCTATTTCTTCATAACTCTTTATATTCCACCCTCTACTGTCATACACACACACTATCGGATACCAGTTTGTGATATTTATAGTATAATCCCCATACCCAAATCTTCCGATAGAATTTGGAAGTTTCACATCATATTCTAAATATATATTAGTCTTTTCTCCAGGTTTTAAATTACACCTCAAATCAACTTCTAATATATCTTCCTTTTCTCCCACAATTTTAAAATCCAAATTATATTTTTTCTCAAAAACTTTCCTAATATTTATATATCCTTTGCTAAATCCATTTGGATAAGCTTTTTTAAATTCATTTTTTTCAAAAGGAGCATATTCCTCTTTTGAAAAAGCATTTGGATATATATGAAAATACAGTTTTTTTAAATTTTTACCTGTTTTATTTACATATGTAATATTTTGACTGCATTTTAATATCTTTTCTTTATCATTTAAACTTACATTTATTAAATACATATTCAAATTATCAGCTTTATGTTTTTTAAACACCTCTATATGTAAATTTGTATCAATTAAAACAGCAAATACTAAAAAAAATACACTTAACACAGATATTAATGTAATTACCTTTTTCTTATTTAAAATAAGTACCAAAGCTAATCCCCCCTACAAAATTAATACTTTTTTTTACAATAATTTTCCCTTATTTCTTATGATATAATTATCCTGAGGTGATTTTATGTTTTTTAAAGAAATTAATGAAATAGATTTAGGAGAAACTCCTATTGATAATATATTTATAGATATATTTATGCCAATGGCTAACGGTACATACGTAAAAGTTTACCTTTTAGCCTATAAATATGCCCTTGATGCATCTATTAGCAATAATATGACTAATAAATCTTTAGCAAGAAATTTAAATATACCTTTAACAGATGTTTTATCTGCTTGGGATTTTTGGGAAGAAAAAGGAATTATAAAAAAACACATAAAAGCAGATGAAGAAGAATGGAACTACTCAATAGAATTTTTAAATCTAAAAAAACTGTATATAGAAAACATATTAAAAACTAATATTTCAAAAAAAAACAAAACAACTCCTGATGAATTAATAACAATTAATCAAAACCCAAATATTCAAAAAATGTTCAATTATATAAATAAAATCATAAATAGATCTCTAGTCCCTAACGAAAAAATTCAAATACTAGACATCATGGATAAATACAATATGGGACCCGATATGATAAAAAGTGCATATGCTTATGCAAAACAAAAAAGTGGAATTAAAAATATAAAATACATTGAAGGAATAATAAGAAACTGGTACGATAATAAAATATATACATTAGAAGATTTAGAAGAATACTTAGCAAAGAAATCCGAAAGATTTATAACATATAAAAAAATTTTTAAAGAACTAGGTTTTTATAGAGAACCAACTATGGAAGAAAGAAAAACCATGGATTCTTGGATAGACGATTTTGGATTTTCAATAGATTTAATATTATACGCTTGCTCTAAATCTAAAAACACATCAAATCCTTCTATTTCATATATAAACGCTATAATAAAAAAATGGCATGAAAAAGGATTTAAAACAATAGAAGATGTAAAAAAATTTGCTCAAAAACGTTCTGAAAGACTAGAATTATACAAAATAATATTTGAAGCACTAGGTTTTAAAAAACCACCATCTAAAGAGGAAATTAAAGTAATGGATTCTTGGATAGATGATTTTAATTTTTCAATGGATTTAGTATTACATGCTTGTTCTAAATCTAAAAATACGTCAACACCATCAGTTGCATATATAAACTCTATTTTAGAAAGTTGGCATAAAAAAGGATTTAAAACAATAAAAGATACAGAAAAAGAAAAATTAGAAAAAAAATATGAATCTAAGATTATTCATACAAAAACTAAATTTCATAATTTCGATCAAAGAACTTCTCAATACACACCAGAAGAACTAGAAAGAATTGTTTTAGAAAAACAAAAGAAAAAATTCAAGTAGGTGATTAGATGAACGAGGCCAAATTAAGAGAAATACTTTTAAAATACGAACGAATCAGAGATAATGCCAAATTTAATTTAGAAGTAAGAAAAAATAAAATTTACAAAAAAATTCCTAGAATAAAAGAAATAGATGATAAGATTTTCCAAATAGGACTTTCTTTAAGCAAAGCGGTTCTTATGAGCCCCGAAAAAAGAGAAGAAATTATTCAAAAAGCAAAAATCGAAATGAATAAATTAAAAAAAGAAAAAAATCATATATTAACAACTAACAATATACCTCTAGATTATTTAGAAATAAAATATAAATGCGAAAAATGTAAAGATACTGGTTTTATTAAAAACGGAATTAAATGCGACTGTCTAAAACAAGAACTTATAAATAATGCATATAAAATATCCAACCTTTCAAAAATGGTTGAAAAAGAAAATTTTAATCACTTTGACATAAACTTATTTTCAGATAAAAAAAGTGACGATGAAGAAATTTCACCTAGAGAAAATATGTGGCATATATATTCAATATGCGAAAATTTCATATTAAATTTCGACGAAAACAACGATGAAAATCTTCTCTTTTACGGAAACACAGGTCTTGGAAAAACATTTATGTGCAGTTGCATAGCAAAAGAACTGCTAGATAAAGGTAAAATAGTAATATATAAAACCGCCTACGACCTTATAGAAGTAGCAAAAAGCTATAAATTTGAAAAACAATTTTCATCTACCGACAAAGAAAATTACAAAATATTATTTGAATGCGATCTTTTAATTATAGATGATTTAGGAACTGAAATAATAAATACATTTAGCACTAGTGAAATATTTAATATCATAAATTCCAGACTAATAGAAAATAAAAAAACTATAATATCTACTAATCTTTCTCCGGCACAAATAGCTAGTACTTATACAGAGAGAATTTTTTCAAGATTAATTTCTTATTTTAGAATGTTAAGATTTATCGGAGAAGATATAAGATAACGAAAATAACCAAAATAGCTGTACTATGTTGTACAGCTATTTTTATACAAAAAACAAAAAAACCTAAGAAATAAATTCTTAGGTTTTTACTGGAGCTGGCGATGGGACTCGAACCCGCAACCTGCTGATTACAAGTCAGCTGCTCTACCAATTGAGCTACGCCAGCATATTTAATTGGCGACCTGGAAGGGACTCGAACCCTCGACCTCCAGCGTGACAGGCTGGCATTCTAACCAACTGAACTACCAGGCCAAATATTGGTGGGCTCAACAGGGCTCGAACCTGTGACCCCCTGCTTGTAAGGCAGGTGCTCTCCCAGCTGAGCTATGAGCCCAATTTGGTGACCCCTAGGGGATTCGAACCCCTGTTACCGCCGTGAAAGGGCGGTGTCTTAACCACTTGACCAAGGGGCCA
>NZ_FQXH01000016.1 GCF_900129915.1 Tepidibacter thalassicus DSM 15285
AAAACAGAAGGAGGTGAAATCCGTTACCAAAAAACTAAAAATATTATAAAACTTGAAAAGAAGATTAAAAAACTTCATAGTAAATTTAAAAATATTAGACTTAATCATATACATCAAGCTACTTCTAAAATGGTGAAAACCAAGCCAAAAAGAGTAGTTATGGAAACATTAAATGTTGAGGGTATGATGAAAAATAAACACTTATCAAAGGCTATACAAGAGCAAGGTTTTAATATATTTATAAATCAAATGAGATATAAATGTGAAAAGTATGGTATTGATTTTATTCAAGTACCTATATTTTATCCAAGTAGTAAAACTTGTAGTAACTGTGGCGAAATTAAGAAAGATTTAAAACTTTCGGATAGGCTTTATAAATGTAGCTGTGGATTTATTTGTGATAGAGATAAAAATAGTGCTTATAACCTTGCAAATTATGGTTTAGAAAAATCAATTTAAAAGATTTTCTAAATTGGGGATTCGTTACACCCTACTACATCGATAGATGTAGCAAAGTCTATGGAGTGTTATAAACACCAAAGTAGCTACGGCAAAATGGAACACTATGAAGTAGGAAAGAAACAAAAGCTATAGACTTTTGAAATCTTCTTATAAAGTTTTATAAGCTTTTGGTAACGGTTTATATGTTAAGGGTTGTTTTAAATAGGTTTATATATTTGATGCTAATATGTATTGGTATTTTTTTAGTTTTAAGTAAAAAATATTTTTTGTTATCTCTTCCTATAATATTATGGATAATAGTAGAAAGGGTATTTTGGAAAAATTTTTATTTAGGAAAAAGACTTTTGTATAAAAGAAGATATAAAAGCTCTGTTGAGCATTTTAATATGTTTTTAAATGATATTGAGGATAAGCCATGGCTGAGTTATCTTAGAATGTTTAATATAGGAGTATATACACATAATTTAAAAGCGAAAGTATATAACAATATAGGTATATGCTATTTAGAATCTAAAGCATTTAATAAAGCTGAAGAATACTTTAATAAAGCTATAGAAGAAGATAATAAATTTTGTTTACCATATTATAATTTAGCAATAATTTATCTTATAAAAGATGATGAATTAAAAGCGAGGGATTATTTAACAGATGCAATAAAAAAAGGGTACAATAGGGTAAAGCTTGCTCAGCTTAAAGGATATGTTATGTTGAAATATAAAAATAGATAATTTAGATATTATAAGAGGAGTTGTTTGGGTGTTGAATATAGATATTGTTTGTGTTGGTAAGATAAAAGAGAAGTACTTAAAATTGGGAATAGATGAGTTTAAGAAGAGACTTTCTAAGTATTGTAAACTTAATATTATAGAGCTTTCCGATGAAAAAGCACCTGAAAATATTTCGGATAAAGAAATTGCTATGATAAAGGATAAAGAAGGTAAAAGAATTCTTAATAGTATAAGGGATTCTTCTTTTGTAATAACTTTAGAGATTGAAGGAAAGCTTTTAAGTTCGAAGGAGCTTTCTAAAAAGATTAGTGACCTTGCTTTGAGAGGTAATAGTCATATAACTTTTGTTATTGGTGGGTCTTTAGGACTTGGAGATGAAGTTTTAAGAAGGAGTGATTTTGCTCTTTCTTTTTCTAAAATGACTTTTCCGCATCAGCTTATGAGATTAATACTTCTTGAACAGGTTTATAGAAGTTTTAGAATAATTAAAGGTGAACCGTATCATAAGTGATATGATACTTCCAAAGTGGACAATGTAATTAATTAAAATTATTAATCTACTTTGGAGGTATTTTTTATGGGGAGAAAACTCGAATTTAGCAAGGAAGTAAAAATAGAAGTATTTAAGATGTTTGATGTATATTGGAATTAGGAAGAATGATTGTTGTAGAAAAATAAAATGGAGAAGAAAGTGAGGAACAAGTTATGTTTATAATGAAAAATAACTGTCAGATAGAAAGAAAAGAAATTTATTTAGTTATCTCAAAGTTACTGATTGAAGTTATAGAAACTAACAAACCTTATATTTGGTATAAAACTGAAGAACCTTTTATAAACAAATATAATGGTAGAATTAGTTATGATTATTCGGGTGAAGTAAGAGAAATGACTTATACAGATATAATTAAAATGAAAAATGAGCTTGGTAAATCAGAAATAGCACAGATATTGTATTTTTCTAAGTTAGATGAATTATTATCTGAAATATATATCGATCAGTGGACACCTACTTTTCAATCGAATTACGGTAAAAGTTGGGTTAGTTATAAAGAATTGTTGGAAAGATCATTTAACGAATGGAAATATGAAAATTTTGAAATATACAATGAAGAAACAGAAGAAGAAGACGAAGATTTAGATATAGAACTGGATAATGTTTTATATGATTTTTTAGAGGATACATCTTATGAGATATACTACGCTAAAATTTTAAATAGCCTTAAGCAGTCTACTTAAGAGCACAAAGGGATGGTATATTTATTGAATAGATGGAATTTTTTAAAAAAGAAGATTTCTTGCAATTAGAAGAGATAATGTATTTATAGAAATAAATAAGGAGGGTTTGGGGAAAATGCCGTTTACGTTTGCACATCCATCTATTGTATTGCCTTTTTTAACTAAACGGACTAAATATTTAGATTTTACAGCATTAGTAATTGGCACCATGGCACCTGATTTTGAATATTTCATCTATTTTAGACCAAAACAAATAGTTGGACATACATTTTTAGGTCAATTATATTTTAACTTGCCGATTGTTTTTATTGTGGCTTGTATTTATCATTATATATTAAAAAAAGCTGTTATATTAAATTTACCAAAACCTTATTGTGATAAATATTATTATTTAACAAAAAAGAGTTGGAGAATAAATTCATTATTTAAATTTATTGTATTTTGTTATTCTGCTATTTTAGGGTCATTTACTCATTTGTTTTGGGATAGTTTTACACATAAGACGGGTTTTTTTGTTAAAAATATAGGGTTATTAACAAAATATATTGATATAGCAAACTTTAAAATTCCAATTTATAAAATACTACAACACGGTAGTACGGTTTTAGGTTTTGTAGTAATTATTATGTATTTAATTGCTATTCAAGATAAAGGCATATCTAAAAGCGATTACATTCAAATAAATAAATTTTATAAATTTAGATTTTGGAGTGGAGTAATTGTAATTAGTATGCTTATTATATTATTGGTAATTTTTAAGTCAAATAGTTTATTGTTAGGAAAAATTATCGTAACGTTGATTGATGGAATATTTATTGGGCTTATATTTATGTCGTTGTTGACTAGAGCATTAAATATCCTGTAATATTAATTGGAAGGCGTTAGAATTTAATAACAACGAATGGAGGAAAAATATGTTTAGTTTACCAAATTGTCCGAAATGTAATTCGGAATATACTTATCAAGATGGGAGCATCTTTGTTTGTCCAGAGTGTGCTCATGAGTGGACTTTAGAGTTGGAAGATGAAAATAATGAAGATAAAAGGGTTATTAAAGATGCAAATGGAAATATTTTAAATGATGGAGATTCTGTGATAGTAATAAAAGATTTAAAAGTAAAAGGAAGTTCGCTTGTTGTAAAAATGGGTACAAAAGTAAAAAATATACGTTTGATTGATGGAGATCATGATATTGAATGTAAAATAGATGGTTTAGGAGCTATGAAATTAAAATCTAAATTTGTTAAAAAGGTATAAAAAACCCTAGAAAAATTGATTTTCTAGGGTTTTTTATATCATATATATTTTATATGGCTAAAACTAAAGTATGAACATTTTCTGAAAAAAATTGTAAATTTAGGGAACATTTTTGTTATTAATCTATCTTTATTTATAGATTAACTTAATAAATTTATTTAAGGAGCTTGATAACT
This sequence comes from Tepidibacter thalassicus DSM 15285, assembly GCF_900129915.1. GTDB lineage: Bacteria > Bacillota > Clostridia > Peptostreptococcales > Peptostreptococcaceae > Tepidibacter > Tepidibacter thalassicus. The sequence goes on from NZ_FQXH01000016.1 coordinate 3,859, forward strand.
TTGAAAAAAATAATAGTAATTTTTCTTATTTTGGCATCTGTTTTTTCTTTTGTTATAGCTTATAATCAAACAGATAAAGAAGAACTTGAAAAAATATCAAGAGTAGAGACCTGCATAGCAAAACAGTTTGTAATTCCAAACAATCTTATGATTGCTAACGCGGATGAATTATATCCTCTATTGTATGAAGCTGCAAATGAATTTAAGGTCAATATTTTCAGAACAAATATCAATTATAATATAGATGATAAAGCAGAAATTGTAAAATATATCTTACTGATAGATGACACAGATTTTTTTAATTCATTTAGGCTTAAAAGCGGTAGATTTTTAAGCTCAAAAGACACGCAACAAAGTGAGTTATATATATCAACAAGAAATATTGGTGATAAAAATCAGATAGGCATCATCAGAGATTTTGGGAATAATGATTTAATCATGATAAAACCGCTTAAGACTTCTTATGAGCATCTGCCTGTTTATGGTCAATATTTTGTAGAGGTATATGATGACAAAATATTTAGTGCATTTATAGAAGGTTTTGTCCATAAGATCAATAAATATTACAAAACCTCGTTCAATTCTGAGGATTTTAAGCAAAATTTAAGTAATGTTGAATATTATTCAACTTCTTCGATAAGCATTTTAAAATATATCAATTACATGATTTTTGTCATTACTTTAATTTTGCTTAACTACTATATTTTCAATGAATCCAAAAGAATAGGTATAATAAAAATGCATGGTATATCTAACATACGCTTGTGGTTTATTATGGTTGGAAAATTAATAATAGTTGTTTCTTTTTTATCAACATTAGTCTTATTGTTTCTGGCTATATTGGTGAAAAATACAACATATTCATTTGTTTGTAGTACTATTTTGTATCAATTAAAAACTTGTATAATCATGATAGCTATTTCATTTATTCCATATATATATATATATATCGAAAATCAAGATGAGTAATATAATAAAAAATAGAAAGGATATAAATGGTATATTTATTTTAAATATTTTGCTTAAAGTGGTTTTTTCCATATTATTAACCTTTGTCTCCTTTTCAATTTATAGTAAATATATCGATATATGTAATACACAACAAAATCTAAAGAATTGGGAGCATAGTAAAGATTACGCTGTCTTTTATCCAGTAAAAATAGGGTATGATCAAAAAGATTTAGAAAATAATCTTCCTATATACACTTCAAGTGTAGATGGTGAACTTTATCCCATTCTTAATAAAATGGGATCAATATTAATCAATACTCGCAATTATGAAGAAACAGCTCTTCTTTTAAACAGGGATTATAAAGGAATCGAATCAATAACTGTAAACAATAATTATTTGAAAGAATTTCCTGTATATGATATACATAACAATCCTGTGCAAGTTTCAGAGGATACAAATAATTGGATTTTGCTGGTACCTGAAAAATATCGTGATAGAGAAAAGGATATATTGAGCTTTTTTGAAAAAGACAGAGCAAGTTCTATTGATTATGAAAAAGAATTTTTACATAAAGAAATTCCATATAATATTAAAAATCAGCATATTGAAATTGTTTGGTTGAAAAATGATCAAAAAATATTCAGTTTCAATCCAGAAGTATTTAAAGCTGAACATAATATCATAATGGACCCAATAATTCAGGTGGTTACAGAAAAAAATAGTCTTATCACAGACAGGTCTTCCATTTTAGGAGGCGGATGTACAGATCCATTAAAGATAAAACTGATTAACAGAGATACATCATTGACATACAAAATACTAGAACCTGAACTTAAGAGGCTGAAACTGGATGATAACCTAAAACATCTAATAACTGTTAATCAGTTTATTTTGCAGGAATTATATGATATACAAAAGCAGATAAACGAGTTTTTGCTCATAGGTTTAGGTCTGATATTAGGATTGTTAATACTTATCATACAAAATACGATTGTATTTTTTAACAAAAATCAACGTAAATTTATAGTACACAGACTATTTGGTATAGGCTTTTTCAGAACATATAAAGAATATAGTTTGTTATTCTTTATAACATGGATATTTCAGTTATTCATTTGTTGTATTGTAAACAGAGCTATAGATGTTAAGTTAATTTTATTTGGTGGAGTTATAATGTTGATTGAACTTGCGGTTTCAGTGATTTCACTTATAATAATAGAACAAAGAAATAAGGTAGAAATTTTAAAAGGAGGGATTTAAATAGTATGTCAAATATATGTGAACTTATTAATGTCAACAAAAGCTATGCAAAAAACGTGGTTTTAAACAATATAAACATGACAGTATCTAAGGGTGAAATGGTCGCCATTACAGGAAAAAGTGGTTCGGGTAAAACAACTATTCTGAATATAATAGGATTGCTTGAAAAGCCAGATAGCGGTATTGTCAAAATATTTGACGAGGAAATCCCACGTATAGGTTCAGTAAAAGCGAATAAACTTCTCAGAACAAGAATTTCTTATCTATTTCAAAATTATGCACTTATTGATAATTCGACTGTGAATTATAATCTTGAAATACCTCTGATATATTCAAATAAAACAAAGAAAGTAAAGCAGCAGATGAAAATAGTTGCACTAGAGAAGGTAGGGTTAAATATTTCTCTCAATCAAAAAATATATGAACTTTCAGGAGGGGAGCAACAAAAGATTGCTCTAGCAAGAATCCTTTTAAAGCCATGTGACTTAATACTTGCTGATGAGCCTACTGGTTCTCTAGACTCTCATAATAGAAATGAAATAATGAGAATTTTAAAAGAACTTAACAATACAGGTAAAACAATAATCATAGTCACTCATGACCCATATGTTGCAAGTATATGTGACAGAACTATAAATTTAGTGCACAAACAAATAGTATAGCTTCTTTAATACCTAAAATATAATTTGGAATATACATCAAAAAGATATAAAAAACCCTAGAAAATTTGATTTTCTAGGGTTTTTATATCACATTTTATATGTATTTATTCCTATATTTTCATTAAATTCTCTTTCTATATTTCCATCAATAACATCGATTATAATTTCACAAGTTGCACTTACAACAGCTTCTGTTAGATGACCTCCAAATGTTTTATAATTTTCATCAGATAAATTAATATGTAAGTGGAGATAAACTTCTCCATTTTTTGTTGAAATATTTCCTATAATACAGGTTATCTCGTAATCTCCTATAAGTTCAGTTGAATTATATTCTTTTGTATTTAGATTGAAAAACCCAATAGTGGCTTTATTAGTTGCTCCAATGCCATGGATTGTTCCGAGAGTTATTTTATTATCAATACAAAATTGTTTTAAAGTATCTACTATTTTTTCTCCTTTATCAATTCTTAAAACATACTTATTTCCAAATTTTTTTGATTTCATCATACCTTCCCCCTTTATATTAGATTATATGTGTCTTTTATTATATCACAATAATAAAATGTTAATTTCATTTTGCTAAAGGAATAGAAATTATAAATTTACAGCCTTTTTTGTGATACTTATCTAAATATATAGTTCCACCGTGTTTTTCTATTATTGCTTTGGTTATGGCAAGTCCAAGTCCTGTTCCTCCAGTTTTAGAGTTTCTGGAAATATCACCTCTAACAAATGGTTCAAATATATCATTTAAAGAATCGCTATTTATACCTATTCCGTCATCTTCTATTGTTATTACAGAAATATCAGATAATTTTTTTACTTTTAATTTTAGAGTAGTATTTTTTCCGCTGTATTTAATGCTATTTATTATAATATTGCTTAAAGCTCTTTCTAAATGTTTAGGACTTATTTTACATATTATTTCTTTTTCAGGAATATCAAACTCGTATGACATTCCATTTTCTTCAAGTTCGAAAATGTAATTTACAAGTATTCTTCTTATAAATTCACATATATCGTAATTTTTAAACTCTATTTTATTATTATCGCTTTCTATTTTAGATAATTCGAACAGATCTTGAATTAAATTATTTGCTCTTTTACTATTTGAAATGATTATATCTAAATATTTATTTTTTACATCATCTTCTAAGTTTTTATTTTGATAAAGAGTTTCGGAATATCCAATAATATTTGTAAGTGGTGTTTTTAAATCGTGGGATATATCTAAAATTAATCTTTTTCTGTTTTTTTCTGATTTTTCTCTGAGGTTTATTTCGTTTTGAATTTTTTGTGCCATTTGATTTATCGCATCTCTTAAAAGGCCAAGTTCATTTTTGGATTTAAAATTTATTTTTATATTGTAATTTCCATTGCTTATTTTGTTAACACCGTGTACTAGTTTTTTAATAGGACGTACTATACTGGTAGACGTTATTTTGGCATAAATTACTATTACGATAAAAAAACTAATTATAAAAAAGCTTAATATAAAAGCAAAGAAATTTTTAAGTGGGAAATTGTATTGATTTGGAAGTGCAATAAGCAAAATATTGTCTGTATTTTTTGAATAATAAAATTGAAAATCAGAATAATATTTTGTGTAATTGAGTTCTTTTGCATTGTAGCTGTTTATTAAAATTTTATTAAAAACTTTTTGAGGGTAAATATAACCTATTTTATGTTTGCTATTGTACTGAGAAATTACTTTTAAATTTTCATCTAATAATTCTACATATGAATTAGAAGAAATATTTTCTATTTCACATGCTTTTTTTATTCCGTATTTATTTATATTTTTATACAATTTGCTCATGTTTATATCGTCTTGAGGAAGTGGATAGTTTTTTTCTATATAAATAATGCTAGTGACAAAACTTAGAATAACAATAGCTATTAATAATATAAATAAAAATAAATAATTTATAAAAAATTGAGTAGATATGTTTAGTTTAAGTTTACTCATTGCATTTCTCCATTCTATATCCTATACCTCTAATTGTTTTTAAGTATTTTGGTTTTTTGGGGTTATCTTCAATTTTTTCTCTTAGGTGGCTTATATGAACCATTATAGTATTGTCATCTCCATAGTATATATTTTCCCATACGAGTTCATATAGTTGTTTTTTTGTATAGACTTTTCCTATGTTCTCCATAAAGACAGAAATGATTTTAAATTCTTTTGGGTTTAAATCTAAAATTTGATTGTTTTTTTTAAGAACATAGTTTTTTAAATCAAGGATTAAATCTCCATTAGTTATTATATATTTTGATTCTTTTTGAGAATAATTTATATATCGTCTAAGTTGAGCTTGAACTCTTGAAGTTATTTCGATAATACTAAAAGGTTTTACTACATAATCATCGGCACCAAGGCCAAGGCCTAATACTTTATCACATTCTTCAGATCTTGCAGTTAAAAATATTACTGGGATTTGGCTTGTCTCTCTAACTTTCGTTAAGACTTTAAATCCATCCATTTTAGGCATCATAACGTCAAGAAGAAGAAGGTCTATATCTTCTTTATAAAATATTTTTAAAGCCTCAATTCCATTAGAAGCTTCAAAGATGTTGTAGCCTTCTTTAGATAAATGAAGGACTAAAAGATTTCTTATATCTTCTTCGTCTTCTGCAATTAAAATATTTATATTCATAATATTTCCCCTTCCAAATAATTATTAATATATAATTATAATATATATTTAAGATAAATTTAAGAATAAGTTAAGAAAAGTTCAATAAAAAAATAAAGGACTTAATATATTGAAAGACGAATTATCTAAAATATGTATAGAAATTGAGAATTTTGAGAGGGATTTTGAGTAAGGGGGATGAATTTGTGATGGTTAATTTAACTATAGATGGAAAAAGTGTTTCTGTCGATGAAAAATCTACTATACTAGATGCTTGTAAAAAACTTGGGATAGATATTCCAACTCTTTGTTATCATCCAGAATTAAAAGTAGAGGGAAATTGCAATATATGTTGTGTAAAAATAGAAGGGAAAGATGATTTTGTTCCATCATGTTCTACTTTAGTTGAAGAAAATTTAATAGTATTTACTAATACCGATGAAGTAAAACAGAAAAGAAAATCTATACTCAAAGAACTACTATCTAAACATCCAAATGATTGTTTAACTTGTGAAAAAGCATCAGGGGATTGTGAACTTCAAAATTTATGTTATATTTTAGATGTAAATAGAGATGAAGTTCCTTTTAAGGGAGAAATAAGAATGGATTTGATAGATTGCTCTAGTGATTCAATTGTGAGAGATATGAATAAATGTATATTGTGTGGTAGGTGTATATCAGTATGCAGGGACATTCAAGGAATAGGAATATATGAATTTAATAGTGAAAAAAATTTAGTTAGGACTGTAGGTGATAAATCTTTAAAAGAAACTAATTGTATAAATTGTGGGCAATGTGTAAAAGTATGTCCTGTTGGAGCTTTATATGAAAAAACACAAATACATGAAGCTTTAAAAGCATTATTGGATAATAATAAGCATGTTGTTGTTCAAATAGCTCCTGCTGTTAAAAATACATTAGGAGAGGAGTTTGGATTAGCACCGGGAACTGATGTTACTGGCAAAGTGGTTGTATCTCTTAGGAAACTTGGAGCTGATAAGGTATTTAATACTGATTTTTCAGCAGATGTAACTATTATGGAAGAAGGAAATGAATTTATAAGTAGACTTAAAGAAGGAAAAAATTTGCCTTTACTTACTTCATGTTCACCGGGGTGGATAAAGTTTGTTGAACATAATTATCCAGAACTTTTAAAAAATGTATCTTCTTGCAAATCACCTCAACAGATGTTTGGAGCACTTTCTAAATCTTATTATGCTAAAAAATCAGGAATAGATCCTAAAAATATAGTAAGTATTTCTATAATGCCGTGTACTGCTAAAAAATTTGAAGCAAATAGACCTGAAATGGAAGTGAATGGAATAAGAGATGTAGATATAGTGCTTACGACAAGAGAACTTGCAAAAATGATTAAAATAAAAAATATTCCATTTTTGGATCTTGAAGATGAAGATTTTGATAAATTTTTAGGAAAAGGTACGGGTGCAGCTAGAATATTTGCGACATCTGGTGGTGTTATGGAGGCTGCACTTAGAACTGTTTCGTATGTATTAACTGATGGAGAAATGGATGATATAGATTATAAATCAGTTAGAGGATTAGATGGAATTAAAGAAGCTGAAATAAAAATAAATGGAACTGTTGTAAGAGTTGCTGTAGTAAATGGAGCTTTGAATACAAGGAAATTATTAGATAAGGTAGTAAATGGTGAAGTTGATTATCATTTTATAGAGGTGATGGGATGTCCAGGAGGATGTTTGGGTGGAGGAGGGGCTCCAATTCCAGATAATAAAGAAATTATGGAAATGAGAAAAGAAGGTCTGTATAATTCAGATAGAAATAATGAAATTAGAAGATCTTTTGAAAATCCAGAAGTTAAAGAGCTTTATGATGAGTATTTAAAAAACCCCGGAAGTCACTTGGCACATAAACTACTTCATACTAGTTATGTAGATAGAAGTGTAAAAAGTAATAATAAAGTTATGAACTGTTAGAATTAAAAAAGAAGGAGATTTCCTTCTTTTTTAATCTAAAAATTTCATTTGATCTTTACGATGGTTTTGTTTTTCAATTGCTTTTTCTAAGTCTTGTTTATTCATATGATTTTTGTTCTGATCTAAGTAATTTTGAGTGTAGTGATAATTTTTTTCTAAATTTTCGAGTTCATTGTCGTTGCTATGTTGTCCATAAGCTATTATATTTTTTAAATTTTCTATTCTATATTCTCTGTCTTTTTGTATTTCTTTAACATGTTCAATTTGTTCAGGAGAAGTTATATCAGAATGTTGTTCAAGATGGCGTTCTGTTCTAGTATGTTTTTCAACTATATCGATAAGTTCATCTATTCTACGAGCATTTTCTGCATTTAAATTTTCATTTTTCATTATAAAACCTCCTTTTATTGAATGTATTATTATTTTTTCATGTTTAGAAATTATAATACTTTATAAACTCTTCCAACTAGAAATTACATATTTAAATTTTGCAAAAAAAATTATGCTATTTGCGTTTTATAATTTACAGTATTTACTTCTTGAATATAGATAGTGTATGGGTATATTATTAACTTACGATAAAAATTTAAAGGGGGGAGACCTTTGAAATTGAAAAGTAAGATTTTGGATAAGATAACAAAAATTTGCACATGTTTAATTTTGATTTTAATATTATTATCTAATTACTCTGTGGTTCAAGCTCAAAAAATAAATACATCTTATATATACTTTAGTGATAAAAGTAGTTATGTGCAGATTGTAGATAATGCAAGTGGTTCTGTAGATATAGTTTATCCTAGCTATTTTGATTTGAATGAAGATGGAAGTTTAAAAATAACTCAAAAATTAGATATTGATTTTATAGAAGAGATGCATAGAAAGAATATAAAAGTAGTTCCTTTTTTGAGTAATCACTGGGATAGAAGTTTAGGGAGAGCAGCTCTTAGAAATAAAGAAGGTTTAGTAAGAGAAATTGTAAGAGCTGTTGAAAGATATAATTTAGATGGTGTTAATGTAGATATAGAAAATGTGACTGATAAAGATAGAGATGATTATACAGAACTTGTAAAACTTTTGAGGGATAACCTTTCTTCAGATAAAGAAGTTTCTGTAGCTGTAGCTGCTAATCCAAAAGGATGGACAAAAGGATGGCAGGCGTCTTATGATTACAGAAAATTAGGAAAATACAGTGATTATTTATTTATAATGGCTTATGATGAAAGTTATATGGGAGGGCCTTCTGGACCTGTTGCAAGTATTCAATTTGTAGAGAAGTCTATACAATATGCTTTGAAATATGTTGAACCAGAAAAAATTGTATTAGGAATTCCGTTTTATGGGCGTTACTGGAAAGAAGGAGAAGTAATAGGAGGATATGGAGCGAGTTTAAAAAAAATAGATAAAATTATTAAGAATTATCCTTCTAATGTAGTATTTGATAATGAAAGCAAATCCCCCATGGCTACTGTTTATGCTCCCGATGGAACGTATATATATTGGTATGAAAATGAAGAATCTATAAAAGAAAAGTTAAAATTAGTTAAGAAGTATAATTTAAAAGGTAGTGGAAGTTGGAGTTTGGGTCAAGAAAAAGAAAGTTTTTGGGATTTTTATGATTTATGGTTAAATGGTTATTACTTTTTAGATATAGATGGTCATTGGGCAGTAGATTCTATATTGTCAATGGTTGAAAAGGGTTGGATGAAAGGAACTTCTGATGAGTATTTTTCACCTAATGATAAGTTAACAAGAGCTCAGGCTGCTGTAATATTAGTTCGTATTTTAGGTCTTGATGGTGAAAAAGTAAATTCATATTCGTTTGAAGATGTTTCATATAGTTATTGGGCTAGCAAAGAAATTGAAATTGCTAAAAAGTATAATATAATACAAGGGAAAGGAAATAACATGTTTTATCCTGATGAAGTTATTACAAGAGAAGAAATGGCTGCTATGCTTTATAGAATACTAAAAGGTGAAGATATTAGTTACAATAAAGTAAGAGTATTTAAAGACGTTTCTTCTAACGATTGGTCGTATGGATATATAATGGCTATGAATGAGCAAGGTATTTTCAGAGGATATGACGATGGAAATTTTTATCCTAAAAGAGAATTAAATAGAGCAGAGATGGCTGTATTAATGGATAGAATTGCAAAATATAATTTAGATATAGAAAAATAGAGTTGTGTAATACAACTCTATTTTAGTAAAGTTTTTTAGAATCCTTGTATTCATATACATCCATTAAAGCTTCTCCGAATCTTTGATAATGAACAACTTCTCTTTCTCGTAAAAATCTAAGAGCATCTTTTATGTCTGGGTTATCTGTTAGATTAATAAGATGTTCATATGTTGTTCTAGCTTTTTGTTCAGCGGCTAAATCGTTATGAAGATCTGTAATAGGGTCTCCTATAATGCCTATATAAGATGCAGTCCATGGCACTCCGTTTGTATCTGCAGGAAATACAGAATTATCATGTTGTGTATATTGAGATCCAAGTCCTGCAGCTTTAAGTTCTTCAGGAGTTGCATCTTTTAATAATTGATATACCATTGCTGATATCATTTCTGCGTGAGCAAGTTCTTCTGTTCCTATATCTGTGAGAAGAGCTTTTGATTTGCCTGTTGGCATTGTATATCTTTGATTTAGATATGTTATAGCAGCACTTAATTCTCCATCTGGGCCACCTAGTTGAGTTATTATATATTTTGCCATTCTAATGTCTTTACATTTAATATTAACTGGATATTGTAATTTTTTTTCATAAATCCACATAACTTATCCTCCTTTTATTACTTGCCTTCCCATGGCCATGGCTCATTTATCCATGCAAATGGATATTGACTTAAAGAAGATCCAAAATTAGTTAATGGACCGAAATTCATTTCATAAATTTTTTTAAGTTTCATAGATTCGTTAGCAAGAGCATTGTAATCTTTTAGAGCATTTTGATTATTTGGATTGTTATCTAAGTATAAATTAAGTTCAAGACATGCAAAATCGACTTCTTGTATTTTTCTAAGTAATTCTTCTTGTTTCATAATTATTTCCCCCTATCTTTTTTACCTTTCTTTTTGTATGGTTTATAAAGTTCAGGAAATACAGTTCCTTTTTTAAATCCTTCATTTAAAGGAAATATACAAGTGTATCTTTGTTTTATTATATAAGGTCTTGCTAATTTCATATATTTTACCTCCTTAAAATTTCCTCAATATCATGTTATGAATATTAAAAAAATCTGTGATAAATAAAATATATTTTGAATATAAATAGTATTTAAGATTAATTTAAGAGTTTGTTAAGAGTTATTTAAGAATTAGTAATTATAATGATATTTGTAACTGTTTTGTAACCATTTATTTAATTTTAAAGAATATAATTAAATTGTAAATAAATTATGAGAAAGAAGGGTGTAAAAATGATAAAGAATAAATTTTTGGGAGCATTTATGGCAGCGGCTATTGTGTTTGGAAGTTTAAATCCTGCATTTGCAGATTTAAATAATAGTGTTGTAGCGATGCATGAACAACAAAAACAAGTTAAAATTTCAAAAGAAGAAGCTAGAAAAATAGGAATGAAAGAAATAAAAGTGTTATTTGGAATTGATGTTAGTGATTTTGATGAAAATATCAATTTTGATTCTTATATGGGAATTTGTAATTGGAATATATTTTGGAGTAAATACATAGATGAAGAAAGAATAGAATTTTTTGTATCTGTAGATTCAAATACCGGTAAAATCAGAATGTTAAGTAAGCATGAAAATGTAAATTTTGATAGAAATGAAAAAGAAAACGCAAAGATAGATTTAGAAAAAGCAAAAGAAATAGCACTAGATTATATAAAGCAAATAAGTCCAGAAAAAGTTAATCAAATTAAACTTTCTGATTATGATTGTTTTGGTAATGAATATGTTTTTACTTATGTGAGAGATATTGATGGAATAGAATATGATGAAGATTATATAACTGTTGATGTTGATGCTGTAAATGGAAAAATGATAGGGTATTATTATACTTGGTTAGATAATATTAATTTCCCAAAGGTAGATAATATTATAAGTAAAGAGGAAGCTGAAAAATTATTTGATGAAAACATAGAAGTATATCTAAATTATAAATCTAGTTTTGATTCTAAAACTAATAAAGAAAAAGCGATGCTAGTGTATAATTATAGATTTAAGAACAGCGATATGATAGATGCAAAAGAAGGAAAATTTATAAGTTGGGGTGGACAAAGTAAAGAAAAAGAAGAAACTAGAGATATAGATGAGTCTAAAAAAGAAGAAATATTTAAAAATGCTAAACACAGTTCTAAATTAGAAAAAAATTTAACTAGAGAAGAAGCTGTTGAATTAATCGACAAAATAATAAAAGAACTTTACAATGTAGATGTAGAGTTGAATAATGTTCAGTATTTAAGGGATAACTATATAAATTCAGATGGTATTTGGATGGCTGATTTTGTTGAAAAAGGTAATGATAAATATGTTGGGAATGTAATTATAAGTGCTTTGACAGGTAAATTGATGAATATATCTATGTGGGATAATGATGAAAAAGATGAAGCATTTACTCCTAAACTAACTTGGGATGAAGCTTATGAGAAGGCTATAGAAGCTATAAGTGAGTTTTTTCCTGAAAAGATAAAAGATATAAAAACTGAACAAATTAAATATCCTTTAACTTATAAATTTGAAGGAAAAGAGATACAAAAAAGAAATATCTATTTTAATTTTCCGAGAATTGTAAATGGAGTAGAATACTATGATAATAATATAGTTATTGTTGTAGATATGAAAACTGGACAAATAAGAGAATTGGATTGTTTTTGGAATGATAAAATTGAATTTGAAGATATAGATAATATTATAAGTAAAGAAGATGCTAAAAAAATATTTTTTAAAGAAAATAAGCCAAAACTTAAATATATAAATTTAAATACAGATAATGATAATCTTAAGTATGAAACAAAATTAATATATATGTTTACTCCAGTAGATTTATCTAAATCAGTATTTGATGAAATAAATGCTCATACTGGAAAAGCAACGAACTTTTAAGGCTTCCTATAGGAAGTCTTTTTTTTATGTAAAAATAACTATATATGTAAAATAATATACATATTATATAATATATAGTAAAGGGGGTGGATAATATAGTAATACAAAAGCTGAAAAAAGCCATGGCCTATAATTTTAACTTATATGAAAATTATAATCTAGATCAATTTCACTTTGAATTTATGGGAGAATTTATAATTAAAAATGAAAAATATTTTTTAAGTAAAAAAAATGTAGTTTGGGGGTATGAAAATAGAGAATACGTTTTTGTTAAGAAATTGGAAAATTTAACAGAAGAAGATATAAATTATTTTTTGATATTTTCAAAAATGGCCATGGAGAAATTGGTGAAAGTACATGAAAATCATATGTCAACACATATAACTTTATTTATAGAATGCAAACAAAAGGAATCTAATATAACCAAAAAAATAAAAAAAATAAAGATGAGAAAAAGTTATATGTGGGGATTGAGGGGGTGGTCCAATTTAAGAATAATAATATTTGATTCTTCTCAAAATGAATTCATATTTAATAAAGATTCTAAAGAAGTAATTAATTTTTATAAGGGGGTATTAAATTGAATTCAGTAACTCTTTTGATAATAGGAGCAATTATACTATTTATAGGGTATGTAACTTATGGAGCATACCTTGTAAAAAAATGGGGAATAGATGATAAAAATAAGACACCAGCTCATACTAAAAAAGATGGAGTAGATTATATGCCTGCTAAAACTCCTGTTCTTTTAGGTCATCATTTTGCGTCTATTGCAGGAGCAGGACCAATAGTTGGACCAATTCAAGCTGCTATATTTGGATGGATACCTGTAACTCTTTGGATTTTAATAGGTGGTATATTTTTTGGCGGAGTACAAGATTTTGGATCTTTGTTCGCATCAGTAAGACATGGGGGAAAATCTATAGGGGAAATAATAGAAGTTAATATAGGAAATAAAGGTAAAAAACTATTTGCTGTATTTGCATGGCTTACTCTTTTATTAGTTATTGCTGCATTTACTAATATAGTTGCGGGAACATTTGCATCAACACCAGAAGCTGCATCATCTTCTTTATTATTTATATTACTTGCAATAGTATTTGGATTTGCAGTATACAGACGAGGTGTTTCTTTGGGAATAGGGAGTGTTATAGGAGTTATTTTGCTATTTTTATGTATGTATTTAGGAATGTTGTTTCCTTTGAAATTGAGTAAAGAAGTATGGATAGTTATATTGTTGTTGTATATATTTATAGCATCTGTAACTCCGGTTTGGATACTACTTCAACCTAGAGATTATTTAAATTCATTTTTGTTATATGCGATGATTATAGGAGCAGTACTTGGAGTTATAATTACAAAACCATCAATAAAAATGGCTGGATATACAGGATTTAATATAGATGGCAATTATTTATTTCCAATATTGTTTGTAACAGTAGCATGTGGTGCTATATCAGGATTTCACTCTTTAGTAGGATCGGGAACATCATCAAAGCAATTAGATAAAGAATCAGATGCAAAGAAAATAGGATATGGTGGAATGCTTATAGAGTCCCTTCTTGCTATAATAGCTATAATCACTGCAACTTATTTAGGAGCAGATAAATTAAAAGAACTTTTAGCACAAGGCGGTCCTATAAATGTGTTTGCAGATGGAATAGCTAATTTTATGGCTTCATTTGGAGTGCCTTTTACAGCAGGAAAATCATTTACAGCTCTTTCTATATCAGCTTTTGCATTAACTAGTCTTGATACATCAACAAGATTGGCTAGATTTATATTCCAAGAATATTTTGAAAGTAAAAGTGGAGAAAAAACTATACTTACAAATAGATATATATCAACAGGAATAACTGTTATACTTGGAGGAATATTAGCATTTATGGGATATAAAACAGTGTGGCCGATATTCGGATCTGCAAATCAACTTCTTGCAGCATTAGCTCTTTTAGCAATAGCGGCATGGCTTTCAAATACAGGTAAAAATAATAAAATGTTGTTGTTTCCTATGGTATTTATGTTTGCAGTAACTTTAACAGCGTTAGTATTATTGATAAAATCTAATATAGCAAATCACAATTATATACTAGTGATGTTTGCTGTATTTTTATTTATACTTGCAGTAGTTTTACTTGCTCAATCTTATAATGTGTTATTTGGAAAAAAGGTCAATAAAGCTAATGGTCCCAATTCATAATATTGGGACTTTTTTTGTATCTTGAAAGTAGATGATAAATAATATATAATAATTTGACTAAATAAAATTTTAGGAGTGATAATATTATGCTTTTACTTGCAGATAAATGGAAAGATTATGAACTTATAGATACAGGAGATGGAGAAAAATTAGAAAGATGGGGAAAATATATATTGAGAAGACCAGACCCACAAATAATATGGCCTTTACACAAAGAATGGTCTTTATGGAAAAATCCACATGGCCATTATCATAGAAGTTCGAAAGGTGGAGGCCAGTGGGAATATAAAAAAGATATGCCTGAAAAATGGACTATAAAATATAAAGATTTATCTTTTTATATAAAACCTACAGGATTTAAACATACGGGATTGTTTCCAGAACAGGCTGCAAATTGGGATTGGATAATAGAAAAAATAAAAAAGGCAAATAGACCTATAAAGGTACTCAATCTTTTTGCTTATACAGGAGGAGCAACTGTTGCAGCAGCTTATGGAGGAGCCGAAGAAGTTTGTCATGTAGATGCAGCAAAAGGTATGGTAACTTGGGCAAAAGAAAATTTAGAATTGTCAGGGCTTAAGCATAAAAGGGTTAGATTTATAGTAGATGATGTATTTAAATTTGTTCAAAGAGAAATAAGAAGAGGGAGAAAGTACGATGCTATAATAATGGATCCACCATCTTACGGTAGAGGACCAGGAGGAGAGGTTTGGAAAATAGAAGATAAGCTATATGATTTTATAGAGCTATGTATGAATGTTTTATCTGATGAACCTCTATTTTTCCTTATAAATTCATATACATCTGGTTTTTCTCCAATTGTTTTAGAAAATATATTAAATTCATCTATTGGGAAAAAATATAAAGGTAAAATATATTCTGGAGAAATTGGAATACCTATAACTAAAACTGGATTAGTACTTCCTTGTGGAATTCTTGGAAGATGGGAGTCGTTAAAATAATGGTAGATGTGATATACGAAGATAATCATTTATTGGTTGTAAAAAAACCTGTAAATATATTGACACAGGGAGATAGTACAAAAGATAAAGATATGATTACAATATTAAAATCGTATATAAAAGAAAAGTACAATAAACCGGGCAATGTTTTTTTGGGACTTGTTCATAGACTTGATAGACCAGTTGGAGGTTGTATGATATTTGCAAAAACTTCAAAAGCAGCATCACGTCTTTCAGAGCAAGTGAGAAATAGGAGTTTTGAAAAAGTATATTTAGCTATACTTAGAGGAAAACCTAAAAAAAATAAAGGAATATTGAAAGATTTTTTATATAAAAATAAAAAAACTAACATAGTAAGAGTTGTAAATAAAGATTTTAGTGAAGCCAAAGAAGCAATACTTGAATATAAGGTATTACAAAGTAAAAATAATTTAACATTAGTGAAAATAAAATTGAAAACTGGAAGACCTCATCAAATAAGAGTACAGTTTTCTAGTAGGGGCAATCCTCTGTATGGAGATCAAAAATATGGAAGAAATTTAAATAAGAGAGGAGAACAGATTGCTCTTTGGTCTTATAGAATAGGAGTAGTTCATCCAACTTTAAAAGAAAAAATGAATTTTACTTGTTTACCACCTGATGAATATCCTTGGAATATATTTAGAATTTAATAAATAAAACCTTCTAAAGTAGATGTTATGAAATCTAACTTTAGAAGGTCTTATTTTGATTATCCTTTTTGTTTTAAATTTTCTATAATTACTGCACAAGAAGCATCTCCAGTTACATTTACAGCAGTTCTCAACATATCAAATATTCTATCCATACCAAATAGTATAGGAAGACCTACTATAGGTATATTAGCAGACATTAGTACTGCAACGACTAGTAATGAAGGCCCAGGAACTCCTGCTTGACCAATAGAGCCTATAGTTGCTGTAAGTATTATAGCTAAATATGATGCCATTGTAAGTTCAATTCCAAAATATTGAGCGAAAAATACTGCAACTAGTCCGTAATATATAGAGTTACCGTCCATATTTATAGTAGCTCCAAGTGGAAGTACAAATGATGTTATTTCTTTAGATACTCCTAGTTCTTTTTCACAAACTTCTGTTGTAACAGGAAGTGTTCCCATAGAAGAAGCAGATGAAAAAGCAACAGAAAAAGGCTTCATTACTTTTTTTATGAATTTAATTGGAGATACTTTAGAAAGTAGTTTTACCATTAAAGGATAAAATCCAAAAGTATGAATACCTAAAGTGAATATATATACAATAAATAATTTAAATACAGGTGTTAATGAATTAAATCCAAAAGATTTAATTGAATATACCATAAGAGCAAATACTCCTATAGGTGCAAATAACATTATTTTATTAATAACCCATATAAGTGCTTCTGTTATATAATCGAAAACTTTTAATATAAATTCTTTTTTATCTTTTTCAATAGATGATATTCCAAATCCTAAAAATAAACTGAAAAATAGTATTTGAAGCATATTTCCATCTACTAAAGATTTAATAGGATTTGTTGGAATTATACCTTTAATAGTTTCCCAAAAACCAGGTATAGTTCCTTTATCAGCGTATTCGTTGGAAAACATAGCAGATATAGAGCTATCAACTCCAATACCTGGTTGTGTTAAATTTCCCATTATTAAAGCAAGTATAACAGCGAAACACGTTGTAAACATATAATAAGCAAATGTTGATATGCCTATTTTACCAGCAGATTTGGTATTACCTATAGATGCAGCACCGGATATTATAGATGTTGTAACTAAAGGAATAACTACCATTTTAAGTAGTTGCATGAATATATCCCCTAGATTAGAGCATATAGTTGTAGCGAAATATTCTCCTGTATTTGAAACATATAAAGCTGTACCTACAGCTATACCTAAAAGCATAGAAATTATTATTATAATTCCTAGGTTAGAAAAAATACTTTTCTCTTTACTCATAATAAACCTCCTTAGTTATATAAAACAATACTAGACTTCATTTTATATAAATTTCCTTGTAATTTCAATGAAATAGTATTAGTTTTACATAAAAAATAAATTATATGGATTAATAAAATTAAATTAAAACATATTTTATATTAATTTTATTAACAAAAATAAAATAAAACTTAATTTTATTCGGCGAAAAATGTGTTTAAGTAAAAAAACAAAGAAATTTCCAAGTTACAACAAAATGTGGGAAATTTCTTTGTTTTTTATTATTTAACATTTATTTAGAATTTGTTTTTTTATTATGCTTGTATTTGTATATATTGTGAACTTTTTCGTAAAGGTTTATATCGAACTCTTTTAAACTTTCTAAATACTTAATGACACTTCCTAGATAGGGTATATTTTCTCCTATATATTTTTTTTCTAATTTAAGTCTTTGTCTGTTTAAAGAACAGTATTCTTTGTGTTCTTGTCCACAATTTTTGCATTGAGATAATATTTTTGCTATTTTTTTTTCATAATACTCATCTTTTTGAATAGCATTGTGTCGTAATACGAGAATTATTGACAATAAAAGTATTCCAAAATAACAAAAACTATTTAATGGATTTATGTATATACTTGGAAGATATTTGTATAATCCTATGGTTCCAAAGAATATAAACACAAAAGATGCTATTATTTTCATTGTTACTTCAGGTATTTTTTTGCCGAGGAGTTTGCCAACTATTATTCCAAGTCCTCCTGTGATTATCATTCCAGAAACTGTTCCAAATAGAATAAATATAGGATATTTAGAATTTGCACCAAGTGTCATAGCTGTAAGTTGTGTTTTATCTCCTAGTTCACCTATAAAAAATGCAAGAGCTACTGTTATGATAGGACCGTAGTTTGATTTTAAATTTTCTTCATTGTCTTTTTTATCAATTTTAAGAGACCAAATACCAAATAATATAAATAATATAGAAGCTAGTATTTGAATTTTTTCTATGGGAAAAAATTTGCTTATATAATTACCTATTGCAATAGCAATTCCATGATTTAAAAAAGAACCTATAAAAATACCAATTAAAACACTAATAGGTTTAAATTTTGAAGCAAATGCCATGGCGAGAAGTTGGGTTTTATCACCCATTTCAGCTAGAGTTATTAATACAAAAGCTGTAATAAATTCTTTCAAAAAAATTCCTCCTTAGTATAAATACTGTTGTATTATAATATTATTATATTCTATATAGATTATATACAACCTTTTTATAAAATTAAAGTGGAGGTAGTAAAATGGATTATTATAAAGGATTTTTTATAGATAAACCTGTTGGAAATAATGTATTTTCATACGATAAGAGAAAACAAAAAAATATATATGTACCACCTTTAAAAGAAGGAAATATTGAAGATGTCAAAGTGGGAAAGAATATAGTATTTTCTGAAGTTGAAGATGGAATTGAAATAAATGCTTTGGGTCTTGAGTATTTTATAAAATATTCTTTTGGTGAAAAAGATATTTATATATTTGACAATCATAATCATGCTTTTTATTTTTGGATAAAATCTTTAAAAAGAGGTAAATTTAAAAGAGGAATAAAACTAGTTCATATAGATCAACATAAAGACATGAGAGAACCTGATGATTATATTAAAGATATAGATGATTTAGAAAATGTATTTAAATATACTAATTTTAATTTAAATGTTGGAAATTTTATAAGGCCTGCACTTGAATTAGGTGTATTTTCAGATGTTATAATACTTGATAATTTGAGTAGTTTTAGTTTGGATATAGATGAGGAATTTGTTTTAGATATAGATTTAGATATATTCTCAGAAGATATGAATTATATAGATTATGATTTGAAAATTGATAAAATTAAAGAACTTATTGATAAATCAAATGTAGTGACAATAGCTACTAGTCCGTTTTTTATAGAACAAAATTATGCAATAAATGTTTTAAATGAAATATTTAAAAAAATATAGATATTTGATATAATTAATGCTTAAGTGAGTTATAATGAAGGAGGAAAAAATATGAGTTTATTTGAGAAATGGCAACAATTAGCTGATAATTGCAATAGTGAGCAGGAAGAATTAGAATTTTGGAAAGATTATTTAAAAAAAGAAGCTAGTATATACGAAGAAATATTAGATAAAAAAATAGAAGTAATAGAAGGAAAAATATCTGATTTAGCAGCTAGCCATGGGGTAAGCGAAGAATATTTCATGGGATTTTTAGATGGAATAAGTGAAAGTTTAAAAAATGAAATAAAATTAGAAGATTTAGAAGCTGATAGTGAGATAAAAATAGAAATAGATTTTGAAAAATTATACTATAACATGGTGGCGGTAGAAGCTCATTGGCTTTATAATTTAGATGGTTGGAATAATATATTAAGTGAAGAGAGAAGAAAAGAAATACAAAGAGAATATAAGTCTTCAAAAACTATAGTAAAAGAAAATAAAATAGGGAGAAATGAACCTTGTCCTTGTGGAAGTGGGAAGAAATACAAAAAATGTTGCGGAAAATAAACCCTGATTAAGGGTTTATTTTTTTGTATAAAATTTTTTTTATATTGGTTATAAAAGTAAAAATGGTATAATAGGAGTTAGAAAATTATTGAAAGGGGTGAAAAATATGTATATACTTAAATTTGTAGATTTTGAAGATGAATTGACAGTAAGAGAATTTGACAGCAAACAGGAGTTAAAAGAATATATAGTAAAGAATAATATAGATAAGCGTTGGCACCAAATAGAAGAAATAAAAAAAGTTATTCCAAATTTAAAAGAAGATTAAAATATGAATAAGGAGGTATTC
Organism: Tepidibacter thalassicus DSM 15285; assembly: GCF_900129915.1. Taxonomy (GTDB): domain Bacteria; phylum Bacillota; class Clostridia; order Peptostreptococcales; family Peptostreptococcaceae; genus Tepidibacter; species Tepidibacter thalassicus. The sequence goes on from NZ_FQXH01000016.1 coordinate 24,333, forward strand.
TTTTTTATGTTTAACAAAAACTCTATAAAATTTAAAATATTGACTGTTCCGTTGATGATTATGTTTTTAGTTGTTACACTAATATCTGTTAGTACTATTAACATATCGAGGTCAAGGTTAATAAATCAAATGAAAATAGACGGAATAAATTTAGCTCATCAAATAGCAAAACAAATACAAAAAAGTGATGATACTATGGATATTATAGATAATTCTATAGAAGATAAAATTAGAACTTTAGGTAAATTTTTATCTAAAAAGTATGATGTTATAGATAATAATTATTTAATTGAAGTAGCTGAAGATTTCAATGTTGATGAAATAAATGTTGCAGATTCAAATGGAAAAATAGTATTTTCTAATTTAAAAAGTAGTTTAGGTTCTATATTTGGACAAGACCATATATCTTATCCTGTTTTATCAGGACAAAGAACTGAATTGATGGAAAATATAAGAAAATCAAGAGAAACAGGCGATTATTATAAATATGGCTATGTAAAAATGGAAAATGGAGGAATGGTTCAGATAGGAATACTTGCAAATAGAATACATGAATTAAGAGCAAGTTTAGAAAGTCAGTCTTTAATAGACGATTTAGCAAAAGATAAAAGTATAGAGTATGCTTTTTTAGTAGATAAAAATTCAAAGATATTAGCTTCTAATGATAGAGAAAGAATAGGACAAACATTAATAGGTGAAGATATAAAAGCTGCAATTAAAAAAGGAGAAGAGTGTAATCATATATTCTTTTATGATAAAAAGAATGTAGAAGTTTGTGATTCTATAGTTCCTCTTTATAATGATGGAGTGCATGTTGGTGCTGTGGTTGTAGGGTTGTCTATGGATAATTTAAAGAAAGCTATTTTTAATACTATTATTACAATAGTTATAATAGCATTGATTTCATTTGTATTGTCAGCGATTATACTATACTCTATTTCGAGCAATATTTTAAAAGTAATCAATAAACTTGTTGATATATCTAAAAAAGTATCAAATGGAGAACTTAACAATGAAATAGATATAAAAGCTAAAGATGAAATCGGCATTTTAGCTAGAAATTTTGAAAACATGATAAATAATTTAAAAGAGACAATACATAATATGAAGGAACAAGCATCTAAAACAGAAGATATGTCCAATCATTTAACAGCTATTTCGCAAAATATGACGGAGTCTGCTGAAAAAATAGCAACTTCAATACAGGATGTTGCACAAGGAACTAGTTTTCAAGCAGAGGATTTAGCTAATATTAATGGGATATTAACTAATTTTACAGAAAAATTAGGAAATATTGTTAAGTCTATAGAAAATGTTGATTTTAGATCTAAAGAAATTAATTTGATGGCTAATGAGAGTAGAGTTAATGTGGAAAATGTTATAAAATCTGTGGATAAAGTAACTCATACTTTTAATGATTTAATTTCTAAAATTTCAACTGTTGGTGATAATGTAAATCAGATAAATGAAATAACAGCTCTTATAAATAGTATAGCTGATCAAACTAATTTATTAGCTCTTAATGCCTCTATTGAAGCGGCGAGAGCAGGAGAAGCAGGAAAGGGGTTTGCAGTTGTTGCTGATGAAATTAGAAAACTTGCAGAGCAGACAAAGATGTCTTCTGAAAATATAAATTCTTTAATTACTACTATATCAAGCGATACTGATATGGTTGTAAAAACAAGTGATACTATGAATGATGAATTGAATAATCAAAGAAAAGATATAAATGTTGCCATGGATTCATTTAAAAAAATAATTGAAGGAATAAATGAAATAATTCCTAAAATTGACAATATAAATAATTCTGCTATTAGTATAGATAATGAAAAAAATTTAATTTTAGACAAAATAGAAGAAGCATCGGCTGTTGCAGAAGAGGTTTCGGCATCATCTGAAGAAATAGCTAGTTCTTCTCAGCAGGTTAGTTCTGCTACTCAGCAAGTTTCATCTACTGCAAATGTCTTAAATGAGATGACTAAAGATATAAGAGAAACTGTAAATAAATTTAAGTTATAAAACAAAAAATCCGTTGATAATTTTATCAACGGATTTTTGTTTTTAAGAGTTTTTATATAGTTTAGAAAGTTCAACTGAAAGATCTGCTGCGACTTTTGCATTGTTATAAACTAGTTGTATATTAGATTTAAGACTTTTTCCTGAAGTTATAGATTTAATTTTGTCTAATAAAAATGGAGTTGTTTCTTTGCCTTTAATTCCTTTTTCATCAGCTTCTTTTAGTGCATCTTCTATAGCTTTGTTTATTGCATTATAGTCCATTTCAAATTCTTTAGGGATTGGATTTCCTATAACAATTCCTCCATTTAAATTCAAATCCCATTTTGATTTAATAGCAAGGGCAAGTTCTTTTGCTGATTCTACTTTATAGTCTACTTTAAATCCACTTTTTCTGGTGTAAAAAGCAGGGAATTCTTCAGTTTTAAATCCCACAACTGGAACTCCATGAGTTTCTAGATATTCTAGTGTAAGACCTATGTCTAGTATTGATTTTGCACCAGCGCATACTACAGCTACATTTGTTTTGGATAGTTCTGTTAAATCGGCAGAAATATCAAATGTTTCTTGAGCTCCTCTGTGAACTCCACCTATTCCACCAGTTGCAAATACTTTAATTCCTGCAAGGTTTGCTATTATCATAGTAGAAGCTACTGTTGTTGCACCATCTAATTTTTTAGATATTATAAAAGGTAAATCTCTTCTGCTTGTTTTTAATATACAATCGCTTTTACCTAAATATTCAAGTTCATCTTCATTAAGTCCTACTTTTAATTTCCCATTAAGTATAGCGATTGTAGCAGGAATAGCTCCATTTTCCCTTATTATATTTTCAACTGTTTTAGCCATTTTTATATTTTCTGGATAAGGCATACCATGAGATATTATAGTGGATTCAAGAGCTACTACGGGAACGTTTTCTTCTAGAGCTTTTTTAACCTCTGGATTTATTTCTAAGTAGTTTTCTAACATAAGTTCATCTCCTTTAAAATTTTTTGTATATTATCTATAGACATATTAGGATTAATTGTATTTTTATGAGATAATGCTAATATTGAAGCGCTTATTGCGATTTTAGTACTGTATTCTAAATTGTAATTATTTATGTGGCTATAAATTAATCCTGATATAAATGCATCACCAGCACCGGTTGTATTTACAACATTGACTTTGGGATTGGGTATAAATTTAGAATCTTTTTCATCGGCGCAAAATACACCTTTTTTTCCAAGAGTTATAAATACTTTTTTTACTCCTTTATTTAAAAAGTAATATGAACATTTTTTTAAATCTTCCATAGAATTAATTTTTATACCTGAAAGAGATTCAGCTTCATATTTATTTGGTTTAATAGTATTAAAAAGTCCTATAAAATCTTTAACTTTTATACTTTTTTTAGTAGATACTGTATCTAGAAAAAAATCTATACCTTTGAAGTTAAATAAAATGTACTCTATTACTTCCTTTGGTAAATTAGTATCTAATACTATGATTTTGGAATTTTTTAGTATATGAGATTTTTGTTTTATGAAATCTACAGTTATTTTTTCAAAAATATCCATATCAGATATAGCGACTTTCATATCTCCGTTTTCATCTAAAATAGATAAATATGTTGAAGTTGGATAATCTTTTAAAATCAAACAATTTTCCATATCTATTCCAGATAATTTGCTTTCTTCTAATATTTTTTTTCCGTATATGTCTTCTCCGATGGCAGAAATTAATTTTGTTTCAATTCCCAGTTTTACAAGATTTTCCGCTATATTTCTTCCAACTCCTCCGAGAGATACTTTAATTTTTCCTGGATTTGAGTCATTTAGAATTAAATTTTCTTTTGGAAATCCTTGAAGGTCTATGTTAGTTCCTCCGATTACAGTCACATAGTCTTCCTCTTTTAATATGTAACCTTTTCCCTTAATATAACCTTTTTTACTTAAATTTGTTATATGAACAGCAACAGATGATCTAGCAATTCCAAGAAAGTCAGCAAGTTCTTGTTGTGATATTAAGGGGTTTTTTCTTATTATTTCTAAAACTTCTTTTTCTCTATTAGTCAAATTCATCACCAAACTTTTGCTTATATTATAAACAATTACTTATATTAAGTTTATCGTATTATACATATTTTTTCAATAATAAGTTTATGTATAATATAAAAAAAGAGGACTTTATATAAAGTCCTCTTAAAGTATACATTAAATCATAGCTCCAATTCCTAGAGCGATCATAATTACTATCATTAATACAGCTATTAATTTCCAAGTGAATTTTAACCATTTATCATAAGAAACTCTAGCTATAGCAAGTCCTCCCATAACAACTGCACTTGTTGGAGTAATTAAGTTTACTATACCAGATGCTGACTGATAAGCAGTAATTATTATATCTCTTGAAACTCCAGTAAAATCTCCAAGTGGAGCCATTATTGGCATTGAAAGTGTTGCAAGTCCAGATGTTGAAGGAATTAAGAAAGACATTGGTATATAGAATAAATATGTAAGTATTGCAAAACCTACAGAACCAAGTCCAGAAAGAGTTTTTTCTCCAAGGTTTAAAACAGTGTCTGTCATATTACCAGCATTCATTACAACAGTTATACCACGAGATAAACCTATAATTAATGCAACGCCTAGTAAGTCACGTGCTCCATCAACAAATGATCCAACTAATTCTTCTTCTTTCATACCTGATACTAATCCTATTAAAATAGCTGAAACCATAAATAATGCAGAAAGTTCTCCAAACCACCAACCTAAAGTTGGAAGAGGAATGCCTATATCGCTAAATGGAATAACACTATAAACCATGAAAATAAAAGTTGCTGAGAATAATATTAGTATAAATTTTCTTTTTGCTGTTAATTCAGGGAATTCATTTCCATCTTTTTTAGTTAAGAAATGTTTTTTATTATCTTCATACATATCATATACAAGAGATTTTGAAGGATCTTTTTTTACTTTTTCAGCATATTTCATAACGTATATAATAGTTACTAATTCGCATGCTATTAATATTAATACTCTAAGTCCTATACCTTCACCTAAAGATATACCAGCAAAACCTGATGCTATACCAGTAGCGAAAGGATTAACAGTAGATCCTAAAACTCCAGCACCAGCTCCTAACATTATAACTGCTGCTGCTGTTATTGTATCATAGCCTGCTGCAATAAATACAGGAATTATCAAAGGATAAAATGCTATTGTTTCTTCAGCCATACCATAGCTAGTTCCACCTAATCCAAATAAAATCATTAAAATTGGAATCATCCATTTTTCTCTACCTTTTAAATTTTCTACAACTCTAGCTATTCCAGCGTCAATAGCTCCAGTTTTCATAACTACACCCAAGAATCCACCTATTATAATGACGAATAACGCAACGTCTATAGCCTCGTTAAATCCTTTTATCGGAGACATTATAACTTCTTTAATTCCTTGAGGTGTTGGGTCTACTGTGTGATATGTTCCTGGAATTGGAGTTTTTTCAGGAGTATAATCATAATTACCTGCAGGAACAATCCATGTTAGTGCTGCTACTACTATTATGATTGCGAATAAGATAGTGAATGCACTAGGCATTTTAAATTTTTTTTTCATTTAGTTTGACCTCCTTATATATTTTTTATTTAATTTTTCTAGAATTATATTTTCCATAATTCTAGAAAAATTATAATTAATAGAAATTATTTTGTTAATTCATATACAGTTTTTGCGTATATTTTAGTGCATTTTATTAAATCTTCTATTTCGATATATTCATTAGCTTGATGTTCAACTTTTGGTTTTCCTGGAAATACTGCACCAAAAGCTACACAGTTATCCATGGCTCTAGCGTAAGTAGCTCCACCTGATGAAAGAGGAGTAGAGTCAAGTCCAGTTTCTTCTTCGTATACTTTTTTTAGAGTTTTTATTAAGAAGTGATCTTCTGGAACATATATAGCTTTTAGATAATCGTATTCATTGTACTTAAGATTGTATTCTAAAGCTTTTTCTTTTAATTTTTCAACAACTTTATCTTTATCGACTGTTACAGGAATTCTTATATCAAGTCCTATCTCTTCAGTTTCGTTATTTATATTTATTTTTCCTACATTTATAGTTAATTTTCCTGAAACTTTATCTTCGCAATTTGGTATTATATTTTCACCATTGTAAGTTTCTTTTATAACTTCAGCTATAAATTTAATTGCATTAGATTTAATTCCTAAATTATTTAAAGCAATACACAATCTTGAGATAGAGTTAATTCCATATTGAGGATTTGCAGCATGAGCACCTTTTCCGAATACAGTAATATTGTTATTTTCTAACTTATATTCAAAACCTAATTTATCAAGCTCTGAAGCTAGTTCATTTATTTTTATATCACTATATACAATTTTATCAGGAACTGCATTAAAAGCATTTCCGCCATTTAGAGTAATTTCTGATGAATTTTTAGATTTTAAGGTAGCTTGAAGAAGTCCTTTTTCGGCATTTATCATAGGAAAAACAGAATCTGGAGTAAATCCATAAGAAGGAATTTCTTCATTTTCAAGGTATTTATTAATTCCTCTCCAAAGATTTTCTTCATCTGTTCCAAATATAAATCTAATTCTTTTATTGAACTTAACACCTAGGTCCATAAGAGCTTTAACTCCGTAAATTGCCGCTATAGTAGGGCCTTTGTCGTCTTGAGTACCTCTTCCGTATATTTTTCCATCTTTAATTACAGCATCATATGGAGGAAAACTCCAATTATCGATTTCTCCTTCAGGAACTACATCTATATGACCTAATATTCCTATTAATTCTTTTCCTTCGCCGATTTCGGCATACCCATAATATCCATCTTTATAATATGTTTTAAAACCTAGAGATTCACATAATGATAATGTTTTCCTTAAGGCTTTATCGATATTTTCTCCAAAAGGACAATTATCTTTAGGGTCTGAAATTACGCTAGGAATTTTAACTAATTCTTGTACAGATTTAACAATTTCATCTTTTAATTCTTCGATTTTATTATTAATATCCATAAAAAACACCCCTTTTAAACAAAATATTGTTATTAATTTATCGATTTTAAATTTTGTAAAATATAAAATAAAATGATTAAGACTTTGATTTAAGCTAAATTATAATTGATAATAAGTAATTTGTCTATACGCAAAAAATTTTTTTAAAAAAATCGGAAAACGTTTGACAAAGAAGAATCAAAGAGTTATACTAAAGGTGTAGTTAGTAACTACTGGAGTAGTTAGAGATTTTTAACAATTAATAGGGGTGAGATAAATGAGTAATAAAAAAGTTTTACAAGTATATTCAGAAATTGGAAAACTTAAAAAAGTTCTTTTACACAGACCGGGAAAAGAAATAGAAAATTTAACACCTGATTTGATGGACAGGTTATTATTTGATGACATACCTTATTTAGAAGTAGCTCGTCAAGAGCATGATGCTTTTGCAGATATACTTAGAAATAATGGAGTTGAAGTAGTTTATTTAGAAGATTTAGCTGCTGAAGCTATTGCAGATAATGATATAAAAGAGCAATTTGTAAATGAGTTTGTAAAAGAAGCATCTATACAAAGTCAAAAGAAAAGAGAACTTGTAAAAGAATATCTTTTGAGCTTTTCTACTAATAGAGAAATGATAGATAAGATGATGGAAGGTATTAGAAAAGAAGAAATAAAAGATTATAGAAGAACTTCACTTGCAGATATGATTGAATCTGATTATCCATTTATAGTAGATCCAATGCCAAATCTTTATTTTACAAGAGATCCATTTGCGACAATAGGTGCTGGAGTATCTTTAAATCACATGAGAACAGTAACTAGAAATAGAGAAACATTATTTGCTAAATACATATTTAATTATCATCCAGAGTATAAGGAAGCAAATGTACCTTTATGGTATGACAGAACAGAAGATACTTCAATAGAAGGTGGAGATGAATTAATACTTAGTGAAAAGGTAATAGCAATTGGGGTATCAGAGAGAACAGATGCAGCTTCTGTTGAAAAATTAGCTAAGAGAATATTTGAAAATAATGAAAAATTTGAAGTTGTTTTAGCATTTGACATACCAAAGAAAAGAGCATTTATGCACCTTGATACAGTATTTACAATGGTTGATTATGATAAGTTCACTATTCATCCAGAAATAGAAGGACCTCTTACTGTGTATTCTATAAGAAAAGGTGAAAATCCAAAGGATATAGTAATAGAAAAAGAAACTATGGAGCTTAGTGATATACTTAAGAAATATTTAGAACTTGACAATGTTACTTTAATCAGATGTGGTGGAGGAAATTTAATAGATGCAGGAAGAGAACAGTGGAATGATGGTTCAAATACTCTTGCTATTGCTCCAGGAGAAGTTGTAGTTTATTCTAGAAATCATGTTACAAACAAATTACTTGAAGAACATGGAATAAAACTACATATTATGCCATCGTCAGAATTATCTCGTGGTCGTGGAGGTCCAAGATGTATGTCAATGCCACTTGTTAGAGAAAATTTAAAATAAATGATGATTGTTTGAAAATAAATTAATTATTTAGGGAAAACTTATAAATAAGAAAATAAATTTTATAAATATGAAAAGGGAGGATTTTAAAATGGCAGTAAACTTAAGAGGAAGACATTTTTTAACATTAAAGGATTTTACACCAGAAGAAATAAAGTATCTTTTAGATTTATCTAGAGATTTAAAAAATAAAAAAAGAGCAGGAATAAGAGGTAATTTATTAGAAGGAAAAAATATAGTACTTTTATTTGAAAAAACATCAACAAGAACGAGATGTGCATTTGAAGTTGCTGGATTTGATGAAGGTGCTTGTGTAACTTTCCTTACAAATTCACAAATGGGTAAAAAGGAATCAATAGAAGATACTGCTAAAGTTCTTGGAAGATTTTATGATGGTATAGAATTTAGAGGATTTAAGCAAGAAACTGTTGAACAATTAGCTAAACATGCTGGAGTTCCTGTTTGGAATGGACTTACAGATTTATATCATCCAACTCAAATACTTGCAGATTTCTTAACTGTTATGGAGCATGTGAATAAACCTCTTAATAAAGTTAAGTTCGTTTATGTTGGAGATGCTAGAAATAATATGGGTAATTCTTTAATGATAGGTGCTGCTAAAATGGGAATGGATTTTGTTGCTCTTGCTCCTAAATCATTATGGCCATCAGAAGAACTAGTATCTGAGATGCAAGAAGTTGCTAAAGAAACTGGAGGTACAATTACTTTAACTGAGGATATTGATGCTGTTAAAGGTGCAGATGTAATATATACAGATGTTTGGGTATCAATGGGAGAAGAAGATCAATTTGAAGAAAGAATAAAATTATTAACTCCATATCAAGTTAATATGGATATGATTAAGAAAACTGAAAATGATGATGTAATATTCTTACATTGTCTACCTTCATTCCATGATACAAACACAGTTATAGGAAAAGAAATATATGAAAAATTTGGATTAAAAGAAATGGAAGTTACTGATGAGGTGTTTAGATCTAAGCATTCAAAAGTATTTGATGAAGCTGAAAATAGAATGCATACAATAAAAGCGGTAATGGTTGCAACTATCGGAAATTTATAAAATAACAGGGGACATCCCCTGTTATTAATATAATCAGGCTTGATGAGGGAGGATTATTATGAAAAATAAAATAGTAGTAGCGTTAGGTGGTAATGCACTTGGAAAAAATCCTAAAGAACAATTGGAGTTAGTTAAAAATACAGCAAAACCAATAGTAGATTTAATAGAAGATGGCAATGAAGTAATTATAGCTCATGGAAATGGACCACAAGTTGGAATGATAAATTTAGCTATGGAAACTGCTTCTAAATCAGAAGCAAATACTCCTGAGATGCCATTTCCTGAATGTGGAGCGATGAGCCAAGGGTATATAGGATATCACCTTCAAAATGCTATAAGAGAAGAACTTTTAAATAGAGGTATGAATATCCCTGTAGCTACTGTTGTAACTCAAGTTGTAGTTGATAAAGATGATCCTGCTTTTGAAAATCCGACAAAACCAATAGGATCTTTTTATACAGAAGAAGAAGCTAAAAAGCTTGAAGAAGAAAAAGGATATAAGATGAAAGAAGATGCAGGTAGAGGATATAGAAGAGTTGTACCATCTCCGATGCCAATAGATGTTGCAGAAAAAGAAACTGTTAAAACTTTAGTTGAAAATGGACATGTTGTAATAACTGTTGGTGGAGGAGGAATACCTGTTGTTAAAGAAGGAAATAGTTTAATTGGAGTACCAGCAGTTATAGATAAAGACTTTGCGAGTGAAAAGATAGCTGAAATATTAGATGCAGATTATTTGATAATACTTACAGCAGTAGAAAAAGTTGCTATAAATTTTGGAAAAGAAAATGAAAAGTGGCTTGAAAAGTTAACTGTAGAAGAAGCTCAAAAATATATTGAAGAAGGACATTTTGCTCCAGGATCTATGCTTCCAAAAGTTCAAGCTGCTATGAAATTTGCAAGTTCCAAAGAAGGAAGAAAAGCTTTAATTACTTCTCTTGAAAAAGCAGCAGAAGGAATACAAGGTAAAACTGGAACATTAATAGTTAAATAATATATATAAGAAGAAAGAGAAATAGCTAGGCTATTTCTCTTTCTTCTTATATAGTATATTCAAATGAAAGGTGAGGTTATTGAATATGGATGAAGAAAAGATAATAGAACATATGATGCAAATAGGAATAAATAAGTATGAATCAAAAGCGTATATATCTTTATTGAAAAGACCTGGAATAACTGCTTATGAATTGAGTAAATTATCTGGAGTTCCGCAAGCAAAAATATATGAAACTATGAATAAACTTTTAGATAAAAAATTGGTTAATATAATAGGAGATAGTCCAACTAAATATATAGCTGTAGATTTTGAAGATTATTTGGATAATTATAAAAAGAGTGTAAGTAAAACGATTAAATTTTTAAAAGAAAATGTCAAAGAAGTAAATGCTAATGATCAGATTTCTTATATGTGGTATTTTCAAGGAAGGGAAAATATAGTAAATAAGATACATAGAGTATTTTCTAATTCTAAAAAGTTTATATACTTAGAATGTTGGAAAGAAGAATATGAATTTTTTAAAGATGAATTAAAAAAACTTGAAGAAAAAGGAATAGAAATAGTTACTGTTTTATACGGTGAAGTTGATGAAAAAATAGGAGAAGTTTATTTTCATGAGATGGAAGATATGGAAAAGGATGCAATTGAGTTTGGTAGATGGTTTACTTTAGTTTCAGATGGAGATGAATCTTTATTTGCAGTTTTTAAAGGTAGTAAATCTCAAGGAATATGGACAGAAAATGAAGCGTTTATGCTTATGGCAGAGTGTTTTATAGTTCATGATATATTTTTAGCTGAGATATATAAGAAGTACAGAAAAGAACTTGATAGAGAGTTTGGACCAAATTTAAAGAAAATAAGAGAAAAGATTCATATTGGATAAAGATAATGTTCTCTATATAGGGAACATTATTTTTTTGTCCACATAAAATATATTAACCCCACTAGGTTAGGAGGAATGTGATGAGAATAGGAGATTTAGTTGTTAGAAAATCCCATGGGAAAGATGTTTTATTTAGAATTATAGATATAGTTGAAAATAAAAATAAAAAAAAACAAGTGATTTTAAAGGGAATAGATTTTAGACTTATAGCAGATTCTTCAGTAGATGACTTGGAGGTTGTTAGACAGGATAATGTTAGAAATTATATATTTAGTAGACAAATAGAAAGTTTATTAAATAAAGCAATAAAAAACAGGTTAGATAGGAATAGGAAGTACTATAGAAATGGATTTGGAAGGCCAGGGAAAGTACTTCATTTGGATGGAGATAGTGAATATTTAAAAATATGTCTAGAAGCGTATAAAAAATTACAAATACAAGCTGTGGGAAAAGTGGTTACAGAAGGAGATCAGTATAAAGTAATTGGTTCACTTCTTGGTGAATATTCACCAGATATACTGGTGATTACAGGGCATGATTCTATATTAAATCCAAATGGAGATATGAAAAATATAAATAATTATAGAAATTCTAAAAATTTTATAAAGGCTGTTCAAGAAGCTAGAAAATATGAAAGTAGCATGGATGAACTTGTCATATTTGCAGGTGCTTGTCAATCTTATTATGAAGCTATTTTAAATGCAGGAGCTAATTTTGCTAGTTCACCGCATAGAATATTAATTCATTGTTTAGATCCTGTTTTGATAGTAGAAAAAATAGCTTATTCGAGAATAGATAAAGTTTTGCCACTTGAGGAGGTTTTTCAAAACACAATAACAGGAATAAAAGGGATAGGAGGGTTAGAAACTAGAGGCAAGTACAGATCAGGACTTCCTAAGTCTTTATACGAATAGAGGTGAGATTGTGGATAAAAAATATAGAGATTTAATTGCATATAGAGTTTGCAAAAATATGCCTAAAGATTTTCATATAGAAGCTTTGAAATGTCAAGCTATTATAGAAAGGACTATTATTTTTAGAAGTATAAAAGATGAAAGCTTAAAAATAGAAAGTATAGATAATAATTATATAGATAATAGAATATATCAAGCTGTAGATGATACAAAAAATTTAGTTATAATGTTCAATAATAGTCCTATTTTAGCTTTTTATCATGTATCTTGTGGTGGCAGTACAGAAAACAGTGAAAATATATTAAATAGAAAAATTGATTATTTAAGAGGAGTAACTTGTGATGAATGTAAAAAAAATAAAAATGTAGATAATATTATTGATGTAGATTTAGAAGAACTTTCATCGTTATTTAATTGTAAAGTACCTTCTGGTTTTCTCGATGCTTTTTCGATAGAAGATATATTAAAAGTTATAAAAAAAACGGAAAGTAAAAGAATAGAGAGTATATTGGTTTTTAATAAAGAAATTAAAGGTATAGAGTTTAGCAAAAATTTAAATTTAGATTCTTTGAGATTTGGTTTTAGACCGATAAGAATTAGGTTTTATACAAAAGGAATAGGTCATGGGCTTGGACTTTGTCAATATGGAGCAAATGAAAAAGCTAAAAATAATTGGAAATTTAGTGATATTTTAAATTATTATTATACCAATATAAATATATGTAAGGTTGAAGAATTTAATTCTAATTTTCCGTTGAAAAATATAAAAATTTTTATTGATCCAGGCCATGGCGGAGAAGATTTAGGATATTCAAGTGAAAATGGACTAATTGAAAAAGAAATTACATTGAAAATTTCTTTAATTTTAAAAGAGAAATTAGAAGAATATGGTGCTGATGTAGCTATTTCTAGGGATAAAGATGAGTATGTATCTTTAGATAAAAGGGTAAGTATGATAAAAGAATATAATCCTGATTTTTTAATTAGTATTCATTTGAATAAATCAAAATTTGAAAGTGTATGTGGAATAGAGGGATTTTATTATTGGGGAGATGTTGAAGGCAAAAATTTGGGAGAAAATATAATGAATATTTTAAGTGAAAGGTTAAATATAAAAAATAGAGGAATAAGGGAGGGAAAAGTATATATATTAAGAGAAATTGGTTGTAGTGGAGTATATTTTGAGTTAGGCTATTTGTCTAATCATGAAGAAGCAAAAAATTTTAGAGATAAAGAGTTTATTAATAATGTAGTTATGTATATGATTGAGGGATTATTAAAATATTATCAAAATAAAATGTTGACATAATGATTAAAAATAGATAAAATATAAATTTATATATTTGACAAAAAACTTGATTTGTGATATTATGTTAACATACAATGGAGAAGAAGGTGATTTTTTGGCTACTAAACACACTTTGGATCAGATAAGAAGAAATATTGAGAAACATATAGGAAAAAGAGTTGTATTGAGAGCAAATAAAGGAAGAAAAAAAATGATAGTAAAACAAGGTATATTGGAAAACACTTATCCTAGTATATTCGTAGTAAAAATAGATGACAGTAATTCCACTAGAGTTTCGTATAGTTATTCAGATGTATTGACTTGTACAGTTAAACTTCAAATATGTGCAAATGAAAATGTATCTTAAATTCCACCTATTAAATTTGGTGGAATTTTTTTTTATTAAAATAAATATAATATAATGTGATTTGATATTTACATGTGCACATGGGGGGGAAAAAAATGGATTTAATAAAAGATGTTATAAAATTAGACAGTAGGAATGATTTTTCAAAATTTCAGACATTTTTAGAATCGGAAATTTTGGTACCTGATATAAAAGAAGATGTGTTTGAAATAATAAAAACAGAAGGGTACATATCTTTAAAGAAAGAAGATGTAATGGAAGGAAAAGTTATACTAAGAGGAGATTTGAATTACAATGTAATTTATTTAACTCAAGATAAGAAAGTATCAAATTTAAATGGAAAATTAGAATTCAATGAAGTAATGGAGAAAGATGATATAAGCTTAGATATGAAAATTATATTAATAGGAGATATAGAACATATAGATGCAAATATAATTAATGAAAGAAAAATAAAATTAGGATGTTTAATAAATATAAGAGGAAGTTTATTTGGAAGAAATAAAGTAGATATAATAAGAGATATTACAGGACTTGATGATGTACAAACTCGCAGAAAAGATATATATTATGAAGATATAGTGGGTATAGAAAGAGGAGAAAGTGTTGTTAAAGAAATTATAAATTTAGGAGAAAATGAAGATATAGAAGATGTTATATCTTTAAATCCAAAGGTAAAAATTAAAGAAACAAGATTATCTGATAATAAAGTTATTTTAGGAGGAGTATTGGTATTAAATCCTATAGTTTTATCTAAAGAAGGAAGTTTGATTAAATTAAATGATGTCGATATAGAATTTACACAGTTTATAGAAGTTCCCGGAGCTTGTGAGGGAATGAGAGAATATGCATATGTAGATTTGTTAGATTTTAAATTTAATTTAATAGATGACGAAGGGGGAAAATGTAATTCATTAGAAATTGATGCAACTATAAAATCAAAAGTTAAAGTTTCAGAGAGCATTTCAAGAGAAGTACTTCAAGATGCATATTGTCCGTATAGAGGTTTAAAACTTGATGAGAAGTATTTGACTTTGAATAAATTAATGGATTTTGGTGTGGAAGATTTTATTATAAATGAGAATGTTCAAAATGATAGAGAAGATATAGAAATTAAAGAAATATTAAATGTTGATGCTAAAGTATTTATAACAGATAATTTTATTATGGAGAATAAAAATACATTAGAAGGAATTGTTCATGTAGATATAATATATATTCCTGTAGAGGGATTAAGACCTGTTTATATGATAACAGAAGAAATTCCTTTTAAACATTCAGTGAATTTAATTAATATTGATGAAAATATGAAGCCTTATACTACTGTTCAGTTGGAAAATATAGATTATAGTTTGAAAAAAAATGAAATAGAAGTTAAATTTAAGTGTAAATTGAGTTATGAAATAATACAAAATATACAAAGTAAATTTATAGTAAATGGAGAATTGCAAGGTGATATAGATTTAAGTTCAAAGCCTAGTATAACTATATATATAGCAAAAGAAGGAGAAACTCTTTGGGATGTTGCAAAAAGATATAATACATCATTAGAAGAGTTAGCTCAAACTAATGAAATTGATAAAGAAGAAATATTAAAAGAAGGTCAGTATTTAATTATAGAGAAAAAAGTAGTTACAGAAATATAATATAAAAAAAGTCCCGTATTATTTGTAATATTGGGACTTTTTATTTTTTGTAATAACATAAGTATAGTATAATATATTTATAAGAATTTAGGTAATTGCAAAACTCATAAAATTAAAAAATCTTTAAAAATAAATTTAGGGTCTTGTAATTGACTATTAAGAACTAAAAGGGGAGGCTGTAATGGTTTTAAAATTAAAGTGTAGAGCTAAAATAAATTTAGCTATAGATGTACTAGGAAAGAGAGAAGATAATTATCATTTAGTTGAAATGATTATGCAAACTATAGATTTATATGATTGTGTAAGCATAGAAGAAATAAATAGTGGAATAGTAATAGAAAGTGAAAATCCTGATGTGCCTTTAGATTCTAAAAATATAGCATATAAAGCAGCAAAGCTTATTAAAGATAAGTTTAATATAGATAAAGGAATTAAAATAAAAATAGAAAAAAATATTCCTGTAGCAGCAGGGCTTGCTGGAGGGAGTGCTAATGCAGGTGCAGTTCTTGTTGGACTTAATGAGCTTTGGGATTTAAAACTCGGTAAATATGAAATAATGGATATGGGACTTAATTTAGGTGCAGATGTACCATTTTGTATAATGGGAGGAGCTGCTTTAGCTTGTGGTATAGGAGAAAAACTAACTCGTATAAACGGGCTTGATAATGTATATATACTTATATGTAAACCAGATATATTTGTATCAACTGCTTGGGTTTATAATAATCTTGATATATCAAAACTTAATAAAAGACCGAATATAAAGTTTTTACTTAATTGTTTAGATAAAAAAGATATATATAATTTAAGTAATAATATGGTAAATGTACTTGAGAGTGTAACAGAGTCAAATTATCCGCAAATAAAAGATATAAAGAAAAAAATGATAGAATACAAAGCGTTAGGTTCTATGATGAGTGGAAGTGGTCCTACTGTTTTTGGAATATTTGATGATTTTGATTGTGCTAAACATGCAAAAGAAAATTTAGAAAAGTTATATAAGCAAACATATTTGGTAAAAACTTATAAAGGAGGAATAGAAGTTGAATGATAAGAAAATAGAAAAATTAAAGTTAGAAAATTATAAGCCTTTAAGAGAAATAGTATTTGAATATTTAAGAGAAGCTATTTTAAAGGGGAAGTTAGAGCCAGGACAAAGGCTTATGGAAGTTCAACTTGCTGAGCAATTAGGTGTAAGTAGAACTCCTGTAAGAGAAGCTATAAGGAAATTAGAACTTGAAGGATTGGTAGTTATGCTTCCGAGGAAAGGGGCATATGTGGCAGATGTGTCTTTGAAGGATATAATAGAGGTTTTAGAAATTAGAGGAGCTTTAGAAGGGCTTGCTGCATCTGTAGCGGCAGAGAGAATGACTGAAGAAGATTTAGAGAAGTTGGAGCTTATATCTTATGAGTTTAAAAAAAGTCTAGAAAATAAAGATATTGAAATGATGGTTCAAAAAGATATTGAACTCCATGATATTATATTTAATTCTACAAACAATCAAAAGCTTATTCAAATAAATAATTCGTTAAGAGAACAAGTATATAGATTTAGAGTTACTTATATATCTGATTACGATACATCTAAAAATTTAGTCAAGGAGCATGAAGATATAATAGAAGCTATATATAATAGAGATTCAAAGCTTGCCATGGAACGTGCAATGGCTCATATAGAAAATGCAGAGAATTTTATAATTGAAAAATCTAGAAGAAAAAAAGAAATTTAGTAAGTTCTAAAAAGTCTGTTGTTATTTTTATTATGAAAGTAACAATAGACTTTTATTTTTTTTATGTATTGTAAAAATATTTTTGGGGAAATTATATATAAGGTGATTAATTTCATTAGGAGCTGATAAAGTGTACAAGTTTTTTTTGTTTTTAGGAGTAGGTTTGTATTTGTTATTTTGGGATGTTTATACTTTAAAGAAGAAAAATTTAAGTAAAGATTATAAAATAGCTAGATTTTTAGGTGGAGCATATATTACAGTTTCTTTTGTTTATTTGATATACAACTCTTTTATGAGGTGATCTAAATGACTGTGATTAAGCATGATGAAGAATTGAATAAAAAACTGGATATAATTAAAAAAGAATTTAAGGACTGTGATGATTTAATTATAAGAGAATTTGAAGTTGGAATTGATAAAGGGCATAAAATGGCTTTAGTTTATATAGATGGACTTATAGATAAAGTTCTTATAAGTGATTTTGCGCTTGAAAACTTAATTATTGACTCTAGACTGGCACAACCTAATGAAATAAAGAGTAATATAAAAGAATTGATAAAAAATAAAACTTTGGCAATAACTGAAATTAAGGAAATAGAAGATATAAATGAAGCTATTAAAAATATACTTGTTGGAGAAACCATTCTTTTTATAGATGGAGTAAAGGAATGTTTAATGCTTTCTTCGAGAGGTTGGCCTACTAGATCAGTTGCAGAACCTCAAACTGAAGTGGTGATAAGAGGACCTAGGGACGGATTTACAGAGACTTTAAAGATGAATACATCTTTAGTTAGAAGACGTATAAGAGATACTAATTTTAAAATAAAAAATTTATCGCTTGGAAAAAGATCTAAAACAGATGTTGCTCTTTTATACATAGAAAACATAGTAAATCAGGAGGTTTTAGAAGAAGTCAAAAAGAGAATTGACACTATAGATATAGACTCAATTCTTGAAACAGGAAATATAGAGCAACTAATAGAGGATAATAGTTTTTCGCTATTTCCGCAAATGCAATATACAGAAAGACCAGATGTTGTAGCGGCATCATTGTATGAAGGAAGAGTTGCAATATTAGTAGATAACACTCCTTTAGCACTTGTAATTCCAGTTACTTTAAATACTTTTTTACAATCTCCTGAAGATTATTATGAAAGATGGATTATAACTAGTCTTATTAGATTATTGAGATTAGTTGCCACTGTTTTTTCTTTGTTTTTGCCGTCTTTGTATATAGCAATAACGTCTTTTCATCCTGATATGCTTCCCACTGATTTAGCACTGTATCTTGCAGCTACCAGACAGGGAGTTCCTTTTCCCGCTTTTACAGAAGCTTTCATAATGGAGGGAACATTGGAGTTTTTAAGAGAAGCTGGAGTTAGACTTCCAAGACCTATAGGAGCAACTATCGGTATTGTAGGGGGGTTAGTAATAGGTCAAGCAGCAGTTCAAGCAGGTATTGTAAGTCCTCTTATGGTTATTATAGTTGCTATAACTGCTATATCTTCTTTTGCAACACCTAGTTACAATATGGCGATAGGATTTAGAATGCTTAGATTTGTTTTTATGTTTTCAGCATCAATATTTGGACTGTATGGAATAATATTAGCGTTTTTAGTTGTTTTAATCAATTTAGCTAATTTAAGAAGTTTTGGAGTTCCGTATCTATCTCCTTTATCTTCAATAGGAGAAAATTACAGAGATTTAAAAGATACATTGATTAAATTGCCTATTTTTTCTATGAAGTTTAGACCTAAAGTTTATACAAATAAGGATTCAGTTAGATTAAATTATAAAAGAAAAAAAGTATTTGGGGAGGATGATATTAAAAAATGATTTCTAGTAAAGAAAAGATATCAACATCTCAAGCTGTGACATTGTTGATTTGCAGTACATTAGGAGTTGGAATTTTATCTCTTCCGAGAAATTTAGTAGAAAAAGTAAGTGGAGCTGGTTTTATTGTTTTGATAATATCGACTTTGATTTGTGTGTTACTAGGGTATTTTATTTATAAAATAATATATCATTTTCCAAATAAAACGTTTATGGAAATAGGTGAAACTTTACTGACAAAACCTGTAGCTTATTTAGCTTGTTTGATATTTTTAATATATTACTTATGTAGTATGGGTATAGTTGTTAGAATATTTGCTGAAGTTGTAAAAATGTATATGCTTAAAAAAACTCCTACTGAAGTAATTATTATATCTATGTTGTTTGTATGTGGTTACGGTGCAAAAAGGGGAATAGAAGGAATAGCGAGGATGTCGCAAGTTCTTCTTTTTCTCATAGTAATTCCAATAATGTTTATTTTTCTTTTTTCATTTGAAACCGCAGATTTTACTAATTTGATGCCTATTTTTAATACTGATTTTTCAAAAATAATAATTTCTGTAGGTTCGACTATATTTTCGTTTTCGGGATTTGAATTAATGTTGATTTTGGGATTTTTTTTGAGAAATCCGAGCAAAGGGTTTAAGATACAATATACTACATTGATTTTCATAGGGGTATTGTATATTTTTTTTTCAGTAATAAGTGTTGCAGTATTTGGACAAGTTGAAACAACTCATTTAATGTGGCCTACTTTAACTATTGTCAAGGTAATTGATATTCCAGGAGCTTTTTTGGAAAATTTAGATGCTTTAGTTATGGGAGCTTGGACTTTAAATATATTTATTACTATATGTATGTTTTTGTATATATCGGCTTTAATAACAGGAGATATTTTGAGTTGTAAAGAGACTAATTATTTTAATTATTTTTTTATACCTGTTGTGTATTTAATTTCATTATGTCCACAAAATTTAGCTCATGTTTACGATATATTAAATTCTAAGTTTATGGTTTCTATTCAAATTATGGCCATGGTAGTAATTCCTACAATAATGTTTGTAATTCTTATACTGAAAAAGAAGGTGAGTAAAATATGAAGAGAAAAATTACAGCGTTAATTTTTGTTTTTTTGAGTATAACTTTACTATCTGGCTGTTGGGATAAGGTAGAAATAAATACAAGGGGATTTGTAATAGGGTTAGGTATAGATAAAGTATCTGAAAAGGAAAAAAAGAAAGATTCAGATGTTGTAAAAGTAGCATTTAAAATACCTAATGTGGCGATGCTTGGAATTAAGCAAACACTTACGAAAGATGCTTCTTTTTATTGGGAAGCACAAGGAGAAGCTATAGATACAGCTATGAATGAAATACAATCAAAGTCTCCTTTTGATTTGGATTTTTCTCATAATAAAGTGATAATTTTGGGGCAGGATTTATTGAGTGATTCAGATTTATTTAGACAGGCTTTAGATGGGATTGATAGAAATAGATTTTTTTCTAGAAAACTTTTTTTACTAGGTTCAAAAGAAAAAGCAGTAGATATAATAAGGGTAAAACCGACAGAACAGCCGATAATTGGAGCTTACTATACAAATATATTAAGATCAGCAGTGAGAAATGGAACTGTTGTAGATGGAACATTAAATAAAATAATTAAAGATATAAATGAGAACAAAGCTGTTGTTTTTCCTTTGACAAGTGTAACAAAAGACAAAAAGAGAACAGATATAAATGGAGCTTTTGTAATAAAAGATTATAAATTAGTAGGAGAATTGACCGCTGAAGAATCTAGATTTTTAAATATGGTAATAAAGGAAAATTACAATATTATGAATATGCATGTTAACTATAAAAATGTACCAGTAGTATATAACATTACTAGTACAAAGAGGAGATTAAAAGTTAGAGAAAAAGACAATAATTTAGTTTTAGATTTATTTATAGATACTGAAGGTGATATAATTCAGCATAAATTAGGTGTAAAAGGTATGGTAGCAAATGATAAGGGTATTAGAGAAGTTGAATGTTTATGTGAAAACAAATTAAAAAATGATATAAAAATGTTAATAACTAAACTTCAAAAAAATTATAATGCAGATGTAATAGGGGTAAGAAGTTATTTGTATAAATTTAATCCTAGTTTATATAAAAAAGTAGCTGATGATTGGGATCATTACTTTGCTGATATGGAATTGAATATAAAAGTAAATAGTAAAATTAGAAGAATAGGTATAGTTAGGTAAAACTTGGGCATAATACAGATATAAAATTATAAGGGGGAAATTAAAATGAAAAAGTTTACACTAATACTAACTATATCTATTTTATTTATATTATCTAGTGTATTTTATTTACAAGATATATACAAAAATAGAGAAGCTTACAAAGAAAAATTAATTAGATTTCATGTTATTGCAAATAGTGATTCAAGAGAAGACCAAGCTTTAAAGCTCAAAGTAAGAGATAAGATAATAGCTTATTTATCTCCAAAACTTGAAAAATCACAAAATATAGAGGAAACAAAAAAGATAATTAAGGAAAATTTAAAAAATATAGAAAATATAGCTTCGCAGGAAATTAAAAACAATGAAAAGGATTATACAGTAAGTGCTAATCTTGGATACAGTAGTTTTCCAACTAAAAAATATTCAAATATAGTCCTTCCAGCGGGAAAATACAAGGCATTAAAAGTTGTAATAGGAGAAGGTAAAGGAAAAAATTGGTGGTGTGTGATGTTTCCTCCTCTTTGTTTTATAGATATAAACCATGGCATAACAGATAAAAAAACAGAAAAAAATTTAATGAAAGTACTCACAAAAGAAGAATATAAAATGATATTAGTAGATAATAATGAAGTTAAACTTAAATTTAAATTGTTAGAGATTATAGAAAAAATAAAAAATAAGCACAATCACTATTTAGCAAAAAAGAAATAAGGAGTGATAAAAGGTGAAAAAGGCATTGTTATTTATGTCTGTATTCTTTATAATTTCACTTTTAGCAATAACCTTTTATGTGGATGATTACATAGCGTATGGACAGGCAAATATATTTTGGGGATCAAGAGGAACACAAGTTAAAACTGTACAGTCAAAGCTAAAAAGATGGGGTTATTACGATGGTGCAGTAGATGGAATTTATGGTTATAGAACTTATTTGGCAATAAGAAAATTTCAAAAAAAGCACAATTTGAAGGTCGATGGAATAGTAGGAAACGCAACTAAAAAGGCTTTAGGTATTCCGGTTAAGTCAAATAAAACACCGGTTTCGAGAAATGACGATGTATATCTTCTTTCAAAAGCAATAACCGGAGAAGCTAGAGGAGAACCTTATGTTGGACAAGTAGCTGTAGGAGCTGTTATTTTAAATAGAACTAAAGATCCTAGATTTCCTCATTCAATTGCTGGGGTTATATATCAACCGGGAGCTTTTACAGCAGTTGATGATGGTCAAATAAATTTAAATCCAACAGAGTCTGCTATAAGAGCAGCTAGAGATGCAATTAATGGATGGGATCCTACAGGAGGAGCTATATATTATTGGAATCCAGCAACTGCAACTAGTAAATGGATTTGGAGATTAAAACCAACTTTAAAAATAGGAAAACATTGGTTTGCAAAAGGGCCTTATTAGAAAGAAGGGATATTTTGAGTACAAAGCGAAAAATAAATATTCTAGTAGGATTATTTGTTCTATCTGCAATTTGGGGAGCAACTCAGTATTCTCAAAAAATAGGATATAAAAGGTATTTAGATGCACAATATCAAAGGATGTTTTATGAATTGATAGGAAATGTAGAAACTATACAATCGGATTTATCCAAAGTAAATGTAAGTACCTCAACAAAACAGAATGTAATAATTCTTAATGATATAATGAATCAGTCGTATTCAGCACAAGAAAAAATGTCTCAACTTCCATTGAATCATGTAGCTTTAGGAAAAACAGAAAAATTTTTAACTCAAGTAGGGGATTATACTGTAACACTTGCTAAGGAAGCAATAGATGATAAAAAACTAGATGAAAAGGAAAGAAAAAAGCTTTATGAGCTTCAAAAAAATGCTCAATATTTATCTGAAGAGCTTGGTGAGCTTCAAAGAAATATAGCAAAAGGTGAAGTTGAGTTTTTTGATGTAGTTGCAAAATCTAATAAAAAACTTCAAAAAAGCAATAAGAACATTATGGCAACAAGCATGATAAGAATAGAAGAAAGAATGAATGAAACGCCTGAACTTATATATGATGGACCGTTTTCAGAACATATAGGAAATATAAAACCTAGACTTAAAGGACAAAAAATAGATAAAAATAAGGCAAAAGAAATAGCTTTAAAGTTTTTAAAAGAGAAAAATGTAAAAGATTTAACTTACGATGGAAGATTAAAAAATGCACATATTCCAGGTTATGTTTTTAAAAATGATGAAATAACATTAGTAGTAAGTGAGACTGCTGGTAAAATTGTGTGGATGATAGATACTAGAAACATTACAGAGCCTACAATAAAAAAAGAAGAAGCTTTAAATATAGCAAAGACATTTTTGGATAAAAAAGGATATAAAAATATGGTACCAACGTATTCTTTAAGGTATGATGGAACTACGACTTTTAACTTTTCATATAAACAAGAAGGTGTAGTTGTTTATCCTGACCTTATTAAAGTTAAAGTAGCACTTGATAAAGGGGATATAGTAGGTTTTGAATCTCAAGGTTATTTAGTAAGTCATTATGATAGAAAAATGGGAACACCTAAAGTAAGCGTTGATCAAGCCAGTAAAAGTATAATAAAAGGTGCAAAAATTTTTAAAAGTAGATTAGCTATAATACCAACAGAAGGAAAAAAAGAAAAACTTTGCTATGAATTTAAGGTGAAATATGAGAATAGAAATTTTTTAATTTACGTAGATGCTATAACAGGGAAACAACAGAAAATATTTGAGCTTATAAAAAATGAAAATGGAACATTAACTATGTAAAAGAAGCTAAATGCTTCTTTATTTTTTTTGAAAAATAAAATATAATCAATAAAGTGATTGAGTACATATAATTATAAATAAATATATATATTTTGAGAGAAGGTGTTATTGTGAAAAAAATTAATGTGGCTTTGATATTTGGAGGGAAATCAGGAGAACATGAAGTTTCTTTGGCTTCTGCTTCTTCTATATACCAATTTATAGATAAACAAAAATATAATGTTTTTACAATTGGAATAACAAAGGAAGGTAATTGGCTTTATTATGAAGGAGATGTAGAAAATATAAAAAACGGTGATTGGGAAAAATTATCAAATAGAAATGTAAATATAAATTTAATACCTACAGCAAATAAAAATATAGGAATAGAGTTTGAAGATAATAGATTTGAAAAAATAGATGTATTATTTCCTGTGCTTCATGGACCATTTGGTGAAGATGGATCTATACAAGGGTTATTTGAAATAAGTAATATTCCATATGTAGGATGTGGTGTTTTATCATCAAGTGTTGGAATGGATAAGTTGATTTGTAAAAAAGTATTTGAACAAGAGGGTTTACCTCAGGTTAAATATACTTATACAACAAAATGGGATTTTAATAAAAATAAAGATAAAGTGTTAGATGAAATTGAACAAAAAATTTCTTATCCTATATTTATAAAACCTGCAAATTTAGGTTCAAGCGTTGGAATATCTAAGGCTAAAAATAGAGAAGAACTTGAGAATGGAATAAATGAGGCTTTAAAATATGATAAAAGAGTAATTTTAGAAGAAGGAATAAATGCTAGAGAAGTAGAAGTATCTGTTTTGGGAAATGAAGAGGTATGTGCATCTGTTGCGGGAGAAATTATTCCATCAAAAGAATTTTATGATTATGAGGCAAAATATTTAAATGAATCATCTAAGCTTATAATACCTGCAAAAATAGATGATGAGATGATGAATAAAATTAAAAATATGGCCATAAAGGCATTTAAGTCGATAGATGCTTCTGGTCTTTCACGAGTAGATTTTTTTATTGAAAAAGATACAAATAAAATATATGTAAATGAAATAAATACAATGCCGGGATTTACTAATATAAGTATGTATCCTAAACTTTGGGAAGCTACAGGAATTTCTTATACTCATCTTATAGATAAACTTATAAATTTAGCTATAAAAAGGCATAACGATAAATGTAGTAAATAGATTTTTTAAAATAAAGTTGAACGAGGTGACTATAACAGTTGATTAAAATATATAAAAATCTATAAAAATCTATCGAACAATTTACACATTTCTGATATTATAATATCAGAGGTGATATTAATGTATTCAATAGGAAAATTTTCAGAAAAAT
>NZ_FQXH01000039.1 GCF_900129915.1 Tepidibacter thalassicus DSM 15285
AAGAATAAAGGTTGCTAAATTACATGAAAAAGTAACTAATCAAAGATTGGATTTTATTCACAAATTATCTAAAAGAATTATAAGCGAAAACCAAGTTATAGTTCTTGAGGATTTAGCAGTCAAAAATATGATGAAAAATGAAAAATTAGCGCAAAGTATTTCAGATGTAAGTTGGTATAAATTTGTTACTATACTTGAATATAAAGCAAAGTGGTATGGAAGAAAACTTCATAAAATAGATAGATGGTACCCATCATCAAAAACTTGTAGTGAATGTGGGTATGTTATGGAAGATATGCCGTTACAAATAAGAGAATGGAAATGTCCTAAATGCAACAGTATTCATGATAGAGATATAAATGCTAGCAAAAATATTCTAAAACAAGGACTAGTAGATATAGAATAATAATAAGAACCGTAGGTCTTACGGGGATAGCCTGTGGAGATAGTAGGTTACGAGGTCGTAGAAGCAGGAAAAGTTCTTGGATACACCAAGAAGCCCCCACTTCAGCGTGAGCAAGTGGAGGGAGAGTTCACAATCCAGTATTGTATTTATCGCTTAAAGCGATAAAATTGATACTGGATTTTTTAAATGCATTTTAAATGATTTTTGTCTTGTAATTTTGTATACTTTTTGACGAAAAAATGCTATAGTATTTAAGGGAAAGTGTTACACTAAATTTTATAGAGGTGAAAACATGAATTTAAAATCTATAATACTTGCAGCTGGAAAAGGAACTAGGATGAAATCAAATCTTCCTAAAGTACTTCATAAAGTGTGTGGAAAAGAAATGGTAAATCATGTTATAGATGTAGCTATAAATTCAGGGTGTAAAGAGAACATAGTAGTACTTGGTCATCAAGCAGATATGGTAAAAGAAAAATTAAATGAAAGTGTAAAAACAGTACTTCAAAAAGAACAGTTGGGAACAGGTCATGCAGTGATGATGGCAAGAGAATACATAAATGATGAAGATACTGTAGTAGTACTTTGTGGAGATACACCGCTTATAAGAGAAGGTACTTTAAAAAATTTATTTGAATATCACAGAGAAAATAATTACTCTGCAACAGTTCTTACAACAGAAATTGAAAATCCAAATGGATACGGAAGAATAATAAGAGATGTAAATGGAGATTTATTAAAAATAGTAGAAGAAAAAGATGCAAATGACGAAGAAAAGAAAGTAAAAGAAATAAATTCGGGGATATATTGTTTCAGTGGAGAGAATTTAAAGAGAGGTCTTTTAAGTATTTCTAATGATAATGCACAGGGAGAATATTACCTTACAGATGTCATAGAAATACTGAGAAAAGAAGGATTAAAAGTAGGGGCATATAAGGGATCTACCATCGAAGAACTTATGGGAGTGAATTCGAGAGTTCAGCTTTCAAATGCTGAAAGAATAATGAGAGAGAGAATTAATCAAATTCACATGATAAATGGAGTTACAATAATAGATCCTCAAAATACATATATAGAATGTAATGTGAAAATCGGAATGGATACAATAATATATCCAGGCTGTGTTATATCTGGAAATACTACAATAGGTAGTAATTGTATAATAGGAGCAAATTCTAGAATTGAAAATTCTGATATAAAAGACAATGTAGAAATTCAAATATCAACGATAATAAACAGTACTGTTGGAGAAAACAGCAGTGTTGGTCCTTATGCTTATTTAAGACCTAATAGTGAAGTTGGATGTAATGTTAAAATAGGAGATTTTGTTGAAATCAAAAATTCTAAAATAGGAGATAATTCAAAAGCATCACACCTTGCATATATAGGAGATGCTCATATCGGTAAAAATGTAAACATAGGATGTGGAGTGGTTTTCGTAAATTACGATGGAAAAAATAAGCACAAAACTGTAGTAAAAGACAATGCATTTGTGGGTTCTAATTCAAACTTAGTAGCACCTGTTGTAGTTGAAGAAAAAGGGTATGTAGCGACAGGTTCTACTATAACAGATAATGTTCCAAGTGGTTCACTTTCAATTGCAAGAGCAAGACAAGTAAATAAAGAAGGATGGGTTGAAAAAAAAGGCATATTTGATAAATAGTTTATTAAATTCTTCTGGGAGGTTTTTAATATATGAATACTAGTGGTAGTGAAATTAAAATTTTAACAGGAAATTCTAATCCTGAACTTGCCGAAAAAATTGCAAAAGATTTAGGAGTTTCTTTAGCTAAAGCTAAAGTGTGTACATTTAGCGATGGGGAAATTTCAGTAAATATTGGTGAAACTGTAAGAGGTACAGATGTATTTGTAATTCAATCGACTAATAGTCCAGTAAACAACAATTTAATGGAGCTGCTTATAATGATAGATGCTTTAAGAAGAGCATCGGCTGGTAGAATAACAGCAGTTATCCCTTATTACGGGTATGCAAGACAGGACAGAAAAGCAAAGGCAAGAGATCCAATTACAGCAAAATTAGTTGCAAATCTCATAACTGCAGCAGGAGCAGATAGAGTGTTGACTATGGATTTACATGCTGCTCAAATTCAAGGATATTTTGATATACCTGTAGACCATTTACTTGGAGTTCCTATACTTGCTGATTATTTTAAAAAGAAAAATATAGAGGACTTAGTTGTAGTATCTCCTGACCTTGGAAGTGTTACAAGAGCTAGAAACTTTGCAAATCAACTCGATGCACCTATTGCAATTATAGACAAGAGAAGACCAAAAGCCAACGTTTCAGAGGTTATGAATATAATTGGAGATATAAAAGGAAAAAATGTAATATTAGTGGATGATATGATAGATACTGCAGGAACTATAACAAATGCAGCATATGCATTGAAAAAATTTGGAGCAAAAGAAGTATATGCTTGTTGTACTCACCCTGTACTATCAGGACCTGCAATAGAGAGAATAGAAAATTCAGTTATAAAAGAACTTATAGTACTTGATACTATAGCATTACCAGAGGAAAAGAAAATAGATAAGATAAAAATACAAAGTGTATCTTCTATATTTGCTAGTGCTATTAACAAGATATTTTCAAATGAGTCTGTAAGCAGTTTGTTTAACTAAAAAAGTGGCTTTAGCCACTTTTTTGTTATGTAAAATATTTATTTTGTGGTAAAATGTATTATATGTAAAATTGTTGAAATAGGAGGAATAAAGATGAAAATGGGGATAAGAGGAAAATTGATATCGGTATTTGTTATATTGATAACAGTTCCATTGATATTTTTAGGAGTAGCTGCTCATAAAAAATCATTAAACATAATAGAAAAAGATTTAAAAGAGCTTTCAGTTAGTACATTAGAAGGGATAGAAATTTCTATTGATAATTATTTAAAAGGATTTGAAGATAGTTTAGATATGCTCGCCAATAATGTGGATTTGAAAGAAATATTAAATCATCCAAATTATGAACCTTTTATGATAGGTCTTTTTCAGGGAGTTATAGATTCTCATAAAGACGTCATATCTGTTTATATGGGAACAAAAGATAAGCAAATGTTTACATATCCTCAAGCAGAATATAGTGAAGATTTTGATCCAACTACAAGACCTTGGTATAAAAATGCTTATGAGAAAAAAATTACTTCTTGGACTCAGCCATATGTAGATGTACATACAAACAAACTAGTGGTAACAGTATCATCTCCTGTGTATGATGAAAATAATGAATTTGTTGGAGTAGTTGCCATGGATGTACTTTTAGATTCTCTGTCAAATAATATAAGCAAAATGAAAATAGGGAATAATGGATATCCATTTATTGTCGATGCAAATGGAAATTTTATGACACACAAAAATAAAAGCAAAATAGGAAATAAACTTAAAACAAAAGAAATAGTTGAAGCCATGGCAAAAGAAAAAACAGGAGATGTAGTATACGAGTTAAATGAAAATGGCAAAATTAGAAAAAAATTTGCTGCGTTTAGAAAAATGAATAAAACGGGATGGACAATATTTGGAAGTTTATATTTAGATGAGATTTTAGACAGAGCCCATGATATGATATATACTATTGTATTAATTGGAGGAATGCTTTTAGTAGGTGCTATAATAGTTGCCTATGTATTTTCTAAAAGTTTGACATCTACTATACATAAATTAATATCAGATATGGAAAAAATTAAAGAAGGGGATTTAACTGTAAGATCTGATATAAAGACAGATGATGAACTTGGAAAATTGGCGAGCAATTTTAATGACACAATAGATACTCTTTCAAATTTAATTAAAAACATAAAAGAAGTATCTCACGAAGTTAGAAACTCATCGGAAAACTTAGCAGCTACTGCTCAAGAAACTAGTGCAACATCAGATCAAGTAGCTATGACAGTTGAACAAATAGCAAAAGGAGCTTTATCACAAGCTGAAGATGCTGAAAAAGGAGTTGAACTTGTAAATAGATTGTCTGACAAATTAAATGAGCTTACAGATAATACAAATGATATGTTTGTATCTGCTGAAAATGTAGTTAATTCTAATTTACAAGGTTTTGAAGCAGTTGAAGACTTAAAACAAAAAACTGATCAAAATATCAATACAACAAAAATGATAGAATCAGCTGTACTTGCACTTAACGATAAATCGAAAAATATAAGGGAGATATTAGATACAATAACATCAATTGCAGAACAGACAAATTTATTAGCACTTAATGCATCAATAGAAGTAGCAAGAGCAGGAGAGCATGGAAGGGGATTTGCAGTTGTTGCTGATGAAATAAGAAAACTTGCAGAAGGCTCTAGAAATGCAGCAGATGAGATAAAGAATATAGTTGAAAATATACAAAAGGATAGTCAAAATACAGTTGAAATAATGAATGAAGTCAAAAAAGTATCAAGTGAACAAGCAGATGCTGTTTCAAAAGTAAATAGTTCATTTGACGTTATATCGAGATCAGTTGGAGATATAACATATAAAATTTCTTCTATAAAAGAATTTGTCAACAACATGAATGAAGAAAAAGATTTAATAGTAGCATCTATACAAAACATATCAGCAGTATCAGAGGAAAGTGCATCTTCATCAGAAGAAGTTAGTGCGTCTATGAATGAGCAGGCTCTAGCTATTGAAGAAGTTGCAAAAGCAGCAGATAAGCTAAATGGTCTTTCTATGAAGTTAAATGAAGAAATAAAAATATTTAAAATATAACTAAAAAAGTCCCGAACTAACTCGGGGCTTTTTTTACGTTTTTTATTTTAGCAGTAATAAATATAATAACAGGTAAAATCACTTCAAACAAAAAAGAATAATAAAGCCATCCATTAGAATTCCACTCTACAAAAGACATTCTATTATCGAATGAGATAAAGGATAGATTGATTATAGAAAGTGAAACTGGCGTTACTATAAAACGGTAGCTTTCAAAATTAAACAGCTTACTAATACCAATAGAACTAGCTAGCAAAAGTATGCTGATTTTAAGAAAACTTCCTATTACAAATATAAGTGTTGATATTACTTCTAGTCTTTGAATAAAATCCGATATATCTATTTTTGAAACTGTATTATATGTGGAATAATAAGTTTGCAAAGCTTGAGTTGATCCTATAGTTAAAACCGTAGATAGAGAAAGAGCTAATGAACATATCCCACCTATTATTAAACCGAATATATAAGTTGTATAATACGATTTTTTAGTTTTAAAACGTGAAAATACAAGGGATAGTATTACTGTTTCTCCAAAAGGAAATGTAAATGCCGAATAAGCCCCTTCAATTACAGGAGTTATCCCGTTATCTAAAATAGGAAATATATTATCTATATCCATTTCGGGAATTAATAAAACTACTGAAATAAATACAAAAATTATAAATGGGATGATAAATAGGTCAGACCATTTTCCAATTAATTCAATTCCACCTTTTACAATCCAAACACATAAGATTAAAATAAACATTCTAGGTACAATTGTAGGTGTTTCAGCAAGAGCAGTATCTTCTAAAAATTGACTGTTATTTATTAAAGTTTGAGAAGCTTCCTCAAAGGTAAACCAAGTAAATAAAAGTATAAATAATTTGCCTATAGATTTTCCGAAACAAATTTCACATATATCAAATAAATTTTTACCTGGAAAATTAAAGTGAAGATTGACAAATATAAGTGATACAGTAATACTCATAAGCACGGATAAAATAATAGCTAACCATATATCTTCTTTGGCTTCAAGTGCAAGGGATAGTATAGATGAAGTTCCTGCCATAAAAATAACAACAATAGATAAACCTTGTTTGCCAGAAATAATTTCTCTACTCACAACAATTGTCCTCCGATGTTTTTTGTATATTTCTTTTATAAATTATATTTTGTTCAAAAACATAATTTTTTTATACATTTTTTACTGAAAGAATTTTTGTGAAATGTGATATAATAATTTATTGTTAAAGTTATGATAAATAGGAGGAGTATGTATGTTCGTTGTTGTAGGTTTAGGAAATCCGGGTAAACAATATGAAAATACTAGACATAATGTTGGATTTAATATTATAGATATAATAGCAAAGAACAACAGTATAGATGTAAAAAAAATAAAACACAAAGCATTAATTGGAGAAGGGCGAATAGGAAATGAGAAAGTACTTTTAGTAAAACCTCAAACTTATATGAATTTAAGTGGACAAAGTCTACTAGAAATATATAAGTATTATAAATTAGATCCAGAAAATATAATAGTAATATACGATGATATTGACTTAGATGTTGGAAAAATAAGAATAAGAAAAAAGGGAAGTGCAGGAACTCATAATGGAATGAGATCTATTGTAAACAATCTTAAATTTGATAATTTCCCTAGAGTTAGAATAGGAGTTTCAAAACCAGAAAAAGGACAGGATCTGGCTTCTTTTGTGCTGTCTAAATTTAGAAAAGAAGAAGTACAAATTTTAAATGAAACATTAGATAGAGCAGCTCTTGCAGTAGAAACCATAATAAAAGAGGGAATAGATATATCTATGAATAAATACAATGGCTAATGAAAGGTGATAATGATGAATGATATTTTTATAAGTCCCTTAAACTACTCTTTAGAATTTAATAATATTATAAAAAGTATAGAGGAAAATAAATCTCCCCTTTTAGTGAATGGACTTGTATATTCTCAAAAAAGTCATATGACATATGCTTTATTTGAAAAATTGAATAGGCAAATTATGATTATAACTCATAGTGATTTAGAAGCAAAAAGAATATATGAAGATTTGAGCTTTTATGTAAAAGATAATGTTTTGTATTTGTCTTTTGAAGAAATACTATTTTATTTTTTGGATGCAAAGGATAGAAAAGAAGAATCTAAAAGGATAAATGTACTTTTAAGTCTTATAAAAGAGGATAATATAATTTTAGTAACTTCGATAGAAGCTGTTCTTAAAAAATATATACCTAAAGATGTGTTGAATAAAAATATATTTAGGTACAGATTAGGAGATGTTATAAATACAGAACAATTATCTTCAAAACTTGTTGAACTTGGATATGAAAGAGTAGTTAAAGTAGAAGGGATAGGTCAATTTAGTATAAGAGGAGGAATTATAGATATATATTCGGGAAATTACGAATATCCAATTAGAATAGAGCTATTTGGCGATGAAATAGATTCAATAAGGATGTTTGACGTTATTTCTCAAAAATCAGTAGAAAAAATAAATGAATTTGAAATAGTTCCATCTAGAGAAATTATATATCCTGAAAACTTAGAAAAAGCATTAAAAAATATAAAGAGAGAATTAAAAGAGGATACAAGTGAAGATGTATACTCTAATATAGAAAAAATAGAGCAGAGAATATACTTTGAAGGACTTGAAAACTATATAGATTATTTATATGAAGATATGGATAAGAGCATTTTTTCTTACCTTAAAAAAGACGCTTTAGTTGTATTTAATGAGCCTTCAAGAATAATAGAAAAATACAATAATTATTACAATGAATTTAAAGAAAATTACAAAGTCAATTTAGAAAGAAAAACAGTGCTTAAATCTCAGATAAATTTACTGAATAGATTTGACGAGTTAGAAGATTTAATAGGAAGTAGATTTATAATTCTCAAAAGCATTCTTCCAAAAACTATAAAAGAATTTGAACCTAAATTTACAGTTAATTTTAATTCAAGAGAAATAGCTTCTTTTAATGGTAAAATAGATTTACTAGTCGAAGAACTCAAATATTTAAAACACCATGGCTATAAAGTGCTAATAGTTCCGGGAAGTATTGATAAATCTAAAAAACTTTACGATAATTTGTTAAATGAAGGAGTAGAAACAGTTATTTTAGAAGGTAGAGAAGGAGAAATAAAACCATCGCAAATAGTTATAACTCCTGGAATTGTATCTCAAGGATTTCAATACAGCGATATAAAATACGCACTGATTACTGACAATGAAATATTTGGGGTTCACAAGAGAATTTCTCTAAAGAAAAAGAAGAAATTTAAAAAAGGAAAAAAAATAGAGAGCTTTTTAGAACTAAATATTGGAGATTATGTAGTTCATGAAGGTCATGGAATAGGTAGATATGCTGGAATAGAACAATTAAAGGTTGCAGGGATTAAAAAGGACTATATAAAAATAGTGTACTCTGGAGGAGATAATTTATTTGTTCCAACAGATCAAATGGATAAAGTTCAAAAATACATCGGTCAAGATGTAGAGAATGTAAAGCTAAATAAGCTAGGAACTAACGATTGGAATAAAGCTAAAGCAAAAGTAAAAAAATCAATAGAAGATATGACAAAAGAGCTTATAGAGCTTTATGCAAAAAGGGAAAGTTCAAAAGGATATAAATATAGAGAAGATACGCCATGGCAAAAAGAATTTGAATCGCTATTTCCATATGAAGAAACAGAAGATCAGTTAAAAGCAATAGAAGATGTAAAGAGGGATATGGAATCCGATAAAGTAATGGACAGATTGATATGTGGAGATGTTGGATATGGAAAAACAGAAGTTGCTATAAGAGCTGTATTTAAAGCTTGTATGGATTCAAAACAAGTTGTATTTTTAGTTCCAACTACAATACTTGCTCAGCAACACTATAATACATTTAAACAAAGATTTGAAAATTTCCCTATAAGAGTTGAAGTTTTGAGTAGATTTAAAACTCCAAAACAACAAAAACAAATAATAGAAGATATAAAAAGAGGTCTTGTAGATGTAGTTATAGGGACACATAGAATAATATCAAAAGACATTGAATTTAAAGACTTAGGACTTGTAGTAATAGATGAAGAACAGAGATTTGGAGTAAGACATAAAGAAAAACTAAAAAAATTAAAATCATCAGTAGATGTACTTACATTATCTGCAACACCTATACCTAGAACACTTCACATGTCGCTTAGTGGAATTAGAGATATGAGCTTAATCGAAGAGCCTCCTCAAGAAAGACATCCGGTTTTAACTTATGTAGTCGAGGGAAAAGAGAGCATTATAGCAGATGCAATTGAAAGAGAAATATCTAGAGGAGGTCAAGTGTTTTTTGTATACAATAGAATCGAAGGCATAGAAGAAATGGCAGCTCTTATAAAAAAATTAGTACCCAATGCTAAAGTTGCAGTAGGCCATGGAAGAATGACTGTAAGAAGCTTGGAAAAAGTAATGCTTGAGTTTTTGGAAAAAGAATACGATGTTTTGGTTTGTACAACCATAATAGAAACGGGAATGGATATACAAAATGCAAATACAATAATAATATACGATGCAGATAAAATGGGATTATCACAGCTTTACCAATTGAGAGGTAGAGTTGGAAGGTCATCTCGTCAAGGATATGCGTATTTTATGTACGAAAAAAATAAAATTTTAAGTGAAGTAGCTGAAAAAAGACTTAAAGCTATAAAAGAGTTTACTGAATTTGGATCAGGATTTAAAATAGCTATGAGAGATCTCGAAATAAGAGGAGCTGGGAATATATTAGGTTCACAACAACATGGACATATGGCTGTCATTGGATATGACCTTTATGTGAAAATGTTAAATGAAGCTATAAGAAAAGTAAAAGGAGAAAAAATAGAAGAAATAGATACAGAAATAGATTTAAATGTAAACGCATATATACCAGAAAGCTATATAAAAGATGAAAGCATTAAAATTGAAATATACAAAAAAATCTCATCAATAGAAGATAAAAAAGACAAGGAAGAGATAGAGGAAGAAATAGAAGATAGATTTTCTGAAATACCAATCCCTCTTAAAACTCTAATAATGATAGCGTATATAAAAGCACTTGGCAAAAAGCTCAAAGTAAAAACGATAAAACAAATAAAAGATAAAATATACTTAGAACCTCATTATAGATTTACAACTAAAGAAAAAAATCATTACAAATTGGTTACAGAAATTGCTAATGTTTTAGAAAAGATGTTATAATAACCTTATGATAAAAAATGAAAGGATGTTTGAAATGAAAAAAATAATATCGGTAGTATTAATGATTTTGTTGGCATTTTCGCTAACAGCTTGTAGCAAAGGACAATCAAAAGATGTAGTAGCAAAAGTAAATGATAGGGTTATAACGCTTGGCGAATATGAAAAAACTTTAGCAATGTACAAGAAGAATTTTGAAAATGTATATGGACCTGACATTTGGACTAAAGAAGCTGAAAAAGGAAAAACTGTTTTAGAAATGGTAAAAGAGAGAGTACTTGACAATATGATTGACGATGAAATAGTATATCAAGCTTTTAAGAAAGAAAACTTAAAAATAGATAAAAGTCAAGTAGATAAACAATTAAGCAACTTTAAAAAGCAGTTGGAAAAAAATCCAGAATTCAAGTCGTTTTTAAAAGACAACAATATAGACGATGAGTTTTTAAAAGAACAGTTAAAAAAAGATATGGCTATTGTGAAATATAAAGAAAACTATATAAACAGTTTGGGAATAAGTGATCAAGATATAAAAGATTATTATGAAAAAAATAAAGATAAATTCAAAAGAGAAGAAGTAAAAGCATCTCATATACTATTTTTAACGGTACAAAAAGATGAAAATGGACAATTAAAAAGAGATGAAAAAGGTAAATTAGTTCCTTTATCTGATGAAGAAATAAAAAAAGCAAAACAAAAAGCTGAGGAAATATTGATAAGAGCTAAAAATGGAGAAGACTTTGCAAAACTTGCTAAAGAATATTCGCAAGATATAGGTTCAGCACAAAACGGAGGAGATTTAGGATATTTCGGAAGAGGAGTTATGGATCCTAATTTTGAAAAAGCAGCATTTGCTTTAAAACCAGGAGAAATATCAGATATAGTAGAATCTCAATTTGGATACCATATTATAAAGGTAGAAGATAAAGTTGACGAAATTAGAAAACTTGAAGAAGTAAAAAACGGAATAAAAACTCAAATTGAACAGGAAAAATATAGAGATAAAATAGATGAATTGAGAAAAGAAGCAAAAATTGAAAAGTTTTTAAAAAATATAAAATAAATTACGAGGAAGTCCTGATATGCTCCCCTTATAGTAGACAGTTAAAATAATAAAACTGTTGGCTATAAGGAGGAGTATTTTTTATGGGAAGAAAAAGTAAGTTCACAACAAATGAAAAATTAGAATATGTTCTTAGATGTATAAATGGAGAGGACTCTATCAATCATACTGCTAAACTAATTGGTGTTAATCGAAGCACCTTAAGCAATTGGATTCGAAATTATCAATCATTAGGAATTAATGGATTAAATACCACATCTAAGAATACTTCTTATTCAGAAAAAATTAAGAATATGTCTGTGAGAGATTATCTTGATGG
This sequence comes from Tepidibacter thalassicus DSM 15285, assembly GCF_900129915.1. Taxonomy (GTDB): domain Bacteria; phylum Bacillota; class Clostridia; order Peptostreptococcales; family Peptostreptococcaceae; genus Tepidibacter; species Tepidibacter thalassicus. Next base: position 11,724 of record NZ_FQXH01000039.1, read on the forward strand.
AAAAGGATCATTAGATGATAT
>NZ_FQXH01000001.1 GCF_900129915.1 Tepidibacter thalassicus DSM 15285
GCTACGGCAGTACAAAGTACTGGGTAGGGGAGCATTCACTACGGGCAGAAGCTAAACCGGAAGGATTGGTGGACTGTAGTGAAGAGAGAATGTTGGCATGAGTAGCGAGACGTAGGTGAGAATCCTACGGGCCGAAAACCTAAGGTTTCCTGAGGAAGGTTCGTCCGCTCAGGGTAAGTCGGGACCTAAGCCGAGGCCGAAAGGCGTAGGTGATGGACAACAGGTTGAGATTCCTGTACCACCGATAACCGTTTGAGGGAAGGGATGACGCAGAAGGATAGGCTATCCTACTGATGGAGAAGTAGGTCCAAGCATTGAGGGAGTTTTGGTAGGCAAATCCGCCAAAACAAATCCTAA
>NZ_FQXH01000031.1 GCF_900129915.1 Tepidibacter thalassicus DSM 15285
TATTGTCATTAAATCTTCAACCATTTCTTGCTCATAAGTTTTTTCTTCTGTGTTGTTCATAACTATAATTTCTACATTATACTTTTTACAAATACTTTCAAAGAAGTCATAACCAAAGCGTACAAACCTGTCTTTATAAGCAATTATTACTCTTTCAACTTGATTAGATAAAATTAAATCCCACATTTTTTGAAAGTTAGGTCTGTTATAATTTAAAGCACTTCCTATATCTGAAAAGATTTCATCTATAACATATCCTTTAGCAATACAAAACTGCTTTATATTTTCAAGTTGATGTTCTAATTCATTCTTTTGCTTATTTGAAGATACTCTTGCATAGACAATAGTTTTTCGTGGCAAGGGTTTTTGAAGTAAATTACTAGCTATTATAAAATGTTCATCTGTATACCTTCTGTGTCCACTATCAAGTTTAATTGGACACAATTTTCCTTCTTTATCCCAATTCCTTAAAGTTTGTATTGTTACACCTAATTTTTTTGAAAATTTTCCTATTGAATACATTAATATCACCTCTGATATTATAATATCAGAAATATGCAAATTATTCGATAGATTTTTATAGATTTTTATATATTTTAATCAACTGTTATAGTCGCCTCATGTAAATATTTTTTCCAAAGGTAAAAAAATAATTCAATAGTTTTATTGACTAAAAATAGTTTATTTAGTAAATTTTTTTAGTGGAAATTTTGAGAATAAAGAAAAAAATTTTTTTGACGATTTATATTTTGGAAATATATTAAAGAAAGGTTGTGAATTATGTTTTTGGGTAAAAAACAAATAGATATAGATTTAGCTGAGAAAATAATAAAAAAAAATAAAATACCAATATTAACGCAATATGAGCCATGGAAAAAACTTTTTAATGAAGGTGTGAATAAAGAAATAAAAGTTTTTGCAAAAGAGCTTGATGATATTTTAAAGAGAAAAAAGGAGCTTGAAAGAGAACTTATCAAACTTCAAAATCAAAAACCAAAAAAAATGGCTAAAATAATATATATATCAAATGAATTAAATACAAATAAAAATCAAGCTGCAGAAGTGGAATTAGATAAATTGAAAAAAGAAATGGAAGAAATAAATGATAATATAGATAGTATATTTGAAGAGCTTGAAGTAATTCCAAAATTGATAGAAGAAAAAAATTTAGATCTTTTAAAAGCTACAGTTAAATATTCATACGATGATATGAATAAGGGTGAAAGTAGATTGAGTGAAATTCAAGAAGTTATAGCAAAATTGAGAAAAGAATTGACTTTATTAAGAGAAGAAAAGGAGCAAATAGAAGAAAAGGTAAATTATATCTATAATTTTTTACATTCTTTACTTGGGTATAAGGATATGGAAAAGTTAGATAACAAATTGTTGAAATAATTTAAACATGTGCCACTAAATCATTGAATTTGTGATTAAGTGGTTCTTTTTTGTTATAGTATAAATGTAGATTGCATTTTGGGAGGTATTTTATGAATATTTTAGGCATAGGAGTAGATATAATAGAAATAGATAGAATAAAGAATGCTGTAAATAGAAATAATAGATTTTTAGATAGAGTATTTACTGAAAAGGAAATAGAGTATTTTGAAAGTAAAAATTTTAAAATCGAGACTATTGCCGGAAATTTTGCAGCTAAAGAGGCTGTAAGCAAGGCTTTTGGAACAGGTATTAGGAATTTTAAATTAACGGATATTGAAATACTAAGAGATAATCTTGGAAAACCTCATGTAAAATTATATAATAATTTATATAAATTATCTAAAAAACTAAATGTTGTTGAGATTATGATTTCTATATCTCATTGTAGAGAATATGCAGTTGCAAATTCATTAATATTGAAAAGGGGGAATTCGATTGAAGGCTAAAGATATTATGACTTGTGATGTTATATCGGTAAATAAGGAAACTAGTATTGAAGAAATTGTAAAAATACTTTTGGAAAAGAGAATAGGCGGTGTGCCGGTAGTAGATGATGAAAATAGAGTAATTGGAATAATTTCAGAAACTGATATTGTAAAAAAAGAAAAAAATATAAATATACCTTCATTTATAACTATTCTTCAAGGTGTCGTGTTTTTGGATAGTTTGAAGAGCTTAGAAGAAGATATTAAAAAAATAGCAGCTTATAAAGCAGAAGATATAATGTCTAAAGATGTTTTAAAGGTTTATGAAGAAGATAGTCTTGAGTATGTTGCAAATCTCATGATAGAAAAATCTATAAATAGAGTTCCTGTAGTTGATAAAGAGAATAAGATAAAGGGTATTATATGTAGATATGATATAATAAAGGCTATGTATAGTTTATAAGTTTTATTATAAATTTGATATTGGGGGAGATTTTGTGAAAAAGTGGATTGTGTATACCCTATTAGGTTTTGTTTTTATTTTTTTACTTACTGGGTGTAGTGAATCCACAAATGAAGAAGTGTATTATAAGTTACATAAGAAAATAACAAATTTAAAATCGTATTCCTGCATAGCTCGTATTAATGTATTTGGAAATAAATCATCTAAAGAGTATATTGTAAAGCACTATTATAAAGCTCCTGATTATTATAAATTAGAAACTTTAAGTCCTAGTAATATAAGGGGAAAAGTTACTATTTACAATAAGGATAATATTATAGTAAAAAATCCAAATTGCAAAGATGAGTTTAGAATTACTTATAAAGGGATAGAAAATAGGTATTTATTTGTAGGAGATTTTATAAAAAATATACTTGAAAATGAAAATTTAGATGTATTTTCTGATAGGTATTTTTTGATTTTAGAAACTAGTATACCAGGTTCATCTTTTTATTTTAGTAAAGAAAAAATATATATAGATAAAAAAACGTTAAAACCTAATAAATTAGAAATAATAGATTCAAATGGTAAAAAAAGATTTATTGTTATTTATAAAGAATTTAAGTATAACGTAAATTAGGTTGAGGGGGAGAAAAATGAGTTATAAAATTGGATCTACTTGGGCAGAAATAAATATAGATAACTTAAAAGAAAATTATAGAAATATAAAAAAACTACTCAAAGAAGATACAAAAATATGTGGTGTAGTTAAAGCAAATGCATATGGCCATGGCTCCGTACAAATAGCAAAGGCATTAATTGAGGAAGGAGTTGATTATTTAGCAGTTGCGACTCTAAAAGAAGCTTTAGAGCTCAGAAATAATTATATAAAAAAGCCCATACTATGTCTTGGATATATACAAGAATGCGATTTTAAATTAGCACTGGAAAATGATATAGACATTACTATATACTCGTATGAATCAGCACAAAAATTGAATAATACAGCAAGTAAAAATAAAAAAACGGCAAATATACATATAAAACTAGACACAGGAATGTCAAGGCTTGGTTTTCAAATAGAAGATAAAAGCGTGTATTACATAGAAAAAATATATAACTTCCCAAATATAAATGTAGTTGGAATATACAGTCATTTTGCTATGGCAGATGAAAAGGATAAGACTTTTACGAATATGCAGTTTAAAAAGTTTGAGTACATAACGAATAAATTAGAAGATAAAGGTATAAAAATACCGATAAAGCATATATGTAATAGTGCAGGTATAATAGATTGTCCAAATTACCATCTTGATATGGTGAGAAGTGGAATAATCTTATATGGACACTATCCTTCTAATGAAGTAAAAAAAGAACTTATTAATCTAAAGCCTGTAATGACATTGAAAACTAAAATATCTCATCTGAAAATATTAGAGCCAGGAAGAGGTATAAGTTATGGTCAAAAATATAAAACTCGGGACTACACTAAAATAGCTACAATTCCTATAGGATATGCAGATGGATTTACAAGGATGTTAGGAGAAAATGCAAATGTTAAAGTAAAAGATAAATTAGTTCCTGTAGTTGGAAGAATATGTATGGATCAATGCATGATAAATGTCAATGATTTAGATGTAAATATAGGTGATGAGGTGAAGATATTTGGTGAAGATTCCGATATAAGAATAGAGAGATTTTCTGATGCTCTTAATACTATAAATTATGAACTTTTATGTATGATCTCAAGGAGAGTACCACGTGTATATTTGGAAGGAAATAGAGTTTTACAGACTTTAGATTATTTGGTAAAATAGAAAGGTATTTAACTTTGGGAGGCGATTTTGTGTCTAGTTGTATGGGTAAAAAGAAAATAGTAGTAAGTTTGCCTAATAGCTTGCTTGCAGAAGTAGATAAGATAATAAAAGTAGAAAATAAGAATAGATCAGAATTTATAAGAGAAGCTATGAAATTGTATTTAAGAGAAAAACGAAAAATAGAGACAAGAGAAATTATGATAAAGGGATATAGAGAGATGGGAGCCATAAATTTAGCGCTAGCAGAAATGGGTCTTAGTGTTGATGTATCTTCTTTAGAGGGGTATGAAGGGAAGATAGCAGAAGGTGAATAATAATTTAGAAGTTAAAAGAGGAGATATATTTTATGCTGATTTAAGTCCGGTAGTAGGATCTGAACAAGGTGGAGTTAGACCAGTTCTTATAATACAGAATGATATAGGAAATAAATACAGTCCTACTGTTATAATAGCAGCTATAACATCTCAAATAAATAAAGCAAAATTACCTACTCATATAGAGATAAATGCAAATGATTATGGTTTAAATAGAGATTCAGTAGTATTACTTGAACAAATAAGAACTATAGATAAAAAAAGATTGAGAGAAAAAATAGGGCATTTTGATGATGGATTGATGGAAAAAGTAGATGAAGGCCTCCAGATAAGTTTAGGGTTGTTTGAAATTTAGTGAGCCTGTAAAAAGGCTCACTTTTGTGTAAAATAAAAAATATAAAGGAGAAGTTATGTTGAAAAGAAATACAGCAATAAGAGTAGTTAGTTTTATGGTTTTCATAACTTTTTTTTCTAAAGTTTTGGGTATGTTAAGGGATGTGTTTATAGCTAGTAAATACGGTATGGGAACTGAAGCTATAGCATTTTCAACTGCGAGTAGAATTCCTTTATTTTTCTTTGATTTAGGTTTAGGAGTTGCTATTTCTTCAACGTTTATCCCTATTTTTAACGAATATCTTAAAAACAATGAAGAAAATAAAGGAATGGAATTTTCTAGTGTTTTTTTAAATTGTGTATTTATTTTATCTGCGTTTATAGTTGTCATAGGAGTTTTGTTTTCAAAGAATATAGTACATATGGTTGCTGGTGGATTAGATGAAAGTACGCTTTTATTATCTGCTAAACTTCTTAGAATCTTATTTCCTATGATAGTATTTACGGGTTTAGCTTTTACATTTGTTGGAATATTACAGTCTTTTGGAGAATTTAATATTCCTTCTTTAATTAGTTTAGCATCAAATTTAATAGTTATAGGATATTTGATTTTTTTAAATGATAGATTTGGAATAGAGGGATTAGCCGTTGCAATGCTTATAGGCTGGATTTCTCAAGTGGTTATACAAATACCTTCACTTGTCAAACATGGATATAAATATAAATTTATGTTGAATTTAAAAAATGAAGGTATGAAAAAAGCTGGAGTATTGATGTTGCCAATTTTAATAAGTGCATGGGTTCAACCTATCAATACAATGGTGAATATAAGATTGGCATCTTATTTGAATAAAGGACAAGCAGTAGTAGCCTTAGATTATGCAAATAAATTATATATTACTGTTGTTGGAATTTTTATATATTCAGTTGTAAATTTGATTTTTCCTTCTTTATCTAGAATAAATATTTCAAAAGACAAAATGGAGTTTATTAAAATAATTAATTTAGCTATTAGATCTATTATTTATATTTTATCTCCAGTTATGGTTATTTTTATAATATTAAGAGTTCCTTTGATTTCTTTAGTTTATGAAAGGGGACAGTTTGATTCGCATTCTACATATCTTACATCAGAGGCATTTATGTATTATTCTATAGGAATGATAGCGTGGGGAATTCAAGAAATTATAAATAAGGCTTTTTATGCTTTACATGATGCTATTACTCCTATGAAAATAAGTATTGTAGGTATTGTATTTAATATATGTGTAAGTTTTTTATTGGCTTTTAAAATAGGTATGAAGGGATTAGCATTAGCTACTGCTATTTCTACGATTAATATTTCGATTGTTTTAATTATGGTTATTAATAAAAAGATAAATGGAATATTCGATACTAACTTTTTATATTACTTTTTAAAAATGGGAGCAGCATCACTTTTTACAGGAATTGTGATAATGTTTGTGAATAACATTATGACAAATATAGTAAATTTAAATACATTACTATATAAAGCAATAAAAGTAGGAGTACCTTCTTTAATTGGAATTATTTTTTACGTTATATTTACTATGTTTATAGGAATTGAGGAAAGCAAAATTTTCATTGATATTGTAAAATCAAAACTAAAAAGGGGGTAGTTTTTTGAAAAATTATTATACGAATAGTATTACATATGGATTATTAAGCATAATTGCAAATTCGTTTAACAATTTAGTAAAACAAAGCTTATTTATTCAGTTTTTTTTTAGAAATTTAAATGAATACATAGTATTTGAAAATAGTTATTTTTATAAGATTGCTATTTTACCTATAAAATTATTAAAAAATATATCTAATGGTATTCAAAAGCATTTAAAAGAGAGTTTTATTTTGAATATTTTGAATAAATTTATTTTATCGAGATTAGAAGTGATGATTTTTTTAACTGTATTTTTAGTGCCATTTATACCGACAAAGGTTTTGTTGGGAATTATATCATTAAATGTAGTATTGTTTTTGGTGAAGAGGATGTATGATAATAACTTTAAATTAGTATGTACTCCTATGGATATATTTATGATTTTGTTTTCAATGACTGTAGTTTATAGTGGTTTAACTTCATTTACTGTAAAAAGTAGTTTGAGTATAGGCATTTTATATATATTGTTTATTTTATTCTATTTTGTGGCTGAAAATACGATAAAATCATACGATAGTATATATTATGCTTTTGTATTTATGGTTTTTGCAGGATTTTTAGTATCTTTATACGGTATATATCAACATTTTACATTAGCAGATACTGTACAAGCATGGGTTGATACAGAAATGTTTGAAGATATAAAATCAAGGGTTTATTCTACATTAGACAATCCAAATGTATTAGGAGAGTATTTGGTTTTATTAATTCCTATGTCTATTGCATTGTTTTGGGAAAGTAAAAAGAATTCTCAGCGTTTAATTTTTATTGTTACAACTATAACTATGATTGTATGTTTAGTATTTACTTATTCTAGAGGAGCTTGGCTTGGATTGATGTTGGCATTATTTATTTTTGTAGTATTTTTAGATAAAAGGTTGATTTTATTAGGGGTAGTAGCTTTATTGATAATGCCTTTTGTGTTGCCGCCGTCTATTATAAATAGGTTTGCAAGTATAGGAAATATTCAAGACTCTTCATCTGCTTATAGAATATCTATATGGTTAGGGTCTTTGGGGATTGTAAAAGATTATTGGATATCTGGTATTGGAATGGGTACAGAGGTTTTTAAAATGATATACAGTAGGTATGCATTATCTGCAGCTTATGCGCTTCATTCTCATAATTTATATATACAATTATTAATAGAATTTGGTATTGTAGGATTTAGTTTGTTTATTTTAATGATTGGCGTTTTTTATAAGAAATTAATTATTTCATATAAGAAAAAAAGTAAATTTATATCTACTTTCATGATTGCATTGTGTTCAGGGTTAGGCGGATATCTTTTACAGGGGTTAGTAGACAATATATGGTATAATTATAAAGTAGTATTTACATTTTGGATTATTATAACATTTGGAATGGTTTGTTATAACTTGATAAATCAAGATTTGGGGAGAATCAGTTATGATAAATGTGATTCATGTAATTAGTGATACAAATATAGGTGGAGCTGGAGTATGGATTTTAAACTTTTTAAGAGAATTTAATAGAGATAAATATTTGGTTAAAGTTATTGTACCAAAAGGAAGTTTACTTGTAGATAAAATAAGTAAAGTTGAGATTGAAGTTATAGAAGTTGAGGGGATGAAGGACAAATCATTTGATATTAAAATTATAAAGAAATTATGCGGTATATTAAAAAAAGAAAAATGTGATATTTTACATACACATGCGAGCATTTCGGCGAGAATAGCCGGTAAAATGGCTGGTGTAAGGAGTATAATTCATACAAAACACTGTATAGATAATGAAGAGAAAAATGTAGTTAAGAAAAGTATAAAATCTTATATAAATAGATTTATAAGTGATAGAATTATAGCTGTATCTGAAGCTGTAAAAAATAATTTAATTGTAAATGGAATACCTGAGGAAAAAATTATTTGCATACATAATGGAATTAAAAATTTAAAAGAAATTAGAAGAGAAGAAAAAAACAAGATAAGAAAAGAATTGGGGATTGGTTTGGATGATATTGTTGTAGGTATTGTTGCGAGACTTGAAGAAGTAAAGGGACATGAATATTTTATAAAAGCGGCAAAATCTATATTGCAAAAAAATAATTCAGTTAAATTTATTATTGTAGGGTCAGGTTCGAGAGAACTGGAATTAAAGGAACTTACAGAGAAAATGCAAATAGAAGAATATGTAATTTTTACAGGGTATGTAGAAAATATAGAAAATATAATTAACATTGTAGATATAAATGTTATTACTTCTATTTCAGAAGCGTTGTGTATTTCGTTGATTGAAGGAATGAGTTTAGGAAAGCCTTCTGTTGGAACTAAAATAGGAGGAATTCCAGAAGTAATAATAGATAATTATAATGGTTTTTTAGTTCCGGTAAGGGATTCTGAAAGTTTAGCAATAGCTATATTAAAATTGATAGAAGATGAAGAACTGAGAAATTATATGGGTAAAAATGCAAAAAAGCTGATGGAAGAAAAATTTACAGTTTATAATATGACTAAGAAAATTGAGAAATTGTACGATGAATTGATTAATAATTAGGAGGCAGTCGTATGAAAGGTAAAAAAATAAATATAATTGATATAAGTATTATTTTATTAGTTTTATTGGTTGCTGTAGGAGGATATAAAATTATTTCAAGTAAAAACAATCAAAATCAATATGAAAATAAAGTGTATTATGATGTTGAATTCAAATTAAAGGATAAGAATTTATTTGATTATATAAATATAAATGATACAGTAAAAGACAGTAAAACAGGAAGTTATTTAGGTAAAATTGTAGATAAAAAGATAATTAAATCTACTAAGATAACAGAAAACAAAGAACAAGGAAGGTTTGAGAAAACTGTAATTCCAGATAAGTATGATATTTTACTTACAGTAGAAGCTAATGGAATTATTGGAGAAAATAATATAATTGCTGAAGGAACAGAAATAAGAGTAGGTAAATTGATGTATATAAAAGGCAAGGGGTATGCTAGTAAAGGTTTTATAACAGGAATAAGATTTGAAGAATAAAAGAGGTGATTTTTTATGATTATTGATAACAAAGGAAAGCTTTTTGGGAAAATAAGTATAATAGATATTTTAGTTGTATTGTGTATTTTTTCATTTGTATTAGGAGTATATTATAAGTTTTTTCATGTAAAAGAGATTAAAGCAGTTAATAGTTTAGATACAATAGAATATAAAATAGATATAAAAGATATAAGAAAAGCATCTGTTGATTCATTAAAAAAAGGTGTAGAAGTTTATGAAAAAAGAACAGATAGGTATTTAGGGAAGGTAGTTGAAAAGAAAGTTGTTCCTATGGAAGCTTATATTGAAAAAACAGATGGAACAATAGTGAAAGCAGAAAAACCTGATAGATATGAAATGATTATAACTTTAGTTACTTCTGGAGTAGAAAGAGAAGATTCGTTTTTAGCAAATGGAAATAAAGAGATTAATGTAGGGTCGGAGATAAATATAAAAACTAGATTAGTTAGTTTTGTAGGAGTAATAAGTGATGTTAAAAAAATAAATAAATAAAGCCAGCAAATTTTGCTGGCTTTATTTAATATCAAATACATTTTTTTCTTGATAAGTTACATTTTCACCGTTTACAATTACCTCGATGTACTTAAATTTACTTAAATCTCTAGTTGTATTTGGGAATTTAGGTGTTCCTATATATCTTATTCCATTTTCTACATTTATATTAAATTTATCGTTGTTGTAAAAAACAAATACATTTTTATTTTGTTTAACGAGATTTTCATATAATGTGTCTTTGAAAAGTTGTAATTCGTATATATCTTTAAATCCACCTTTTACATTTGATTCTAAAGGTCTTGGCAATAAAATAAATATATTTTTGCTTTTTATATTTTTTATATTTTCTTTTAACCATAACCACTGTTTAGCATCAGAAGCTCTTAAACCGTTATTTTTATTATTGAGAGTTATAAATGTGCTTTCTTTAAAATTAGTTAAGCTAGGTTTTGTTATATCTATATAAGGTATATTTAAATTATTCTTATCAGTTGAATTAATTTGAGATACAAAAGTAGCTATATTATTGTTTTTGTTGAATTTATCTAATGTTTTAATCATAATGAGATTTTTTGCTAAAGTATCTCTTTTTAATGTATCAGAAAAAACAGAAAATGAAAAATTATTTTTTCCTTCTAATACACTAGAATTTTTATTTAAAGGATCTGGAAGTGTTATATCATCAGGTAGTTTGATTGTATTATTTTCATTAGAATCGACATTTACAATAGCGTGTGTATTAACTTGGCCAAAAGACGCTGTTATAATACAATTTCCTGATTTTAATCCTTTTATATAATTATCTTCTATAGTGCATATGTTTTTAGGAATATTCCATTTAACATCAGATAAATTAATAGGAGCACTGTAACCTTGAGAATCTTTACCAGTGATGTATAAGTTTAAAGTTTGTCCTGATTTAATGTTTATGTTTTTTGTGTTTATAGTAATGGAAGATGGTAAATCGAGTACTTTTATATTGTAATTTGAAGAAATATTTTTGTATGTTGCAGTAATTGTTCCATGGCCTGTTGATGTTGGGAAAAATTTATTGTTTTTAAATTTTCCTTTAACTCCACTGACACTCCATTTTATTTTATTAATATCAATATCCACTGGATTGAAGTTTTTATCATATGCTTTTACTGTAAATGACCTAGATGTATTTACGAAAATGTTTTTGCTTTTACTTTCTATTAAAAGTCCATATACATCTTCTTTAGGAGCAGAAGTTGTAATTCCTATAGAGTTGATTACTTTTCTAAGAAATCCATCAGAAGGATAGTTTATAACTTTTATTTCTGGATCAGCAAATGATTTTGAAACAAGAGTAGTTGACCCTCCGCCATCGAGATTTACAGCATTATATGCTCCTAGTTCTATCATTAAGTTTGCTAATTCAAGTTCTGACATGCCTTTACTCACTAATTGGCGTCCGTCTACAGTGACCATATAGAATGTTTTTCCAGAAGCATCTACTCCTATTGCTGTTCGTGGGTGAACTCCTTTTATTCCATCTGTAAATTTTTGTATTTCACCGTCTTTTACTAATAAAGTACCAGCACCTAAAGCGTATTTTAAATTTTCAAAGTTAGGTTCGGCTGATATATCTAGTTTAATTGGATCTCCTATTTTGAAATTGTCAATTAAAAATGTGTTATAATCAGTTAGGGTTGTTAATATGTATCCGTTTTCTGGAATTTCTACAGGTTCCATGTTTCTTCTTATATCTTTTACAATGTTGTCTTCTACTACAACTTCTACTGTACTTCCACTTGACCCCATGGATTTAGTACCCCAATTTCTGTCATAGAGTACTATTGAATCAAGAGAGTCGTACTTATTCATATATTTTATTGGATGTGAATTTCCGTTAGGTGCAGTAATAGTTAGTTGAATATCCCAATATTTAAAAATTACATTGTTTGAATTATCTATAAGTATTGAACTCATACCTTGTTGCTTAGATGTATTTGATATTAAATTACCGTTTTTTACAATAGGACCGATGGAACTTCCTCTATCGCTCACTCCTCTTACTTTTTGAAAGAAATCTGCATTTATTGCAGCTACTGCATCGTTATTTTGTGCATATTGTAATACATTACTCATGTAGTTAATTCCTCTTGGATCTGTAAAAAGTTCTACATTTATGTTTTTATTAGAGAGGTCTGCTTTTATTACGTTGATGTTAAGCCATCCTTCATTAGTGAATCGGTGGATATTTGTTCTTGTAACTCCTTTTGTAAGTATTTCTTCTGTTATTTTATCGTGAATAATAAATTTATCTTGAGCAAATGAATATGAGAACAAATTAAATATTATAAAAAGTGCGATTAAAATAGAAATTTTGTATTTTTTCATGAATAATGACCCCCTGCCGTATAGTTCAAACTTATTTTATATTATATAATATTATTAAGTTGATGTATACAAGGAAAAAATGTATATTAATGTATGTGTCCATATTTATGAGTGTCTTTATTGGAGGTAAAAAAATGAAAAATAGTTATAATATATTGTTGACTTTGATGGGGCTTGAAATAGGAGGAGCAGAAACACATGTAATTGAGTTGGCTAAAGGTTTGAATAAAAGAGGATTTAATGTTTGTGTAGCATCTAATGGTGGGGTTTATGTCAATGAATTGGTTAAAAATGGAATAACCCATTATAAAGTTCCTTTGCATAATAAAAAGCCCTTTAATATTATAAAGTCGTATTTCTTGCTTAAAGACATAATTAAAGCAGAAAACATCGATTTAGTTCATGCTCATGCTAGAATACCTGCATTTATATGTGGTATGTTGCATAAAAGAATGAATTTTTCTTTTGTTACAACTGCACATGGAGTATTTAAAACGGAGTTTGGTTTAAAGTATATAACTAATTGGGGGGAAAAAACTATTGCTGTAAGTGAAGATATAAAAAAGTATCTTATGGATAATTATCATATTTGTGAGGATGATATAAAAGTTACTATTAATGGGATAGATACTAAAAAATTTTCACCAGATGTTGATTGTGAAGATATAAAAGGGGAGTTTGATATTAAAGATGTAAATAAAAAAATTGTTCATATCAGTAGGTTGAATAAAGATACTAGTGATGTTGCGTTTCAACTTATAAAGATAACTCCTGATTTAGTAAAAGAAATAGATAATTTGAAAGTATTGATTGTTGGAGAAGGAAATATGTTGAGAGAGTTAAAAGAAAAAGCAGAAGAAGTAAATAAAAATTTAAAGAAAAAAGTAATTATAATTACTGGAGCACGTACGGATATAAATAAATTTCTAGTTATATCAGATGTGTTTGTTGGGGTAAGTAGGGCCGCATTAGAAGCCATGGCTACTGAAAAACCAGTAATTTTAGTTGGAAATCAAGGATATTTAGGTATTTTTGATAGATCAAAATTTAAGTTGGCAATAGATAGTAATTTTACGTGTAGAGGACAACAAAAATTTAGAGAAGGTGTACTAAAATCGGATATTTTAAAAATAATAAAAGAATATAGCAGTGAAAAAATAAAAGAAATACAAACTTTTGGAAGAAATATTGTGGAAGAAAAATATTCTGTAAGTAAAATGGTACAGGATAATATAGAAGTGTACTTAAAGGTACTAAATTAAAAGAAGGGAGAAAAAATATGAAAAAATCAATATTAAAGAATAAAGCATTAATAGCTGTAGTGGTATCTTCAATTGTACTTACAACAACTTATATTGCAAAAGCTTCAGATTTTGAGCCGGGTTCTAAAGATGATCCTATAATTACAAAGTCTTATTTAGACGATCAAATATCTAAAATTAAAGAATATTTAGATGATAAGCTGAGGTTATTCAAGGAAGATAAGGAGTTTGCTGAAACAATAAATGGAAACAGTAGTTCTTTAGAAATAGTTGAAATAAAAAAGGGACAAAAAATAATTCTCCATGAAGGAAGTCAAATAATATTAAGAGCAGGCAAAGCTTCTATTATAGATAGTGAGCAAGGTGGAATAGCAGATTTGACTAAAGGAGTAGATTTAGTAAAAGGACAGTTAGTTCCTAAAAATCACTTGTTAATGGTTCCCCGTTCAGATGGTAGAGGAGTGGAAGGTTTAACTGATTCAATTTTTATGGTTATAGGAGCATACGATATCAATTGATATTATAAAAGAGAGGAAGAAATTGTGGTATGAAGTCAATATTTATATTTGGTTATTATGGATTTCAAAATATAGGAGATGAAGCTATACTATCTTGTATAATAAATGACTTAAGGAAATTTATATCAAATCCTAAAATAAAAGTTTTAACGTATAATGCAGAATTGACTAAAAAAGAACACGGAGTTGATACTATAAGTAGAACAGGAATAGTACAAGTTATAAAGGCAATAAAAGAAAGTGATTTAGTTATAAGTGGAGGAGGTTCTCTTTTACAAGATGTAACTAGCAGTAGATCTCTTATATATTATTTGAGTTTGATTTTTTTTGCAAAACTTTTTAATAAAAAAGTCATGTTTTATAATAATGGATATGGACCTGTAAATAAAAAACTCAATAAATTTTTTATAAAAAAAATACTTAAAAAAGTAGATTTAATTACGCTTAGAGATGTAGATTCAAAAAGAGAATTAGAAAAAGTGGGTTTGAGGAATAATAATATTAATGTAAATGTAGATACTACATTTACATTGATGTCTTCAGATGAAAAAAAGCTTGATGAGATATTTAGAATAGAATCTATTCCTTTTGATAAAAAAATTGTAGGTATTTCTCCTAGAAAATGGAGAAATGATGGGAGGACAAAGGAAGTTATAGCTAATGCGATAGATTATATATCATCTAAAGGATTAAATGTAGTATTAATTCCCATGAAATATCCAGATGACTTGGAATACTGTAATCAAATTAAAGAAATTTGCAATTCAAATCCGTACATAATAAAAAATTATTATTCTCCAAAAGATGTTTTAGGTATAATAGGAAGATGTCATTTTTTAATAGGTATAAGATTACATGCTCTTATATTTGCTGCTGCAAAGCTCGTTCCGATGATTGGAATTGAGTATGATCCTAAAAATAAGAGTTTTTTGGAAATGGTCAGCCAAAAAAATGCAGGAAGAATAGAAGATATTGAGGAAGAAGATTTGTTTTTGTATATAGATGATGTATTGAAAAATATAGATGTTTATAGGGAGATACTTAAAGATAAAACTAAAAATTTTAAAGATATGGCTTTAAAAACGGGAAAAATGGCGAGTGAACTTATTGATGAATAAATATTTTTAATTATTTTTTCAATATAATTAAAAATTCTGATTTCAAATATAATTTTTAGTGATATAATAATGAGGTGATATATTGGAAAAGATTTATGTTCTAGGAGTTCCTGTACATAAAATAAATATGAATGAGGCTTTGGATAAATCAATTGAATTTTTAAATAGCGATGAAAAAAGGGTAATATTTACTCCAAATAGTGAGATAGTAATGATGGCTAAAGATGATAAACATCTTTTAAGTGTTATTGAAGGAGCAGATTTAGTTATTCCAGATGGAATAGGGCTAGTACTAGCTTCTAGAATTATAAAAAAACCTCTTGAGGAGAGGGTTACTGGAATAGATCTTATGGAAAATATTCTAGATTACTGTAATAAAGCTAAAAAGTCTATATTTATATTGGGTGGAAAACCTGGAGTTGCTGATAAGGCTTTAAAAAATATAAGTAAAAAATATCCAAATATAAAAGCTTTGGGGAGTTATCACGGGTATTTTAAAGGATATCATATAGGTTGTGAGGGACATGATGAAGAAAAATCTGTAATTGACCTTATTAATAATTTAAAGCCAGATGTGTTATTTGTTGCGTTTGGTGCTCCAAGACAGGAGTTTTGGATTAGAAGATATAAGGATGAAATAAATGCAAATATTTTTATGGGTGTAGGTGGAAGTGTCGATGTGTATGCAGGAGAAGTTAAAAGGGCTCCTGTAATTTATCAAAAATTAGGCCTTGAGTGGTTTTACAGATTAATAAAAGAGCCATGGAGATATAAAAGGATGATGGCACTTCCTAAGTTTGTTATAGAAGTTTTAAAAAGTGTGAAGAAGTGATAAGGAGATAATAAAGATGAGAAAAAAACATTGGTATAATTATCTGCTAGAGTATGTTATGATAACAATAGGATGTGCTCTTATGGCAGTATCCATAGATTTGTTTTTAGCACCTCATACAATAGCTCCAGGAGGAGTTTCAGGACTTGCTGTAGTTATAAAAAAATTAATGGGGATACCAGTATCAGTTACAATACTTGCTATAAATATACCGTTATTTATAGCTGGTGTTATAATTCTTGGAAAAGCATTTGGAGCTAAAACAGCTTATGCTGTAGGAGCATTGTCTTTTTTTATAGGAATGTTTAACAAGTTATTTAATCACTTTATCCCAACAAATGATTTGCTTTTATCAGCTATTTACGGTGGAGTTTTACTAGGTGTAGGTATAGGGTTTGTATTTAGAACAGGAGGTACTACAGGAGGAACTGATCTTGTTGGTGCAATACTCAATAAGTACTTTCCAACACTTAGTATACCAAAATTAATGATGTTTCTTGATCTTACAATTGCTACATCTGCTGGTATTATAAATAGAAATGTAGAAATAACTTTATATTCTTTAATTGCTTTGTACATAATAGTAAAAGTAGCAGATTTTATAATTGAAGGAATGGGATATTCAAAGGCGTTCTTTATTATTTCCAATAAATCTGAAGAAATAAGTAATGAAATAATTCAAAGCTTAGGAAGAGGAGTTACTGCTTTAAAGGGTAAAGGAATGTATACTGGTGAAGATAAGGAAGTTTTGTTTATAGTTATAGATAGATCACAAGAAGTAAAGCTTAAAAATATAGTTAAAGATGTAGATGAAAATGCATTTATTATGGTTGCTAATGTTCATGAAGTTTTAGGTCAAGGTTTTAAACCTATTAAGATGTAAATTACTTTGTTGAATTTATTTTTTTCAACAAGTTAAAATATAAGAAGGAGGGTAACAAATGAGAGATCATAATGAATTAAAAAAAGTTGCTAATAGCATAAGAAAAAATATAGTTCAAATGATCCATGAAGCAAAATCTGGTCATCCAGGAGGATCTTTATCTGCTGTTGAAATACTTACAGCTTTATATTTTGATGAAATGAATATAGATCCTCAAAATCCTAAGAAAGAAGATAGAGATAGATTTGTTCTATCAAAAGGTCATGCAGCACCTGTACTTTACTCTGTGCTTGCTGAGAAAGGATATTTTCCTAAAGAAGAGCTTTTAAAGCTTAGAAAAATAGGGGCAATGCTTCAAGGACATCCTGATATGAAAGGAACTCCTGGCGTTGAGATGTCAACAGGTTCTTTAGGACAAGGATTTTCTGCAGCGTGTGGAATGGCAATGGCATCTAAAATGGATAATGCGCCATGGAGAGTATATGTATTACTTGGAGATGGAGAAGTTCAAGAAGGTATAGTTTGGGAAGCTGCAATGAGTGCAGTTCATTATAAACTTGATAATTTAGTAGCATTTTTAGACTATAATGGACTTCAAATAGATGGAAAAAATGAAGATGTAATGAATATAAATCCTATAGTTGATAAATTCAAAGCTTTTGGATGGAATGTAATAGAAATAGATGGACATGATTATGATCAAATATTTGCAGCTCTTGATTCTGCAAAAGAAACTGTAGGACAACCTACAATGGTAATAGCTAAAACTGTTAAAGGAAAAGGAATTTCTTTTATGGAAAATGAAGCTGGATGGCATGGAACAGCTCCTAGTGATGAAGATTTAGCTAATGCTTTAAAAGAATTAGGGGGTGAAATGTAATGAAGAAAATTGCAACAAGAGAAGCATATGGTAATGCTCTTGTAAAACTTGGAAAAGAAAACGAAAATGTAGTAGTACTTGATGCAGACCTTTCAAAATCTACTAAGACAGCAGGATTTAAAAAGGAATTTCCAGAGAGATTTTTCAATATGGGTATAGCAGAGCAGAATTTAGTTGGAACTGCTGCTGGACTTTCAACTGCTGGTAAAATACCTTTTGCAAGTACATTTGCGATGTTTGCAGCGGGAAGAGCTTTTGAAATAATAAGAAATTCTGTTTGTTATCCGAAATTAAATGTAAAAATATGTGCGACTCATGCGGGAATTAGTGTTGGAGAAGATGGAGCGTCTCATCAATCTGTAGAAGATGTAGCAGTTATGAGATCTATTCCTAATATGACAGTAATAGTTCCTGCTGATGGAGTTGAAACTGAAAAAGTAATATTTGAAATTGCAAAATACAATGGACCTGTATATGTAAGACTAGGAAGATCAGCTGTTCCTACTATATTTGATGAAAGTTATGAATTTAAGATAGGTAAAGGAATAGAAATAAAAGAAGGAAATGACGCTACTGTAATTGCATGTGGAATTATGGTGAATGAAGCAGTTAAAGCTCATGAAATATTAAAAGAAGAAGGAATTTCTTTAAGAGTTATAAATATGCCTACAATTAAGCCGATAGATAGCGATATAATTGTAAAAGCTGCAAAAGAAACTAAAGCTATAGTTACAGCAGAAGAACACAATATAATAGGTGGACTTGGATCAGCAGTTTCTGAAGTTTTAGCAGAAAATTGTCCAGTTCCAATGAAAAGAGTAGGTGTAAAAGATACATTTGGAGAATCTGGAACACCAGCGGAACTTTTAGAAAAATATGGATTAACTGCTGATGAAATAGTAAAAGCAGTAAAAGAGGTAATTAACAATAAGTAAGTCTTAATTTTAGGTTCTTTGTCAAATAGTGTTGGTAAAGAGAATCACAAAGTTAATTGTTGGCCGTTTAAAACCGAATAGGTTTTAGACGGCTTTTAACTTTAGTAAATTTTGACTTATAAGTATTCTATTCTTGAAATGAAAAAAGCTTTTGTAGCCAAATGCAATCCTTTTTATTACTTTAATTTTATTATTAATTCCTTCAATTAATCCGTTTGTATAATCACATTCAAATGTATTTTTTATATAGTCTTTATACTTTTTAATAGATTTAATAGATGTTTTCATGTAATCAGATATATCTG
>NZ_FQXH01000032.1 GCF_900129915.1 Tepidibacter thalassicus DSM 15285
TCTATTTAAGAGATACATCCATTAAAACAAGGATGGATTTTGAGAAATGGATTAATGACGATAGGTTATGATATAATAGGTAATAACCTTAAATTAGAGGAGAGTAATTCATGAAGAAAGTACCGATAGGAGTAAGTGATTTTAAAGAGTTAATAACTGAAAATTATTATTATGTAGATAAAAGTTTGTTTGTAAAAGAAATAATAGATGACGGAGCAAAGGTAATACTTCTTCCAAGACCTAGGCGTTTTGGGAAAACACTTAATATGAGTATGCTTAAGTATTTTTTTGAGAAAAATGATGAAGATAATAAATGTTTATTTAAAAATCTAAAGGTAAATAAGTATAAAGATATAATGGATATGCAGGGAAAATATCCAGTTATATATCTGACATTTAAAGATGTGAAAGATGGAAATTTTCAAAAGTGTTATGAAAAAATGAAGGAAATTATATCTATTGAATATTATAAACACAAATATCTACTAGATAATCATTTAAAAGGTATAGAAGAAACTTATTTTAAGAAAATACTATCTATGGAAGCTTCTCAAGGACAGTATGAAACAAGTCTTAAAAATCTAAGTAAGTTTTTAAGCGAATATTATAATCAAAAAACAATTGTGTTAATAGATGAATATGATACACCTATACAAAGCGGATATTTAAGTGGATACTATAAAGAAATAATAGAATTTATGAGAAATTTTTTGAGTGGTGTTCTTAAAGATAATGAGTATTTGCAAAAAGGAGTGCTTACTGGAATATTAAGAGTAGCGAAAGAAAGTATATTTTCGGGACTAAACAATTTAGAGGTTTGTACAATATTAAATAATCACTATAGTGATAAGTTTGGTTTTTTAGAAGGTGAAGTAGAAGAAATATTAAAGTATTATAATATAGAGTTTGAAATGGATGAAGTTAGAAAATGGTATAATGGATATATGTTTGGAGAAAATGTAATATACAACCCATGGTCAATATTAAATTATGTAAAAAATCATGAAAAAGGATTTAGACCTTATTGGGTGAATACGAGCAGTAATGATTTAGTAAAAATAGTATTGACAAAAGCAGGGGAAACAGTAAAAAAAGAACTTGAAGATTTGATAAAAGGAAAAACTATTGTAAAACAAATGAATGAAGATATAGTGATGAATGATATAGAAAATGGATCAGAAAATGTATGGAGTTTTTTGCTTTTTAGCGGGTATTTAAAGGTTATAAATGAAAATTTAAAAATGGGAAGAAGTTTTTGCACATTAGAAATACCAAACTTTGAAGTGAAATATCTATATGAAGAAATAATATTGGCTTGGTTTAAAGAAAGTATTAATAATGAAAAATTTAATTATATGCTAAAAAGTTTGACAACAGGGGATATAGAAACATTTGAAGATATATTTAGTGAGTATATAATAAAAAGTGCAAGCTATTTTGATATAGAGGAAAGTGAAAAGTTCTATCATGCATTTGTGCTTGGAATTTTAGTAGCATTAAATGAAGAATATGAAGTAAAGTCAAATAGAGAAAGTGGATATGGAAGATATGATGTAGCGTTAATTCCAAAAGACAGAAATAAACTAGGAATAATTATGGAGTTTAAGAAAGTAAATAAAAGAAGAAAAGAAACATTAGAGATTGCAGCAGATAAAGCAATAGCGCAAATAAAAGAAAAAAATTACAAACAGGAATTATTGGATATGGGAATTGAAAACATAATAGAGCTAGGAATTGCATTTGAAGGAAAAGAAGTTTTAGTAGTTGAGGGATAAGGAACGCCATGGCACAATCAGCCATGGCAGTTTTTGTTTTTGTATTTAATTATAAATTTTCAACAAATAATGGAATAAATATCCATAAAATTAATCATAATGTAAATAAATAAAAAAGGAGGTATTTAAATGAAATTGATAATAAATACACCTGGAACATATATATCCAAAGTTGGAGAATGCTTTCAGGTGAAAAAAGATAAACTCAAGCAACAATATTCTGCTAGAAAAGTAGAACAAATATTGATGACTACAAAAAGTGCATTAACTACTGATGTAATAGAACTTGCTATTGAAAACAATATAGATATAGTATTTTTAAAAAGCACGGGGAAACCACTCGCAAGAGTATGGCATTCAAAATTAGGAAGTATAAGTACCATAAGAAGAAAACAATTATTTTTACAAGATAATGTCATGGGGGTAGAGTTTGTAAAAGAATGGATAATACAAAAAATGCAAAATCAAATATCACATTTAAATAAGTTATCTGTAAATAGAAGAGACAATAGAAAAGATATCATAAAAGAAGCTATTGAAAAAATAAATACTCAAATTAAAAATATAAACAATATACCTAAAGCTAAATGTATAGAGCAAGTTAGAGATACTATTCAAGGATATGAAGGAAATGCAAGTCGTATATACTTTGGCGTATTAAGTAAATTAATTCCAACAGAATATAAATTCAGTGGAAGAAGTAAAAATCCTGCTAAAGATGAATTTAATGCCATGTTAAATTATGGATATGGAATAATGTATTCTAATGTAGAAAAAGCCTGTATATTATCAGGACTTGATCCGTATATAGGTATAATGCACACCGATAATTATAATAAAAAAGCGTTAGTATTTGATCTTATAGAAATGTATAGAGGTTATATAGATGAAATAGTATTTAAATTGTTTACAACTAAAAAAGTAAAGAAAACTTTTTTTGATAGAGTAGAAGATGGTGGGTTTTATTTAAATCAAGAAGGAAAAAAACTTTTGATAGGAAAGTACAATGAATATCTTCAAAAGAAAATTAAATATAAAGGTAGAAACATAGAATTTCAAAATATTATTCAGTATGATTGTCATAATATAGCAAATAGAATACTAAAAGAGGAGGCTGTATAATTGCTTATATGGGTTATATATGATATTACAAGTAACAAGATTAGAAGAAATATAGTCAAACACTGCAAAAATATAGGTCTTTATAGAGTTCAAAAAAGCGTATTTTTAGGAGATATTGATAATAACACATTAGATGAATTAAAACTTAAAGCAGAAGATATGGTAGATTTAGATAAAGATTCAGTATATATATTTCCTATGAGTAAATCAGAACTTAAAAAAGCAGGTCTTATAGGACAAGCTTTTGATAAGGAGTTGGTAACAGATGAACTTATCTCAAAGTTTTTTTAACGAAAACATTTATTATATAACACCTTCGCAAATTATAGAATTTTTATATTGTAAAAGATTTATATATTTTATGAAATGTTTAGGTATAAGTCAATATGAAGAAAAAAGATTTAAAGTTCAATTAGGAAGAAGTATTCATGAAAAAAAGCAAAAAGAAAATAAAGATTATTTGAGAACAAAACTAAATGTAATAAAAAAGGAAATAAATGTTCCGTTAATATCAGAAAAATTAGGAATAAAGGGAATAGTAGACGAAGTATTAACCTTAGAAGATAAAACCATGGCACCTCTCGATTATAAATTTGCTGAATATAATGATAAAATATATGATACGTATAAAACACAAATTATTATGTATGCACTCATGATAGAAGAAATGTATGGTTCTATAGTTAATAAAGGATATTTAGTTTATTGTAGGAATGGACATATAGTAAAAGAAATTGAAATTATGGATAAATCAAAAGATAAACTAAAAAATACAATTAAAGAATACTTAGATGTTTTACAAGGGTATTTTCCTAAGGCTACCAAATATAAATCTAGATGTATAGATTGTTGTTATTCAAACATTTGTATTAAATAAAGAAGGAATTAAAAATAAAACGTAGAAATAATAAAAGATAATGTAAAAAAATATAAAAAATAGAGAAAGGAGGTAAAAATATGATTGAGTATATAAAAAATATAGGAAAATACGTAAGAGAAAATAAAGACGATATAGATATGCTAGATTTTATGGTAAAAAAAATAAATTCAAAAGATATTAAATACATCCTTCCTATAAATATAGATACTAAAAAAGATGGAATTACAGTTGAGAGATTAAAAGATTTTTATGAAGATGTAGTAAAAGATGCACTTTTTTATCAAGCTGGTAATGGACTTTTGGGAGGGGGTATTAGATTAGATTACTATAAAGAATCTAGTGTGAAAAAAATTTGTAAATTTTGCGAGATAAAAGAAAAAGAAGAAGAAATAAAAAATATAATAGAAAATTACTTAAAAGAAAATGATAAAAACACTTTTTTTATTGTAAATATAAATAATAAAACTCCTAGAGAACTATTTGAAAATAAATTTATGAATACAATGTACTCAACAACATTTAATGAAGTAAAAGGAAATAACAAATGTCATTTATGCTCCAGTGAAGGAAAATGTTTTAATAGTGCAGTTTATAAATTTTATACAAATGATAAAGGTATTTACTCTAATATAGATTCTAAAGATAAAAATGGAATAGTAATATGTAAGGATTGTCTTGAAAATCTGATTGTTGGAAAAAAATATATAGAAGATAATCTTACAACTTATTGGCTTAAAAAGAGTGTAATGTTTTTACCTCACAACTATAATAAAAAAGTTGCAAAAGTATATGAAAGAGATTTTGAAGATGACAAAGGAACTGAAAAACTTTTAAAAAGTATATCAAGTAAAGAAAGGCAAGTAGTAAGAAGATTATCTGAAACTCAGTCTTTAACAGATATGATTTTTTACGAACAAAATAATCAATTCTTTAGAATAAATCATTCCATAGTAGATATACTTCCTTCAAGATTTAGTAAAATATCAAAATTATTAGATAAATATGATGATATTGATGATAAAGGAAAATTCAGCTTATATTCAGTAATTAAATATTGTTCATCAGTTAAAGTTTCAGGGAATGAGTTAAAAACAACAGATAAAGAAGAGCTTAAAATACTATCATCAATATTTAAAGGAACGAAAATAGATAGAAATTTATTTTTTAAAAGAGTAATGCAGGTATATAAGTATAACTATGTAAGAGGTAATCACAAAAAGTTTGCTTGTATTAAAAATATAAATAAAATATATAATTTTTTATGTGAATGTAGCTGCTTAGAAAAGGGGTGGAATGTATTGAAAACATATTCAAGCTATGAACAATTATTTGATGATAATATAAATTATTTTGACAGTAATGAAAAAAAAGCATGGTTTATTTTGGGAAGAGCATACAGTAATATGATTTATCAAATAAAAACCAAATTAAATGAAGAAAATAGCAAAACTTCCTTAGAAAAAAACTTTTTATTCGCTAGAAGATTTGATTTTAACGATTTTATATATTTTTCAAATTTATTAACAGATAAAATAGAAAAATATAAAGTTGAAAGTAACTATCTTAAAAATATGATAAGTGAAGCTAAACTTTTAATGGCTAATAAAGAAAATAAGATTTCACAAGATGAAGCTAAGTACATATTTGCATGGGGAAAAGACTCATATTTTGAAAAAGAAAAAAATGAAAGTGAGGTTGAGTAAAAATGGCAGATACTAGAGAATACTTATTATATTCAGATGCAACAATGTCTAATCCAAATGGTGATATGATAAATGATAACAGACCAAGACAAGATGAAAGAACATATCAACTTGAAATGTCAGATGTAAGAATAAAAAGGTATGTAAGAGATGAATTAGATGCAAGAGGAGAAAAGGTATTTGTAAAGCCTACTAAAAATGATAAAGGATTATTTATAGATTGTAAAGGGGTAGCAGCTAAGGTAATAAAGGATGAAAAAATAAAAAAAGATCAATTAGAAGATAAATTAAAACAAGAATATAAAGATGTGAAATTATTTGGTGCAGTAATAACAAAACCTAAATTTAATATACATGGACCACTTCAAATAGTATGGAGTAAAAGCCTTCATGAATGTGATATAGTATTTGCACAAGGGACTTCTGTTTTTACAGGTTCAAAATCAGAAGCGAAACAGGGAACTACTTGGTCAAAATATTATACACCTTATGCACTTTTTAAAACTTATATGGTATATAACGATATGATTGCTAAAAGACAAAATATAGATGTAAGTGAAGACGACTTAGAAGAATTTAAAGATGTATTAATAAGTGGAATTAGAAATTATAAAAGTACATCTAAAAATCAAATGCCAAGACTTTTAGTAGAAGTTATATATAATAAGAATTATATAGATGGAGAACTAGATTATATAGATGTTAAAAAGAAAAAACAAGATCTTGAAATAAGAAGTATAGAAGAATTTAGCTTTGATTTAAAACCTTTATTAGATTATTATGAAAGAAAAAAAGATATAATAAAGAAAATTAATATATACAAACATCCAAAGGTAGAACTTCTTAATATAAATGAAGAATTTAATGTTTTTGACATTTAAGAGGGTGGTCATATGAAAAGCCTAATATTTACAGCAAAAAGTTCATTTGCACGCTTTAGATGTCCGCACACTACAACATCAGCACTTACATTTTCAACTATACATCCTGTGGCTGTAAGAGGACTTATAGGAGCAGTAGTTGGAATAGATTATAAGGATTTATATGAATATAGTAATGACATTAAAATAGGTATTCAAGTTTTAAATAAGGTATATAAAGATACACAGTCTTTCAATTTAATACCTCAAGTAACTACTAATAAAAAATCTCCTACATTTATATCAAGAATACAGTTTTTAAGAGATGTTAAATATAGAATATTTTTAAGCACAGGTGAGGAAAAATTAAATCAAATAGAAAATATATTAAAATCTAAAGAATATGTGTTTACCCCATATTTAGGATGCAGTGAACATATAGCAAAATTAGAATATGAAAAAACAGTGGATATTGAAAATATTGAAGAAAATTATACTCATACATTAGTTCCTAAAGATTATATAGAGTTTGATTTTGATAATGAATTTGAATTTTATGTTGACAGGATACCTACTAAAAATAACAAAGAAAGAGAATATATAGAATATGAAAATATAGTATTTTCTCCAAATAATATAATAAACATAAAAAACAAAACTTTATTTAAAAAAGTTGGTGAATATAATGTCTTTTTCTTTTAAAATTATGTCCCATATAAATGAAAATAAAAGTGGTCAGCTACTAATTGACCACTTAACTCAAGTTAGAGATATTGCTTTAAAAACTCATAAAACCCATGGCAAAAATAAAGAACTTGATGAAATTATAGAAATTATATGTATGTGCCATGACTTTGGAAAAGCAAGTAAATATTTTCAAGATTATTTAAAAGGAGAGTATAATGGGAGATTAAAATGCCATGGTGAAATATCAGCATATTTTGCATATTATATGCTACCTGAAAAATGGAAATTTATAGGGTTTATGTGCGTTAAAAGGCATCATGGAAATTTAGAACCATCAACAAGCTTATTTGAATATAATAAAAAGCAACTTATAAAAATTAGTAATTCAATAAAAGAAAATATAGAAGAACTAAATAATATTTATAAAAAAGATATATCTGAGTTTTTTGAGTTAATACAAGATGAAGACTTTCTAGAAGGACCTATTGATGATTTTTATGATGTGGAATTTGAGATAGAGGATTACATAAATACACATTATATATACTCACTTTTATTAACTTCGGATAAAACACAATTAATAAGAGGTAGTGCCTATGAAAATAAAACAGATGTGTATGATGGTTATGTAAAAAAATATCAACAAAAAATAAAAAAAGAATTAGTGCAAAAATACCCAAATATAAAAGATACAAAATTATTTAAAATAAGAAATAAAATATATGAAGAAGTATTAAATAGTATAGACAATATAGATATAAATAAAAATCATATATTTTCAATAAATGTACCAACAGGAACATCAAAGACACTTGCAGCTTATGGAGCTTCTTTTAGATTATTTCAAAGAATATATAATGAAAGTAATAAAAACATAATTCCAAGTATAATTTATACAATACCATTTACAAGTGTTATAGATCAAAATTATGAAGTTCTTGAAAATATTTTAAAAGAAAACAATATAAAGATATTTGAAAGTTTTATACTAAAACATCACTCTATGACACCACTTGAATATAAAGATAATACTTTAGATGAAGAAAAAGAATATAGAAATTATGATGCTAGATTTTGTGTGGAAAATTGGCAAAGCACTATAATAACTACCACATTTGTACAACTTTTTAATACAATATTTAAAGCAGGTAAAAATTCTATAGTGAATAGATTTCATAAATTAGCAGGAAGTATAATTATATTAGATGAAGTACAGGCAATAGATCCTAAATATTATAAAATAATAGAAAAAATATTTGATATTTTATGCAAAAAATTTAACTGCTACATTATAACTGTTACAGCAACAAAACCATTATTCTTACAAGGAATAGAACTTGTAAAGAGTAATAAAGAAATATTTAAACAGTTAGATAGAATACAAATAGAAAATTATATAGATAATCCTATAAATATAGATACATTTTGTGAAATTTTAAAAGAAGATATATATACTCAAAGTGAAAAAAGTTTTTTAATAGTTTTAAACACAATAAAATCATCATTATATGTTTTAGATGAATTAGAAAAAATAGAAGATAGAAAAGTATTATATTTATCAACAGCAATACATCCACAAAGAAGACTTGAAGTAATAAATGAAATAAAAAATAGTGATGAAAAGTATATACTTGTATCAACTCAAATTATAGAAGCTGGAGTTGATATAGACTTTGATATAGTTTATAGGGATTTTTCAATTATGGATTCAATAAATCAAACTGGAGGTAGAGCAAATAGAAATGCAATTAAAGGAAAAGGAATATTAAGGCTATTTTATTTAATTGATGAAAATGAAAGACCTTTTTGCTCATATATATATTCTAATTCTTTATTAGATGCAACTAAAAAGATACTGCAAGGTAGACAAATTATAAATGAAAATGAAATTTTAGATATAAATGAAGAATACTTCAAAGCGGTAGACAATATAAAAAGTAATGATGCATCTAACAAAATATATAAATATATAGAAAAACTTGAATTTAATAATATAAGAAAAGAATTTGAACTTATAAAAGACGATATTCCAAAGGAAGATATAATTATAAATTACAATGAAGAAACTCAAAATTGTATAGACATAATCTTAGAAGGAAAAGGAGAATATCAAGATATATTAAATGCTTGGAGGACTTTAAATAAATATAAAATATCAGTACTCAAAAAAGACTTAAAAAATATAAATGATAATTGCAATAATAAAAAAGGGATGAGAATTTTAGATAAATGCTACTATGATGAAAATAGAGGCATAAAAATCACAAACATATCCATTTGTTAGGAGGAATTATGAAGTTAGACTATACACTTTTAAAGTTTGAAAATTTAAACTTAAATTCAACTCAAGGAGTAAAGATAAGAGGATATTTTGCTAATAAATATAGTGATAAATCTATTATGCACAATCACCATAATGATAAATTTATTTATAGATACCCTAAAGTTCAGTATAAAGTCATAGACAATAACCCTATAATATGTGGAATTTTAGAAGGAGCAGATTTTATAGCAAGTATTGGATTAAATGAGGATAAAATTGTTATAGATCAAGATGAAATTTATACATATCAAAAAAAGATAATAAAAGAAAGTATTGAGTTTGGTATAACTGATAATTACATAAAGTATAGCTTTGTAACGCCATGGCTAGCTTTAAATCAAAGTAATTTTATGAAATATGAAAAAATGAATGAAATGCAGAAAGAGGAATTTTTAAAGAAAATACTAATAGGAAATATATTATCAATGTCTAAAAGTCTAAAATATAAAGTAGATAAAAAAATATATGTATCAATTGACTTAAAAGAATGTAACGTTAATTTTAAAAATGTGAAAATGAAAGGATTTAAAGGCAATTTTAAAGTTAATTTTAATATTCCACAGTTTTTAGGTATAGGAAAATCTGTATCTAGAGGATTTGGAACTGTAAAAAAATCTAGCAATAAATTTATGTGATTTTATAGAACAGCCATATATTACTATATATAGCTGTTTTATTTTTTAGGGAAAATTAGTATAATAAAAATGATTATGTAATAAAAAGGATAAAGTTCCAGAAAGGAGCATTTATTTTGCAGATATGTTTAATAAAATTTGAAACAGATGAAAATTTTAGAACACGAGATGTAGAAAAATTAAGAGGATATATAGCAAATACTTTCAAAGAAGAAATAATGGTACATAATCATATAAGTACTTTTGAATTTAATTATAAAATGCCTAAAATACAATATAAGCTTATAGATAAAAAATTGGCTATATTTGGAATAGAGCAAGGCGCTGAATTTATAAAAAATAACTGCATAAATGTGAAAGAAATTGATATAGAAGGCAAAATAATTAAAAATTTTAGAACGCAAATTATTATAGATAATAAAGAATTTGAAGTTGCTGATGAATTATTTTCATATAAATTTATAACGCCATGGCTAGCGCTTAATCAAAATAATTACTTAAAATTTAAAAAAGGTGAATTTGATTTAAATAAGCAGATACAGAATAACATATTATCTAACTTTAAGGATTTAGGGATAAAAGTAAATAAAAAAATTATAGCAAAAGGAGATTTTAAACCAATAAAGATTATAATGAAGGATACAGAGCTTATAGGATTTAAAGGGGATTTTGTATGCAATGTAAAAATACCAGATTATATGGGAATAGGAAAAAGAAAATCAATAGGATATGGAACAGTCATATCTAATTAGGGGAGGTGTATTATGCTAAATATAAATAATGAAAATTATATAATAGCTTTAGCTGGTCTTTTACATGATATAGGAAAGCTTTTAAATAGATGTGATGATTATATGGGAAAAAGATATCTTCCGAATAAAAAACATCAACAATTATCAGTTGACTTTTTAAAATTACTTAAAGAAAAAAATATTTTAAAGGAAAACGAACTTCTTACATTACTGGTTCAAAAACATCATGAACATCATACAATAGAAGAACAATTTAGAGTGAATAGTATAAAAAATACATATCAAAGAGTTTTAGCGTATTTAATATCAAGAGCAGATAATTATTCATCAAGTGAAAGAAGAGATGGAGAAAATAAATCTTCTTATTTTAAAACTCAGCCACTTGATAGTTTGTTTAATAAACTAGAAATTAACAACAATAAATTTTATAATGAAAATTCTAAATACAAGCTAAAAGAATTTTCATGTAAAGAATATGAAAATGTATTTCCTAAAAATTTTGAAAAAAATACACAAGAAGAAATTAAAGAATTAGTAGATAAATTTATAAGTGAATTAGACAAGCTAAATACAGATGACTTTGAAATGTTTTTTAAAACTCTATTTTATATACTTAGAAAATATACATGGTGTCTACCTAGTGATACAACAAAAAATATTTGTGATATATCTTTATTTGACCATCTAAAAACAACAAGTGCAATAGCTCTTTGCAGCTATTTATATCATAAAGAAAATAATAGTTTAGATGAAAAAAGTGCAAAAGATGATAAAGAAGATAAGTTTTTGATTATTGGATGTGATATTGAAGGAATATCAGAATATATAAATGATATTAACACAACTAAAAATGCATCTAAAAGATTAAGAGGAAAATCTTTTTTTGCTAATTTATTAGTAAAATCTATTTCTTATAAAATAATAAAAGAGCTTAATTTGACTATTGCCAATAACATTATAAATATAGGAAATAGATTCTATATATTAGCTCCTAAAACATATCCTGTAAAAGAAAAATTATTAAAAATTAAAAGAGATATTAATGATTATTTGTTTAATGAATTTGAAGCATCTATTTATTTTAATTTAACAGTTATTTCTGTTTGCGGAGAAAAACTAAGAAATTTTAGAGAAATAGTAGATGAAATTAATCATAAATTACAAAAAAATTCTAATCAAAAATATAAAGAAAATATACTAAAAAATCCTGTAATATCTTTTGATTTTGAAATTGGTGGAGTATGCCCTATATGTCAAAAATATTTTAAACCTAAGAATAATGATAAATGTAGATTTTGTGAAAATGAAATAAACATAGGTACATATGTTACAAAATCAAAATATATAGCTTATTATAGTGAAGACATAAATTATAATAAAAAAATTAAAATATTTAATGATATATATGTTGTTTTTTTAGAAGATAAAAATGATTTAGATAATATTGATAAATCTCCTTATATAGTTATGAATTTACAAGATACTGAAATTTTAACTAATTATCCTAGTGGATTTGAATTTTATGCAAATTATGCTCCAACTTATGAAAGTTTAGAAGAATATAGATTTTATACTAAAAAAGATGATACTAATTATGAAAATGACATTAAAAGCTTTGAGGCTATATCATCTCAAGCTCAAGGGGTTAAAAATTTAGGAATTTTAAAGTTAGATTTAGATAATTTACAACTTCTTATGGATGTTGGATTATTTGGTAAAGAAGATATTAAAAATTTACCAGACTATGAAGAAGATGAAAAAAGTAAATTTGATTATACTTCTATTTCTAGAATATCTAATTTAAGTACAATGATTAATACTTTTTTAATAGTTATATATACAATAAATTCTCAAGATCTAGGTTAGAAATTATAAATTTAGAAAAAGAAAAAGTAAAAATAAATTTACACAATCATTATATTGTAAATTCAAATGGGGCAGACCTTACTTTAATTGGGCCATGGAATGAAGTTATATTTACTGCTAAATTTATAAATGATAAATTTAAGGAGTTTGTGTCTAATAATACTGATATAACTTTATCGGCATCAATTGCTTTTATGAAAAATAAAGAAGCTATAATGAACGTATTTAAAAAAGCAGATGAAGGATTAAAAAAAGCAAAAGAAGAAGGAAAAAATGGAATAGTTATATTTGATAGATTTATAAAGTGGGAAGATTTTAATGAAATATTTGACTTAGGGGAATATATTTATAAAAATCTTCAAAATCAGACATATTCTCAAAGCTTTATATATAGACTTTTAAGTTATACTAACATGGTTGAAGAATATGTTAATTCAAACTATGAAGATGTATCTAAACTTCTATATATATCGAAATTTAATTATGATATATATAGAAATTTAATCCCTAAAATAGCAAATAAATTAGGAATAAAAAATTATAAAAAAGATGAAGAAATAATATTTAAACAAGAAGAAATATCAAAACTTAAAAAGTATTTTGATAATATACCTGATGAAAATAGTTTTATATATAAATACATGAAAATAGCTTTAAATTATGCTGTAAGAAAAAATAGAGGAGGGGAATAAATTGAGTTACAATTCAAAAGGTAATAAAAAATGTGCTAAACAAGAGCCTATCAAATTTGAATTTGTTGAAAAGGGATATACAGATGAAAAAGGAAATTTAAGAGAAGAATTAATAACAACTGAAGCACAATATATTGCAAAAAAATTATATAATGAAAAACTTTCTAACTCTCAATTAAGAGCGTTCTTTAATGAAGTAAAAGCAATAAAAAGTAGAATAAATGAAAGTGAAGAATTATTTGAAAAAAACTATCCTTTTATACTAATGCTAAAATCAAAAGCTGAATACAAGTATAGAAATGGATTTAATTCAAAAATAACTAAAGGATTTAGAGATTTTATAAATGAAAGTGTTGATTATATAAAAGAGAATAAAAGCTTGGATACATTTGAAAACTTTGTATTATTCTTTGAAGCAATAATTGGATATTTTTACGGATTTGGTGGAGAAAACAATAGATAATAAGGGGTGATATTATGAAACTTAAAGGTATAAAACAAATAAAAGGAAAAATAATTCTTTTATCAGGTATGGCGATAGGAGGAAATGCAGCTAATATAGAAATTGGAGGAAATGATAATCCTATAATAAGAAATCCATTTACTAATGAGCCTTATATACCAGGAAGTTCTATAAAGGGTAAACTTAGAACTTTAACTGAATGGAATTTAGGGAAAGTGGAAAATGATGGGGCTATACATAGTTGTAAAGAAAAATATTGTCCTGTATGTACAATATTTGGAAGAAGTGCAGTAGATAGTAGAGAGGCTCAAAGTGGCCCAACAAGACTTATAGTAAGGGATGCATATTTAACTGATGACTCTAAAAAAGATTTAGAAGAACTTAGAAAAAAAACAGGAACAGATACAGAAATGAAATATGAAAATAGTATAAATAGAATAACTTCAATTGCTGTTCCTAGAAATATAGAAAGAGTTCCAGCAGGAATTGAGTTTGAATTTGAAATGTCGTATAAAATATTTGATTTAGATGATGGTGGAAAATTAGATGAACAAAATTTTGAAAATGTATTAAAAGGATTAAAACTCTTATCATTAGATGGAATAGGTGGAGGAGTATCAAGAGGTAATGGACATATTAAATTAGAAGTTTATGTTGATGGGCAAAAAATAGATATAGAAAATATAAATATCTAGGGGGGATATACATTGAAATACACGGTATATGAATGGAAAATAAATCCTAAATCCTCCTTTTTAACAAAACTTCATTCAGATACTATATGGGGACATATAATGTGGGCTATAAGATATTTAGATGGAGAAAATTATTTAAAAAGTATATTAAATGAATTTAAAAATTATAACCCACCTTTTATAGTATCTAATGGATTTTTATCAAATTATCTGCCTTTTATAAAAACATCTTATATAAATAATGCTGATAATAATAAACTGGCTAAAGATTCTAAAGCTGTAAAAATAAAATTAACAAAACTATTAAAACAGATTGAAGATATTGAATATATAAATATAGATGTTTTTAATGAAATAAGAGAAGGTAAGAAATTAAAAACAATATACAAAGAATTAGTGCAAAATATAAGATGTCCAATTACAATGGAAAAAATAGAGCCTAACTTTAAGAGGAAATTAGAACTATTTTTTAAAAGTAAAAAAGAATATATTAAAAAATACAATATAAAACAGTATTCTGATTTGATTAAAACTGTAAATGTAATTAAAAATAGAATAAATAGAATTACAAATTCATCTGAACAAGAATATGGTTCTGGAGTATTTAATAACATAGAAACTTTTTATAATTCTACTTTATCAATATATATAAAAGTAAGAGATGATTTTGATATTGATAAACTTAAAAAATATTTAGATTACATACAACTTACGGGATTTGGCAAAAAAGCGAGTTCAGGAAAAGGACATTTTGAAACGGTATATTTTAAAGAAAGAAAAGACTTGTTTGAAAATAATTTTGGTGGAAATGGATTTGTGATTTTATCCAATTATATTCCTAAAAATGGTGATTTTGAGGGAGTTATAAGTTCTAATATAATAACTAAAAGAGCAAAGGTATCAGGGTTATATTCAAATAGGGAAAATGTGTTTAAAAAACCTTTTGTATGCTACAGCCCAGGCTCTGTATTTAGAGGAAAAGCAGATGAGATTAAAGGAAGAATGTTAAGTGGATTGTATTATGATGATAATGTAGTTCAGTGTATGATACCATTTACTTTGGGGGTGAAATTGTAATGATTGAAAATTATAAAATAACACTTACCCCTATAACTCCTATACATATAGGAAATGGACAAGAGATATTTCCTTATGAATATATAGTTAAAAATGGATATTTGTATAAATTCAATGCTATGGATTTATATGATAATTTAGGAGAAGAGCAAAAGAATAAGTTTAATGAATATGCACAAAAAAGTTTAATAGAACTTAGAACATATATAACTCAGATATATGATGAAAGATTAGGGTATGAAGCTAAAATAGAAGCATCAGATGAATTTATATATAATTACGATAAAAAAATACAAGGAGCTAAAAATTCAAATGAAGAAAATTCATTTATAGTAAATGATTTTGTAAATATAAATAACAAAGCATACATACCAGCGAGTACATTAAAAGGGGCTATAAAAAGTGCATATTTATATGATTTAGGGGATTGTAATAAAAAATTTGATTATAAGGTTATTAAAAACAATAAAGGAAGAATTGATAATAACAGGAGTGAAAAATATAAATCTAATATTTACGAAAAGGATATTTTACAAAAAACTAATGCTTTTGATGATCCTTTTAAATCAGTAAAAATTTCGGATTCAGATTTATTAGAAAATGTATTAAGATTATATAATATAAATATATATACATATAAAAAAAAGAAGTGTGTATTTAAAAAAGGAATTCCTTTTTATTCTCTATGTACAAAATCTGTTTTATCGACAAATGATGAAATAAAATTTAATATTAATTTAAATCTTTTTAAAGGATATTACAATAAAGGAAAAGTAAAAAAAGAAATAACAAAATTTGATATTTTAGATGCACTTAATCTTAAATCATTAGATATAATAGATAATGAAATAGAATTTTATGAAAATAAAGCTAAATACAATGAAACTCTTGAAGTTTATGAAAAATTGAAAAAAATACACGATGACTTAGATAAAGATAGTGAAGCTTTAATAAGAATTGGAAAAGGAATAGGGTTTGACAGTACGACATTTAATCTAGTGAATACAAATAAGGTTGATATTAATTCAAGAAGTTTAGTTGAAGAAATTTATCCTTTAGGATGGGCAGTGATAAAGTTTGTTTAATAGTTTTTTAATAAAAATAAAAGCATTAGAAGATACTCAAATAAATAATGTAGCTGAACAAATACATATGAGCATAGTTGAAATAATTAAACAAAAAAATGAGTATGATTTTTTAAAGGCATTTACTGTATCGACTTTTTTAGGATATGGTAGATATAAACTAGATATAGAAAAAGGTAAAATTTATTTTTTTAGAGTAACAACACTAAATAAAAATTTATTTGCTCTACTTAGTTCTATATTTTTTAGAAAAAAAATATTAAAAGAGGATGTAAAAATAGAAAACTCTATTTTTTTAGTGAAGGATATATTAATCTCTGGACAACAAAGTAAATGGGCAGGAAGTTTTAATAAAGAGCATATAGATTATATATTTAATAATAATGATTTAGACGATATTTTAAAAATAAAATTTATAACTCCAACTTTTTTTAAAATAGGGAGCAAATTTTATGATGAAATAAATTCAGAAATTTTGTTTAACAATTTATTAAAAAAGTTTAATAAATACAGTGATTATAAAATAGATAAATCTTGTTTAGAAGAATTAAAAAATATAAATATAAAATTAGAAAATATAAATAAAAGAATTATTTCATTAAAAAGATGCAAAGTACAAGGTTTTACAGGAGAGATAACGTTAGATTTTAAAGATATAGAGCAGAAAATAAAAAAAATAGCTTATATCCTTTTAAAATTTTCGTTTTATAGTGGAGTAGGATATAAAAGTGAGCGAGGGTTTGGACAAGTTATTATTTTATGATTAATGAAAAAAGCAAGTAAAAAATATACTTTACTTGCTTTTTTTATGTTTGATTGTTGATATTTTATATGGTAAAATATTACTTGTTATTAGGTATATATGAACAATAAAGGTAATTAAAATTGCTGATAAATTAAAATATAAATGTAAAAAATATAAATGATATTATCAATAAAAAGTTTTGTTCCTATAAAAATATTTGAGATTTTAAACTGATTTTATACTCGTCAAAAAAGTTTCAAAATTGAGTAATTGCAATATTTTTGTGAAAAAGTGCTATTTAAGAGATACATCCATTAAAATAAGGATTGATTTTGAGAAATGGATTAATGATGATAGGTTATGATATAATAGGTAATAACCTTAAATTAGAGGAGAGAAATTCATGAAGAAAGTACCAATAGGAATAAGTGATTTTAAAAAATTGATAACTGAAAATTATTA
>NZ_FQXH01000035.1 GCF_900129915.1 Tepidibacter thalassicus DSM 15285
ATACCGCTTTCGCTTTGACTACGATAAGATGCCTTATCTTAGCTTTATCCCGTATTAGCATACCTTTCGGTATGTTATCCGTGTGTATAGGGCAGGTTACCCACGCGTTACTCACCCGTCCGCCGCTAGGTTCCAAGAGCAAGCTCTTTTCCCCTCGCTCGACTTGCATGTGTTAGGCACGCCGCCAGCGTTCATCCTGAGCCAGGATCAAACTCTCAAAATAAACTTCGTTTATGTCGCCAACGAAATTCTAACGAATTTCCGTTGCTCAAAATAAACTTTGGCTTCGTATTTATATTCAACCTACTGTTTAGTTTTCAAAGTTCAATTTTTTTCGTGTCTTAACGACAAGTAATAATATATCACCTTTATTTTTTATTGTCAACACTTTTTTTAAATTTTTTTATTGAAATTTAAAAAATATACATACATTAACAAAATTGCTATAATAATATTATATAAAATGAATTAACCTATTTTACTTGGAGGGTTTAATTATGATGGATAGTACAAATTATAAAATTATAGAGATACTTCAAAAAGATGGAAGGATTTCTATGAAAGATTTAGGAAAAATGGTCGGTTTAACTTCACCAGCTGTATCAGAAAGAGTTAAAAGATTAGAAGAAACAGGGGTAATAGAAGGATATAAAGCTGTAATAAATCCTAAAAAATTAAACAAAAATATAAATGCTTTTATAAATATAGGTCTTCCCGCTGATAAATATAAAGAATTTTTAGAATTTGCAAATGCAAACAACAACATAATAGAATGTCACCATATAACTGGTCAGGATTGTCTAATTTTAAAAGTCATGGTAGAAAGTATGGACGAACTCGAAAAATTAATCGACAAAATAAAACAAGTAGGAAGAACTCAAACTTATATAATCCTTTCTTCCCCTATTGAATCTAAACCTATATTATAAAAAGAGGTAGGGGAAATTATCTACCTCTTTTTATTTAAAATATGTTAAGAAGTATTCCCGCTGCAACAGCTGAACCAATAACTCCTGCAACATTTGGTCCCATGGCATGCATTAAAAGAAAATTCGATGGATTTTCTTCAACTCCCATTTTTTGCACAACTCTTGCTGCCATAGGTACAGCTGAAACTCCAGCAGCACCTATCATAGGGTTTATTTTTCCTTTACTCAATCTATACATTATTTTGCCAAATATAACTCCAGATGCAGTTCCTACTGAAAATGCTATAAGTCCAAGTGTTATTATACCGAGAGTTTGAAAAGATATAACAGTATTTGCATCTGCTTTTGCTCCAACTGTAAGCCCTAAAATAATCGTTATTATGTACATCATTGAATTTTGAGCAGTTTCAACTAGTTTTGGTACTACTCCTGATTCTCTAATAAGATTTCCAAACATAAGCATACCTATTAAAGGTGCAGAAGATGGTAAAAGTAAAATTGTAAAAACTGCTACTATAATTGGAAATAGTATTTTTTCCTTTTTAGATACAGGTCTTAATTGTTCCATTTTAACTTTTCTCTCTTCCTCTGTAGTCAAAAATTTTATAATAGGAGGTTGAATAATAGGAACTAATGCCATATACGAATAAGCTGCAAGTGCTATAGGTCCTAATAAATCTTTTGCTAATTGACTTGTAAGATATATTGCAGTAGGCCCATCAGCTCCGCCAATTATACCAATAGATGCAGCCTCAGCTCCTGTAAACCCAAGTAATATCGCCCCTACAAAAGAAAAGAATATTCCAAACTGTGCAGCTGCTCCTAATAAAATACTTTTTGGATTTGCAATAAGCGGTCCAAAATCAGTACTAGCTCCCACACATAAAAATATAAGCGGTGGATAAATCCCAAGTTTTGTTCCCATATATAAATAATGAAGTAATCCAGTATCTTTCATTAAATCAGCTTTTGGCAAATTCACCAAGAGCATTCCAAACGATATAGGAATTAACAAGTACGGTTCATAACCTTTTTTTATAGCTAAATAGAGAAATATAAACGATACTAAAATCATAATAAATTCCTTATAAGTTATAACCGAAAAACCTGTTGAATTCCAAAAGCTTTGTAACATTTCCAACATACCATCACCCCCTTTTACTGTATTTATGCTATTGTAATTAAAACATCTCCAGCTGCTACACTTGCCCCCTGCGATATATTTATTGAAGATATTTTTCCGTTTATCGGAGCAACTATTTCATTTTCCATTTTCATCGCTTCTAAAATGAGAAGTACCTCTCCTGCTTGAACATTATCACCCTCATTTACATTGACAGAAACAATAGTTCCTGGCATAGGAGCTTTTACACTTTCCCCACGATCAGAAGATTTCTTTTGTTGTGTAATAGGTGTTACTTTTTCTATTTTATCTTTTGTATCGTTTACTTCATTAATTTCCTCTACTTCAACTTCATAAGTTTTTCCATTTAAACTTATTCTATATTTCTTCATTGCAATTTCCCCCTTACGCTACTCTCTTTATGCTCTTAATTCTAAGTTTTGCATTATTTTGATTATTACTAGCCAAAACCGCAGCTGTAAGTGCTGCTACAAGATCTAATTCTTCATCTAATTCCTTTATCTCTTTATACTCGTTATTTTCAGCTACAGTAGCTGCTGTTTCCAACTCTTTTTTGTAAAAAACAAATTTAAAAAGCTCTAAAATTTGAGAAATAACAAAAAGACTTATAAATACTATACTCATACTTAAAAAAGTAATTTTAAGCGATTGCAAAATAGTTATGCTTTCCATAAACATACCCTCCTTACATAATAACTTCTATATTACAAACCTCTTCTCTCCTATTTTCTAAAAAACTCTTTGCAACTTGAGGAAAAAGAGCATACGATAATATATCTTCTTCACTTTTATATAAACCTTGAATCTCTTTTTTTACATTATCAAATCCAGGTTTTAAAAGATCTGCTGGTCTTATAGTTATAACTTCTTCATCTCCTATTATCTTTTTCTTTATATCTTCTTTTATAGGAGCTGGAGTTTTTCCGTAAAGCCCTCTTACATAATCTTTTATTTCTTTAGGCACCATCTTATATCTTTCTCCTATTAATACATTAAATACAGCTTGAGTACCTACCATTTGACTAAGAGGAGTTACTAAAGGTGGATATCCTAAGTCTTCTCTAACTTTAGGAACTTCTGCTAGGACTTCCTCGTATTTATCAACTGCATTTTGCATTTTAAGTTGAGATAAAAGATTTGAAAGCATTCCCCCCGGAACTTGATAAGTTAATGTTTTAGGTTCAGTATTTAATACTTTAGGATTTAAAATTCCATTTTCTAAATATTTTTTCTTTATAGGTTTAAAATACGATGCTATA
Source organism: Tepidibacter thalassicus DSM 15285 (assembly GCF_900129915.1). Taxonomy (GTDB): domain Bacteria; phylum Bacillota; class Clostridia; order Peptostreptococcales; family Peptostreptococcaceae; genus Tepidibacter; species Tepidibacter thalassicus. The sequence continues at coordinate 3,333 of NZ_FQXH01000035.1, forward strand.
TCATTTAAAGCTTTTATATTGAGCATCGGATCTCTTTCGCTTTCTGATAGCGATATAGCTAATGACTCAGTTGATGGCTGTGATGTTCCCCCTGAAAAAGGAGATATAGCTGTATCTATAATATCAACTCCAGCTTCAACCGCCTTCATATATGTCATTGACGCTGTTCCACTAGTACAATGAGTATGAAGTTCTACAGGAAGATGTGTAATCTCTTTTATTTTGGTTATAAGTTCAAATGATTTATAAGGAGTAAGTATTCCCGCCATATCCTTTATACATATAGAGTCAGCTCCCAGTTCTTCCATTTGTTTTACTAATTTTACATAATACTCTATTGTATGCACTTTACTTGTTGTGTAAGATATGGCACACTGGCAATGTGCTTTTTCTTTTTTTATAGTTTTTATTGAAGTTTCTAAGTTTCTCACATCATTTAGAGCATCAAATACTCGAATTATATCTATACCATTTTCTATAGATTTTTGTATAAATTTTTCAACTATATCATCAGGATAGTGTTTATATCCTAATATATTTTGCCCTCTTAAAAGCATTTGAAGCTTTGTTTTTTTTATTCTTTTTCTTATTTCTCTTAATCTTTGCCATGGATCTTCATTTAAAAATCTAAGACATGCATCAAATGTAGCTCCTCCCCAAACCTCCATGGCATGATATCCAACTTCGTCCATAACTTCGAGTATTGGAAGTATCTCATCAGTTGTAAGTCTTGTAGCTATAAGAGATTGATGAGCATCTCTTAAAACAGTTTCTGTTATTTTAATTTTGCTCACTCCATTCACCTCTTTATAAAATAACTAAATATTAATAGCTCTTTCAATTCTTTTAAGTCCTTCTTTTATATTCTCAATAGAAGTTGCATAAGAAAGTCTTATATAATTTTCAACTCCAAACCCAATTCCAGGAACAACTGCTACTTTAACCTTTTCAAGAAGATAATCAGCAAAATCCATTGAATTTTTAATTTTAATTCCATCAAATTCTTTTCCTATTATTTTAGATATATTTACCATTACATAAAATGCACCTTTAGGTTCTTTACACGATAAATTAGATATATTATTTATCTTCTCAACCATATATTTTCTTCTTTCATCAAAAGCTTTTACCATATCATTTACCACTTCTTGATCTCCCTTTAAAGCTGCAATAGCTGCATATTGAGCAATTGTATTTGGATTTGATGTAGCATGACTTTGAATATTTGTCATTATTTTAGTTATTTCCTTATTAGCTGCGCTATATCCTATTCTCCACCCTGTCATTGCATATCCTTTTGATACTCCATTTATAACTATTGTCAAATCTTTTATTTTTTCATTAAATGATGCTATGCTAATATGTTTTCCTTCATAAATAAGTTTTTCATAAATTTCATCAGATATTATATAAATGTTATTATTAACTGCAATATCAGCTATCTCTCTCAATTCACTTTCAGTATAAACTGCTCCTGTCGGATTATTGGGACTATTTAATATTATTGCTTTAGTTTTTTTACTTACAGCTTTCAAAAGATTTTCTCTTGTGTATTTAAATCCATATTCTTCTAAAGCTTCAACAAATACCGGTACAGCATCTGCTAATTTTACAAGCTCTGGATAACTAACCCAATAAGGAGTGGGAATTATAACTTCATCTCCCGGATTGCATATAGCTTGTAGTGCATTAAATAGCGAATGTTTTGCCCCGTTAGATACAACTATATTTTCTGAAGTATATTCTAAATCATTGTCATTTTTAAACTTTTCACATATAGCTTCTTTTAACTGTGAAAGACCAGATGCCGCTGTATAGCCTATATTTCCATTTTGAATGACATCTATTGCCGCATTTCTTATATGTTCTGGTGTTTTAAAATCAGGTTCTCCTGCACCAAAACTTATTACATCTTCACCATCTGATTTCATTTTTTTTGCTTTTGCTGTAATAGCAAGTGTTACTGATGGTGAAATCTTTATATTTTTTATGGATAAACTTTTTTTCATCAATCTCTCCCCTTATTTTTTATATTCCTTTTTAACATCATTTTAACAAGTTATTTCCATTAAGTACAGTTGTTTAAAAAGACTTTTTGGTAAAACCGCTTTATTATTTAAATTATTTTTCTAATTTGTGTTGTTTTTTTAATGTATAATTTTTAGTATTTTTAATGTGAAATTTAGAAATAATAAACTTAGGAGGTGCATATATGTTTATACGAAGAGCTCAAGAAATACTACAATCTAATGATATAGTTGAAGTCCTTTACAAAAATGAACCTATATGGATTGAAAGAGTTGATAATAAAACAGAAACCGCATACGTAAGAAGTTTAAACAACGATAAAAGAATGGAAGTTCCAATTTTAGATTTAATCGAAAACAAAAATAGAAAACATTAAACCATGGCTTTTTTGCCATGGTTTATTAATTTACATCTTCATAAGATGCTCCAAATATAGTTTCTTTTTTTACTAATTTATTGTCATTTACAAGTCTATCTAGTTCTTCCTTTAACTTAGACACATCTATCTCAACACCATTTTGTTCAAGCGTTATCAAAACATCTTCAAGAGCTATTTCTCTTATAGGAAGCTTGTCCTTTATCAAATTATATATTTTATTTTTAGATTCTTCTATAAATAAAGCAAGTTCATCAAATGGATTTTCAGTATGAGGACTAGTGCTTTTAGCCATTCTTATTCTAACAGGTATAGTTCTTCCTATTATAGCTGAAGATATAAATGTATCTCCTGATCTTAAATACGGAAGTCTTTTTGCTTCTTCTGCACTTATATCGGTTTCTTCTTTTATAGTAGATATATCTGAAGCTCTTACTGTTCTAAATACAAATTTAGTGTTAAGTTGCGCTGTAACAGTTTCATCAAGGAGAGTAGGTCTTTGGGTTGCAAGTATTAAAAATACTCCGTATTTTCTACCTTCTTGAGCTATTTCTTTTATTATACTTTTAGAAGGAGAATCAAAGCCCTTTGGAGCAAAATTATGAGCTTCATCTGTAACTATTATAAAAGGTGGGAAAAATTCTGCATCTTCTATTTCTTTGTATTTTGAATCTTTGTAATTTCTTCTTTTATGATAAAGTCTGTTTAAAAGATAAGTCGAAAATACTTGTATAAGCCTCATATCTCCTTGTATAACTATGAGTTTTCCTTTTTTAAGTCCATCTTCTATTGGATCTATGTCCTTTGAAAAAATACCTTCATTATAAAGTCTATTAAGTCTCCATATTATACCACTCACAGAAGCTGCTGGACACTTATTATTGTATTCTAAAAATAATTTTTGTATTTCTTTGTATTTTTCTTCTTCATACGGATTTGAAGAGTTGATTATTTTTTCATATATTTTTTTCTCCGAACCAATTCTATGTCCTTCTGCTAAATAGTCAAGTCTTTTTGAAAAAGTAAGATAAGTATCTTTCTTTTTATAAAGTGTATCTATAACATTACTCATAGAATCTGTTAAACTGCCCGATGCTGATAAAAGCTTTTTAAGTTCATTTTTATCTAAGTCTTCAAATTTTACTCCTACATCAATCCCTATTTGATATATATTAAATTTATCTTTAAAATCAGTTAAATACTTTTCTTCTAAATCAGTACATTTATTTGAAAAATCCATTTCAAAATGAGGATCGAGTATTACAGTTGGAATATTTAATTTCATAATTTCTTCAAGAATTACTCTTGTACCAAAACTTTTTCCAGAACCAGACCCTCCAAATATACCTATATGAGGATATTGTTGCATTTTTCTTATATCAAATATAAAAGGTATTCCCTTTTGATTCCTAATACCATTTTTATCCCATATACAAAAAAGATCTTTTAGTTCATCATCCATGCTCTCTGCCATATCTTCTGTCGATTTAACTTCACCGAGTAAAAGCCCTTCTTCTTTTTTACATTTTATAAATAAACTTTTCACTTCATCAAATCTTGGCTTTCTAGCTCTAGCTCCTGTACAAATAGGGTAATCTGCTTCTTCTAAAAGTCTTACCTTGGCTAAATGTATTGTTTCTTCTCCAACTTCATAACCAAGCTGATTAAGTGCATTTAAAACATTTGAATCTATTAATCCTCCATTTACATTTAAAGGTATGTATCTATTATATGACATTGTTTCAAATACTTCCCCTAATTGATCGTTTTGATAGTCATCTTCTATAATTATTATTTCATTGATTTTAAAAGGTCTTATTTTAGTTACAACAGTTACTTCTTGTTGAGTAGTAAATCCCACAACCTGCATTTTATTTTCTCCTTTCCTTTTAATTTATAGGCTTCTGTTTTCTCTTTTAGGTTTCAAAAATAAATTTACTAATTCTTTATCTATATAAGTTTCAACTAAAGCATTCATCATTTCATCAGAAATTTTAACTTCTTTATCCACTATATCAAGCCATATAGGTATTCCTCTTGAATGTTTAGGAGTTAAAGTATATACTGTGTTGCAAATTTCATCTAAGTAATCTCTCTGTTCCTCTAAGAAATCTAATCCTATGACATTCGGGTCAGATGATGTTCTTAAAAAACAAGAACTTATTCCCGCTTCACCCTTCTTTGATTTTTTAGAATTTATATAAATATATTCACTTTCCTTTAAAAGTCCAAATAATATTTCCTTATCGTATGTATTTTCATCTATGCTTATTTCTTTTTTTAAAAAAGACACCATTTCTTTTGTTTTTATTTCTTCTATTACTCCTATTAATAATACATTATTATTAATAGCTGCCTTTTTGAGTTTTTCCCATTCACTTGAACATTTTATTCTATAAGTCATCAACGAACCATCCATCATTAATATATAAGGATTGTGTTTTTGTATAGATTCTAATGCCGCATCTACCTCAAGTTGTGCCATAATATTTTTTTCTTTATCTTCTGCTTCTTTTAAATCTAAACTATCAATTAACGGAGAATACACAATAGACTTAAAAATAGGTTTTTTTCTCAAATCCATGGCTTTTGCTAAAGACTGTATCGCCATTAAATAATGCGGAAACAAATTTCCTATTTTATTTTTACTTCCATCTACTCCTATTATATCTCCTTTTTCATGTATTTTTTTAAGTTCAATTTGATTTAATTTTTTCATTTTTTTTATATTTAAAATGCCCCTTATTTTTTTAGTTTCTATGTTTTTTATAGGTTTATATTTATTTTTTAATTCCAAATTAACTTTTTTAAAATCATTAATTAAATTATTGTTTAATTCCAATTTTAATTCCCCCTTTATGTTAAGTTTATGTTAAATCTAAGTAAATTCATTCACTTTTGATTGACTTTTATTCCCAAACCTGCTATTATTTTAATATGTAAATTGTCGAAAAATGTTACATAATAATTTTATACAGGGAGGTAATAATATGAAATCTACTGGAATAGTAAGAAAAGTCGATGAATTAGGAAGAGTTGTTATTCCTATAGAGTTAAGAAGAACTTTAAATATAGCTGAAAAAGATGCCTTAGAAATATACGTTGATGGCGAAAGTATAATATTAAAAAAATACGAGCCTGCTTGCATATTCTGTGGAAATGCAAAAGATGTTAAACACTATGAAGGCAAAAACATTTGTATTTCTTGCATAGATAAATTATCACAAATAAAGTAGTAATATTTTAAAAATCCCAACAATGGGATTTTTTTATATATCTAAAACTTCTTGATATACTTCATTTTTTCGAAGCTTTCTTTCTTTTGCTACGTATTTTATAGCTTCTTTTTTACTCATTCCTTCATCTACGAGTTTGATTACATATTCTCTTAAACTTAAATCTTCATTATTATTTGTTATTTCTATATCTTCACTAAATCCTTCTACTATAAGTACAAATTCTCCTTTTATTTCTCTATTTTCAAATATTTCTAAAGCATCTTCTATACTACTTCTTATTATTTCTTCATATTTCTTAGTAAGTTCTCTCGATATACATATATTTCTATTCCCTAATATGCTTAACATATCTTTTAGTGTATTTTTTAATCTATGTGGAGATTCATAGAATATAAGTGTTCTTTTTTCATATTTTAAATTTTCTAATTCCTTTTTTCTGACTTTTTTATCCCTATTCAAAAATCCTTCAAACGCAAATTTTTTAGTAACAAGCCCTGATCCTACAAGTGCAGTTACAAAAGCAGTTGCTCCAGGTAACACCTCTACTTTTATTCCTTCATCTATTGCAAGTTTTATTATATCTTCACCTGGGTCTGAAATTCCCGGCATTCCAGCATCTGTAATCAGTGCAACATTTTCGCCAGACAAAATTTTATCTATTATTACTCTTCCTTTACTTTCTTTATTATGTTCGTGATAGCTAGTTAATGGTTTTGTTATATTAAAGTGATTTAAAAGTTTTATACTATGCCTAGTATCTTCAGCAGCAATTAAATCAACTTCTTTTAATGTGTTTAATGTTCTAAATGTTATATCTTCTAAGTTTCCTATTGGTGTTGGACATACAAAAAGTTTTCCTTTCATTTAAATCTCTCCTATATCTTCTTTTGCATAAATTTCTTTTATTTTGTCAGTATATTCGCCATTCTCTTTATATACATAAAGAGGTTCTAATACTTTAAGCTCTGGTTTTCCTGCTTTTGTAAATTGAATAAGCATAAGGTTTGGAGCTTTTCCTACTTTTGGATGAATAAATTGTATAATTTTTGGCTCTAACTTATATTTTCTAGATAAAGTCATAATATCCGCAAGTCTTATAGGCCTATGTACCATATAAAATTTGCCATGGTGCATTAAAAGCCTCGATGCAGATTTTATTACATCTTCTAAGTTGCACATTATTTCATGTCTTGATATTGCTTTTTTATCATTGATATTTTTAATTCCATCAGTATGCATATATGGAGGATTTGATGTTACAACGTGAAAAGTATTAACAGGCAAAATATTTTCTATATTTTTTATATCTTCATTTATTATTTTAACCCTATCTTCTAATTTATTGAGTTTTACAGATTTTTTTGCCATGTCAGCTACTTCTCTTTGTATTTCAACTCCTATTATTTCCTTAGCTTTACTTTTGCCAGCTATAAGTATCGGTATTATACCTGTTCCTGTTCCTAAATCTACAACTTTAGAGTTGTTCTTTATTTTAGTAAAATTAGCAAGAAGTACTGCATCTATTCCAAAGCAAAATCCTTCTTTATCTTGAATTATTCTTAATCCTTTTATTTGAAGATCATCTATTCTCTCTGTATCTTTTAATATTACGTCCATTTTCCATCTCCTCTTTTGTTTTTTCGTTATAAAAGGTAGGAAAAATCCTACCTTTAATCTTCAAGTTCTTTTAATTCATCTGGTATTTCTTCAGCTACAGTTTCACAATTTGAACAACATTCTCTACATTTTTTATCTTCTAATATTTTTATCTCGTGAATATTATATATTTTTATTTCTCCATGTTTTGAATTTTCTAATTCAACTTTTAATTGTTCTAAAAGTGTATTTGTTTCTACTACTTTTCCCTTACCATCAGGAGTCATTACTATTGATGATACAGATGGCATTTTTTCAAGTATTTCACTGTAAACATTGTGTTCGTATTTTAAACAACAAAAAAGCCTTCCACATATGCCTGATATTTTTGTAGGATTAAGAGAAAGTTCTTGATCTTTTGCCATTTTAATAGAAACAGGTTGAAAATCTCCAAGCCATGTAGCACAGCAAAGAGGTCTTCCACAAGGTCCTAATCCACCTATTGATTTTGCTTCATCTCTTACTCCTATTTGTCTTAATTCTATTCTAGTTTTAAATATAGCAGCTAAATCTTTAACAAGTTCTCTAAAATCCACTCTGCCTTCTGCTGTAAAGTAAAAAATAAGCTTATTTCTGTCAAATGTATATTCAGAATCTATTAAATACATATCAAGACCGTGTTCTTTTACTTTTTCTAAACAAATATCAAAAGCTTCTCTTGCTTTTTTCTTATTTTCCATGTATATCTCTTTATCTTCATCTGTTGCTATTCTAACTATAGGCTTTAATTGAGATACTATTTCATCTTCTGTAACTTCCTTAGGCCCTACTATTATTTTACCATATTCAAGTCCTCTTGCTGTTTCCACTATAACGTCCATATCTTTTTGCACTGTAAAATCTAAAGGATCAAAATAATATATTTTTCCCGCTTTTTTAAATCTAATCCCTACAACTTTTATCATTTAATCACCTCATGTATATTTAAAACCATGGCACTAATTGCTAAATTAAAATTACAATTACTTATAAGTTTTTTCTTAGTTTCCTCTATTATATCAATAATACTTGAAATTTGGGAATAGGTAAGTTCTTTACTTAAATCTTTTAAAAAATTTATTCTATCTATATTTATGATAATATTTTCATCTACATTTTCTTTTATAAATATTAAATCTCTAAAATAAGTAGTAAGCATATCCAATATATTAATTATATCGTCTTTATTTTTTTCTAATTTCGAGTTTATATTGAGCATATCCACTACATCATTGGACAAAATTATATTTATATAATCTTCTATTTCTTCTCTTTTTTTATTAAAATCTTCTGATTCCAACAATTCTAAAGCATTAGCCAGTATTCCCATTGAAAATGAAGATACAACTTTTGCTTTGTTTCTATCTATATTTTTATGTTTTATTAAATAATTTTCTATATCAACTAGAGACAATGGTGAAAATTTTATAACTTCACATCTAGATTTTATAGTATCCAAAAGTGTTGCACTATTTTTGACAATTAATATTAAAACTGCATATTCAGGTGGCTCTTCTAATGTTTTTAATAGAGCATTTTGAGCTTGTACAGTCATTTTGTCACAGTCTTCTAATATATATATTTTTTTATTTTTATAAGGTTTTACTACTATATCCGACTGCATATTTCTTATCTGTTCTATTTTAAATGATGAACCTTTAGGAGTTAATAATTTAAAATCAGGACTATTTTCTAAATTGTTTATATTTAATAGTATTTTACTAAATTCCATAGCAAATGTCTTTTTACCGACACCGCTAGGGCCCTCAAATAAATAAGCGTGGTTTATTCTATCTTTTTTTATAGAATTTATAATAAATCTTTTCGCTATATCTTGTCCAATTATATTCTTAAAATACATATCTATCTCTCCAAAAACTCATCTATTATATTTATTATTCTCTCATGAACTTCCTCAATAGAATCATCTGCTTTGACTACTTTTATTCTATCTGGATATAAATTTTTCAATTTTTTATATCCTTTAAATACTTGTTTGTGAAAAAAATCCTCTTCGCTTTCTAATCTATCTAAATCTCCTCTATTTTCTTTTCTCTTTTTTGCTACTGACATATCTATATCAAATAACAATGTAAAATCTGGAATTATATCTCCCATAGCAAATAAATTAATATCATATACATTTTTTATTCCTAAATTTCTTCCCAATCCTTGATATACTATACTTGAATCTACAAATCTATCACATATTACAATTTTACCGTCATTTAATGCTGGCTTTATACGTTCTTCTACGTGCTGAGCTCTCGATGCAGCATATAGTAGTGCTTCAGTTTTTGGATGCATATTTTTATTTTCTTTATCCAATATTATATCTCTTATTTTTTCACTTATATGTGTTCCTCCTGGCTCTCTAGTTAATACGACATCATATCCTTTGTTTTCTAAGTACTCTTTTAAAAGTTTTATCTGTGTAGATTTGCCAGAGCCATCTGGCCCTTCAATTGTTATAAATAACCCTTTCAATATATCACCTCTAATCTATAACTTGTATGTATTCTAAATTTTTATCTTTAATTCCTGTAATATTCGTTCCCATTTCTTTAGATTTTTTTATATAATCTACTACTTCTTTAGTTATTTCTTCTCCAGGAGATATTATGCTTATTCCAGGAGGATATGGAATTAGATATTCTCCACATATTTTCCCTATAGATTTTTCTATTTTTATACTTTTTTTACATGAATAAAAAGCATCTCTTGGATTTAGTATTTTTTTAGGTATAACAGTTGGATAATTTATTTCAATTAAATCTTTATCTCCTACTTCACTGTCTATTTGAATTAATGCTTCTTTTAGTTTTTCAAAATCTTCTTTAGTATTTCCAATGCTACATACTAATAATACACCATAAGGATTTGAAAGTTCCACTTGTATATTATATTTATATCTTAATATATTTTCTATTTCATGTCCGCTTTTTTTGAGCTTTTTAGTTATGATATATAGTTTTGTTATATCTTGCCCTTTCATTTTAAATACTTCTATATTTTTTAGATTATCTATAAACTTTACAATATCATTTATATTTTTTATTAAACTATTCATCAATTCTTTACCATTGTTTTTATATATATTGACTGCCATTTCAAGAGATGACATCAATATATAAGAAGGAGATGAAGACTGTACTATTTTTAAAAATGATTTTAATCTATCTACATCAACCCTATTTCCTTTAACATGGAGCATAGATGATTGAGTAAAAGCTGGTAATGTTTTATGAGTACTTTGAATAATTATATCTGCACCGAGTTCAATTGCTGATTCTGGCAAAAATTTACTCAAACCTAAATGTGAGCCATGGGCTTCGTCAACTATTAAAATTTTACCTTTATTGTGCACATAATCCGCTATTTTTTTTATATCTATATTAACTCCATAGTAAGTAGGATATGTTATAATCACTCCTTTTGCATCTTCATTATCATCAAGTGCTTTTTTTATATCTTCAAAAGCCACTCCCAAAGATATGCCTGAATTAAAATCCACACTTGGATTTACATATATTGGTTCTAAATCCGATAATATACAAGCATTTACAACAGATTGATGACAATCTCTATTTACTATTATTTTATCTTTAGGATTACATATTGACATAATAGATGCATATATACCACAAGTAGTACCATTTACTAAAAAAAAAGTATGATCACTATTAAATACTTCCGATGCTATTTCTTGAGACTTTTTTATTACACTTTCAGGAAAATGAAGATTATCAGTACCCGGTATTTCAGTTGTATCTATATTAAATATATTTTTTCTGTACTTTATATAGTTTATTTTTTTATATATACTTCCTTTTTTATGTCCTGGAACATGAAAAGAAACTACATTTTTATCTACTATTTCATAAAGAGCGTCAATCAAAGGCATATTATCCATAAAATCATCTCCTAATTAAACATTTCTTATTAATCATAACAAAAAAAAACACATTATTCTATATAAAAAAAGCTATACCGTCTGTATAGCTTTTTAATTCTAAGATATATTATTTCTCCAAAGGCTTTTTAACCTACTTCTATAATACTCCATTTTAAGCTCGCTCGCATCTTCATTTATCATTTCTTGCTCACAATCCCTACATACATAACTTCCCAAAATCTCTATCCAATTTTCACATTCTCGATTACATATATAGCATATTTGTTTTTCTTTCATTTTTTCATCTCCTTCCTTTATTTTTTATTATTTCCTTAATTTTTTAGTTAATACATCTTCAAAAATAATCAAAAAATTTCCTTGGAAATAAAAAAGTCTTTATTCTAAAGATTTTACAATGTAAACTTTTTTAAAATTTCATGGCGCCAACGAATTCTAACAAATTCCGTTGCTTAAAACTCATAACGGAATTTATATTTATCCACAATTTAAATAGGAATATAATTTCCTATTCGTTATAAAAAAAAAAAGAAGCATATATTTTATGCCTCTTTAACTTAAAATTACATCTGCCATAACTACCCCAACTACATTACTATTTTCACCTTTTATTGGAACAGCAATAGCTACACAGTAATTTCCTGTATCTGTTGAAATATATGGTTTTGATTTAAATTCTTTTCCTTTCATTCCTTCTTTAAAATACTTTCTGTGTTTAAAATTATATACAAAATCATCTTCATCTATATTAGAAACAGCGCTATACCCTTCCTTATTCAAAGCACAAATAATCTCAAAATACGGCTTTGAATTGACTATATCTTTTAATTTTTTTCTAGCTTCTTGCCCATAAGATTTTTCTAAAATACTCGTATCTTTAGCTATATCTCTCAATACTTTAAATGACTCATCTATTCTTCGATTCATTTGATCTGTTATATTAAAACTATCTAAATATTTTCTCACATATCCAAATGTTTCTTGAGACATATTTTCAAGTTCTGAAACAGATGATGCTATAGACTGTATAGCCGATGAATGTTCCATACTTTCTTCGTTTATTCTATAAGACACTTGATTTGTCGTATCTACTATCAAAGTAAAATCCTTTACAATTTTATTTACTTCTTCTGCTAATTTTAATTGTTCTATTGAATTATCGTATATTTTTTCAACATCTTTTATTACTTGTTCAGATGTATTGTATATATTACCTAAAGAAACTATAGATTCATCTGCTACGCTCATATCTTCATTTACCAAACTCATTTCTTTTTGTATTTTATTAGATATATCTATTATTTTTTCTGTAACCAAATTTATTATATCTGATATTTTTCCAACAGAATTTGAAGATTGAACTGCAAGATTTCTAATTTCTTCTGCTACAACTGCAAAACCTCGTCCAGCTTCTCCTGCTCTTGCCGCTTCAATCGCAGCATTTAAAGCCAATAAATTAGTTTTATTCGAAATTCCTTCTACTTCGTCTATAATATTGTATATATCCTTCACCTCATGAGTAAGATTTACAACTTCACTAGCTATATCATTTCCAACATCCTTACTTCGTTTTAGAAGTTTTATAACCATTGTGAAAACTTCTTTATTTTCTTTAATCACTTGATTCATATTTTTTACTTCATTTATAGCTCTTTCAGAATTAGTTTTTGATACATTTGCATATTCAAATAACTTATCAGATGTATGTTCTAATTTTTTCATTTCTTCTGTTTGAGAATTAATTGTTTTTGACAAATCATCAATAGATGTCAATATTTCTTCAAAAGCCAAAGAATTATTATATATGTTTTGAGAAATTACATTTGTATTTTCATTAAGCCTCTCTGAAAGCGAATATATATTTCCTATAATTATCCTCACATCATGTAAAAATTTGTTTAAATTTTCTCCTAATTTTCCTAATTTTAAACTAAATTTTTGATTTAAATTCCTTTGTTTTAACATTTCAGATTTTTCTATATCTTCTTCAGATAAATTAATACTACTAAATATTCTATTAGATACAATATTCAATATAAGCAATAATACAAATACTCCCACAAAAAAATATAGTCCTTCAAGTTTTTTTATAAAATAAATAATTACTGTACCTAAAATTGTATTTAATAAAACATTAAATTTTTTCATATTACTTCCCCCATATATTTTTATAGTATACTTAGTATACTTTAATTTTATATATTTTTTTAAAAAAACTCAATATTTTATGAAAAATTTAATTAGTTTGTAACTATTTCAAAAAATAAAAAAAGATTACGTGGCTACGTCCTACTCTCCCAGGAGGTCTCCCTCCAAGTACCATCGGCGCTGAGGAGCTTAACCTCTGTGTTCGGAATGGGAACAGGTGTATCCTCCTCGCTATTGTAACCACATAATCTTTATTTTTTTTCATACTTTCAAAACTGCACAGATTTATTGGTCAAGTCCTCGACCTATTAGTATCCATCAGCTGAACTCATTACTGAGCTTACACCTTGGACCTATCTACCAGGTAGTCTTCCTGGGGTCTTA
>NZ_FQXH01000056.1 GCF_900129915.1 Tepidibacter thalassicus DSM 15285
CTCCTTCGGGTTTTACTGCTAGGTCTTTTCCTTCTTTGAATTTTACTAATATCGGTGCATAGTATCTTGTTCCCATTACATTTTCAGGTAATAATACATTATCCCATAATCTTTCATAACTATAATGTGGCATTACTGCCCATTTTCTATATTCCTTTTCAAATTCTTGTATCACATAATCTTTGTATGTCATGTTGCCATGGTTACTTTGCATAAATTCTGCTTTCTTTACGGGGTCATTCTTCCATTTTTGTATTTCTTTTCTTAGAGTATTGTCTACAAAAACTTTAGTGTCAAAGCCGTATGGTTTTTCTGTATTATATGGATTATGTGTCGATTTTATTACTGGTCTTATTGGTATTTCCCAACCATATTCGGTCTTTTTTACTCCGTCTAAATCCATGTTTATTTCATCAAATGTGTATAACTCCCAATGTTTCATATATTTCCTAAATGTTAAATCAAACGTTTTGGTATTCTTTGTGTTTGGGTAGGATAATACTTTTTTTATAAATGTTTCAGGTACATATTTTGTTGTTAAGGGTATTACGGACTCTACACTCTCAGGTCTAAATCCATCGGGATATAATATGTCTAAACTTATTGGTACATAGTAATTTGTCTTGCCACCTATTTTTACGTTTCCTCTCTTATTTCTTACTACTTCTTCCCATGTGGCATTCAATGACCTTTTATCATCATAGCCTTTCCATTCATCTGTCCATATGTCGTAATAAGCCCACATATACAAGTAATAATGTCCTTTTCCTTTTTCTATGTTCTCCATCTCTTTCTGTATATCCATTAGCTTAAATTCGGTTTTTTCTTCTGTTTCTTCTGCATAGGCTTTAGTGTTATAAACCTTATTTATCCCTATGGGTTGAAATGGTATTGTTCCTACTAACATTGTACTTATCGTTAGGTAGGTTACTAGCTTTTTTATCCTTTGCCTAAAGCTCATCTCTTAAACCCCCTTTTCTTTAATTCTAAAATAAGTATTGGAAATATAGAAAA
>NZ_FQXH01000036.1 GCF_900129915.1 Tepidibacter thalassicus DSM 15285
GTTTTACCATGGTCTACGTGTCCTATTGTTCCAATGTTAACGTGTGGCTTAGTTCTTTCAAATTTAGCTTTTGCCATTTTTTCTTCCTCCTTTTTTTATATATATGGTAGGGATAATACCCTACCATTATTATTTATTATTTTCCTTCTATTATCTTTTTAGCAACTCCTGCTGGAACTTGCTCATAGTGATCAAATATCATTGTATATGTTGCACGACCTTGAGTAATAGATCTTAAAGTCGTAGCATAACCAAACATTTCTGCAAGCGGAACATAAGCATTGATTACTTGAGCTCCTGCTCTTGCTTCCATACCTTCTATTCTACCACGTCTAGAGTTTAAGTCTCCTATTACATCTCCCATGTAATCTTCTGGAGTTACTACTTCAACTTTAAAGTATGGTTCAAGAAGCACTGCATTTGCTTTTTTCATTGCATCTTTAAACGCCATAGAAGCAGCAACTTTAAATGCCATTTCTGAAGAGTCTACTTCATGATAAGATCCATCATATAATTCAACTTCAACATCAACTACAGGATATCCTGCTACAACTCCCGCTTCCATAGCTCCTTGAATACCGGCATCAACAGGACCGATGTATTCTTTTGGAATTGCTCCTCCTACAATGCTATTGATAAATTCATATCCTGCTCCAGCTTCTCTTGGTCTAACTTTAATCTTAACATGACCATATTGTCCTCTACCACCAGATTGTTTAGCATATTTATACTCAACATCAACTTCTTTAGTGATAGTCTCTCTATAAGCAACTTGTGGAGCTCCAACATTTGCTTCAACTTTAAATTCTCTTAATAATCTATCTACTATTATTTCTAAGTGAAGCTCTCCCATACCTGATATAATAGTTTGTCCTGTTTCTTCATCAGTACGAACTCTAAATGTTGGGTCTTCTTCTGCAAGTTTTTGAAGAGCTATACCCATTTTTTCTTGAGCCGCTTTAGATTGAGGTTCTATAGCAACAGATATAACTGGCTCTGGGAATTCCATTGATTCAAGAATTATTGGATGATTTGGATCACATAAAGTATCTCCAGTTGTAGTATCTTTTAATCCAACAGCTGCAGCTATATCTCCAGCGTAAACCTCTGAAATTTCTTCTCTAGAGTTAGCATGCATCTGTAATATACGTCCAATTCTCTCTTTTTTGTTCTTAGTAGAGTTTAAAACATAAGAACCACCATTTAGCACTCCTGAATAAACTCTAAAGAACGCAAGTTTTCCAACAAATGGATCTGCCATTATCTTAAATGCTAAAGCTGAGAATGGCTCATCATCTGATGCATGTCTTTCATCTTCTTCTCCATCTGGTAATACACCTTTTATAGCAGGTATATCAACTGGAGCTGGCATATAATCTATAACTGCATCAAGTAGCAACTGAACTCCTTTGTTTTTATAAGCACTACCACAAAGTACAGGATTTAATTCACATGCAATTGTAGCTTTTCTTATTGCAGCTTTTAATTCTTCATTAGATATTTCTTCTCCCTCTAAATATCTCATCATTAACTCTTCATCAGTTTCTGCAACAGCTTCAACTAATTTTTCTCTGTACTCTTCTGCTTGATCTTTTAATTCATCAGGTATTTCAGTTACTTCAATATCTTTCCCTAAATCATCTTTATATATTCTCGCATTCATTTCCACAAGGTCTACTATACCAGTAAAAGTATCTTCATTACCTATAGGAATTTGAATTGCTACAGCATTAGCTCCTAATCTATCTTTCATCATTTCAATAACATTAAAGAAATCTGCACCTGTTCTATCCATTTTGTTTACAAATGCAATTCTCGGTACTCCATAGTTGTCAGCTTGTCTCCATACATTTTCTGATTGAGGCTCAACTCCTCCTTTAGCACAGAAAACCGCAACTGCACCATCAAGAACACGAAGTGATCTTTCAACTTCTACAGTAAAGTCTACGTGTCCTGGAGTATCTATTATATTAATTCTATGATCTTTCCATTGACAAGTTGTAGCAGCAGAAGTAATAGTTATACCTCTTTCTTTCTCCTGCTCCATCCAGTCCATTTGAGAAGCTCCTTCATGAGTTTCCCCTATTTTACGAGTAACCCCTGTATAGAAAAGGATTCTTTCAGTAGTAGTAGTTTTCCCCGCATCTATATGGGCCATTATACCTATATTTCTAGTTCTTTCTAAAGGAAATTTTCTAGGCACAGGTATCCTCCTCTCTTATATAAAAATCACCTGTTAACACAATTCGTATTCTACCATCTATAATGAGCAAACGCCTTGTTAGCTTCTGCCATTTTATGAGTATCTTCTTTCTTCTTAACAGATGCTCCTGTATTGTTAGCTGCATCCATTATTTCTTTAGCTAATTTTTCTACCATGCCTTTTTCTCCACGAGCTCTACTGTAGTTAACTAACCATCTTAATCCTAAAGTTTGTCTTCTTTCTGGTCTTACTTCTACAGGTACTTGATAGTTAGCTCCTCCAACACGTCTAGCTTTAACTTCAAGTACAGGCATTATATTATTCATAGCTTTTTCAAATACTTCTAATGGTTCTTCTCCTGTTCTCTCTTTTATAAGTTCAAAAGCACCATAAACTATTTTTTGTGCTTTACCTTTTTTTCCATCTAGCATTAAATTGTTTATTAATTTAGTAACAACTTTACTTCCGTATATTGGATCTGGTAAAACTTCTCTTTTTGGAACATTACCTCTTCTTGGCATTATACTTCCCTCCTTAATCTTTTTTAGATCATCGGTACTCGACAAGCATAAAGCTGCCGTGATGCCATAAATATATATATATTTAAAGCACCGAACGATTATTTAATTACTTTTTAGCAGCCTTAGGTTTCTTAGTACCATATTTAGATCTTGCTTGTTTTCTGTTTTCTACTCCTGCTGTATCTAATGTACCTCTTAAAATATGATATCTAACCCCTGGTAAGTCTTTTACCCTACCACCTCTTATAAGAACAACACTGTGCTCTTGTAAGTTGTGTCCTTCTCCTGGGATATAAGCTGTAACTTCTATTCCGTTAGTAAGTCTAACCCTTGCAACCTTTCTTAAAGCTGAGTTAGGCTTTTTAGGAGTTACAGTTTTAACAGAAGTACAAACTCCTCTTTTTTGTGGCGAACTTATATTTGTAACTTTTTTGTTTAATGAGTTAAAACCTTTTTGTAAAGCTGGAGCAGTAGATTTTTTCTCTAATGCTTTTCTACCTTTACGAACTAATTGATTTATTGTTGGCATCATGTGCACCTCCTTCCAAAATTTTCTTCAGTATTAATGACTGCCAACTATTATTTTAACATACCAGCTACAGCAGCTCCTACTTGTATACCGCAAGCTCTGCCTAGCTCTTTCATTGACTCGACATAGATTATATCTATGCCTTTTTCCTTTGATAATTCTTCTACATTTTTTGTTATATGCTTTTCTGCATCTTGAGCTATAAAAATTACTTTTACCTTATCTTCTTTCAAAGCTCTAGTTGTTTGTTTGGTGCCTACTATTTTTTTTTCATTTTTTAAATTTTGTAAATCCATAAAGTTTCCTCCTTATTAAATACCTAGGAGATTATTAAAATAATCTCCTAAATATTTAAAAGTCAACTTTCTTAAATTTGCACACTTTAACATTTTAACATTATATATACTTTAGTGTCAATATATCTTTGCAAAAGGTTAATCCAAGTTTATTTTTCCACTTTTTCCACTGCTATATTCTTATATCTTTTCATACCAGTTCCAGCTGGTATTAATTTACCTATAATTACATTTTCTTTAAGTCCTATTAAATTATCTTCTTTTCCTTTTATAGCAGCTTCAGTTAAAACTCTTGTTGTTTCTTGGAATGATGCTGCTGATAGGAAAGATTCTGTTGCAAGAGACGCTTTTGTAATTCCCAAAAGAACCCTCTTTGCTATAGCCGGTTTTAATCCTTTTCTTTCAGCAACTTCATTTACTCTATTAAATTCTAATATATCTACAAGTCCTCCTGGAAGTAAATCTGTATCTCCAGGTTCTTCTATTTTTACTTTTGAAAGCATTTGTCTTACTATAATTTCTACGTGTTTATCATTTATATCAACACCCTGCATTCTATACACTCTTTGTACTTCTTTAACTATATAGTCTTGAACTCCTAACACACCTTTAACCCTCAATATATCATGTGGATTTATAGGGCCTTCAGTAATAGGATCTCCTGCTTCTACATATTGTCCTTGTTTAACTTTTATTCTAGCTCCATAAGGAATTGAATAAGTTTTTGCTTCTCCAATTTCAGGTATAATAGTCACTTCTTTTTTCTTTCCAGTTTCATCAAGTTCAACTCTTCCCGAAACTTCTGTTATTATAGCAAGACCCTTAGGTTTTCTAGCCTCAAACAACTCTTCAACCCTCGGAAGACCTTGTGTGATATCTCCACCTGCAACTCCTCCTGTATGGAAAGTACGCATTGTAAGCTGAGTTCCAGGCTCCCCTATAGATTGAGCCGCAATTATACCTACAGCCTCTCCTATATTTACTTCTTTACCTGTAGCAAGGTTTCTTCCATAACATTTAGAGCACACTCCATGAGATGTTTTACAATTTAAAACAGATCTTATTTTTACTTTTTCAATTCCTGCATCTATTATCTTTTGAGCTTCTTCTTCATCTATTCTAGAATCAGCTTTTACTATTACTTCTTTTGTGTTAGGATCAATTACATCTTCAAGTGTGTATCTTCCAACTATTCTATCATATAATTCTTCTATTACTTCATTTCCATCTTTAAATGCAGTTACTATTACACCTTCTTGTGTTCCACAATCTTCTTCTCTAACTATAACATCTTGACTTACATCTACAAGTCTTCTCGTTAAATATCCCGAATCCGCTGTACGAAGCGCTGTATCTGCAAGACCTTTTCTAGCTCCATGTGAAGATGTAAAGTATTCTAATACCGTAAGACCCTCACGGAAATTCGATTTAACTGGTATTTCAACTGTTTTACCAGCTGCATTGGCCATAAGACCTCTCATTCCTCCAAGCTGTCTTATTTGGTTTTTACTACCTCTTGCACCTGAATGAGCCATTATAAACACGTTGTTTAATCTTCCAAGATTATTCATAAGAGCATCTGTTACTTTTTCAGTAGTTTCAGTCCAAGTTTCTATAACTTTTTCATATCTTTCTTCATCAGAAATAAGTCCTCTTCTATATGCTCTTTCATATTTTTCAACTTTTTCTTCTGCTTCTGATATTAATTGATATTTTTCCTTTGGTATTTCCATATCAGCAACAGAAATTGTTATAGCTCCTTTTGTTGAAAAATTAAATCCTAAAGCTTTTATATTATCAAGCATTATAGCTGTTATTGTATTTCCATGTTTTCTAAAACACTTGTCAATAATTTTACCTAATTGTTTTTTATCAACTAGAAAATCTACCTCTAAAGAATATTTATCTTTATCTCTATCAACAAACCCTAAATCTTGAGGTATATTTTCATTAAATATAAATCTACCTACTGTACTTTCTACTAATTTTCCTTTATCTTCTGAAGAAAGTTTCTTTCTTACTTTAACTTTTGCATGAAGCCCTACAGCACCTGTCTGATAAGCAAGAAGCATCTCATTGTAGTCCTTAAATATACTACCTTCACCTTTTTCTCCTTCTATTTCTATAGTTAAATAATAACTTCCAAGTACCATATCTTGTGTAGGAGTAGTTATAGGTGAACCATCTTTTGGTGCTAATATATTATTAGTAGAAAGCATTAAAAATCTAGCTTCAGCTTGAGCTTCAACAGATAACGGTACGTGAACAGCCATTTGGTCTCCATCAAAGTCTGCATTATACGCAGAACACACAAGTGGATGAAGCTTTATGGCTTTTCCTTCCACTAAAATTGGTTCAAAAGCTTGTATTCCAAGTCTATGAAGCGTAGGAGCACGGTTAAGTAAAACCGGATGTCCTTTTATAACTTCTTCAAGTACATCCCATACTTCAGGTTTAACTTTTTCAACCATTCTTTTTGCACTTTTTATATTATGAGCATATCCTTTTGAAACAAGTTCATTCATTACAAAAGGTTTAAAAAGCTCTAATGCCATTTTCTTTGGAAGACCACATTGATAAAATTTAAGTTCTGGTCCTACAACTATAACAGAACGCCCTGAATAATCAACACGCTTTCCTAGAAGATTTTGACGGAAACGACCTTGTTTTCCTTTTAACATATCAGATAAAGATTTTAGAGGTCTATTTCCAGGACCCGTAACTGGTCTTCCTCTTCTTCCATTGTCAATTAAAGCATCTACTGCTTCTTGAAGCATTCTTTTTTCATTTCTAACTATTATGTCAGGAGCTCCTAACTCTAATAATCTTTTTAATCTATTATTTCTATTTATAACTCTTCTATACAAATCATTAAGATCAGAAGTTGCAAATCTTCCTCCATCTAACTGAACCATTGGTCTTAAGTCAGGAGGTATTACAGGAATTACATCTAATATCATCCATTCTGGTTTATTATCAGATTGCTTAAAAGCTTCTACAACTTCCATTCTTCTTTTTGTTCTAACTCTTTTTTGTCCTGTACTGTCTTTTAATTTAAGTTTTAATTCTTTTGATAAAGCTTCTAAGTCAATTTTTCTTAAAAGCTCTTTTATAGCTTCTGCTCCCATTCCCGCTTTAAAGCTATTTCCGTATTTTTCCAAAGCATCTCTGTATTCTTTTTCTGTTAAAAGTTGTTTCTCTGTTAATCCAGTTTCACCTGGATCTATAACTATATAAGATGCAAAATATAGTACTTTTTCAAGCGATCTAGGAGACATATCAAGTAAAAGTCCCATTCTACTTGGTATGCCTTTAAAATACCATATGTGAGATACTGGAGCTGCAAGCTCTATATGTCCCATTCTTTCACGTCTTACTTTAGACTTAGTGACTTCAACACCACATCTATCACATACTACACCTTTGTATCTTACTCTTCTATATTTACCACAATGACATTCCCAGTCTTTAGTAGGACCAAATATTCTCTCACAAAACAATCCATCTTTCTCTGGTTTTAATGTACGATAATTTATGGTTTCTGGCTTTTTAACTTCTCCTCTTGACCATTGTCTTATTTTTTCAGGAGATGCTAACGCTATTTTTATTGACTCAAAATTATTTAATTCAAACAAGGAGTTCTCTCCCTTCTTTTTGAGATTTAAAATGTTAGTGATTTATAACAATATTTATATCATCTCTTGTGCTAGTTAACAACTAACACAAGAGATTTTAACTAATTAATATTTAATTAAAAATTAAAATCATCATCTAAATCTTCTTCAAGTAAACTTTCATCAAATTCCACATCAAAATCATCATCTAGATCTTCTTCACTATCTTCCACAGACTCTAAATCTTCATTTAATCCATCATCTTCAGAAGGAATATATTCAAAATTATCAACAACTTCATCTTCTTCTAAAGACTCTTTCACTTCTATTTCTTGATCTTCTTCAGTCAATACTTTTACATCAAGACATAAACTTTGAAGTTCTTTTATTAAAACTTTAAATGATTCTGGAATTCCAGGTTCAGGTATGTTTTCTCCTTTAACTATAGCTTCATAAGCTCTCACACGACCTATTACATCATCTGATTTAACAGTTAATATTTCTTGTAATGTATGAGCAGCTCCATATGCTTCAAGTGCCCAAACCTCCATTTCTCCAAATCTTTGACCACCAAATTGTGCTTTTCCACCTAATGGTTGTTGTGTAACTAATGAGTAAGGACCTGTACTTCTAGCATGAAGCTTATCATCAACTAAGTGATGTAATTTAAGCATATACATATATCCAACTGTTACTCTATTATCAAAAGCTTCTCCAGTTCTTCCATCATATAATGTGAGTTTTCCATCTTCTGGATATCCAGCTTCTCTTAATGCCTCTCTTATGTCTTCTTCTTTTGCTCCATCAAATACAGAAGTAGCTACATGCCAACCTAATGCTTTTGCAGCAAGTCCTAAATGAACTTCAAGAACCTGTCCTATGTTCATACGTGAAGGAACCCCTAATGGATTTAATACTATTTCTACTGGAGTACCATCTGCCATAAAAGGCATATCTTCTTCTGGTAAAACTCTTGATATAACCCCTTTATTTCCATGGCGTCCAGCCATCTTATCTCCAACACTTATTTTTCTCTTTTTAGCAATATAACATCTTACAAGTTCATTTACTCCCGGAGGAAGTTCATCTCCATTTTCTCTTGTAAATACTTTTACATCAACTATTATACCCGATTCTCCATGAGGAACTTTTAAAGAAGTGTCTCTAACTTCTCTAGCTTTTTCTCCAAATATAGCGCGAAGAAGTCTTTCCTCTGCTGTAAGTTCAGTTTCTCCTTTAGGAGTAACTTTACCTACCAATATATCTCCAGATTCTACTTCTGCTCCTATTCTTATTATTCCTCTTTCATCTAAATTTTTAACAGCATCTTCTCCGACATTTGGAATATCTCTTGTTATTTCTTCTGGTCCAAGCTTTGTATCTCTCGCTTCAGCTTCATACTCTTCTATATGAATTGTAGACAATCTATCTTCTCTAACAAGCCTTTCATTTATAAGTATTGCGTCCTCATAGTTGTATCCTTCCCAAGTCATAAAAGCTATAAGACAGTTTCTACCAAGAGCTATTTCTCCCATATCAGTAGAAGGTCCATCAGCTATTACATCACCTTTTTTAATCATATCTCCTTTATTAACTATTGGAGTTTGATTTATACATGTTCCTTGGTTAGAACGTTTAAATTTAAGTAATTTATATCTATCTTTATTTCCATCTTCTCTTTTAATTACTATTTCATCTGCAGTTACTTTCTCAACTACTCCAGAATTCTTAGCTACAACTACAGCTCCTGAATCTTTAGCCGCTCTATACTCTATACCAGTTCCTATAATAGGTGCTTCTCTTCTAACTAGAGGTACAGCTTGACGTTGCATGTTTGATCCCATCAACGCACGGTTCGCATCGTCATTTTCAAGGAAAGGTATCATTGCTGTAGCAACTGAAACTACCTGTTTTGGAGAAATATCCATATAATCAACTAAATGAGCTGGAACAACTTCAACTGTACCATTAGTAGTTCTAGAAGTAACTCTTTTATTTATAAATCTTCCTTCTTCATCTAATGGCTCATTTGCTTGTGCCCTTATATATAAATCTTCTTCATCAGCTGTTAAATAATGTATTTCATTTGTTACAACACCCGTCTCCTTATCTACTTTTCTATACGGAGATTCAATAAAACCATACTCATTTATTTTAGCATAAGTTCCTAGAGAATTTATAAGTCCTATGTTCGGACCCTCTGGAGTTTCAATAGGACACATTCTACCATAGTGAGAATGATGAACGTCACGAACCTCAAATCCAGCTCTTTCTCTTGAAAGCCCTCCAGGACCTAGTGCCGATAACCTTCTTTTATGAGTAAGTTCAGATAATGGATTTGTTTGATCCATAAATTGAGACAACTGAGAACTTCCAAAAAACTCTTTTATAGCAGCTGCAACAGGTCTTATATTGATTAACGCCTGAGGAGTCGCTACTTCTATATCCTGTATTGTCATTCTTTCTTTTATAACTCTTTCCATTCTAGAAAGACCTATTCTAAATTGATTTTGTAGTAACTCTCCCACAGATCTTACTCTTCTATTTCCTAAATGATCTATATCATCAATATTACCTATTCCATAAAACAAATTAAACTGATAACTTATAGAAGCTATAATATCATCAAGTATAATGTGTTTTGGAATTAAACTTCTCATATTATCTTTTATAGCTTCTTTTATCTCTTCTTCAGTGCTGTATGTATCTAATATGTCTTTTAAAGTAGGATAATGCACTTTTTCTTTTATATTTAAATCATCTATATCAAAAGATACATGCTCTTTTATATCAACAAAGTTATTTCCTATAACCTTAACTATTTTATCTTCATTAGCATATACTTTTACTACATTTATACCTGAATTTTGAATAGATTTAGCTTTTTCTATAGAAATCTTTTCACCTTGTTTTACAAAAACTTCTCCAGTTTCTGTATTTACTATATCTTCTGCTGCAATTTTGTTCATAATTCTATAAGCTAAAGCCAATTTCTTATTAAATTTATATCTTCCAACTTTAGCTAAATCATACCTTTTTGGATCGAAAAATAAAGAATTTAATAAAGAAGATGCACTTTCAACTGTAGGCGGTTCACCAGGTCTTAATTTCTTATATATTTCAATAAGACCTTCTTCCACAGTTTTAGTGTTATCTTTTTCTAAAGTAGCAAATAATCTCTCATCTTCTCCTAAAAGCTCTATAATTTCTGCATCAGTACCAAACCCTAAAGCTCTCAAAAGAACTGTAACAGGTTGCTTTCTTGTTCTATCAACTCTTACAGAAATTACATCATTAGAGTCAGTTTCATACTCTAGCCATGCTCCTCTATTAGGAATAACAGTAGATGAAATCAATTTTTTACCTGATTTATCCATCTCTTGGCTAAAATATACACCTGGCGATCTAACCAACTGACTTACTATTACTCTTTCTGCTCCATTTATTATAAACGTCCCTTTTTCTGTCATTAAAGGGAAATCACCCATAAAAACTTCTTGTTCTTTTACTTCTCCGGTTTCTTTATTTATAAGTCTTACTTTTACCTTTAAAGGTGCAGAGTAAGTAACATCTCTTTCTTTACACTCTTCTACATCGTATTTCGGTTTTTCATCTAGGGAATAATCAACAAATTCTAAGATAAGATTACCTGTGTAATCTTCTATAGGCGAAATATCTTCAAAAACTTCTTTTAGTCCTTCATCTAAAAACCATTTATAGGAATCTAGCTGAATTTCTATAAGATTAGGAAGTTGTGCAACTTCATTAATTTTAGAAAAGCTCATTCTAGTTCTTTTTCCTATTGTGACAGGATGTGGCATTCCATTTTCACCTCTCAATATAAATAAAACTAAAAAACAAATTTTTTTCCATTCCAATGCATTCAATAATACTATCATATATTTTTCAATAGGTCAAGGTATTTCTCTGTAAAAAAACAAAAAAGGTGCCAAAAGGCACCCTTTTTATTCTAAATTTAATTATTTTACTTCTACTTTAGCTCCAGCAGCTTCTAATTTTTCTTTAATTTGTTCAGCTTCTTCTTTAGAAACTCCTTCTTTAACTGCTTTTGGCGCACCGTCAACTACTGCTTTAGCTTCTTTTAATCCAAGTCCAGTTACTTCTCTAACTGCTTTGATAACTCCTACTTTTGAAGATCCTGCATCTGTTAATATTACATCAAACTCAGTTTTTTCTTCAGCAGCAGCTCCACCAGCAGCTCCAGCAACCATTACAGGAGCAGCAGCAGATACTCCAAATTTTTCTTCTGCAGCTTTAACTAATTCATTTAATTCTAAAACTTTCATATTTTCAATAGCTTCTAAAATTTGTTCTATTGTCATTTTTCGCACCTCCGATATTATTTTTAAATTTTATTTTAGTATTAAGCTTCTTGTCCTTCTTGCTTTTTGATTAAAGCATCTAATAAGTATACAAAGTTTGACATTGGAGCTCTTAGGCTACCAAGTAATTTCGCAATAAGAACTTCTTTTGGTGGTATTTTAGCAAATTCTTCAATTTTATCTTTGTCATAGAATTCGCCTTCAACTATACCCATTTTAAGTTCAAGATTTGGATGATCTTTTTTGAATTCACTTATAATTCTAGCTGGAGCAACTGGATCTTCATATCCAAAAGCTATAGCGTTTGGTCCAACTAGTAATTCTTCATTGAATTCACTTATTCCAACTTCTTTAGCTGCTCTTCTAACAAGAGTATTTTTATAAACTTTATATTCTACATCAGCTTCTCTAAATTTATTTCTAAGTTCTGTAACTTCTTCTACTGTTAATCCTCTATAATCAACAACTATTACTGAAGAAGATTTTTGTAGCTTTTCAACTATTTCTGAAACTACTTGTTGTTTTAATTGTATCGCTTTAGACATCTAGGTGTCCACCTCCTTCACCTATTTCTCTATTTTGCCTTCAACTTTAAAAGCCTTTATATGTCCATAGACATACAAAGGCTTCAAGCTCTAAAATAAGCAATTTATCGAAAACCTCGGTAGGCAAAATTAAGCTCTAAAGCACCTACTGTCTACGGCAAAATATTTTATTTTTTCAACATCATTCATTATATATCAAACAAAAATCTATGTCAAGAGTTTTTTACTCTGTAACTCTAGCAGGATTTATTTTAACTCCAGGTCCCATTGTAGATGCTACTGTAACAGATCTTAAATATTGACCTTTAGCAGCAGCTGGTTTAGCTTTTATAATAGCTTCCATTAAAGTTGCAAAGTTTTCAGCTAATTTTTCTTTTCCAAATGAAACTTTTCCTACTGGAACGTGAATTATATTAGTTTTATCTAATCTATATTCGATTTTACCTGCTTTAATTTCTTCTATAGCTTTAGCTACATCAAATGTAACTGTTCCTGATTTTGGATTTGGCATTAAACCTTTTGGTCCAAGCACTCTACCTAATCTTCCTACAACTCCCATCATGTCTGGAGTTGCTACAACAACATCAAAGTCAAACCAGTTTTCACCTTGAATTTTAGCTACTAGTTCTTCTGCTCCTACAAAATCTGCTCCTGCATTTTCTGCTTCTTTTGCTTTATCTCCCTTAGCAAAAACTAAAACCTTTTTAGTTTTACCAGTACCATGAGGAAGAACTACAGCTCCTCTTACTTGTTGATCTGCATGTCTTGAATCAACACCAAGTTTTATATGAGCTTCTACAGTTTCATCAAATTTAGCGCTAGCAGCTTTAACAACTAACTCTAAAGCTTCAGAAGCATCATATAATTTGTCTTTTTCAACTAATTTTAAAGCTTCTAAATACTTTTTACCTTTCTTAGCCATTTTTATACCTCCTTGTGGTTTTTAACGGTAATTTTACCTCCCACTTTTTTAATAAAATTAATCTTCTACAACTATACCCATACTTCTAGCTGTACCAGCTATCATACTCATAGCAGCTTCAATTGTTGCAGCATTTAAGTCAGGCATTTTAAGTTCTGCTATTTCTCTTATTTTTTCTTTAGATATTTTAGCAACTTTAGTTCTGTTTGGTTCTCCAGAACCTGACTCTATACCAACAGCTTTTTTAAGAAGTACTGCAGCTGGTGGAGTTTTTGTTATAAATGTAAAAGATCTATCTTGGTAAACTGTTATAACAACTGGTATTATATAACCAGCTTTATCTGCAGTTTTAGCATTAAATTCTTTACAGAATCCCATTATATTAACACCGTGTTGTCCTAATGCTGGACCTACCGGTGGAGCTGGTGTAGCCTTTCCTGCAGGTATTTGTAATTTAATTTGTCCTATTACTTTTTTAGCCATTTATTACACCTCCTTAAACAGGTTTATATTGAATTTATATTTTTTCTATTTGATTAAACTCCAATTCTACTGGAGTTTCTCTACCAAACATTGATATTAATACTTTCATAGACTCTTTTTCCAGGTTAATTTCTTGTACTGTACCCATAAATCCTTCAAAAGGCCCACTTTTAACTGTTATAACTTCTCCAACTTCTACATCTATTTCAGGAATAGCTTTTTCTACGCCCATTGTCTTAACTTCTTCGTCTGATAATGGTACAGGCTTTGAACCCGGTCCTACAAAGCCAGTTACTCCTTTAGTATTTCTGACTATATACCAAGATTCATCTGTTATTATCATTTTAACCAAAACATAACCTGGGAATATTTTTCTCTGTCTAACTTTCTTTTTGCCATTTTTAACTTCTTCTACTTCTTCTGTAGGAACAACCACATCTAAGATGTAATCTTCCATACCCCTGGTCTTTACAGTCTTTTCAATTGTAGCTTTAACCTTATTTTCATGACCTGAGTATGTATGCACTACATACCACTTAGCTTGTTCTAATTCTGCCATATTATCTTTAATTGTCATCTAACCTTTACTTAGATGACACGTGCCCTCCTTTGCGGATTTATCTATTTAGTATAAGCTTTAGAAAAAATCCTATACCTGAATCAATCATCCACACTAACATAGTCATTAAAAGACATGTGGTTAGAACTACTCCAGTGTACTTAGTCAGTTCTTTTTTATTGGGCCAATGAACTTTTTTAAGTTCTCCTTTGGTTTCTCTAAAAAATTTTATAATACTCTTAGAGTTTCCCTTTTTAACATTTACATTCGTTTGGGCCGCCATTCCCACGTCACATCCTTTATAAACTATTTTGTTTCTTTGTGAACAGTGTGTTTTCTACAGAATCTACAATATTTTTTTAATTCTATTCTATCTGGATTATTTTTCTTGTTTTTAGTTGTATTATAATTTCTTTGCTTACATTCAGTACAAGCTAAAGTTATTTTAACTCTCATTTGCTACACCTCCTAATTAATTGATAGCCATATCCTAAAGCAATCTATATCTTATTTTGCGCATAGATTACTGCTATTATAAGTATCACCTTATAAAAGTTATCATACTTTTATTATTATGTCAATTATTTTTGCATTTTTCAAGACAAAAAAGAGAAGGAAATATTTCCTTCTCTTTTTTTTTACTATTCTATTATAGAAGCAACTACTCCTGCTCCTACTGTTCTACCACCTTCACGAAT
>NZ_FQXH01000023.1 GCF_900129915.1 Tepidibacter thalassicus DSM 15285
CTAGTTTTTTCTCCTTTGCTTCTTTTTTTAACACAATTATCATAATCTACTGCTAAATCCATACAAACTGCATGAAGATGTTTTGCATATACTTTTGCATAATCTGTATTTTGCTTACGAAGTAACTTAATTTGACTTCGCTGTTCTGACATTTTCATGTTTTTATTGTAACAAGTATAATATTCTTTTCTTTGAGCTAAATAAGTGTTATAAAGGAGTTTACATAAAAAACTATCTCTTTCTATATCTGCTATTTGTTCTTTTGTAGGATATATTTGAATTTTTTTGCATAGTATAATACTATTTTCATTTTTCTTCTTGAACCCCATCTTCAAAAACTCCTTTACCACTTTTTTTATTTTTTTCTGATTATAACTTCTACTACCATAAAGCTTAGCAGAAAAAACATGAACTATTATCATCAAATCTAATGTATAAAATAGTCAATAGATTCTTATATGTTTTTTCAGATTTTATTTAACTGTTAATATCACCTAAAATCCAAAGAGCTCCTCAATCATATTCATATACTCTTGTAATTTTCCTTCATCTTTAGTTTCTTTTAATTTTATAATTGGTTCTCTTACAAGTCTTTTAAGAGCTGAACCTAACATTTTTTCTATTATTTTCCTTTCTCTTGAATTTAAATCTAATTTCCTGTATATATATTCCAAAGTATCCTTTTCTATTTCACTGCATTTTTCATTTAATGATTTTATAGTAGGGTCTACTTTTATACTTTTCATCCATTCCAAAAATTCTTCTATACTTTCATCAATTATATCTCTTGCAATTTTTGAAAGTTCAATTCTTTTCTTTTCATTTTCATTTGATATTTTTTTAAGATCGTCTATATCATAAACATATACATTTTCTAAATTATTTACACCTTCTTCCACATCTCTCGGTAGTGCTATATCCATTATATAAAGTTTTCTATTAACTTTAGGCATATCCTCTTTTTTTATTATAGTGTGAGGAGAAGCTGTTGCTGTAACTACCACATCAACATTTTTCATTACTTCATATCTTTTTTCATATTCAATAGGTTTAACTCTTGGAAATTCATTACTTAAGTCAAGAACCTTTTTGTGCGATCTATTAGTCATATAAATCTCATTTAAATCTTCCTCAAGCAAATGCTTAAGTGCAAGTTTACTCATCTTCCCTACACCTATCACGAGAGCTTTTTTATTTTTAAGTGAACATAGTTTCTCCTTTAAAAACTTAATTCCTATATAACTTATAGATAACGGATTTTCTGATATTTTTGTTTTGTTTTTTATATTTTTAGCAGTAGTTACAGCTTCTCTGAATAGCTTGTTTAAAATTTTTCCACTAAGTCCAAGCTCCATTGAAAACAAAAGTGCTTCTTTTACTTGTCCAAGTATTTGATCTTCTCCAAGAACTATAGAATCAAGTCCTGATGATACAGTATATATATGATTTATTGCTTCTTCATGTTTTTTATCAAATAAATATTCTTTTATTCCTTTTTCATCAAAGAAATGTTCATAAAAGTCTTTTACTACTTCTATTTTTTCCTCTATATCTTTAGCAACTATATATATCTCACTTCTATTACATGTTGAAAGTATAATTACTTCCTTTATGCCATGGTCTAATAAAAAATTAGCTCCTTCTATCTTTTTTGATTCCGTAAAAGATACTTTTTCCCTTATTTTTATAGGAGCTGTATTATGGTTAACCCCTATAACTGCTACTCTCATAACTTACCCTCCAATATCTAAAGAGAATGCATTATTTTATTTTTCAATTCTTCAATACTAAAGACTACATCTGGATATTTTACTTTAGGTCTCATTATTACTATAGTTTTTATATTTAAATCTAAACTTGCTTTTAATTTTTCTTCAAATCCACCCTCGACTCCACTCTCTTTTGTAATAACTAAATCTACATTATAAAAACTGTATAACGCTTTATTAATTTCATAGGAAAAAGGCCCTTTCATAGCTACTACATTTTCTGGTTTTAATCCTAAATCTTCACAAGATTTTAAAACAGAAGACGTGGGAAGAACTCTTACTACTACTTCTTTATTTTTTAAATTTCCAACAAAATATTCTAAATTTTTACTCCCTGTAGCTAAAAATACTTTATTTCCTATTTCACTAGCAACTTCACAAGCTTCTTCTATACTATTTACTTTAAATATATTCTCACTTTCTAATATTTCACTAGAAGGTCTTTCATATCTTAAATATTTTATATTTAATTTTTCAGATGCATTTACTGCATTTTTAGAAACTTCTTCAGCATACGGATGTGTACAATCTATAATACTAACAATATTATTTTTTCTGATAAAACTTATCATATCATCTAAATTCATTTTTCCAATAACAATATTATTACAGTACTCTTTTGAAATTTCTTTTCCATAATCAGTTGCAACTGATAATATAAATTTTTTGTTATTTTCATTCAACAATTTACATACCCTTAAGCTATCACTAGTTCCTCCTAAAACTAATATCATAGAACATAACCTCTTGGTGTTATCATTTTATCTTCATATACATATGTAGATTTGTTTCCTATTATAACAATAGTAGTCATATCTACCGTTTCAAAATCTATATCCTTAAATTTAACTATTTGCTTAAATTCTCCTTCTCTTCCTACATTTTTTACTATTCCTACTGGTATATCTCCACTTTTAAATTCACCTATTATTTCAAATGCTTTTTGTAAATGATCTTTTCTTCCTTTACTTCTAGGATTATAAAGACATATAACAAAATCAGCTTCTGCCGCAAGTTTTAATCTCTTTTGAATTACATCCCATGGCGTTAAAAGATCGCTTAAACTTATATGACAAAAATCATGCATAATAGGTGCTCCAAGCACTGCCGCTGCTCCTATGCTTGCTGTAACTCCAGGAACTATCTTAATCTCAATATCTAAATTTTCTTTAGTTATAAGTTCAAGTATAAGTCCTGCCATTCCGTATATTCCACTATCTCCACTGCTTATTACTGCAACTTTTTTTCCTTCTTTAGCTTTTTTAATTGCATCTTTACATCTTTGTATTTCTCCACGCATTCCATTTTGAACTACTTCTTTATCTTTTATAAATTCTTTTATTAAATCTATATATGTCTTATATCCCACTATAACTTCACTTTCATTAAGTGCATTCACAGCCTCAAAAGTCATTAATTCTTTTTTTCCTGGTCCTATTCCTACTACATAAATCATTTTAATCTCCCCAATCCAAAAGTTATTCCTTTGTATATTGTTTTATTTAAAATCAAATTACCACCACTTAATACATAGGCAACAGGCTCTACTACCGAATATACCCCTATAGATTTTTTAACAAACTCAGATTTAGAAAATTTATCTTCTATTTTTAATATTTCATCTCTACTGACAACTTTAAATGGGATATTTAATTTTCTAGATAAATCTATTATTGCTTTTTCATCTTTTTTTACATCAACACTTCCTATTTCACTTATAGAGTTAATATCTATATTGTTTTTATCTAAAAAATTTAGTAGTGATTCATATAACAAATTAAAATCTGTATTTTTTCTACAACCTACTGACAGTACTAAATTTTTAGGAACTACTTTTACTAAATTATTAAATTCTAAATCTATATTTTTTTTATTAGTTATATAAACCAGTGCATCTAAATATTTTACATTATTAATACTATCTACTTTTACAAACCCTCTTGTATCTACATCAAAATATTCATCCATATATATTCCAACTTTTTTATTTTCTACCAAAAGCGAATTTATGTACTTAACATTTTGTTTAAAATTATCTATATACCCATTTATTTTTTTAGCTATTAAATCAAGTGAACCTTTATCATTCACATCTGTAGCTGTTGTTATCACTGGATTTGAATTTAAGTATTCACTTATTTTGATTGTCATTTCATTAGCCCCTCCTATATGACCTGATAAAAGGCTTATTACATTTTTACCTTTTTCATCAAGTACAATTACAGCAGGGTCTTTTGTCTTGTCTTCTATGTATTTAGAAATACTTCTCACTACTATTCCAATAGCCATTATAAATATTAAATAATCGTACTTATAAAATATATCCCCTATAAATTCTTTAAAACTTTTATTTATCTCTTTTAATCCTTGTTCCCAAAATTTCCTTAAAACATATATATCAGCACCTAAATAACTTTTAATTTTTAAAGCTAAGTTTTTACCATTAGAAGTTAGAGATATTACTGCTATTCTATTTTCTGTATTCATGCTTAAAATCCTTATCATATAATTTTGAATAATTATATTCTTCTCCTAAAAAATTTCCTACCATTATAAGTGCGGTTTTATTTATTCCTTCTTCTTTTACCTTAGGTACTATATCCTTTAAAGTCCCTTTAACTATTTTCTGATTCTTCCATGTAGCTTTATAAACAACAGCAATAGGAGTTGTTTCGCTATATCCACCATCAATAAGTCTTTTTACTACCTTGTCTATTTCCTGAACAGATAAAAATATTACCATAGAAGTTTGATGTGTAGCAAAAGACTCTATTGATTCTTTTGGTGGCACTGGAGTTCTTCCTTCCATTCTAGTTATTATTAAACTTTGAGATATTTCTGGAACAGTATATTCAACTCCAAGTGCAGATGATGCTCCTAAAAAAGAACTAACTCCTGGTGTACAAGTATACCCTATTCCTCTTTTAGCAAGTTCTTCAACTTGTTCTCTTATTGATCCATATATTGAAAAATCACCAGTTTGAAGTCTAACTACGCATTTTCCTTCCTTTACCCCCTTTTCCATTACATCAATTATTTCTCCTAAATTCATATATGCACTATTGTGTATTTCACAACCCTCTTTACAGTAATCAAGAATCTCTGGGTTTACAAGAGAACCTGCATATATTACTACATCAGCCTCACTTAATAATTTGTATCCTTTTAAAGTTATAAGTTCTTTATCTCCTGGTCCTGCTCCTACAAAATGTATCTTCATATTATCTACCCCTTTTACACGAAATTATATATGTTGGATTTAAAGGCTTAAAATAATTTCCTTTTCCAAGTTTTTCAAGCCTTGATATTGATACCTGTATACACTCTATATCTTCAAATCCTTCTTTACTAAGTATTTCTAAGGCTTTATTTAAAGTTTCAAGTGTTATACAATTTATAACTAATACTCCATTATCATTTAATAAATTCTTAAGCCACACTATTATTTCTCTTAAATTTCCTCCACTTCCTCCTATAAAAGCAGAATCTATTTTTTCATTAAAGTTATCTACTGGAGCATAATCTTTAATCACTTTTATATTTTTTATATTAAACTTTTCTATATTTTTATTTATAAGCTCTATGGCTTCTTCATTTCTCTCTATAGTATGTATTTCTAAATTTTTATTTTTTAAAGCTGCTTCTATACTTATACTACCCGTCCCTCCACCAACATCTAAGAATGTTTTTGCATTTTCTAGATTTAATTTTTCTAAAGATAGTATTCTTATTTCCTCTTTTGTCATTGGAACTTTTCCTCTTAAAAACTGACTATCCTTCATCATATATCACCACTACATTCATATCAAAATTGTTTATTTTAAGTATATCTTCAGGAGTACCTATTGTTATTCTTTCATTTTCATAAGATAAGTTTTCTCCAATTACCATAACCTTTTTTAAATTTCTTTTTATTATTTCTTTTGCTATTTCCTTTGGCCCTATTTTTTTATCTGTAACTAAAGAAACTTTTTTATGAGATAAAATATAATCAAAATCAGGCTCTTTGCCATGGCAACTACTTATATAAATATCATTCATATCCATTTTTATTTTTGAAAATAAATATTGAATTGAGCTTATCCCCGAAACAATATTTATATTTTCTTTTCCAAGCTCACTAACCATATACTTTCCTATACCATAAATACTAGGATCACCCGATGCTATTAGCGATATATTCTTATGTTTATTTTCATTTATGTAATCAATAATATCTCTTAAGCTCCCTTTAATCTCGATTTTTTCCCCTTTAAAATCACTAAAAATTTCTAAATTTCTAGTTCCTCCTATTAATACATCACTAGCATTTATTAACCTTTCTCCTTCTTTAGTTAAAAGTCCTATATCTCCTGGCCCTATTCCAATTATATTTATCATTTAAATACCTCCAAAAGATTATCTGCACCAGTGCTTTTCCCAAGTATATTAAGCTCCATAGAGAATATAATCATTTCTACTTCTATATTTTTATCCAACCTTTGTAAAACCTTTTCTTTTCCTTTGTTCGCTATAATATTATAGACATCTTCATATCCGCTCCCTTTTATAAGCTCAATTGCAGCTTCAGTTGTAGGACAAATATATATTTCTCTCAAAAACTCTTTAGGAGCACCCATTAATGCTAAATGTGTTATTAATATTTCCATTCTACAATCTGCCATTTTGCTATGAGTATGAAAAATACCTCCAGCTAGTTTAACAAACTTTCCTAAATGTCCTACTAAAAGTATTTTTTTAAATTCGAATCTCTCAGCTTCTTTTAACATATACCCTATGAAATTACTAGTTCTAACTACATTTTTTAAATCTATATTCAAAACTTCCTCTACAAAATTCTCTCCATGGTTTCCCGGAACTAATATTATATTTTTCATTCCCTGTTCTCTTTTCATTTTAAGTTCAATAGAAAGAGATTTTTTCCAGCCTTCTTCTGACATAGGTTCAACTATTCCACTAGTTCCAATTATAGATATACCACCTTCTATTCCAAGTCTTGGATTAAATGTCTTCTTAGCTATCTCTTCTCCTTTAGGAATGTATATAATAATATCTGCTCCTAAATCATTTACAACTTTTCTTACCTCTTTTTCTATCATCTGTCTAGGAACTTTATTAATAGCAGCATCCCCTATAGGAATATTAAGTCCTTTTTTAGTAACTCTCCCTACTCCTATACCTCCATCTATAGTTATTTTTCCACTGTTATTAATAATAACCTTTGCAAATATATCTATGCCATGGGTAACGTCTTTATCATCTCCACCGTCTTTTTTAACAGATGCAACAGCTTCATTTTTTCTAAATGATTGATTTTCTACTTTTAAATTAAGTTTTACTCCCCTTGGTGTATCTATTTCTACATATTCTACTAACTTATTATTAAGCGCCATAAGAGCAGCAGCCTTTGCAGCACCAGTTGCAGTTGATCCTGTGGTGTAGCCCCTTCTATATTTTTTTCCATCTATGTATACATACTTTTCCATATTTATCCCTCTTATTCTAAATACTATAAAGCACAGCATTAACAATAGCAGCAGCTAAATTACTCCCACCTTTTCTTCCTTTAGATAAAATATATGGAATATCACTTTTTTCAAGTTCATCTTTAGATTCTGCTGCTCCTACAAACCCCACTGGAACTCCTACAACTGCATCTACGTCTAGTTTTCCTTCTTCTTTCATTTCAAGTATTTTATAAAGTGCTGTTGGTGCATTTCCTATTACAAATATTTTTCTCCCCTTTTCTTTTGCAGCTAATTCTACTGCTGCCATGGATCTTGTTATTCTTTTTTCTTTAGCTATTTTTGCAACTTCTTCATCAGCTACAAAGCATTTAATATTACAACCTAACTCATTTAGTTTTCTTTTGTTTATTCCCGATAAAGCCATATTAGTATCTGTATATATAATTGCATTAGATTTTAAACTGTCAATAATCTTGTCAATTGCACCTTTAGAAATTTTAAGTATATCTAAATAGTCAAAATCAGCAGTTGTATGTATACATCTTTTAATTATTTTCTCCTCGATATCATTTTTAAATTTATAATTTGGTCTAGTTTCTTTTATTATTTCTCCTATTATTTCAAAGCTTTTCACTTCTATTTCTCTAGGATTTTTTATATAATTCATTTCACCCCTCCTCTTATTACATCTAAAGAGTACATTCTTTTATATTTTTTGTTTAACTTTTTTAAAATCAATTTTTCTTCAAGTTTTTTATAATTCATTTCTTTATCTAAAATAATTCCTATAACAGTCCCACTATGAGCTATATTTACTCCATAAGCTCCAAATTCTTCAGTTATTTTTATAATATCTTTTAGTCCATCTTTTTTATGAATATTTTCATTTAATAGCGAACTGATTGTCGATGCTTTTCCTACTAATTTTAAATCATTTTTTTTAAAACCCTCCTCTAACATTTCAAAAGCCTCTTTTATTTTTTCCTTGTTAAATTGTTTTTTTAAAAAATAGTTATTCTCTCTCCTTATGCTCTGTGTATTTAATTTTTCATCTGGTTCTAAAACTAATATCCTTATTCCATCTATATACCCTAATTTTTTTAAAACTTCTCCTTTTAACGGATTAAAAATACAATTATTTTCCATAAATATAGAATCTGTTGGTTCAACTTTTGCTGCTATTTTTGAAATTTCATGTGAGTCTAACTCTTTTCCTAAAAAACTCAAAGTAGCTTTTATTGTTGCTCCTATATCAGCAGTGGAACTTGCCATTCCTTTCCCTATTGGAATATCACTATTTACAATCAAAGATATATTTTTAGTATCTTCTACATCTAAATTGAAATATTTAAAAACTTCTTGCAAAGCTTTTCTCGCTTTATATGGACCTTTTCTTATATTATTTTTTCTTTCTTCAATCTGGGCTTTAGAATAAATGTTTACTGCATAAGATACTAAATACTCACTATCTTCTAAAATTCCTTGTATGAATTCTCCACATGAGCCTGGGCAAATTCCAAAATGCCTCATATTATACCCCCAATATTTCTTTTAGTGCATTTATTAAAACTTCATTCTCTTCTCTTTTTTTAACTGCAACTCTTATATAACTTGTATCAAGTCCCTTAAAATTAGATGCATCTCTTATTAATATGTTTTTTTCTACAAATAATTTCTCCTTTATATAACTTGAATTATATTTTTTTAACTTCAAAAGTATAAAGTTTGTACTACTTTCAAATACCTCTATATTCTTTATTTTATTTAAATTTTCTATCATAAATTTTATTTCTTTTCTAAAATAGTTTTTAGTTCTTTCTATGTATTTTTTATCTTTAAATATGTAACCGCATATATTTTCAGCAAAAGAATTTACAGTCCATGGCTCTTTATACTCCCAGATTTTACTGATTATATTTTTATTACTAGTTATTCCATATCCAAGTCTAATTCCAGGAAGACCGAAAAATTTTGTAATAGCTTTTATTATAAATAAGTTGTCGTACTCTTTTATTAAATTTACTAATGTATATTTTTCATTTTGATAGACAAATTCCATAAAAGTTTCATCTACTATTAAAAATTTGTTTTTTTTCTTTAATATTTCAAGAACTTCAATTAAACTTTCTACGTTTCCACTTGGATTATTTGGATTGCATATAAATAAAGATTTAAATTTATTTATATTCTCTTTTATACTATTAATATCTAATTCAAAATTTTTACCAAAATATAAATCTATTACCTTTTTATTATTGATTTTTGCAGCTCTCTCATATTCTGAAAATGTTGGATTTACAATACCAACTGGTCCATCTAATACTTTCATAAGTAAATATATTATTTCACTAGCCCCATTCCCTGGTATTATATATTCATAATCTAAATCTAGATAATTCCCTATATTTTTTCTTAAATTCAAATATTCAACATCTGGATATTTAGTGCTTAAATTAAGCCCTTCTAGTATGTACTTATCTATATTTTCAGGTATATAAGGATTTATATTTGAACTAAAATCTAATATATTTTCTCTTTTTCCGTATTTTAACATCATACTAGCTACATCTGCACCATGGCCAAGATTTATCATCTAAAAAAACACCTCTCAATTACAATGTATACTATTGAAAATATAACTAAGCTTAAAAATGAAGTTAAATACATTATTTTATTAGTTTTTATTATATCTTCTTCATCTATTTCTCTAAGTTTATCTCCTATTGTTGGTTTATAAACCTTTTCCCCAAAATAATAATTAGTACCTCCAAGTCTTATCCCTAAAGCCCCTGCAACTGCTCCTTCAGGATATGCACAGTTTGGACTTTTATGATTTTTTCTATCTCTTATTGCTATTTTTATAGAGTTTTTGTAATCAAATCCTAAAAACATAGAAGATAAAGCCATTACAAAAGCTGTAATTCTAGCAGGTATGAAATTTGCAATATCATCAATCTTTGCAGATGCAAACCCTATATCTATATATTTTTCATTTTTATATCCAATCATGGAATCTAATGTATTTACTGCTTTGTATGCCATGGCAAGAGGTGCACCCCCTATAAATAAATAAAACATAGGTGATATTATTCCATCTACAGTGTTTTCTGCAACAGTTTCAACTACAGCCCTTATAATTTCATTTTTTGAAAGACTTTGTGTATCTCTTCCTACTATGTAAGATAATTGTTTTCTAGCTTTTGTTATATCTCCTTCCTTTAAAACATTATATATTTTAACAGCTTCATCTTTTAAGCATTTAGTTGCAAGTGTTGTGTATATAATTAATGTATTTAAAATTATATAAAAATAATAATTTATACCTTTAGATATTTTCAATATAAAATAAGTTGTAAGGTAAGTTATAATTACAACTACAAAATTTAGTACAAAACCACCCATTTTAAGTCCCATTCTACTCTTTGTAATATTTCTTATACTATTTTCTATAAATTTTATGAGTTTTCCTATATATATTACTGGATGAGGCAAACAATAAGGATCTCCAAATATAATATCTAATACATATCCAACATAAGTTGAAACTATATTCATATATTCTCTACCGCCTTATTTAAAAAGTTAATAGGTATATTTAAATCACTGTAAAAATGAGTATGAAGATATGTTGCAAGCGTATTTCCCTTTACATATCCACCTATCCACTCTTTTACTACTTCTCCATCTCTTTCTTTTAGTATTTTATAAGCACATTTTTCATCTGATATAAATTCAGAATGATGAAATTCATGTCCAAGTACAATTTCTCCCTTTTTAGATATTACTGTATCAACAATTGCAATTCCTTTGGAATATCCAAATCTCTTTAAAGATTTAGTCATAATGCTTTTTCCCTTTAATATACCTACCATCTGATATTCATTATTTTCATTATCTATTAATTTTTCTCCTAAATACATAAGTCCTCCACACTCAGCATATATAGGTATATTTTTTTGATGAGCTTTTTTTATTTCTTTTCTTATTTCTTCATTCTTTTCAAGCTCACTACCAAATACCTCCGGAAATCCACCTCCTATATATATTCCATTACATTTTGGAAGACATTTATCTTCAAGCGGACTAAATGTTACTATATTTACTCCCATTTCTTTAAGTAAGTCTATACTATCCCAATAGTAAAAATTAAATGCTTTATCGTATGCCATGGCTATTGTTAAGTTATCATATTTAGGTATTTTTATACCGTAATTTAATCTTAAATTTTCTGATTGAGAAATTTTTAATAATTCATCTAAATCTATA
The DNA here is from genome assembly GCF_900129915.1 of Tepidibacter thalassicus DSM 15285. Taxonomy (GTDB): domain Bacteria; phylum Bacillota; class Clostridia; order Peptostreptococcales; family Peptostreptococcaceae; genus Tepidibacter; species Tepidibacter thalassicus. Next base: position 11,504 of record NZ_FQXH01000023.1, read on the forward strand.
TGCTCCTCAATTACATCTGCCAAATTAGAAAATTTTTCTTCTAATTTTTCCATTTCAAGTGTTGGAATAAGCCCTAAATGTCTTGATGGAAGAGAAAATTCTAGATTTTTTGGAAGATATCCCAATACTTTAGTGTTAGTATATTTTTCTATAGCTTCTTTTATTATTTTAAAATGCCCATTTGAAGATATGTTATTTACTATTACCCCTTTTATATCAACATCTTTATCTAAATTTTTATACCCAAAAACCATGGCAGCTGCTGATGTTGCCATAGTTTTTCCATCTATAACTAAAACTACAGGAACTTTTAGTATTTTAGAAGTATATGAGCTTGTACATGAATTAATATCTATACCATATCCATCAAAAAGTCCCATTACTCCTTCTATTACACAAATATCAGCTTCTTTTGAATTTTTTATAAATAAATATTTTATTACTTCATCATCTAGCATATAAGAATCTAAGTTTCTAGATTTTCTTCCTGTAATAAATGTATGATAAGAAGTATCAATATAATCAGGACCAACTTTATAAGGTTGAACTTTAAAACCCCTTTTTTTAAGTGCCGCCATTATACCCATAGATATGGTAGTTTTTCCAACTCCACTATTTGTTCCTGCAATTAATATTTTTTTCATAAAATATCCCCCTAACAAAAAAACCTAACCTTTTTAGGTTAGGAATATTTATACAAATACTATAAAATTTACATAGTAATACCCTTCCCTCCGAAGGCTTACTTCTAACTAATTAGGCAGGTTTCCTGGCTTAGAATTCATTCTACTCCCTTACCTTCCCACAATAATAAATAGCGGTGGCATATTTAGGTTTCGTCTTTCTTTACAGTAGCGGGGGCTGCAGAGGATTTTCACCTCTTTCCCTTAACCTAATTAAGTATTAAATTTTACTTTTTCATAATACCATACAATTTATAAACAGTCAATATTTGACAATTTAATATGTAAATTTATATTATTTTTCTTTTATCTCTATGTCTTTTATTTTAATTTTTATATTTTTTTGAATATTGTATATCTTTTCTTCATTTACCTCCTCAATAATAGAACTATATTTTTTTCTCTTTAACCCAAAACATTCTAAGGTGTTTAAATCAATATCTTCTAAAAGTAAAAGAATTTCATTTTTTACATAATCATTCAGTTTCTCATCATTCATTGTTAATTCATTAACATTCATTTCTACATCAATAACTACTTTAAAGCTTTTTTTCATATTAACTCCTCCATTTTTATTAATTTGTCATAACCTTAATTGAATAAAAAGCAACTATATTTCGTTTATATATTTATCACATATATAAATTTATAACAAATTCGGCCATAAAATTCCACAAAATATACCAAGCAATTTCTTCCAACCCTTCAAACTATTAAAAATACTTGAAATAAAAAACACTCTAAATCAAGTAAAATCCAAATTACATTTTTATGTAACATTTTTATTCTCTAATTAATATATATGTATGGAAGAGAAAAAAATTATATCAGGAGGTATGATTATGCATCATTATAAAAAAGATAAAAAATACGAAATGGATATGATGAATCCTATGATGGGTATGCAGTATATGTGTCCAATGATGATGGGTATGCATCCTATGGGAATGAACCCTATGATGGGTATGTACCCTATGGGAATGTATCCTATGATGGATATGGATGAAATGAACATGATGCAACCTATGGCATATATGATTTATGTATATCCTATGATGGGTATGCACCATCCAATGGGTATGTATCCTATGGGAATGAACCCTATGATGGATATGGATTATTATTGCGAAGAAGATGAAGAAGAAGAATAAAAAAATTCCCCCACTTTAACTCAAACAAGTGGGGAAAATTTTTTTAATTTCTTATTATCACAAATACCATATACGCCACATAAGACAATGTCAAAAACATTCCTTCTCCTCTATATACAGTTCTCTTTGTTATAGCAAATATATAAGTTAGTACAGTAACTATTAAAAGATAAATCATATCGACAAATATAACAGAATTTATAGAAATAGGTCTTATAACCGACGACATTCCAAGTACAAATAACAAATTAAACATATTAGACCCTATAACATTTCCCATCGCAATATCACTTTCATTTTTAAACGCCGCAACAATAGATGTTACAAGTTCAGGAAGAGATGTTCCAACTGCTACAATAGTAAGTCCTACCAAATTTTGACTCATACCAAACTTTATAGCTATAGAAGAACTTGAATCTACCACCCATTCTGACCCAAGTATTATTCCCATTATTCCAACTATACTAATTATTATACTTTTACCTAAAGATATATCTTTTACTTCCTCTTTATAATCTTCTTTAGAAAGAATTGCCATCTCTACAAGATAATACACAAATATCAAAAATAAAGATAAAAGTATAAGCCCATCCGCTCTAGATAATACATCATTACTAGCTCCCTGCAGTGATATATCAGCACAAAGAATAAATAAAACTAACGAAGTTAATATAGAAAAAGGAAATTCCTTTAATATAGTTCCTTTTTGCACCTTCATAGGATTTATTATAGAAGATATTCCTATTACAAGTAAAAAATTAAATAAATTAGAACCCACAACATTTCCAAGAGCAATTTCATTAGAACCCTTAAGTGCAGCATTTATACTTACCGCTGACTCTGGAGCACTTGTTCCAAACGCTACAATAGTAAGCCCTATAAGTATCGGTGGAACCTTGAATTTCTTTGCTATTGCCGAAGATCCATCTACAAAAAAATCAGCTCCTTTTATTAAAAATACAAATCCAATTATCAATACCAAATAATCCATCTAATCATCTCCTAACCATTATTTTTTCCAATTTTATAATCGTGCCATACATTCCCTTATTCCCAAACATTCTACAAAATGTTACAATATTATTACAATATAGTTTCAATACTATTACAAATCAATTATATTAAATATATAATATTTTTACTAGAGAGGATAAATAATATGAATGTAAAAAAGCACTATTTACTTATAATGATTATTATTTTAATATTTTTCTTTAGCATTTTCTCAATCTCAACAAGACTATTTTTACATAAAAGTTTTTTATCTATTGAAAAAAAACATAAAGAAAGCCAAATAAGTATAATACAATCTCTAATAGAAACCGAAAAACATTCTTTATCTAATATTTTACTTGAAAATTGTTACTGGGATGAAATATACAATGCAGTAAAAGCTAAAGATATAAACTGGATTAATAATAATTTATTGTACTACTTTTTAAAACAATATAACTATGATTTAATTTACATACTAGACGAAAACAAAAATACTATTACAAATTATTCCAAACACAACTTAGATATTGATTTAAGTAAAATAGATGCTTTAAAATTAACTTTTAAAAATTCTAAACAATATACAGATTTAGTAAAATTCAATTCCAAATTTTACATAATATCGTCTTCACCTATTTTTGACGGATTAGGATCTAAAAAACCTAATGGATACATAATAATTGCAGATGAAATAGATGCCGAAAAAATAGAAAATCTAATAAAAAATATTTACAATTATAAAAGTCTAGCACTTGTACAAACTGAAAATGTAAATTCCGATATACATAATTTAATTTATGTTCCTCTAAAAAATAACAATAATGAATCAATAGGTTTTATAAAAATAACATTAAAAGCAAATAATGTTAAAAACTATTTTTACAAAATACACATTATTTTTTTAATAGTATATTTTATTATGTCTTTAGTTTTTTTATATATCACAAACCAGATATCTTCAACTATAAATTTTAAAATTAAATCTATTGTAAATCAAATAAATTTAATTTCAAGGGGAAACTATAGTATTAAATTAAATTCAGATACTAAAATTGAAGAATTAAATATACTATCTAACTCTGTAAACAATCTCTCTCAAACGATAAAAGAAAAAATAGATGAAAACAATAAAAATTATATAGAAATAATAGAAGCTATTATGACTTCATTAGAATTAAAAGATAGCTATACCGTTGGTCACTCTAAAAGAGTTGCTAAATACTCTAAAAAAATTGCTCAAAAACTTAATTTAAAAAATATAAGAGAAATTGAAGTTGCAGCATTAATTCACGATGTAGGCAAAATAGGAATTCCTGAATCTATTCTAAACAAACCTGGAAAATTAACTGAAGAAGAATTTAACGTAATAAAAACCCATCCTGAAAAAGGATACAAAATTTTAGAAAAAATTTCTTATATGAATAATATAAAACATATGGTAAGATTCCATCACGAAAGAATAGATGGTAAAGGTTATCCCCTTGGTCTTAAAGGTAATGATATTCCTTTTGAATCTAAAATAATAGCTGTCGCTGATGCATTTGATGCTATGACTTCAGATAGATGTTACAGAAGTAAATTCAATATAGACCAAGCTATAGATATATTAATAAAAAACAAAAATTCTCAATTTGACCCTATCATAGTAGATTGTTTTGTAGAAATTCTAAACGAAGATAGAGAATTCAAAAAAAGCATCGCTCTATAATATAATAATTTAAACAACAAAATAATACGAGGTGGTGACTTTATGAAAAAAATAGCAGCTTTTTTCGATATTGATGGAACTTTATATAGAGATTCATTAATGGTTGAACATTTCAAAAAACTTATTAAATACGACATAATAGATCCTTCTCTTTGGCATTCTCACACTAAAAAAACATTTTTAAATTGGGATAAAAGGCAAGGAAATTACGATGATTATTTGCTAGAATTAGCAGATATATACATAAGTTCCATAAAAGGACTTAGCAAAAAAAGTATAGATTTTACAAGTGAACAAGTAATAAATTTGAAAGCCGAAAGAGTATATAGATATACCCGTTCTAAAATAAAATGGCACGTAAACAACAGACACATAGTTATATTTATATCTGGAAGCCCAAATTTCTTAGTAAAAAAAATGGCTAAAAAATACAATGTAACAGACCACATAGGTAGCAATTATATATTTGAAAATGATATATTTACAGGCAAAGTTATACCTATGTGGGATTCAGCTAGCAAAGATAAAGCAATAGATAAATTCGTAGAAAAATATAATTTAGATTTAGAAAAATCATTTGCTTATGGAGATACCAATGGAGACTTCACAATGCTCAAAAGAGTAGGAAACCCTATAGCTATAAATCCCGCAAAAGAACTTTTATGCAATATAAAAAAAGATCCTTATCTTTCAAAACACACAAAAATCATAGTAGAAAGAAAAGATGTTATATATAATCTAGATCCTAGTGTCAGTATCTCAATTGAAAATGGGGATTTATAACCCCATATTTCCCTTTATTTTGTCATAATAATAGTTTATAAAAATTCCATAAGCATAATCATATATCAAAAAAACCACCTGTAAGACCAGTATTACAACCATATTCAATTTTACAAAAACAAAATTTCTCACTATAAAATAACCTATAAAAAATAACATATTAAAACTTAAAATTTTTAATATGTATTCTGTAACTAAATTTCTATTTTTCTCTATTATATACTTTATCAATCCATATATACCAAAAAATAATATATATATAGCTAAATGTATTTTATTTGGAACCACTATAAAAGAAAGTAAAACAGAGCTTATGTAAAAAAGTACTCCACTCTTAAAATCATTCTCTATTATCACCAAAGAAATTGGAAGAGATGACAATGCTAAAAAAAACAATCTATTAGTTGGAATTACACTAGAAAAAAACAAAAAAATCTGATTTATTCCTAAAAGCATTCCCAAAAAAGCTATCCTTTTACTCATAATAATCCCCCTAACAACAGCTTATTAAATCTCCTCCCAAACATTCACAACAACAATCAGCACAATAAAGTTTCACACAAATGTCACACATATCTGATTCTCTATTATATTCATAAGTTTTAGAAGAGTACGCCCTTTGCCTATTTACTATATTTTCATAAGTAGTTTTATATTCAAAATTATTAGGCTCCATAAAGTGTGCTTTTTTAATAAAATCATATCCTTGATTATAAAATCCAAGTCTCATAAATGTAATTCCCATTAAATAATACCATTCGCTATTTCTAACATTCATACTAGAAAGAATATTTCTAGCAGTGTTAAAATCTCCTCTATTTATATATTCTCTTACTTTGCTAAAATCATTTTGATTATAATCACTATAATTACTGTAATGTGTATTCTCAAATTCTTTCATTATAGTTTCATAAGCCTCATTTATTTCCTTAAATTTTTCTTCAGCAAGATGTGATAAAGGATTATCTAAATATCTATCAGGATGGTATTTTTTTGCTAAATTTTTATATGCTCTTTTCACTTCTTCTTTACTAGCTCCTTTTCTAATTCCCAAAACTTCATATGGATTTTTCATTTTTTTCACTTCCTTTTACTAATGTATTTCTAAATTTTAAGTACATTCCAGAATATATTATATTCTCTATAATACCTTTATTGTTTTTTATATTCAACTTTTGTATATCTTCTTCTATAAATGACAGTATCATCAATAGCAAATTTTCAACTTTAATTTTAAGTTCATCCTTTTTTTGTATATATTCCATAAAAGGATTAAATCTTTTTTTAATATTATCTTCTTCTAAATCCTCATAAGCATCTAATATATAAATGTATTTTCCTATGTTAAAGCCTATATTTCTCAATATATTTTTATACTCATCTTCCTTATAACAAAAAATTTCCCCCATTATATCTGCAAATATGTTTGAAACTTTATCTATATCCATACAATTTTTCTCTTCTAAATTATTCAATTCATTTAATTTTTTCCTTATATAATCTGATTTTTGTCTGTATTTATTATATGCTTTATTATAGACATGTTTATATATTAAATAGCAAATACGATCTTTTATCCTTTTATCATCTTTTACATTATCCTTTAATTTATTATAAGTTAATATAATATTCATATTTGATGCATATTCTGTAATTTCATTTACTATTCTCAAGTTTTTTTGTATAGGATTTACAACACATCTTTCCCTAGTAATTTCAGATTTTAATTCATATATAGAAGATAGTAATATTATCAAAAAAGTAATATCGTAATTTAAAGAAAATCTTGATATTTCTCCGAAATTTTTTTTAAGATATTTACAAAGTCCACAATAATATCCTTTATAAGTATAATATTCTCTTACTTTTAACTCCATCTTGTTTATCCTAATATATCCAAACATCTAATTTTCCTTTCTAATTTTAAATTGATACACTACTATTTTATACATTACTGATTTCACATACAAGAATTATATCTCTATCAAAATCTAAAAGAAATAATTACCAGATAAAATTTACAACATATACTCCGACAAATATTATAAGAACATATATTTATCACACTAAAGTAAGGAGCATATTTATGAAAAAATTTAAATGTAAAAATCTAGATTGTATTAATGAAAATAATATTCCTTTTAAAATAGTATTTTCTTACCTTTTATTGGGTTTTACATGGATTTTATTATCAGATATTATTCTCAATTATTATTTTAATTTTAATAAACTCCAAATATACAAAGGATTACTTTACGTTATTATAACTTCTTTACTTCTTTATAAAATTATCAACAAATACTCTTTAAAACTCAAACAACAAGAGAGCTTTTATAAAAGTATTTATAATAATAACCATTTAACAATGCTTATTATAGATCCCGAAAATGGCGATATAATAGATGCAAATCCAGCAGCTTGTTCTTTTTACGGATATAATAAAGATAAAATAACTAGTATGAAAATAACAGATATCAATGTTTCCAATGATAAAAAGGTGTTTTCATATCTTCAAAAAATCAAAAATAACCAAAAAAATAATTTTCATTTCAAACACCGTTTATCAAATGGAGAAATAAAACATGTAAGAGTTTATAGCGGACCAATTAGTTGTGGTGAAAAAGAACTATTGTATTCCATTGTACACGATATCACGGAAAATATAAATAAAGAAAAAAAAATAAAATATCTTGCTTTTAGGGATTCTCTCACAGGATTATATAATCGAGCATTTTTTAAAGAGAAATTGGATTGGTATTTAAATGAATTTTCTAAAGATAACAAAATGTTAGCAGTAATGTTCATAGATTTAGATGATTTTAAAAAAATCAACGATAATTTAGGTCATCCTACTGGCGATAAGCTACTCAAAAAAATTGCCAATCAATTAAAAAAACAAGTAGGTAAAAATAATTTAATCGCAAGAATTGGAGGAGATGAATTCCTAATATTGCTACCACAAATAAAAAGCACTCAAGACTCAATAAAAACTGCTCAAAAAATAATAGATATATTTAATAAACCTTATTTTATAGACAATTATGAACTTCACATTTCAGGAAGTATAGGGATATCTTTATATCCATCTCATGGCACAACTAGTGATATTTTAATAAAAAATGCTGATATAGCAATGTATAAAGCCAAAAACAACGGCAAAAATAAATTTGAACTATTTTCAGATGATTTAAACGAAAAAGTAAAAGAAGAATTCATGCTAGAAAACCATTTAAGACATGCACTAAAGAGAAATGAATTTATTGTTTATTATCAACCAATAGTAGATACTAACATCCCCAAAATTATAGGTGCTGAAGCTTTGCTGCGTTGGAAACATCCCAAACTTGGATTTATTCCTCCAAATAAATTTATACCAATAGCAGAATCTAAAGGCTTTATAAACCCTATTGGAGAATGGATTTTAAAAACCGCATCTATCCAAGTGAAAAAATGGCACGATTTAGGATATAATGATATATTTGTTTCCGTTAATATATCTGTAAATCAATTAAAACAAAAAAATTTTGTAAGTTTAGTTTCAAAAATATTAAAAGAAACAGGACTTAAACCTGAATATCTAAATTTAGAAATCACTGAAAGTATATATATGGAAAATATAGATTATATAATAGATGTAGTTAAAAACTTAAAAAACTTAAAATTAAATATATCAATAGATGATTTTGGAACAGGATATTCTTCTTTAGCTCAACTTAAAAATTTATCTATTTCAAAATTAAAAATTGATAGAACTTTTACAAAAGACATCAATATTGATTTAAACAACAACAATATAGTTTCAGCAATAATAGCCATGGCTAACAATCTTAACATTAAAGTTATAGCTGAAGGTGTTGAAACTAAAGACCAATTAGAATTTTTCAAAAATAATAATTGCAATGTAATTCAAGGGTATTTATTTAGCCCTCCACTAGATAAAAATTCATTTGAAGAACTAATCAACAGCAATATTATATTATCAAAAACGCCATAAGTTTTATCAACTTATGGCATTTTATTTTATCTATTTAAAATAATTTACCCCTGATTCAAATATTTTTTGATCTTTCTCTCCCGATATATTTTTAAACACATTACTTCCTATTCTCTCTGAGTGAGCCATTTTTCCAAATATTCTTCCATCTGGACTAGTTATACCTTCTACTGCATAAAATGAACCATTTGGATTAAAGTCTATATCATAAGTAGCATTATTATTAAAATCTACATATTGAGTTGCTACTTGACCATTTTTAATTAATTTTTTTATCAAATGTTCACTACATACAAATCGTCCTTCTCCATGTGATACAACTACAGAATGTACATCTCCTACATCAACCCCACTTAGCCATGGCGATAAATTAGATACTACCTTAGTTCTTACAAATTTAGATTGATGTCTGCCTATTTTATTGTAAGTAAGAGTTGGATCGTTTTCATCTATATCTTTAATTTCACCATAAGGAAGTAAACCGAGCTTTATTAAAGCCTGAAATCCATTACATATCCCCAATATCAATCCATCTCTATTATTCAAAAACTCCATTACTGCTTCTTTAACCTTTGAATTTCTAAATACCGTTGCTATAAATTTTCCTGAACCATCTGGCTCATCACCTGCACTAAATCCACCAGGTAACATTATTATTTGAGAGGAATTTATCCCTTTAACTAAATTATCTACACTTTCCCTTATATCTAAATGAGTTAAATTTCTAAACACAAATGTATTAACAACTGCTCCAACTTTTTCAAAAGCCATTTTGCAATCATATTCACAATTAGTTCCAGGAAAAACTGGTATAAATACTCTAGGCTTTGCTATATTTAATTTAGATTTTAATATTTTAGGAGATTTATAATATATATTTTCTATACTCTCTTTAATTTCATCAATTTTAGTAGAAAATACATTTTCTAATGGTTCACTCCAATTTATATATATTTCATCTAAATCTATTTTCACTTTATTTATGTATATAACTGGATTTTTAATAGTATATCCCAAAACTTTATAATTATATCCTTCAAATTCTTTGATAATATTTACATCTTTTATTTCTAAAATAAAACACCCATAACCAGGTGAAAATAATTCTTCTCCTTTTATATCTTCTTCAAACTTAAATCCTATTTTGTTGCCAAATGACATCTTACTTATTCCTTCACATATACCCCCACCTTTTACAGCATAAGCTGATATTACCTTTTTATTTTTTATAAGAGAAGTTACTTTATCTAAATTCTTTTTTAATTCTTCAAAATTTACAACTTCATCTTCACATCTTCTTGTAGATAAATATATTACCTTAGAATTTACATTTTTAAACTCCGGAGATATCACATCATTTACATCCACAATATCTACAGCAAATGATACTAATGTCGGTGGAACATTTAAATCTTTAAAAGTACCAGACATACTATCTTTTCCACCTATAGCAGGAATATTCAATTTTTTTTGAGCATAAAAAGCTCCAAGTAATGCACTAAATGGCTTTCCCCATTTCTGTGTACTATCTCCCAACTTTTCAAAATACTCTTGAAAAGTAAGTCTTACTGTTTTATAATCTCCTCCCATCGCCACTATTTTGCATACAGACTCAATTAAAGCGTATAATGCACCGTGAAATGGACTCCATTTTCCTATTTTAGGATTATACCCATAAGTCATTATTGTCCCCGTAGAAGTTTCTCCATATAATACTGGAATTTTAGCTGCCATTCCATCAACATAAGTTGCTTGATATTTTCCTCCAAAAGGCATAAGTACAGTTGCTGCACCTATGGAACTATCAAATCTTTCTATTAATCCTCTCTGAGAGCATATATTTAACTCCCTCATTTTATTTATCCATTTTTCTTTTAAAGTTTTTCCTTTTTCATTTGCACTTTTAAAATAACTTTTTTCACTTGGAGATTTTACTAAAACATCTGTCTTTTGCTTAACTCCATTGGTATTTAAAAATTCTCTACTTATATCGACTATTAGATTATTTTTCCAATACATTCTAATTCTATTACTATCTGTAACATTTGCTACATGAGTTGCTTCAAGATTTTCTAAATTCGCATATTTTATAAACTCATCTGCATTTTCACTTGATACAACTACAGCCATACGCTCTTGAGATTCTGATATTGCAAGTTCAGTTCCATCAAGTCCATCGTATTTTTTAGGAACTAAATCTAAATTTATATCAATTCCATCAGCTAATTCTCCTATTGCAACGCAAATTCCACCTGCTCCAAAATCGTTGCATTTTTTTATCATTCTACTTACTTTTTTATTTCTAAACAATCTTTGTATCTTTCTTTCTGTTGGCGGATTTCCCTTCTGAACTTCAGCTGAACATGTAATTATAGAATTTTCACTGTGTTCTTTAGAAGAACCTGTGGCTCCTCCACACCCATCTCTACCTGTTCTTCCTCCAACCAATATAATAACATCTCCCTTAACAGGGTTTTCTCTTACAACATTTTCCTTAGGAACAGCTCCTATTACAGCTCCTATTTCCATCCTTTTTGCAATAAAATCTTCATCATATATTTCTACGACTTGACCGGTAGCAATCCCTATTTGATTCCCATAAGAACTATATCCATCTGCCGCCCCTGTAGTTATTTTTATTTGAGGAAGTTTTCCAGGTAATGTATTTTCTATACTTTTTGTAGGATCAGCACTTCCAGTAACCCTCATAGCTTGATATACATAACTTCTTCCTGACAATGGATCTCTTATCGCACCACCAAGACAAGTTGCAGCTCCACCATACGGCTCTATTTCAGTAGGATGATTATGTGTTTCATTTTTAAACATTACAAGATATTTTTCTATTTTTCCGTTTATATTTACATCTACATTTATGCTACATGCGTTTATTTCTTCTGATACATCTAAATCTTTGAGTAATCCTTTTTTTCTAAGTTCTTTCATGGCAATTGTAGCTATATCCATTAAACATATATCTTTTTCTTTTTTTTCATAAACATATTCTCTAGATAATAAATACTCTTTGTAAGCTTTTTTTATTATATTTGAATATTTTCCAAATTCTATTTCTATATTTTCTATTTTTGTCAAAAAAGTAGTATGTCTACAGTGATCTGACCAATAGGTATCAAGTACTTTTATTTCAGTTATAGTAGGATTTCTCTTTTCAGTATTTTTAAAATAGTCCTTTATAAATTTTAAATCGTCAAATGCCATGGCAAGATTTCTCTCTTTTAAAAACTCTTTCAACTTTTCATCGTTCATATCTGTAAATCCATTTATAATTTCAACTTTACTTGGTATATCAGTTTTAACTTTGAGAGTAATTTGTTTATCTAAACTAGCTTCTCTTGAATCCACAGGATTTATTAAGTATTTTTTTATTTTATCGAAATCTTTATCTGATATATCTTTATTTAATACTATCACTTTTGCAGTATTTACTAATGGTCTTTCCTCTGCATTTAAAATCTCAACACATTGACTTGCCCAATCTCCCCTTGGATCATACTGTCCCGGTAAATATTCTATAGCAAATGCCATTTCATTTTCATTTATATCAAATTTTTCATGATAAACATTATCTACATTCGGCTCAGAAAATATAGTTTTAACAGCACTAGTATAAATTTCATCAGATATTCCCTCTATATCATAACGATTTAATACTCTAACTTTTTTCAAATTTTTTATTCCCAAATTATTTTTTAAATCATTAAATAACTTTTGAGCTTCTACATCAAAAGTATCTTTCTTCTCAACAAATACTCTCTTTATATTGCTCATTTTCATTCACCTTTTTCCTATATCTTTTCTATAATGCATTCCTTCAAAATGAATTTTTTCTACATTTCCATACACCTTTTTTACAGCCTCATTCAATGTTCTTCCAATAGCTGTAACTCCTATAACTCTTCCCCCATTTGTCAATAATTTTCCATTTTCAAATTTTGTTCCACTGTGAAATAATAATACATCATCATCTAATTTACCTATTCTTATTAATTTTCCTTTTTCGTAACTCTCTGGATATCCATTTGAAGTCAAAACTACACATGCAGTTTTACATTCACTCCATTTTATATCTATATCATTTAATTTTTCTTCTAAAATACTATTTATTATATCTACCAAATCAGTTTCAAGCCTTGTTAAAACTACTTGAGCTTCAGGGTCTCCAAACCTAACATTAAATTCTAAAACTTTAGGTCCATCATTAGTTATCATAAGTCCTATAAATAATACACCTTTATAATTTAAGTTATCTCTTTTAAATCCTTCTATTATAGGATTTAATATTTTTTCTTTAATTTCTCTTTCTAGTTTTTCATCATATATATCGCTTGGCGAGAATGTTCCCATTCCTCCTGTATTTAATCCTTTTTCCCCATCAAATACTTTTTTATGATCTTTAGCACTCACCATAGGAATTATAGTCTTACCATCTACAAATGTAAGTACAGAAGTTTCTACTCCATCTAAAAATTCTTCTATTAAAACTCTATCTCCAGAAACTCCAAACTTCTTGTATTTCATAATATTTTCTAATGCAGTTATAGCTTCGTCTTTATCATTTGCTATAATAACTCCTTTTCCACCTGCAAGTCCATCTGCTTTTACAACCACTGGATAACCATATATATCTACATTTTTAATCGCTTCATCAATATCAGTAAACTCTTTATATCTAGCTGTAGGGATACTATACCTTATCATGAAATCTTTAGAAAATGCCTTACTCCCTTCAAGAAGTGAACATTTTTTATTAGGTCCAAATATTTTAAGTCCTTCACTTTCAAACTTATCAACGATTCCCATAACCAAAGGAACTTCCGGACCTACTATTGTTAAATCTATTTTTTTAGACTTAGCAAACTCTAATAATTTTTCTATATTACTATCTTTTATGTCAACAATTTCTGCAAGCTTAGATATTCCTGCATTACCAGGAGCACAATATATTTTATCTACTCTCTCTTCTTTGCTTAATTTATAAATAATTGCATGCTCCCTTCCCCCACTTCCAACTACTAAAACATTCATAAAATCACTCCTAATTTAATGTTTAAAATGTCTAATCCCTGTAAAAGCCATGGCAATCCCTAATTCATCACAGGCTTTTATAGAATCTTCATCTCTTATCGATCCACCCGGCTGAACTATAGCTTTTATACCATATTCTGCAGCAAGCCTTACACAATCATCAAATGGAAAAAATGCATCTGAAGCTAAAATAGCTCCTTTGAAATCTTTCTCTCTATTATTGTAAAGTGCATTTTTAAGAGCCCATATTCTACTTGTCTGTCCTGGTCCTAACGCCAAAGTTCTTCCATTCTTTACTATTGCAATTCCATTTGACTTCATATGTTTTACTACTTTTAGACCAAATTTCATATCTTCTATTTCGTTTTCACTTGGCTTTACTTTGGTTACTACTTCAAGTTTATCATACAACTTGTCATTTTCATCTTGAACTAAAATTTTTCCATCTAAATACTTAAAATCATATCCTCTATTACTAGTATCTAAATTACTTATTTTTAAAATTCTTAGATTTTTCTTCTGTTTGAGTATTTCAAGAGCTTTAACAGTGTAATCATACGCAACAACTATTTCCAAAAATATTTTGCTTAAAAAATTTGCCGTTTGCTCATCAACAGTAGAATTTATTCCAACAATTCCACCAAATATAGACACTGCATCTGCTTCATAACATTTCTTAAACGCTTCATAAGCATTTTCTCCCATACCTACTCCACACGGATTTGTGTGTTTTACAGCAACTGATACTACTTTATGTTCATGTTTAAATTCCTTTAACATATCAAGACAAGCAAAAAGGTCATTTATATTATTAAAAGACAATTCTTTTCCATTTAATTTATCAAAATCCAAAATACTCTTTTTAACAAAACTTTCTTTATAAAAACAAGCATGTTGATGTGGATTTTCTCCATATCTAAGTTCACTTTCCTTCTCAAACGTCAAATTTAAATATTTTGGGTATTTTTCTCCTAAAAGATAGGCAAAATAATTGGAAATTAAACTATCATAACGAGCAGTTACAGAAAATGCTTTAAAGGCAAGGTCTAATCTATCTTGATTAGAAAGAGAGTTGTTTTTTAATTTTTCTATTATTTTATTATAATCACTTGGATCAACAACAACTACTACATCCTTATAATTTTTAGATGCCGCTCTAATAAGTGTAGGTCCTCCAATATCTATATTTTCTATAATTTCTTCATGATCTCTATTTTCCTTTAACGCTCCTTCAAAATCATATAAATTTACAACAACTATATCTATCGAATTTATATTATGTTCGCTTATAGTTTTTATATGTTCTTCTTTATCTCTTTTAAATAATATTCCTCCATGTATATATGGATTTAAAGTTTTTACTCTTCCATCTAATATCTCAGGAAAATTTGTTACTTCATCTACTCTTAAAACATTTACACCCGATTCTTTTAAAATTCTATAAGTATTTCCAGTAGATATTATTTCATACCCAATATTTATAAGTTCTTTAGCAAAATCGACTATTCCCTCTTTATTAGTAACACTTATTAAAGCTCTTTTACTCATTTATAATTACTCTCCTTCCTTTTAATTCAATTTTTTTATCACAAAAAAGCCTTACAGCTTCCCTTAAAATTTCATGTTCCACATGAAGCACTCTTTTTTGAAGTGTTTCTATAGTATCATCATCTTTTACAACAACACTTTTTTGAATTATAACCGGTCCTGTATCTGCTCCTTCGTCGACAAAATGAACAGTAGCTCCTGTTATTTTAACTCCATATTCAAGTACTCTTTGATGAACTATTTTTCCATAATATCCTCTACCACAAAACGAAGGTATTAAAGATGGATGTACATTTATTATTTTATTTTTAAATTCAGCAACAAAATTTTTACTTATTATTTTCAAATATCCAGCTAAAACTACCAAATCTATATTTTCTCGTTTAAGTATTTTTATTATCCTTTCTTCGTCATTTTCATAAATAGCCTTTATATTGTTATCTTTTGCTCTAATAAGACCATAAGCTTCTTTATTATTAGATATAACAATTTTTATTTTTCCATTTATTTCATTATTTTCACAAGCATCTATTAAACACTGAAGATTAGTACCAAAACCCGATATTAAAACAGCTATATTTAACATAATATAACCCCTTTATTGTTAATTACTTCTCCTATTATATAAGCCTTATCTTTCATACATATAAATCTAAGTATTTCATCAACATCTTCTTTATCTACTACCAAGACAATTCCTATTCCCATATTAAAACTTCTATATAAATCACTTTCTTCAACCAAATCCAAATCTCTTATTACTTTAAATACATCAAGTTCATCCCAAGAATTTTTATTTATTTTTACTCCTAAATTTTCAGGTATAATTCTTGGAATATTTTCTATTAATCCCCCACCGGTTATATTAGCTATCCCTTTTATATTGTATTTATGTAATAAATCCATAACTAAACTTACATATATCTTAGTAGGTGTAAGTAATGTTTCTCCTAAAGTTTTCCCAAACTCATCAATATACTTATTTAAATTCCAATTCAATTTCTCTAAAAACATTTTCCTAATTAATGAATATCCATTACTGTGAACCCCACTAGATGAAATCCCAATCAAAATATCCCCTTCTCTTATTAAATCTCCTGTTATTATTTTTTCCTTATCACATATACCAACAGAAAATCCTGCTAAGTCATATTCTTCTTCATCATACATTCCAGGCATTTCTGCTGTTTCTCCTCCTATTAATGCAACTTGTGCATCACTACATCCTTTTACTATACCAGAAATTATATCATCTATTTTTTCAGCTTTGAGTTTCCCTGTTGCTATGTAATCTAAAAAAAACAAAGGCTTTGCCCCTTGACATATCAAGTCATTTACACACATAGCTACCAAATCTATTCCAACAGTATTATGTATACCCATAATTTGAGCTATTTTTAATTTAGTTCCTACACCATCTGTTGATGATAGTAAAACCGGCTCTTTCATATTCAAAAAACCTTTTAAACTGTAAATTCCACTAAAATTCCCTAAATCTCCTATTACATTTTTATTATAAGTGGATTTCACTTTTTGTTTTATAAGATTTACAGCTCTGTTCCCTTCATCTATATCTACCCCACTTTGTTTATAAGTAATTGTCCCCATTTCACTCCTCCTTATCCATAGGCTTCATCGGATATTTCCCATCAAAACACGCCATACAGAATATATTTTTAAAATCAGCAGCTTCAAAAAGACCTTCCAATGATAAAAACTTCAATGAATCAGCTCCAATTTCCTCTTTTATATCTTCTATTGATTTTTTTGATGCTATTAATTGACTTCTTCTAGGAGTATCTATTCCAAAAAAACAAGAGTACTTTACCGGTGGAGAAGTTATTCTAAGGTGTACTTCTTTTGCACCAGCTTTTTTTAAAGAATCTATAATTCTCTTTGAAGTAGTTCCTCTAACTATTGAATCATCTATTAATACTATAGATTTCCCTTTTACTACTGATGTTAATGGATTTAATTTTAATTTAACACCTATTTCTCTTTCATTTTGATCTGGCTTTATAAATGTCCTTCCTACATACCTGTTTTTAACCAGTCCTTCTTCAAATGGAATTTTACTTTTTCTAAAATATCCTAGAGCCCCTGGTATTCCTGAATCTGGAACGGGAACTACAATATCTGCATCTACATCATCTTCTCTTGCAATTATTTCTCCAGATTTAACTCTAAAATCATAAACATTTACACTATCTATAACAGCATCATTCCTAGCAAAGTATATATGTTCAAATATACATATTTTCTTCATTTCCTTATAATTATTTCTATAATTATAAGATTTTAAATTTCCATCTTTAATTAACACTATTTCTCCTGGTTCTATATCTCGTATTACTTCTCCTCCTAATATATCTATAGAACCACTTTCTGATGAAACTATATATTCATCTCCCCTTCTACCCAATACGAGCGGTCGAAAGCCATGGGGATCTCTAACAGCAACAAGTCCTTCTTCACTTAATACAACTAGAGAATATGCTCCTTTTATATAATCCATGGTAATTTTTATACTCTCTATTATATCTCCCTTATAATATCTAGCTAATATGTACAGTATAACTTCTGAATCTATAGATGTTTGAAATATAAACCCCTCTTCTTCTAAAGTCTGCCTCAAATATAAATTGTTTATTAAATTTCCATTATGAGCAATAGATAATTTTTTCCCTCTACAAGCTCCAACTAATGGCTGACAATTTGATATATGACTTCCTCCAACTGTTGAATATCTAACATGTCCTATTCCAATATTTCCTTTTAATTTATCGAGTTCCTCTTTTTTTAAAACATCAGATACTAACCCCATCCCTCTATGATAATCTATTTTTTCTCCATTCCAAACTGATATTCCACAACTTTCTTGCCCTCTATGTTGAAGCGAATAAAGTCCATAATACAAATCCTTTGATATATCTTTATCTGAGCAAATACCTATAATTCCACACACACCAATATCACCCCATTCTGTTAAGAACCTCTTTATAGCCCTCTATGACATTACCTAAATCTCTTCTAAATCTGTCTTTATCTAATTTTTCATTGGTATTAATATCCCAAAATCTACATGTATCAGGAGATACTTCATCAGCAAGTATTATTTCTCCATTTAAAGTTTTTCCAAACTCTAATTTAAAGTCTACTAATTTTAGATTAAGATTTTTGAAGAATTCTTTCAATACATTATTTATTTCAATTGCTTGATTTTTTATATAATCTATTTCTTCCTTAGTAGCAAGTTTTAACGCCATGGCATGATCATCATTAATAAGTGGATCTTTTAACTCATCATTTTTATATGAAAATTCAAGTACAGGCTTTTCAAATTCTATACCTTCATCAATTCCTAATCTTTTGCACATAGAACCTGCTGATATATTTCTAACTATAACTTCAATAGGAAGTATCTCAACTGCTTTAACAAGCATTTCTCTATCTGAAATACTTTTTATATAATGAGTCTTAATTCCTTTGCTTTCAAGAAACTCAAATACACGAGAAGATATTTTATTATTTACAATACCCTTTTGATATATCTCATCTTTTTTAAGCCCATTAAAAGCAGTAGCATCATCCTTAAAGTAAATTATACACTCATTTTCATTATCAGTTTTAAATATTTTTTTAGCCTTTCCTTCATAAAGCATTTCCATATTAATTCCCCCTTATAAATTACTTATACTCTCATCATCTTCCAAAACCTTCTTACTCATTTCTTTTCTATAATTGTCAAGCTTTATTTTTAAATCTTTATATCTCAAACTCATTATTTGAATTGCAAGAAGTGCTGCATTTAAAGAAGAATCTATAGCAACTGTTGCAACAGGAATTCCCTTAGGCATTTGAACAATAGATAGAAGTGAATCAAGACCATCAAGTGTAGAAGATTTTATCGGAAGACCTATTACAGGTATTAATGTGTTGGAAGCTATAACTCCAGGAAGATGCGCTGCTTTTCCTGCTGCTGCTATTATTACATCAACATTATCTTCAATATCATTTACAAAGTCCATCAATTCCTTAGGAGTTCTATGTGCTGATAGCACTCTAGTTTCAACATTTATTTCAAATTTCTTTAAAATTTTTATGCCCTCTTCTAGCTTTGGATAATCTGATTTAGACCCCATTATAACTGCTACTTTCATAAAATCCCCCCTAATTTTTATCATGTAATAATATACTTAAGTATAAACAATATAGACAATACATACAATGTAGGCTGAACATTTTTTCCTTTTCCAGTTAAAAACTTAATCGCTGTATAAGAAACTATTCCAAATACCAATCCCTCAGCTATACTATAAGCAAGTGGCATCATTACAACTGTTAAGAATGCAGGTATTGCTTCTGTAAAATCATCAAAATCTATTTTGAGTAATGACGATGCCATCATCACTCCTACAAGTATTAATACTGGAGATGTAGCCTCAGCAGGTATCGATGTAAATATGGGAGCAAATAAAGTAGATATTAAAAATAAAATTCCAGCTGTAAAAGCCGTAAGACCTGTTTTTCCCCCTTCTGCTATACCCGAAGCACTTTCTATAAAAGTTGTAACAGTTGAAGTTCCAAGTATTGCGCCTGATGTAGTTCCTATTGCATCTGCAAGTAAAGCTTGCTTTGCCCTTGGAAGATTTCCTTCTTCATCAAGCATATTAGCTTTACTCGCAAGACCTACCAAACAACCTATAGTATCAAATAAATCAACAAATAAAAATGTAAATACAACTACTACCATGTCCATACTAAATATTTGAGATTTTGGAACATGTTTAAACGCCATAAATACAGGAGAAATTGATGGTGGCAAATCTATCAGTTTACTTGGAGCATTTACAATACCAACAACCATTCCAAGTAATGATGTAATAAGCATTCCTATCAAAAAAGCTCCTTTAACTCTCTTAGCAAGTAACACAGATGTAAGTATTAAGCCAAATAAAGTAAGTATAACTAGTGGACTTTTAAGATTGCCTAATGTTATTATAGCTCCACCTTGCTTAATAATATTTACATTTACAAGTCCTATAAAAGCTATAAAAAGTCCTATTCCTGCACTAACTGCATTTTTTAAAGTTTGTGGAATTGCATTTATTATTTTCTCGCGTATATTTAAAAATGTCATTAGTATAAATATAATACCTTCTATAAATACTGCTGTAAGCGCAAACTGCCATGAATATCCC
Source organism: Tepidibacter thalassicus DSM 15285 (assembly GCF_900129915.1). GTDB lineage: Bacteria > Bacillota > Clostridia > Peptostreptococcales > Peptostreptococcaceae > Tepidibacter > Tepidibacter thalassicus. Next base: position 32,614 of record NZ_FQXH01000023.1, read on the forward strand.
ATTCCCAAAACTACTCCATAAGTAAAAAAGGCATTAAGACCCATACCCGGAGCTAATACAAATGGATAATTTGCTAAAAAAGCCATAATAAAAGTTGCAATAACTGCTGCAAGTGCAGTAGCCATAAATACAGCTCCTTTATCCATTCCAGCATCACCTAATATTAATGGATTTACAACTAATATATATGCCATAGTCATAAAAGTTGTAATCCCTGCTACTATTTCTCTTTTTACTGTAGTACCATTTTCAGAAAGCCTAAATATTCTGTCTAATACATTTTTAGTCTGTACTTTAGTTTCAACTTTTTTTGGTGCCAATTCCATTTTAATTCCTCCTCCTAAATAAAAATAAAAAAAGCTAGTTAAAAGCACTACTAAGAAAAGCCTTCAACTAGCTATTATTTTAAGTGAAAATAGCTTTTCTTATAGTAGGAAAATTTACGGTTTTCCTGTAGAAACTCCTTGACCATATTACAAGGATTATATAAGAAAATATTCAATTTTATTAACTTTACATGTTAATTGTAATTTATCACATTCAAAAAGTCAATAATTTTTCGTATTTTATTTTTTGCTATTCAAAAATAATTCGATTTATAACGAACTTTATTTCTGTAAATCCATTTTATATATCATTATTTGCGAACTATAAACATAAACAAAAGCCATAGCAAATGCCATGGCTACTTTTACTCCCTCAATTTATTAACTTCCTCTACAGAAAGTCCTGTTTTTATTGCTATTGTTTCATTATCTAAAACATCTAATAAATTTTTAGCTATCTCTATAGATTTTTTATATTCTCCTTCCTTTCTTCCTTTAATTTCAGCAGTTTTCACTTCTGCTTTCCTTATCATCATAGCCTTTCTTTCATTTTCATATATTTCTCTTTCTTCCTTTTCTAAATACATTGTATCTAATTTCTCTATTGCCTTTTTTACACTTTCATCTACTTCTATCTCTTTTGGTATTTTTCCCTTTTCCATTTCATACGCTCTACATAAAAACGCACTCCATCTATCTAGGGCTGTTTTTATTTCACTATATTCTTTTTTAAATTTTGATAGCTCTATAAAATGCATTTCAAATAAATCACTAAA
>NZ_FQXH01000037.1 GCF_900129915.1 Tepidibacter thalassicus DSM 15285
CTAGACAAAGCAGGAATGACTCAAAGTATGTCTAGAGTATCTCGATGTATAGATAATGGTCCAATGGAAGCATTTTGGGGGATGTTAAAATCAGAAATGTATTACCTAAAAAAATTTAATTCTTATGAAGAGTTAGAATCTGCAGTTATTGATTATATAGAGTATTACAACAATCACCGTTATCAGAAGAGACTTAATTGTATGACACCAATAGAATACCGAAACCATATTTTAAAACAAGCATCATAAAAAAATGACATCAACCATAATTAAATGATTGATGTCATAGTGATTTTTATTTTTTCCACTGTCTACTTGACAGGGGCATGTTCATAGTAAAGTTTGTCTATTTTTTTTAGAATTTCTAATTATTTCTTCATTTGATAATTCTAATTTCATTACTCTTTTATCTAAACTGTCCACTTTACTTTCTAATCTATCAAATCTTTTATTAATATCATCACTCATTCTATTAATTCTTTCATTCATTTTGCTAATATCTTCATTCATTTTGCTAATATCATTATTCATTTTCTGCAGTAATTCAAAAATCTTTTCTTCCATTTTTACCCTCCGTAAAAATATTTTCACTTCATTATACCATAGTTTGTACTTGTATTACATAGCACATTAAATGTAAAATTGAATTAGAAGGGAGATGATATATTGGACAATGTAATAAGAACATTGTTTTTTACAGATGTTCATGTAAGCGGAAGAAATCCCAGGGCTAGAAAAGATAATTTCTTAAATACAGTTTTAGATAAATTAAATCAAGTAGTAGATTTATCAATTCAAAAGAACTGCGATTTTGTATTATTCGGTGGAGATTTATTTGACAGTCCTAATGTTTCTAATGCAGTTGCAGGAAAAATTGCTGAGATATTTAAAAAATTCAATAGAATTATAGGTATTGCTGGAAATCACGACTTATTTGGAAACAACATAGATAATATAAAGTCCACTCAATTAGGACTATTTGAAAAAGCAGGTCTTATAGAACTTTTATTCAGAGGAAAAAAAACTATCATATGCAAAAACGACTTAAAAGTGCAAATAACTGCTACTCCATCTCATTTCGGAATAGATGAAGAAGATATTGAACAAGACTACGTTGTAAGCGAAGTAGACAAAGATGTAGACAAATCCATTCACATAATCCATGGCATGCTAATGGAAAAAGAAATAAATCCTCACATGAAAGTAGTTACAATAGATAGAATTTGCCACACAAAAGCTGACCTAACACTTTCAGGTCACTATCACAGAGGATTTAGCCCTGTAAATGTAGATGGAAAGTACTTTGCAAATCCAGGTTCGCTATCCAGAGTATCAGCAGATATAAATGAAATCAATAGAAAAGTCGGAGTACTGTATATAGAAATATCTAAAAATAACATCAAACTAGAATTTATTCCTCTAAGACAAAAAAAAGGAGAAGATGTACTCGACAGATCTCATATAGAAAAAAATCTATTCAGAGAAATAAAAGTAGAAGAATTTATGAGAGAAATAAAAGTAGCATCTACAATACAGTCGACAGATATTAAAAACATAGTCAGAAAAATAGCAAGTAATAAAGAACTCGATAAAAGTGTCATAGATTACGCTTTAACTAAATTATCTCTAGCTGAAGAAAATCTAAGAGAAATAGGTGATTAGATGAAATACATAAAAGAGATAAATATAAAAAACTTTCAAAGCCATAAAGAAACCAATTTAAAATTTGTAAATGGACTTAATACTATAATAGGAGAATCTGATAAAGGCAAATCTGCAATAATCAGAGCTATAAGGTGGGTTATTCTAAACGAACCACAAGGAAATGGAATGGTAAGACAGGGTACTAACGAATGTAGTGTTACAATAACTTTAAATGACAATACAAAAATAACGAGAATTAAAAAATTGAGCGGAAAAAAGAAAATAACATCTAAAAACATATATATAATACAATACCCAGATGGAAGTGTTTCAGAAAATGAAAACTTCGGAGTAGATTCCCTTCAAGAAGTACTAAATGCTTGTGGAATGAAAATTTTAAAAATAGATAAAGACCTAACAGAAATTCCGAACTTCCTATTTCAACTCGAAGCCCCATTTTTAATATCATCAAACGGTTCTGCTCGTTCTAAAACAATAGGAAAACTCATAAATGCAAATCTATTCGATTCTGCTATAAGAGATATAAAAAACGATATTTTAGACATAGGAAGAAAATTAAAAGAAAAATCAAATGAATACGAAACATTAAACGAACAACTTAAAAAATATGACGATATTGAAGAAGAAGAAAAAAAATTAAACGAAATAGAAAAACTGATAAATTTATATGAAAACACAGAAAAAAATATAGAAAATCTAAAAAAATACATATATTCCTTTAATCACATAAAAAACGAAAAATTAAAATGCAAAAATACAATAGATTCCCTAATTAATATAGAAAAAATTGAACTATATATGAAAAACTTAGAGTTAAAATACAGAGAAAGCAGAGATTTAAACAGAATAAATATAAACTTGAACAATATCTTTGAAAACAAACGAGAATTAAAAAATGCAATAGATAAGCTCAAAAATATATATGAAGTTGAAAACATATATAAAAATTTAAACAACAATATTGATATTTTAGATAAAATATTAAATTTAAAAAATAAAATCGATAATTTAAACAGACAAAAAATACTATTAAACAAGACAATTGATAATCTCAAAAATATTGATAACACAAGTAATTTATATGTAGAACTTGAAAATACAAATAAAAAAATAGATGTATTAACCAAATTAAACAAAGAAATAAATTTGATTAACAGAGAAAAAAATAAACTAAAAAAACATATTACAAGTTTACCAGATTTTAATGTTTTGAATGAACTTTACAACAAATACATAGATATAAAATCTAAAATAGAAAAACTAAATGAAATTAATAAAAATTACAAAGATACTACCGAGAGAATATCAAAAGGTAAAAACTACATAGAAAAAGTAAATAACGAACTAAAATCACACATCAAAGATTACTCTCAAATGCTTAAAAACATGGGTAAATGCCCTACTTGTTTTGCTGATATAGATAATAAAACAGTAGAAAATATAATTTCAAATTTATAAATTTAAAGGAGGATTCTAACATGAACGAAAAACAACTTCAAGAACTCAAAGAAAAAATAGAAAAAGGTAAAATGACTAAATACAAAGCCGAAACTAGATTAGAAGAACTTGAAAAACAAGAAAAAATTTTAAAGGAAGAAATAATAAATCTCGGTTACGATCCCGAAAAATTAGATGAAATAATACAAAAACTCGAAAGCGAAAAACAAGATTTAATAAACAAAATAAATGAAATGCTTCCAGATAACATACCTTCTATTTAGGAGCTGATAATATGAATGAAATTAAAAGTAGATATGCATCTTTTAGAGATTACATAGTGTATAAAAAAACAATTAAAAATAAAATAGAAGAAGATATAAAAAAATTAAAAGAAGAAATAGATAATTTAAAAATCCAAGAAGATACATTTACAAAAGCCAAAATACTTCTTGAAGAAAGCTCTGCATATGCTCGTGAACAGATAAAGTACCAATTTGAAATTATGGTAACTAAAGCATTGCAATTTATAACAGGTGAAAATATAGAATTTAAAATCGAATTTGAACAAAAAAGAGGTCGCCCAGAAGCTTCATTTTATGTAATAACAAAACTAGATGATGAAAGCGAAGTAAAAAACAGTCCTGAAGAAAGCCGTGGCGGAGGAATTATAGATATTATTTCTCTAACTCTCAAATACTGTATGCTTCAAACTCACAATCCACCTATCGAAGGTCCATTTATACTAGATGAGCCTGCAAAACACGTTTCCGAACAATACATAGTCAATGTAGGCAACTTTTTAAAAGAAATAAATTCTACATTCAACAGGCAAATAATAATGGTAACACACAATACTCACCTATCAGAAATATCAGATAAAAGATATGTAGTTTCTATGGAAAACGGAATATCTATCACCAAAGAATATGATATAGAACAAAATTAACCCTGCAATTCTTTGCAGGGTTATTTAACCTTTTTAAGATTTCTCTTTATCTCTATTATTTGATTATCGCTATGTGCCATTTTCATAGTCAAACTATTTACATTTATCTTAACATATTCTATTTCATTAGCAATTTCTTCTAATTTGATTTTAGATTCTTCTTTAAATACTGTTAAATCAGCAACTTGTTCATATACTGAATTTAATGTTTTATGCATTACCTTTTGATTTTCTTTCATTTCTTTAATTTCGCTTTTCATTCCATTAATTTCAGTTTTCATTCCATTAATTTCGCTTTTTATTTCTCTTAACATTTCAAATATTTTTTCTTCCATAGCTGTCACTCCTTAACCAATTATATTTAAATTTTAGCATAACACGATAAAATTTAAAATAATTGTTTTTATCCACATACTTATTCACATTATCCACATTTAATTTCTCCAAATTTTCGTCACCATAACTGTCATATCGTCTTGAGGATTTCCATCTACGAGTTTTAATGCTTCATCCAATATTATTTTTGATATTTCCGCTGGATTTGTTTTGTCAATTTTTTCAATTACTGTATAAAGCCAATTTTCTCCAAGTTGTTTATCTTTTCCTGCATCTACTATTCCATCTGATACCATTATAATAAAATCTCCTTCTTTTACCCTTCTATTATCCCTGTCTATTTTTATTTCTGATATTATCCCAACAGGGAGCGATGAAGATGATATTACTTCAACTCCTCCTTTTGCCCTTTTTATAAAAGAAGGGCAAGCTCCCATTTTTACACTTTCAACAGACCCGTCTTTTAAGTCTATTATACTCAAATCCACAGTGGAAAATATTTCATCAGATGATTTTAAAATCAACATATTATTTATAGTATCTATGCTTATTTCTTCATTTATTTTAGATTCCATCATTTTTTCCAGTATTTCTATTGTAAGTGATGATTCTTCAAATGCCTTTTCACCTTTTCCCATTCCATCGCTCAAAGCGACCATGTACTTTCCATCCCAAATTTCCATATACGTATAGTTATCTCCCGAAACTATATTTCCATCTTTAGACAGAGAAGATACATGAGTTCCTGCAACATATTCTTGTGAATTTACAAGTCTTATACTACACCTATCACTTATAGATCTGCACCCCACTTTATATGAAGATAATCTCCTTCCTACTGCTCTTGAAACTGCAGGAATCAATTTTTCTTCGCATAAACTTCCTCCATAGCACGCATTTTTTTCTATATTTATTTCAAAGTTATCGCCTTCTCTTCTCAAAAAACATATTTTATCTACTTTTATATTTTCTTTGTCAAGTTCTACAATTATGTTGTTTTCCATTTCCAAATCAAAATTAATTTCTTCATTGAGTTCTTCTGCCACTTCTCCTATTGAATTAGATATCGATTTAATTTGATTTGATACGAGCTTTCTAGTTTCAGATAATTTTTTATTCCATCTATAATCGAGCATAAACAAATCAAAATAGTGATTTACAGATTTTATAACTTCACGTTCATTTATACAACATCTTTTAAAGTCCTTCGGCACTAAACTTTCGTCTATTCTGCCTTCTTCCTCTAGTATATTTAACATCTTAACGAACAAATTATATGTATGATTAAATTTTGATTCCCAACAGCTTTTTTTCATACAACACTTTGAACAAACATCAGAATTTATCATATCTATTACGCTAGCCACATCTCTTTGATCTAGTATTTTATCTTTTTCTCTCACCTTCTCAAATGTAGTAGCTATTTCAAAATATGCACTTTGAATATCTCTTAATCTACAATTGATAATCTCCTTTACTCTATCTATATAATTTAAAGCCGATTCTTCATTACCTAAAATGCCTTTTGTAAATCTCTCTAAATACTTTAATTTTTCTTCTGATATTAATAAAAATACTAGTGATGCTATAAAAACTTCTCTTAAAGATAATACAAGTTCATAACTTCCTCTCGTGTATATTATGACTATACTCCACCCTATTATAAATCCAATTAGAGTAACAAATTTATTTACTTTATTAAAAAGCCCCCCTAAAAGTCCAGAAAATCCATATATTCCTATATATATAGGAGAAGATGCTGTATCCATAGTTGTTATAAGTCCTATTGTTATTCCAATTGTAGCTCCAAGAGCAGCTCCACCTTTATATGAAATCATTATTATTATCAATAGTGATAATACATTTTTTAATGATATTTCAAATAAATTCACATTAGAAACTCCCATAATACAAAGTCCTATTATTATAGAGAGTGCTATTATTTCTTCATTTGAAATTGCCCTTCTCATAGATCTTTTTAGAATAAGTGGTATTCCAAATGAATATATATATACCAATACAAACACAGCAATACCCTCAAATAAAGATATTAAAATGTCGTATGTATATATTCCCTTTACAAAAGCACCCATTATCCCAGTAAATGTACTTATTATAAATCCTATTGTTGCTATTTTTATAATGCTATCTTCTTCTTTTGATATAATAGGTGAGATTAAATGTACAATTACAAGTGTTATTATGTACCTTAAAGCATCGCTTCCTTCATGGCTTAAAATTATTCCCAATGCTATTGAAAAAAACACAGGTATTTTATATTTTTTATGTTTGCACATGTATATAAAATACGATATTCCAAAAGGTCCTAGATTATCTATTATAATAGCTCGTCCAAGTAAAAAACCAAGCACACATAAAAACAACAGTGTATTGTCAATATTTATACCTTTAGATACATCTTTTATATATCTTCTTCTATACGCAGATATATGAATTCTTTGCATAAAAAAACCTCCCCTCCCATTTCACTTTATTTTAACAAATGGAAGGAAAGGTTTTTGTCATAATCGGTAACACAATTTTTAAAAGTTTAAGACATTATTTTTAGCTTTTGACAAATTAGTCCTTCTAAATTATCAAATTCGCTAATAATTATATCTTCAACTTTAAGTTCTTTTATTATTATATTTAATATTTTAGCACCAGCAGTTATTATATCTGCTCTTTTTGGCTGAAGCCCTTTTATTTTTTTCTTTTCTTCTACATTTAATTTTTTTAGATTTTGAAGAATATCATCGATTTTTTTGCTAGACAGCGAGCTATTGTGTATTTTATCCATAGAATAAACTTCTAAACCCTGTGATATAGCTGACAAGGAAGTTATAGTACCTCCAATACCTACAGCTCTCTTTATGTTGAATTTTTTTATATTGTCTAAAGTAATTTTAATCGTATCATTTATGTACTTTTCAAGTTCTCTAAATTCACAGTCATCTACGGGATCGCTTTTTAAAAATTTCTCAGTCATTCTAAGCGCTCCAACATTTTCACTTTGTAAAAATTTTATCCCTTCTTTTTTGTTTCCAACTATAAATTCAGTAGAACCGCCACCTATATCTAATACCAAAATATCTCCTTCTTCATCAATTCCCTGAAGAACTCCTAAAAAACCCAAATTAGCTTCATCATCTCCACTTATTATCTCTACATTAATTCCCGTTTTTAAATACGCTTCTCTCAAAAATTCATCTTTATTCTTGCTATCTCTAAGAGCTGAAGTCCCCATGGCAAATACAAATTCACAGTTTCCATTTTCGGCTATTTTCGCAAATTCATCCAAAGCATTTACATTCCTTTTTATCGCTTCTTTTGATATAAATCCTCGTTTATCAACATCTTGACCTATTCTTGTCGTATTTATATATTTTTGTCTATTAAAAAATTTTCCATCTACATATTCTGTCATTAAAAGTCTCATAGAATTTGTTCCTATATCTATAGCTGCAACTTTCATCAAAATCCCTCTTTCTTATTTACATCAATATAAATCAACTCTCCCGGTTTTACCATTTTAAGTCTTTCTCTAGCTATTTTTTCTATGTACTCGTCTTTTTTATAATTTTTAATGTCTTCCTTTATCTTACTTATCTCGTCATCTTCTTTTTTGATTTTATCTTGTAATTTAACTATCTCTTTTTTATACTCTTTTATTAAAATGCCCTGATGTATAAAATTATATGTACCTGAAATTAATATAGACAATACAAATACAAAAAAAACAATACCGTATACATTTATCCTTTTCTTTTTCATATCATCACCTTTAAAAATTTAATTAGATATTCCCACAAGGGAATATCTAATTGCTTTTAATTCTTCTTTTTACAAATATATATAATATAATATCAAATATAAGGTGAATTGGATAGATTATAATGTAATATAAATTGATTAAAATACCTATAATTACAGCTACAAAATCGCAAAAAAATCTCAAAATATACTTGCTCACTGTATTAAAATATATAACTACTCCTATTATAAATCCCGTAAAATTATAATATCTGAGATCATAAGAGTTAGCTTGGTGAAGTATCAAAAAACTAATAAGTGTTATTACACACCAAAGCAAAATATCTTCTACACATCTTATTATCTTGTTCCCATTTAGATTACATCTTATACCTCTGTAAAAATCGTAAATTATACCCATTAATATTCCACCGTAGACAGTTACTAGGAGTATATATATCTCTTGGCTTGGATACATGACTATTTAAATAGCTTTTTAAAAAAGCCTTCTTCATCCTTTTTGGATACTTTTGAATAAGCAATAGAATTTATACTTCCTTTTACATTTATCATTCCATCATCTATACTCAGTTTCCCCATATCCAAATTTTCTCCCTCTATCACTATATCTCCTGAAACTGTCTTTAATTCTATCTTTGTATTATTAAAAGAGTAAATATGCTCAATACCTGATAAGCTAAGCTCTTCTCTATTTTTCATATTCAAAATATGCTCCATAAAAATCCCTCCATAGATTCTTCTATATATTAAATCTATGAAGGGATTTTTGATTTTATTCTAAAACTTCATACATTTGTTTTGCTTCATTTTTAAGTACATGTTCTTTAATTTCCAATACCTTATATTTATTTACCTTTTCTCCAAATTTAATCTCTATAACATCTCCTTCATTCACTTGTGAAGAAGATTTAGCTACTTTTCCATTTATACTTATTATTCCTTTATCACAAGCTTCTTTTGCAACTGTTCTTCTCTTTATAAGTCTAGATACTTTTAGATATTTATCAAGCCTCATCTGTTTCTCCTTTCAAAAAAAGTCCCTGTATTATTTTTATGCCTTAGCAATAAAATAATATGGGACTTTGTTGTATTTATTATTTATTACTTCTTATTTACCATTTCTTTTAAGCCTTTTCCAGCTTTAAACACTGGAGCTTTAGATGCAGGTATTTCAATTACTTGTTCTGGATTTCTTGGATTTCTACCTTGTCTTGCTGCTCTTTCTCTTGTTTCAAAAGTTCCAAAACCAACTAATTGAACTTTTTCTCCTTTTACTAATGCCTCTTCAACTGATTTCATAAATGCATTAAGAGCTGCCTCTGAATCCTTTTTAGTCAAACCACTGTATTCAGACATTTTAGCTACTAATTCAGCTTTATTCACAACAATTACCTCCTTATGTATTTTTATTATTTTATTTTAAGTAAAATAAAATCACTAATTGTAATTCTAGGTTTTTTAAAAAACTCCTTCTTTAAATATTAATTTATATTTTTTTTTGATTTATTCCACAAATCGTCCATCTCTTTTAAGGTCATTTGTTCAAGTTTTTTACCCATTTTCAATGCAGATTCTTCAATAAAATTAAATCTTTCAATGAATTTTTTAGTTGTCTTGTTTAAAGCCTGCTCTGGATCTACACCTAGAAATCTCGCAAGATTTACTACTGAAAACAGTAAATCTCCTAGTTCTTCCTCTATGTATTGTATATCGCCTTGTCCATGTGCGTCAATAACTTCTTTGTATTCTTCTTCAATTTTTTTGTATACATCATCTATATTGTCCCAGTCAAACCCAACAAGAGCAGCCTTTTTTTGAACCTTATTTGCCTTTATCAAAGATGGCAAATGATTTGGTATTCTCTTTAAACTCTCTGTTACAGTTTTTTCTCCTTTTTCTTCTTTTTTAAGTTCTTCCCACTTTTTACTAAATTCTTCTTCGGTAAATTTCTCCTCGCCAAATACATGAGGATGTCTATATGTCAACTTTTTACATATTTTTTCACTCACTTCTTTTAAATCAAAATACCCTTCTTCTTTTCCTATTTGAGAATGAAAAACAACTTGTAAAAGTATATCTCCTAATTCTTCCACAATACCTTCTAAATCGTCTTTTTCTATTGCATCTACGAGTTCATATGCTTCTTCTATTATATAAGGCTTTAAGCTTTCATGAGTTTGTTTTTTATCCCACGGACAACCATTTTCCCCTCTCAATTTTTCCATTATATTTTCAAGATCAGATACATCGTAATACTTTTTAGGTGCACTTGGAATATATATGCTAGTCAAATAATCGAATTTATCAATTCTATCAAGTTCATATAATTTTACCTCGTATTTTTCTTCAATATTTTTTATTCCAGCACCTTTTACTATATATACATATTGGTCATCGTTATAGTAATTCATGAGATTTAACTTTACTTCAGATGCTATAAATTTATCGTAAACCTGAGTTATTATAAGAGATGAACTTGTATCTATTTTTTTATCAAAGAGATCGAATGCATCTACTAATTTAAAACCATAAACCGGATCTATTCCCAAAAAGTCAAACATAGCATCTACAAAGCTCATAGAAGGAATTACATTTAATTTTATACCTTCTTCATCAGCGTACTTTTCTATTATCTGAACCGTACTTTCCGCAACCCTCGGATGTCCCGGAACTGCATACGTTATATCCTTTGTCTTAGCTTCATTTATTATAAATTCACTTATATTTTTATAAACTTTTTCAAAATCATCTTCTTGTTCATAAAAATAATCCAGTGCCTTAAATTCTATACCTTCATTTATCAAATCGTCTACTATTGGGTGTTTCTTTGTTCTAAAATATAAATTTTCTGCACATTTTAGGGCTTTATATGCCCCATGGCTTATCAAATCATAATCTCCTGGTCCAAGCCCTACTATAGTAATACTAGCCATATTATCACCTTCTATACGTTCAAGTATTCCCAATATTTCAATACTTATAACAATTTCATCTAAATTAATCTAATTTTTTTAAGTATTTTGCATATTTTTTGCCCTTTTGGCATCATCAGTATTTCTTCTTCTCTTATAGATTTTGTAATTAAAAGCAATACAAAATAAACTGCTCCTCCAATTAATATCGCAACAATACACGATATATTATTCCCAAAGTTAATAAATAACGCTTCATATGTAAGTATAACACATATACTCATTATAATCACTGAAATTAAAGGTTTTAATACAAAATTTTTAAATTCAAATTTAATATTCATATTTTTGTTTATATAATAAAAATTGAGCATTGTAGCTATTATATAAGCACTGACAGTTCCAATAGCTGCTCCCTTCACATTAAATTCAGGTAAAGCTGTCAATGTATAACTTATAATAACTTTAAAAATTGCCCCTATAAATAGATTTATCACTGGAATATACGCTTTTCCCATTCCTTGAAGTATTCCAGTCAATGTTTGAATTAAACTCAAAAATATTACTCCCATAGAAAGAAATAGTAGTATTTGCCCTACCGAACTAGATTCCTTTGGATAAAGCATTTGCATTATAGGAGTTGATAAACTGGCAAGCCCAAAGGAAGCTGGAAGTCCAATCAATAAAGCTACTCTTACTCCTGATTTTATATCTTTTTTTGCTTTTTGCATATTCCCTACTGCAAAAGAATTAGATATTACAGGAACTAAACTCATAGCAAGTGCCATTGTAAGAACTTGCGGAAGATTTATAAGAGTTGCAGCCATTCCAGTAAGCTGACCATATAAGCTATTTGCTTTTTCGTATGTAAATCCAGCGTATTGAAGTCTTCTCATAACTATAGCAGCATCAAGCATATTCATTATAGGCATAATAGCACTACCTATTGTTATAGGTACAGCTATTAACAACAATTTATTCACTATTTCTTTTACACTTTCTATATTAGTACTTACACTATTTTTTAGTTCTGTATTTATATTTTTTCTATTCTTTAAATAAACAAATACCATAAACAAACTTCCAAGAACTGCTCCTGCACTTGCTCCAAACGATGCTCCTGCTGAAGCGTATTCTTTCCCTTTAGGAAGCAATAAAAATGCCAAATAAATGCCAAGACATACTCTAAAAAACTGCTCTATTATTTGAGATACTGCGGTTGGAGTCATTTCCTGCCTTCCCTGAAAATATCCCCTAAAAGCTGCCATTATAGGAACAAATAAAAGTGCAGGTGAAATTGCCCTCATAGAGTAATAAGATTTTGGATTTTTTATGCTATTTACTATGTATTCTGCTCCAAAGAACAACACAGCAAAAGTAACTATTCCAGTGACAATAAGTGCTATAAATGATACTTTAAAAACTCTATGAGCTCCCCTAAAATCTCCCAATGCTATTTTTTCCGATACAAGCTTTGATATAGCTGCTGGAAAACCAGCTGAAGATATAGTGAGGAGCAAAACGTATATTGGATATGCACTTTGATAATATCCCATTCCTTCAGAGCCTATTATATTTCCAAGAGGTATTCTAAAAAATGCTCCTAATATTTTGACTATTATACCAGCTATACCTAGTATAAAAGCTCCTTTCAAGAAGGAATTTTTTTTCATCCTACACCCCCATATTTATCATTTACTTTTCAATTATATATATTAAAATAAATCCAAATTATGCGAACTAAATGTTAATATATCACATTTTTAGATTTATATCCATAAAAATAAAACAAAAATTTAATAAGACCCTCTTTTGGGGTCTTATTACTGAACTTGCTTTCCTAAAAATGAAGCAGCTACTTTTATCAGCTTTTCTTCAGTTTCAGTTATTTCACCTTCATCTTTAACTATAAAAATAACAGCTCCAACTGAATCTCCACTTTCACTTATTATAGGCATAATGACTTGTTTTTTGTATTCCGTTGGGTCATCTCTATAAATTGGAACTATCTTACTGTCTTTAACAAGAATAGATTCTCTATTTTCTATTAAATCTTCTAATTCTCTGCTTATACTTCTTTCCTTATATTCTTTTTTAGGGAGTTTTGACACTGCAATAACACTGTCCAAATCTGTAATTATAACTCCTATTCCTGTATGTTCTGATAGAGTTTCACTGTATTCTTGTGCAAAATCATTCAGTTCTCCTATTGGAGAGTATTTTTTCAAAATTACTTCTCCATCTTTTGCAGTAAATATTTCCAAAGGATCTCCTTCTCTTATTCTAAGAGTTCTTCTAATTTCTTTTGGTATTACTACTCTGCCTAGATCATCTATTCTTCTAACAATTCCTGTGGCTCTCATATTCATCCCTCCATATATAAGTCTAAATATATTTTTTACCAAAACTAAAAAAATATACTATCTTTTTTGTATAAAAAAAGCCCCACAATGTGGGATGAACATGCCCCTGTCAAGTAGACAGTGGAAAAAATAAAAATCACTATGACATCAATCATTTAATTATGGTTGATGTCATTTTTTTATGATGCTTGTTTTAAAATATGGTTTCGGTATTCTATTGGTGTCATACAATTAAGTCTCTTCTGATAACGGTGATTGTTGTAATACTCTATATAATCAATAACTGCAGATTCTAACTCTTCATAAGAATTAAATTTTTTTAGGTAATACATTTCTGATTTTAACATCCCCCAAAATGCTTCCATTGGACCATTATCTATACATCGAGATACTCTAGACATACTTTGAGTCATTCCTGCTTTGTCTAG
>NZ_FQXH01000017.1 GCF_900129915.1 Tepidibacter thalassicus DSM 15285
ATCTCTCACAGACATATTCTTAATTTTTTCTGAATAAGAAGTATTCTTAGATGTGGTATTTAATCCATTAATTCCTAATGATTGATAATTTCGAATCCAATTGCTTAAGGTGCTTCGATTAACACCAATTAGTTTAGCAGTATGATTGATAGAGTCCTCTCCATTTATACATCTAAGAACATATTCTAATTTTTCATTTGTTGTGAACTTACTTTTTCTTCCCATAAAAAATACTCCTCCTTATAGCCAACAGTTTTATTATTTTAACTGTCTACTATAAGGGGAGCATATCACTATGATGTTGAGCTTACTTTTATGAATACTGCCAAGAATACAATGGATATATTTGAAGTTAAAAGAAGATATGGATTTGGAAGAAAAGGGTAAAAAACTGCGTAAATTACGCAGTTTTTTAGTTTAGTATTCATATTCTGTATCTAAATCTCTTTCGCTGTAATCGTATGTATATTCAGCACATCTGTCTCTATCTTCATCGTAAACTATAATTTCTATGTCCTCTTTAAATTCCTTTTTAATTTCACGACATATATCTTCTATAAAATCTCTAAATTTAGATTTGTTTCTATCGTCCCAAGCAGAAGAATTTTTATCAAAATCTCCATACATTTTAACTCTTATATCGTCATTGGAAAGTTGACTTAGTTTATAAGTGAATTCTAAATCTCTATATCCTCTTGTGTATTCATCGTAATCATCTTCTAGTTTTTCTTCTAAATCGTCTAAATTATAATCGTCATCTCTGAGCTTTTCGATTTCACGTTCTTTTTCTCTCAATTGATTTTTTAGTATTTCAATTTCATAACTGTTGTCTAGGTAGTTAGTGTTATTTCTGTGCATATAAATACTTTTGCTTTTTTCATCCCAATAAACATTTATACCCAAACTTTCAGATATATCTCTTAAAGGGACATAAGTAGTACCTTCGTATATAAAAGGTTCATTAGAAAAATTTAAGTTTTTTCCATTAAGTGATACTTTTATGTTTTTAAAGTACACGGTTATTTTTTTGCTGTAATCACTTCCAAATGCAAATCCACTTAAAAGTAAAGTGATCACAACTGATAAAGTTATTATTTTCCTCTTCATAAAACACCTCCAATATTCGTTATATATATTAGAATACATCAAAATTGTGTTATAATAAAAGGGTATTTTGAATTATTTTTTTGAATTAAAAAGAAATATAAAAGAACGTTCATTTCAGATAACTTTTGAAAAAACTAAACTTTATGTAATGAAAAATCTTAAACCTTCAAAACTCACTTCGTTCAAACATTGAAGGTTTTTAACAAATTTTTCATTACATTTCAGTAAGTTTTTTTATAAAAGTTATCATAGGCATTCACTTATCTTTGTATATTTCTTTTTAAAGTAAGTTTGGGATTTTGTAACGAGTTTTACCATTTATAAGTAGAAAGAGGGTGGTATTATGAAATTGTTTCGAAAAACTTTTATGACTTTATTGATAACAGTACTTTTATTTTCAAATATAGCGTTTGGAGAAGAAATTGTTAAAAATGAAGAATTTTTCAATGATATAAAAAATTACATAATTAAAAACTATGCAGGAGAAATTACAGAAGAAGAATTGTATGATGGAGCTATAAAAGGAATGTTTGAAAAATTGGACAAGTACAGTATTTATATGAGTAAAGAAATAAATGAAGAATTTAATGAATATGTAAAAGGTAAGATGTACGGAATAGGTGCATTATTAGGAGTAAGAGATGGAAAGGTGAAAATAATTGAACTTTTGGATAATTCTCCGGCTAAAAAAGCTGGTCTTATGCCAGAAGATATAATAATAGCAGTGGATAATAAAGAAATCGGTAAAATTAAAGATATAAAGTCACTTATAAATATGATAAAAGGAGATAAAGGGACAAAAGTTACTCTTACAGTAGAGAGAGATAGAAATAAATTTGATGTAACAATTACAAGAGATGAGATAAAAATAAATCCCGTAAAATACAAAGTTATAAATAACAATATAGGTTATATTAAAATATCGAAATTTAACTCAAATGTAGTCGATGGGGTGAAAAATGCTGTAGAAAAACTTAAACAAAAAGGAATTAAAAAATTAATTTTAGATTTGAGGGGAAATCCAGGTGGAGGACTTAAAGGTGTTGTAGAAGCATCTAAATATTTTGTTCCAAAAGGAAAAGTAGTCAGTGTAAAATACAAAAATGGAAAGACAAAAGAATATTACTCAAAAGGAGAAGTTGCTTTTGACGATGTAGTGGTGTTGATTGACAATTCTTCAGCTTCAGCATCTGAAATATTAGCAGGAGCTATACAAGATACTAATTCGGGAACAATCATAGGTCAGAGAAGTTATGGAAAGGGAACTGTTCAAACAGTGATTCCATTGAAGAATGGAGAAAGTATAAAATTGACTATCGCAAAGTACTATCTTCCATCGGGTAGAACTATAAACGGTACGGGAATTACTCCTGATATTGAAGTTCCTAGATATTTAGTTGATTTAGATGATTTATTGAATTTAAGCCCTGATAAAAAACTGTTTAAAAATGACGCAGGACTTGATGTGTTAGCACTTCAACAGAGATTAAATATTTTGGGTTATAAGATAGATGATGCCATGGGGGTATATCAGGATTCTACATTTGATGCAGTAACAGCTTTCCAAAGGGATAATAATTTATATCCTTATGGCGTAGCAGATATTACAACTATTAAGAAATTAAATGAAAAATTTTTAGAATTTATTCTTTCTGAAAAAATGGATAATCAGTTAAAAAAAGCTATTGAAATATTGAGTAAATAGTGATAAAATAGCATAGTTGTTGTAAATTGAAAAATAAAGAGCCTTACCCGAAAAGGGTGGCTCCTCGATAAATGGTAGGTCGCCCTTTCCTAGGGCGACCTACCCCTTTTTTTGAGTTAAAAGGTTATTATGTGAGGCAAAAATAACGCTACTGCAATGAATATTCACTTATATTTTCGCTCCACATAATTTAATTGATTAGGAAAGTTAATAAAATGGTGAGAAAAGGAAATAATAAAAACATAAAATAAAAGGAGGATTATTATGGCTACTAAGTACATATTCATAACAGGTGGGGTTGTATCTTCACTTGGAAAAGGAATAACAGCTGCATCATTAGGGAGGCTTTTGAAATCAAGAGGGCTTAATGTAACTATCCAAAAATTTGACCCTTATATAAACATAGACCCAGGAACTATGTCGCCTTATCAACATGGAGAAGTATTCGTAACAGAAGATGGAGCAGAGACGGATCTTGATCTTGGACACTATGAAAGATTCGTAGATATAAATCTTTCTAAAAATTCAAGTGTAACAACTGGTAAAATATACTGGTCAGTGCTTAATAAGGAAAGAAGAGGAGATTACCTTGGAGCTACAGTTCAAGTTATACCTCATATAACTAATGCAATAAAAGATAGAGTATATAGAGTAGGTAAAGAAGGAAACTTTGATGTAGTTATAACAGAAATAGGAGGAACAGTAGGAGATATAGAATCACTTCCATTCCTTGAAGCTATAAGACAAGTTAAATACGATGCAGGTGAAGAAAATGTAATGTATATACATGTAACACTTATTCCTTACCTTGCAAAATCAGGAGAATTAAAAACTAAACCAACTCAACATTCAGTAAAGGAACTTAGAAGTATAGGTATTCAACCAGATGTATTAGTGTGTAGATCAGAAAAGCCTCTATCTGAAGATATAAAGAAGAAGATAGGACTTTTCTGTAATGTAAAATCAGACCATGTCATTCAAAATTTAGATGCTCAAACTTTATACAGTGTACCTTTAATGTTAAAAGAAGAAGGATTAGATGAATTAGTAGTTAAAAAATTAAATCTAAATGCTAAAGAACACGACTTAAAAGATTGGATAGAAATAGTAGAAAAAGAAAAAAATCTAAAGAAAACTGTAAAAATAGCGCTTGTCGGCAAATATGTAGAACTTCAAGATGCTTATATATCAGTAGCCGAATCATTAAAACACGCAGGAATATATAATGATGCAAAAGTTGAAATAGATTGGATAAACTCAGAAGATGTAAATGACGAAAATGCAAAAGATATATTAAAAAATGCAGATGGAATACTAGTTCCTGGTGGATTTGGAGATAGAGGAATAGAAGGAAAAATATCTGCTATAAAATACGCAAGAGAAAACAAAGTGCCTTTCTTTGGAATATGTCTTGGAATGCAGCTTTCTGTAGTTGAATTTGCTAGAAATATTTTAGGAATGAAAGATGCTCATTCATCAGAGTTAAATCCAAATACAAACTACCCTGTTATAGATTTAATGGAAGATCAAGAAGATATAGAGGAAATGGGCGGAACAATGAGACTTGGAGTATATCCTTGTAAAATATATGAAGGAACTAAAGCGTATGAAGCTTATGGAGAATCTTTAATATATGAAAGACATAGACATAGATATGAATTTAATAATGAATACAGAGAAGAACTTACAAAAGCAGGACTTGTAATATCGGGAATATCTCCAGATGAGAGATTAGTTGAAATAGTAGAACTTAAAGATCATCCTTGGTTTGTTGCTGGACAATTCCATCCAGAATTCAAATCAAGACCTACAAGACCACATCCGTTATTTAGAGAATTTATCAAAGCTTCTGTGAAATAATCAAAAACAAGCCTTATACTATTGTATTTTTATACAAAATAGTATAGGGCTTGTCATTTTTTTGTTATATTTTTATTACAAAAATATTACAAAAGTGTTTTATTTATTGACTGGTAAAATTTACGATGGTATAATCTTCATGTATAAGAAAGTAAGTCCAATGAAAGAAAGATATGGGCTAAAAAATACATAAATTGTTAAGGAGGACGATTGGTATATGAAGAATACTAAAAAAGTTCTTTCTGTAGCACTAGCTGGTGCTTTAGCATTCGGTGGAATGTCTACTGCATTTGCAGCCGCTCCAGAAATGAATAAAGATACTGATAAAAAAGTTGTTGAAGCTGTTGAAAGATTATCAGCTTTTGGAATAGTAAATGGTATGGAAGATGGAAAATACCATGAAGAAATGAAAGTTACAAGAGAGCAATTCGCTAAAATATTAGTTACTGCTTTAGGACTTTCTGATGCAGCAGATGCTGCTAAAGGAGCAACTAAATTCTCTGATGTTGACGGTTCAAGATGGTCTTCAGGATACATCAATGTAGCTGCTGGTCAAGGATTATTAAATGGATATCCAGATGGAACATTCAAACCTACTAAAGAAGTATCTTATGCTGAAGCTGTAACTATGCTTGTTAGAGCTTTAGGATACAAAGATGAGTTCTTACCAGGAAGCTGGCCAGGAAACTATGTAGCAAAAGCTGCAGATACTGGAATAACTTCAGGAGCTAAGTTCGCTGATGCTAATGGTACAGCTGATAGAGGAACTGTAGCTGTTTTAGTTGACAATGCATTAGATGCTAAAGTTGTAAAAGTAAGTGAGTACTTAGGTGGAGAAATTAAGTATACTGAAAGTAAAGTAACTTTATTAAAAGAAAAGTTAGATGTAAATAAATATGAAGATGTAAGACTTCTTGCAGATAAAACTGTAGATGATTCTTTAGACAAAGACGAAGTGAAAGTTAAATTCTTAAAAACAACGGATGAAGATGACAAAGAAAATGTTAAAAATATGTACAAAGCAGAAGACGTTCGTGAGTTTGATTTAGCTGAAGATACTAACTTAAAGCCAATGCTTGGTGAAGAAGTAACTATATACTTAAACGATGATAATGAAGTAATCTATGCTCAAAGAGAAAATGACGATAAAGCTAATTTTGATTTCATAGATAAAGTTACAAAAGATAAAGAAATAAGTCTTGTTAAATTCAATGATGAATATGAATTTGCTAAAAATGCAGTTGTATATGTATTTGATGATGATAAAAATAAATATAAAAAAGAAGTAGATTACGATAAATTAAAAGTTGAAGATATAGTTGGCCATGTTGGTAAATTCGTTGTTAAAAATAATAAAATAGTTTATGCAGAAATCAAAGGTAGCGGCGAAGATGCAGCTGATCCATGGATGTTAGTTAAGGAAAACAAAGATGGAGTATTAAAAGGTATTTGTGAAACTGATGCGGATTACGAATTAGATTTAAGCAAAGATGGAGATTTTAAAGGAGTATTAGTATTCGATCAATACGGAAACAAAATGGATGTTAAAGACATCGAAGAAAACAGCTTAATATACGCTCAAAAACAAAAATATGAAGGAGATGACTATGCAGTAGTAACTGTATTAAAAGAAAATGTAGTTAAAGGAAAACTTGGAAAAGTTAAAAAAGATGAAATTGAAATCGGTGGAAAAAGCTATGATATAGCTTCTTACACAGATAAAAATGGAGATGTTCAATACAATGCTTACTACAGCATAGATAAAGACGAACATTCAAAAGCTTGGAAAACAGATTCAGATTGGGAAAAAGATATGGAAGATGCAGACGATGCAGAAATGGTAGCATATCTTGATGCAACTGGTAAAATAGTTTACTTAACTTCAGAAGTTAAAGAAACTTCAGGATACAGATACGGTATAGTTACTAAAGCTTATGCTGATGGAGATAAGATAGAAGTTTATACAATAACTAAAGATGGTAAAGGTGAAAAAGTAAAATATAACTTAGAAGAAGATAAAGACTTCGAAAATCATAAAGAAATAAGAAAAGATGATAATGGAAAATTCAAAGAAGATAATGTAAAAGGAACAGCTATTAAAAGAGGAGATGTTGTTAAGTTTAAACTTAATAAAAACGGTGAAATAGCTGAAGATGAATTATATGTAATGGATAAAGATAGTGCATGGACTGCTAAAGATGACTTTGGTAAGGACAGCATTAAAACAAAGGAAGGAAAATCATTTAGCATTGATTCAAAAACTGTATTAATAAATGCAGAAGGATTTGAGCCAGGAAATAATGATTTTGATACAGATGATTTTGGTATAATCAAGTGGGCTGATATCAAAGAAGATGCTTCAGAAAATGCTAGATTCTTCGTGTTTACTGATGATGATAGTGATGTAGATGCTGAAGCTGTAATATTCATAGGTGAAAATGGATTAACTAGTGCAAACGATGAAGAAGCTATTTACGTAATTGATAAGTGGACTAAGCATGGAGATACTTACATTGAGTATGCTGATGAAGATGGAAAAGTTCACGAAAGAGAAGTATATAACAAAGATGATGTAGAGAAAGAAGATGCTTACATTGCTAAGGTTAAGAGCGATGGTAAAATAGAATTAATGAAAAGAAAAGCTGGAGAAACTGTAAAAGATTATAAAATTGTAGATGGTAAAGTTATAGAAAAAGATGGAAAAACTATAAAAGTTAAAGATATATTTGGAAATACAGAAGATTATACATTAAAGAGCGATACTGTAGTATATGAAGAAAATTCTAAGAAGTCTATTTCTAAGATTAAAAAAGGAGATGCTGTATCTTTCATAGTTGAAGATGGAGTAAGTGTAAGAGTAGTTGAAAGATTAGTAGACGATGAAGAAGATAAAGTTATTGACAAAGTTGAAAATGCAGAGAAAAAAGATATAGAATTAGCTTCTTTAAGTGACGTAACAGTTAAAGAAAGAGCAACTACAACTGTAGAAGTAACAGTAAATCCAAAAGATGTGAAATTAGTTGCTAAAGCTAAAGATGAAAGTATAGCAGAAGTATCTGTAGTAGATGGTAAAGTATCTGTTAAAGGTTTAAAAGAAGGAGAAACTACTGTAACTGTTACTGCTACTAAAGATGGATATAATTCTGCAGAAAAAACTTTCAAAGTAACTGTAGAAAAGAAAGAAGAAACTCCATCTGAAGATGATTCAATGATAACAAATGCTGAAGCAAAGGGAACTGTTGCAACTGCAGTATCTGGAGATATTGATGCTAAAGTTACAAAAGTAGAAGTAATATATGATGGAAAAACAAAAGAAGCTAAATTAGCAGATGGAAAATTCACTTGGAATATATTCCCTGGACTTGATAAAGGAGATAAAATAATTGTTAAAGCTTATGTTGGAACTGAATTAAAAGATACAGATGAAGTAATTGTTAAGTAATTACTTTAATATGATAATATGAATAAATTAATCTATACGCAGGTAACGCCTGCGTATAGATTATAGAATAATAAGCAATATAAATAAATGATAGGAGGTACGTCCATGAAAAGAAGTAAAAAAGTAATGACACTTACTTTAGCTACTGCTATGGTTTGTGGTGCAACTTCGATGGCGTTTGCTTATAATGGAATGGATGGAATACAAATAGATAATAAATTTTATTCTATAGACTATATAGTTGGAGAACATGCAGAAGCTTTTAGTGACATATTTGGTCCTGCAAATACTGAAAATGTTATAATTGATATGAATGGAAAGTCTGCTAAGTTTAGCGATTATCTGGCTACTAATCCAGCGGATTTTGATACTTGGGCATCTAATCCAGATGTACAAACTCCTGCTAATGCAACAACTATTGTAAAAGGAGATGGAACTGAAATTCCAGTTGAAACTCCAGAACAAGAATTAAAAGTTGAATCAGTAAAGGCTATTAATGCTAAAGAAATAGAAATAAAGTTTAACAAAGAAATAGATGAAGATACTGTTGTTGCAGTCAACTTCTCTATAAATGCAGATAGTCTTGCAGATAGTGGAACTTATAATAGTAGTAATACATCAGTAGCTCTTCAAGACGACAAGAAGACAGTTAAAATAACCATGACTAATTCTTCTGTTTATCTTACTGAAGGAGCTGCATACGCAGTTGAAGTATCTAAAAACATAGCTGATGCAGAAGGAAACAAGCTTGGCACTGACTATACAGAAACAATCCTGTTCAGCGACAAGACTGCTCCTGAGCTTGCAAGTGTTACTGCAGCAGCTCAAGAAGGAAAGACTACTACATCTATAAAAGTTAAATTTACAGAGCCTGTAAGTGCTACTGGTGCGCTTATAAAAGTAAATGGTGTTACTGCAACAGTTACTTCAGGAAACGAAACAGATGAGCTTACTCTTACTACAACTGATCTTACAGCAGGACAGACATATGAGCTTTATATAGCTAATCTTGAAGATGTGAACGGAAACAAGATATCTCCTAATCCACTTTCTTTCAACTTCATAGTTGAAAGTGATGCGGCGGCTCCAACAGTTTCTTCTGTAGAAGCTCTTAACGATAAGCAAGTAAAAGTTACATTCAGCGAAGCGGTTGATACTTCTTCTGTAACTACTTCTACAGTAAAAGTTAAAAAAGGAGATACTATACTTTCAAGAACAGTTTCTTGGAATACAGACAATACTGAAATGACTTTAACACTTACAACTAATCCATTTACTGGTGTAACTGGAGACACTGTAGATGTTTCTGTTGTAATAAATGGAGTTAAAGATGATAATAACAATGCTATGACAGAAACTTCAAATACAGTTACTCTAACTAAGGATACAACAGCTCCTTCTCTAGTAGAAGCTAAAGTTGATCAAACTACAAATAAAATACAACTAGTATTTGATGAAGAAGTTGCTGAATTGACTGGATACTCAGACATTACTATAACAGACCAAGACGGAGTAGAAGTTGCTAGATTGACTGAAGGAGCAGCAGGCGATGTGACAATTGTTGCTGATGCAGATGGAAAGAATACAATAGTTGTTCTTGATTTTGTAACTTCTGCTAATAAGACTTATACAATAAATGTTCCAAAAGAAGTAGTTAAAGACCTAGCTTGGGAAGCTAACAAGAATATTGCATTCAGTACAACTGTAACAGTAGGAGATACTACTGATACAACTAAACCAGAGCTAGCGACTGTAACAAATGAAATCACAAGTGCAACTGGAACAAATACATCTACAATAAATACTAACCCTGTAATAGGGGATGTTGGATATAGAAATGAACTTTATGTAATGTTTAATGAAGAAATGACTGGTGGAACTGATGCAACTTCAGCTATTAATCCTTCTAACTATTTACTAGATGGTGAACCTTTACCAGATGGGACAACTTTAGCTTTTGTAAACTCTGAGAAGAAACTTGTAAGAATTACATTCCCAGATGGAACATTTATTAAGGATGAAACAAGAGCACTTACAATACAAAATGTTGCTGATAAGGCAGGAAATATAATAGATACAGTTGTTAAATCATTTAATGCATATGACAATGTTGCTCCTGTATTGACTTCTGGTAAACTAGTTACAGCTGGTCAATCTGGATCTCAACCTTTCCAAATCAAGCTTATATTTGATGAAGCAATGGACTCTTCAGCACTAGCTAATATTGCAAATGATATAGTAATTAAAGAAAATGGTACAGTAGTTAATCTAAATGGTTCACTAAGTGCTTCACTTGATATTGAAGATACAACTAACAAAACAGTTGTAATATCAAGTGATAATAATAATGATGTACTAAATCCAAATACTACTCTAACTGTTGAAACTGCAGGTGGAACAATAGATGGTCTTAAAGATGCAAGCGAAGATAAAAATGCTGCTAAGAAAGAAGTAACTGTTACTCTAGGAGATGGTGTTGCACCAGCTAATCTTACTATTACAAAGTTTGCAGGCGTAGATCATACTGATTTCGATGACTTTGATAAACTGTACATTCAAGATGGTATAGAAATTAAAGGTGCTTATACTGACAGCGATGTTGCAACAATAGTTGCTAAGTGGGATGATGAAACTGACGTAACTGATCCTGTTGAAGTGGCAGCTATAATAGATGCAGATAATAAAACTTACATAATACCAGCTGCTGACTTAAGTACTCTTGCAGATGGAGATAAGTTAACTCTTAAAGTAACTACTATCGATACTAATGGTAACAAAAATGAACAAGACTTCATAGTAATAGCTGGTAGTGAAAATAATAATGAAATAGGTGAAAATGTAACTCTTGATAGAACGGCTCCAACAGTAGCAAGTGCTTCAGTTAATAATACTACATTAACAATTACTTTCAATGAAATATTATCTGGAAGCAGTGCAAATAAGGAAGCATTTTCAATTACTTCTACAGGTAATAGCAATGAAGATATAGGTGTATCAAGTGTAAGCGTAAGTGGAGATACTGTTACATTGATATTAGATAAATCTCCTACAACTGGTAATACGGTTACTGTTAGTTATATAGCTAATGGAACGACAGACTTGACAGATAAGGCTGGAAATAAAGTTGCAAATTTTATTACTCAAGTTGTAAATAATAATTAGAACATTTGGGATGGTTCTATTTGTTTACATCAAAGAGAGAATTAGCCTTTTGGGGTTGATTCTCTCTTTTTCTTTAACACAAGGGGATGGTTTGGTACGGCTCCTTAGTTTAATATTTATTCAATCTCTGCACTTTTGACACTTTCTATTCCATATTTATATAAATCATTATATAAATTCTTCTGTCCATTCATCATCTCTAGCTTGCTGTTTGCTCTTCAGATCTCTTAAATACTCTTTTAGGGTACGATAAGCCCTCTTATATAAGAAGTCTTCACTATTAATTAGCGACAACAAGGTATCGTGTTTCTCAGCATTTTCGCGAACTTTTTCTACTGAAAACCAGTAATCACCGTCAACTTTTATAAATGTTGAGAATTCAGTATAATCAAGATCCCCTACATCATTATAAACAGTCTTACATTGGTCAATTTCATCATTTTTTATCTTTTTAAACTTTTCAAGTATCTCAGGGACTTTATTCATAATTTTATTGTTGTCATAGTAAGTAGTTTTATCTAAGTCGAATTGCATCAGTGTATCAATAATGAAAAAGTATAACTTCGAATTTGCCATAAATGCTCTGTTATCACCAATACTGAAATCGTAATAAGATTCATTATACATCTCATCTTGCTCATTATCATATTCAATACATTTAGGGTATTGAATCCACACTCTAATATCTGGGTGCATCTTTTTTAGAAAAGTCCAATAGGCATCATCATCAGATGAGCTATCATCAATTATACTCTTTAAAAATGGTATAATAATAAACTCTTCAACTTTTTCAGGTGCCATATCATAGAGCATATCAAGTACTGTATCTCCAATGTTATCACGTAGATTAAAGAATTTAATTAAACCAGCAGATAGAACCCCTTTTTTACTCGTAGATACTTTTTCAAAGCCGCTCTTTAAATTCTTGGCACAAAAATATTCTTGAAACGAACGATGAAGGAAATAAAATTTACCCCATCAGGAAGTAACAAACATAGATTATTACTAAGGTCATATAGAAAGTCATTTGCACTAATTTTTGTAGACGTATTTTTTAAGTAGTTATTGTCTAATTAAGTATAGCCTATCCATATTGGTAGGGTACTTACTTTTTAGACGAAATGAAATGGGTAAGTGTTTTATTCTCACTGGAAGTGGGAGTAATGGGAAGTCCATATTCCTTGATATGATTAAAAATTTATTGGGTAGTGATAATTATTCATCTCTTGGAATAAATGAACTCGGTGAGAGATTTAAAACTGCAGAGCTTTTCCACAAATTAGCTAACATTGGAGATGACATTAGTAAAAAGTATATTGATGATAATGCTATTTTTAAAAAATTAGTTACTGGAGAAACGGTTAATGTAGAGAGAAAAGGAAAGGACCTTTTTGAATTTAATAACTATGTAAAGCTTATTTTTAGTGCAAATAAACTATCAAGAATAAATGATATTTCAGATGGTTTAATGAGAAGTGTTAATGTCAATATTAAATTTAACGAATTTGCAAATATAATTTTTAACACTTTTGTTAAATTATTATTTTGAATTAGTCGCTATTTTATCCTTAGTTCTATAGGAACGACCAGTTATTTTTACTATTGTAGAATGATGCAATAATCTATCTAAAATAGCATTGGCGATGGTTGTATCGCCAAATATTTCATGCCATTTGCTAAACTCCTTATTAGTTGTAATAATTGTACTAGCCTTTTCATAACGCTTATTTATCAATTGAAAGAACATATTTGCTTCTTCTTTTGAAATTGGTAAGTAATTAATTTCATCGATAATTAAAATTTTATATTTTGCATAATGTTTAAGCCTAGTTTCTAATCTATTTTCTAAATGTGCTCTCTTTAAATTCAATAAAAGATCATGACAGTTTATAAAATATGTTGAATTTCTTTTCTTTGCTGCTGCTATACCAATAGATACAGATAAATGACTTTTACCTACACCAGAGTTACCTGAAAATAATATGTTTTCTTTTTTTTCTAAAAACCTTAGTGTGCTTAAATCTCTTATTTTATCTTGAGTGATTGTAGGTTGAAAACTAAAATCAAAATTATCAAAGGTTTTTAAAAAAGGAAAATTAGCCACTTTAACACATGCATTTATAGCTTTTTCTTCCTTAAGTTGTATTTCAAGTTTGATAAGTTCATTTAATGCATCAACAACTGTTTTTTCTCCTGATGTGATTAAATCTATGTATGTATCTATATTTTCTTTTATTTGAGTTAAATTTAATTGCTCTAGATTGTTTAATAAAGTTGTATATGTATTCATTTTTTCTATCCTTTCAAATTATCTAATAGCTTTAAATTTTCCGTTGCAAACTTTGTAATATCATCATCACTCTTATATGCAAGTTTTTCATTAATAATATTTTTATAATCATCTTCATTATAATTAATAATTCTCTCAGTTAATTTATGTATTCTTATTAAATCTGTGTTATTATAAATATATAATTTATTTTCAAATTTTCTTATTTTAAGGGTTTTGTTAATAAATTTATGTGGAACAGAATATTTTTTTCCTTTGTAATTAATCATTGAATCATTATGAACTGTGGTGGGTTTCATATAATTTAAATACGATTCAATAATGTCTTTATTTGGTAAGGGAGAAAGATGTTCTTTTTCTTTTCTTAAAAGCATTATAGGTTTCACTTTTGTCGTTTGATTAATTTCATTATTTACATCATTACTTAATCTATTAATTATTGTAATTAGTTCTTCTTCGTCTTTGAATTCACCATTATAAGGTATTATTCTATTTATAAATCTATTAGCAGATTCCACTTTTCCTTTTGTTTGGGGTGATCTTACTTTACATTCTTTATATTTTTTTGGGGTAAAATTAAAATTTTTTGCAAATTGATTAAATTCTCAATGAATTTTTTTGTTTTTATATTTACAATACTGCTCATATTATCTGTTAATAATTTTTGGAGGACACCGCCATAATATATAAATGATTCAATTAAACATTTTATCACATCCTCTTTTGTTTTAGATTTACTATAAGTAAATTTGTGCATACGTGATGCTCCTAATGTAGTTGTTAAAATATTAAATTTAAAGGTTTCACCATATTTTGAAGTCATAGTTATATTTTCTTTAAAATCAAACTGAAGTTGTTCTCCAAGTTTTGTTTCAAATCTTGGATGTACAATAGATTTTTGTTTTTCTTTAAGATTATTCTTTCTGACATAATAATCAAAGTTTGCTCGTGTTCCAATCGATGAATCTTTAGTGAAAAAATATTTATACACCCCAGTTATTGTAGCTCCAGGTAAATTAATTTTTTCTTTAATCTCATCTAGATATTTATCTAATTTAGAACTTCTTTTTCTAGTATTTTTCTTTTCAAAGCCTTTATCATATTTAGATATCGTTTGCCTTGAAATACCATATTTTCTTGCTAAATCGCTATAATTTGGTTTCATTCTTAAACTCCTTAAAATATTTAATTCTGTTTTAATATTTTCTAGCATATTAATTACCTCCTTAGTTGGAAGCAATTATATCATTTAGTTTGCAATTGTGTTAAGTTTTATATTTGCAATTTCGTATATTTTTATTTTAGCATTAATAGAAGGCTTGTAATTAGTCCTTTTAATGCAGTTTTCATTGAAAAGGATGTGGATTTTGATGTATTTATTAAAGACAAGCTTTTAACTAAATCAGCTATGGAATATTTGTTAAAATTTGGTGTTGAAGGATTAAAAAGAGTGATAACTACAGGATTTATTAAGCCGTTAGTAGTAACAAAAGAGAAGAAGGAATATGAAATGGTTAATAATCCAGTTTTAACTTTCATAAATGAAGGAATAAAAATAGAAAAAGATGTTACAGATATTTATTTATTTTTTATATTAAGAGAAAAAAGAGAGTAGCTAAAAAATTATTATATATAAAATAAATGTATATATTATATATAATAATCTGTAACATTGTGAAAATATTATAGTCTCTGCTGTGAAAACCGAAGGTGTAAAATTATGAATCTAAGAAAAGCAAGTGAAATTGATACAGAGTTAGAGAAATTTAAAGAGAAAAAATAGTTTTTATCTGCAGTCACTTTGCAGGAGATGTTGAAGGGAACACAGAAAGGGTCAGAAGATATGGAAGATTTGATGTAACTAAAAATGCAGTTCCCTTTATATTTTATCTTTTTTTTTCACAGTTTTTAAATGAAGATGATCTTGAGGAAAGAAGGTTAGTTATTGATATGGGAATGCATGTACTAAAACTATGTAATGAAATTTGGGTATTTGGAAATCGTATATCATTAGGTATAGCTGTAGAAATAAAAAAGCTGAATCTTTAGGCATTTTAATAAAATATTTTATTGTAGACTGCAGACTGGTAAAAGAGGTAAAATGATGGAGAAAATAGATTATTTTGCTTATAAGCCAAGAAGTTGTAATGTACTTAATGAGAAAAAATGTGATGGATGTGGGTTTTTTAAAACTCAAGAAGAATTTAAGCTATGACAAAAGAAGGCACTAGAGAGAATACTTCCTTTGGATGAAGATACAAGAATTCATATAATTGAAACCTACTATGGTGGAAAAATAGAGGTAATATAATAATAATTGATAAAGAATATTTGTCACAGGCAATATGGCTTGATAAAATTATCAATAACAAATTGGAGGAAAAAGAAAGACTGCAGGCACTGGCTAAAAAAACAACATTCACATACAGAGAGGATAAAGTATCAGGAGGAAAAAATACTAAAAGTCAAATGAAAGAAATCATTGTGAAAATTATAGATCTTGAATATGAGATAGTTGCAGATATAGACAGATTTGTAGATTTGAAAAAAGAAATTATGGACACTATTAACCAAGTTAAAGATTCATGTTATCAGCTTTTGCTGGAAATGTGATACATCAATAACAAAGGCTGGGATGAGATTGCTATGGTAATAGGTTATAATAAGCATTATACGATGAAGCTGCATGGTAGAGCTTTAAAAATAATTGATGAAATTTTAAAAGAGGATACTAAAAGACATAGAAAGACACCTACCACCTATGGTATAGTATAAAGTGTAAAGGTATAGAAAATTAAGGGAACTATATGTTGTTTGAATATGCCGAGGTTATATCGATTCGATTCTAATGAAATGTAGCATTCTTGATAAATGGGCCCTCATTAAAAGTAAGAGGGTCTTTTCTATGCCAGGAAAATTAGAAAGTTAAAGCAAAGTACAAATCATAGGTTTTTATGTAAAATAAAACAATATGAAAATTTTAGCAAAATATGTTATACTGAAATAGCAAAAATGTATTTGAGTTGGTGGGAATCATACTATTTATGTAAATCTTTTTTAGATAAAGGGGAGAAGATATGGCAAGAAGTATTGATTTATCAAAGATACAACAATACCTAAAGTGGTTAAAGACAAAATTATACCTTGATTCAAATGCCAGTAGGGCAAGTAAAAGAGTTGTTAAAAGGGGTGAGGTTTATAGATGTAATCTAGGTCTAGGAATTGGTAGTGAAGAGTGCAAGGAGAGACCATGCCTAATTCTTCAAAATGATGCTGGTAATGTTATATCACCTAATACAATAGTTGCACCAATAACTCATACGGAATCTACATTACCTGTAGTGGTATCAATTGCTAATAAATATAACGAATCTGGAGAAATTATTTTAGACGGGAATGTATTATTGGCTAATATGATATGTGTTAGCAAAGCTAGATTAGGAGATTATATAACTAAACTAGATTCTTCTGAAATGAAAGCAGTTGATAAAGCAATAGCAATTTCTGTCGATATAAAGCGTCATTATGATAAATTACAAAACATACTTAATGATAAACTTGATTATATAGAGAAGCTCAAAAAAAAGATTAATGATTTAGAGGTTGAATTATCTAAGAAAAAAAATGAATTAAATCGATTTGTTATGTTTAAAGAGGAATTTGGAATTAATGATATGGAAGAATTCCAAAGACAAATTAGGGAAGCTTTTTCAAAAAATCTCTAGACAAAAAGGAGTTGAAATGTTATTATTAAGGTACAAAGATGCTATTCACGAGCGGGATAGTGGTATTATTATTTCAAATAGGGGACTACGAGTGAGTTCCCTAGTATTATTTTTTGAAATTTTTGTAATCAAAACGATGTTCATGAATATAATTATAATAAACGGGTAAAATTATAATACACAAAGATACTTTGAGATGAATGCTCAAAGTGGTATAAAAAGCAAAGATAGGGAGTCACGGGTGGGCTCTCTGGTATTTTTTTAGGCTCTTTGTTAATAGTTGGGGTGGGGTTAGTTTTAATCCCGCTCTATTATTATATTTGAGCTTATTTTAATGTAATGATATGTTTTTAAGTACATTTAATAAACCTAGCTAAAATGTAGGTTTCAAATTGCTATTCAATTGATTTTTATAAGTTTTTAATTTAACTGATACAATGAATAATTCTATTACGAAATCTATGAAAGTTTTTAAACTTGTTTTAAAACTTTAATTTTATTATTAAACCCTTTAGTAGGACTATTAGTATAACCATATTTAAAAGCATTCTTTATTTCTTTAGACCATCTTCTAAATCTATCTGCACATTTTTCAAATTCTGGAATATCAGGGTTTTCTGCATTTTTAATCCACTCACTAAAAGCAGTTCTTTGATAGGAATACTTATCACTTTGACAGATCTCATAAAACTATACAAAGAATTTTTGGTAAAGTAGGTTTAGTGTAGTTTACTATGTTGAATATACGTATAACTGTAGAAATAGAAACATTAGCAGACTTAGCTACTTCAGTCATGCTAGTAAGTTTAGTAAGCTCTTGGCAAATATAATGGACCAAGCGGTTAGTTATACGGTGATATCGAGGAAGAAAGTCATAGGATTCATAAAATTTGCCTCTTTGTCAATGTTAGGGTAGGTATTTGCGTTAAATACCTGCCTTTTTTAGTGCTTTTATTTCATAAAATAATGTTATGAAAACACTAAATTTGTTGAAAATAAAGAGATATAATGATATTGTATTAGATGGTAAAATATTCATTGGAGGTATGGTATGAGGTATAGAATATATAGTCTTTGTTTTATTTTTGCATTTTTAATTTTTATAAACAATGTATATGCACAAGTTGAAAATAAAAATGAAGACATTAATAGAGCGGTTAATGTATTGATGGGTTTGGAAATGGTAAAGGGAAAAGAAGATGGAAAATTTCACGAGGAACAAAATATAACTAGAGAAGAATTTGTAAAGATGATTGTAGAATTTTTAGGTATCTCAGATGAAATAAACTTAGTCGATAAAACAGTAAATTTTAAAGATGTAGAACATTCACGATGGTCAGCTAAATATATAAGTTTAGCAGTTGATATGGGGCTTGTGAAGGGATATGAAGGGAATTTATTTAAGCCTTTAGACAATATTACATTTGAGCAGGGAGTTACAATTTTATTGAGAGCATTAGGGTATAAAGATGAGTATTTAGATGGAAAGTGGCCTTTAAATTATGTGTCAAAAGCAGCTAGTGAAGGTATTTTAAATGGAGTAGATAGAAAACCTAATTCTTTACTGACTAGAGGAAATGCAGCACTTATGATTTATAATGCATTTAATGCGAATTACATAGTTGGATTTGAAGGAAACTATCACTTATCAAAAGATACTTTTTTAGAGGGAAAATTAAATATACATAGATTTGATAATATGAGATTTATAGAAAAAAATGAAAAAACAGCGTGTTTTGAATCAGTTAAAGACAAATATCAAAAAAATTTTTACATAAAGGACAATATTGATTTGCGTGAAGGTATGAATTATACATTATTTGTAAATAGAGATGGATATATTCTATATTCATATTGTGATTTGAAGAACAAAGGTCTATATCAAAATCAAATAATTGTCAATTCATATACTGAAAGACCGGTGGGAAAAATAAAGCTTTCAGGAAGTGATAATTTTATAGTTGTGGGTACTAACAGCAATATTTATGTAAATGGAGAGAAAATCAATAAATATGAGTACGATGAATATCTTAAAGATGGAGCGGTTGGAAATTTTGTGATTAAAGATGATAAATTGGTTTATGCTAATTTAGTTTTATTTGAATACGAAAATTTGCTGGTAAGAGAGGTTGATGTGGCAAATCAAAAATTAAAAGGTGTATTAATAGAAGATGGAATTGAAGAAGAAATAAATTTTAAAGATTTTAAAAATGGATATAAAGTGTATTTAGTAGAGGGAAATAATATAAAAAGTATAAATTACAGTGGTATAGTTAAGGATTATATGATTAGTATTAGTGAGGAAATAGGAGATAGTAAAGAAAGGGTTGTATATGCTTGGAAAAGCAGCATAGCTGGGAAGTTTCAAAAGGTTTTTGGTGGAATAAACAATAAAGATGTTTATTTTACTATTAGTAATAGTCAAGATAAGTTTTATGTAGCTGATAGACTTTCTTATAGGTATAAAAAAGATAGAAGTATTAAAACTGTCAAGAACAATACATACAAGTGTAAAGAAGTATTAGAAGAATTTTATAATCAACAGGTTAGTATTTATAAGGATTTAAAGGGAGATGTTGTCTATATTGAAGGTAATTTCACTTCAAATGATGGGTTATACGGTATTCTTATAAGGTATGGAGATGAATTGAGGGGAGAAATTCAGATATTTACCAAGGGTGGTTCTAAAAAGTTATATGCATTTGAAGATCCTGATGAGTATTTGAGATTAAAGGAATATGCTGAGCCTGGATGTATATTGAGATATTCTGTAAATAAATCTGGTAAGCTTAAAAGTTTAAGCGATAATATACAAGAGGATATTTTTGATCAAAATAATATATCTGTTATACGTGCAGGAGATGATTTTGGAGAAAACTTTGTTGTTATTGACGGAAGAAAATACACTGTAACTTCTGAAACTGCGTATTTCGATTATACTGATAATAATCCGTATAAAGTGAAGAAATTAACTTGGGATAGACTTAAAAGTAAGAAGGTAACTAGCGATGTTGAAGTTGTTTATTTATCAGATGATGATAAGTTGGAATTTTTGGCTATTCGCAAAAATATGGAAGGTATACAGGAAGAAACTTTATGTGGATATGTATATGGTAGTTATAATTTGGGGGATAAAAATTATGTAAGTGTAGGAACTAATTCAGGTGAAGTAAAGGAATATTTATTAGATGATTCTTGTAAATATGTATTTTTAGACAAAAGGCTTATTCTTTACAAAATAAATAACAATAGTAAACTTGAAGTTGTCAATGATAATGAATTTAATTTTGTAGTTGGAAAAATAGATAAAAAATCGGGTAAGGTAATACGTATAAATGATGAAAGTTATATTTTTCATCAAGGAGATAAAATATATAGCGATTTAGATAAAAAATTGGACTTTAATGATTTGAGGAAGGGCGATATAGTAGCTCTTTACATAAAGGATAATGAAGTTATGGGTTGTAAGTTATTTGACTTTGGCAGATATTCGAGAATAAAAGATGGTGTAATTGAAAGTGTAGATGTGGAAGATGGAGAGATACGTATTGATATTAAAGGAGAAACTGAAACTTTTTATGTCAATGGAGAAACGGATTATATAATGCTTGATGGGTATTTGAATATGAATAAAAAGAATAGTATTTTAATTGAAAAATTTTATGATGAAATAAAAGGGAAAAAACCGAATGTTAAGTTTATTTACAATAGAGAAACGCAGGAGATATATTTGTTAGTAGTTTTGAGTGAGTAGTTGAGATGTTTCAAATGTGTTACAAAATAATTATATGCTTTTAAATTAGCAAATTTGATGATAAAATGTAATTTGTGGAATATTGATAAAAAACAACATTTTATGGTATAGATTTAAAATGGTTTATGGGAGGAAAAATATGAAGAGTTTTATAGGTGGTTTGATAAATCCACATGATAGAAAAATAAAGAGTTTACAAAAAAAGGTGGATAAGATATTGTCATTTGAAGATGAGATGAAAAATCTTTCAGATGAACAGCTTAAGAATAAGACTTTAGAGTTTAAAGAGAGATTAAAAAATGGTCAAACTCTTGATGATATGCTTGAAGAAGCATTTGCTGTTGTTAGGGAAGCTTCGTACAGGGTTCTTGGAATGAAGCACTTTCCTGTTCAGTTAATGGGGGGAATAGTTCTTCATGAAGGAAATATTGCAGAGATGAAAACTGGAGAAGGTAAGACTTTAGTTGCGACATTACCAGCTTATTTGAATGCTTTAACTGGGGACGGTGTATTTGTAATTACAGTAAATGATTATTTGGCTGCGAGAGATAAAGAGGAAATGGGTCGTGTTCACGAGTTTTTAGGTCTTAAAGTAGGTTTTATTCATAGAGAGATGAGTGTTCCTGAAAAAAAAGAAGCTTATAGATGTGATATAACTTATGGGACTAATAGTGAATTTGGATTTGATTATTTAAGGGATAATATGGCTTTGACTAAAGAAATGGTAGTACAGAGAAATTTAAATTATGCTATAATTGACGAGGTTGATTCTATTCTTATAGATGAGGCTAGAACTCCACTTATAATTACAGGAGTTGGAACTAGGGCTTCTCAGTATTATATAACTGTAGATAGATTTGTGAAGTCTTTGAAAAAAGATGAAGATTATGAAGTCGATAATGAAAAAAATATTGTAAATCTTACTCAAGAGGGAATGGACAAAGCAGAGAGAGTATTTAATCTTGATAATATTGCAGATATAAAAAATACTGAACTTCTTCATCATATAAGACAAAGTCTTCATGCTAATTATATTATGAAAAAAGATCAGGATTATGTAGTTCAAAATGGAGAAGTATTAATAGTAGATAAATTTACAGGAAGATTGATGCCTGGAAGAAGATTTAGCAATGGGCTTCATCAAGCTATAGAAGCTAAGGAAAATTTAGAGATTCAAAAAGAATCAAAAACTCAAGCTATGATTACATATCAGAATTATTTTAGAATGTTCAATAAAATTTCAGGTATGACGGGAACTGCTTATACTGAAAGGCAAGAGTTTAGGGATATATATGGAATGGATGTTGTAACTATTCCTACTAATAAGCCTGTTAGGAGAATTGATCAACCTGATTTGTTATACAAGACAAAAAAGGAGAAGCTAAATGCTATATTAGATGAAGTTGAAAAAAGACATAAAAAGGGACAGCCAATACTTATTGGTACTATATATATAGATGATTCAGAGAAGTTAAGTGAAATGCTTACAAAGAAGGGAATAAAGCACAATCTTTTAAATGCAAAGCAGGATAAGAATGAAGCTGATATTATATCAAAAGCAGGACAAAAGGGAGCAGTAACTATAGCTACTAACATGGCAGGTCGTGGTACGGATATAAAGCTTGGAGAAGGTGTAGCTGAACTTGGTGGATTGTATGTTATAGGTACTGAAAGACATGATTCTAGGAGAATTGATAATCAGTTAAGAGGGCGTTCAGGTCGTCAAGGAGATCCTGGTGAGTCTAGATTTTTTATATCGCTTGAAGATAGATTGTTTGAGAAGATAGATAAAGATCATTTAAATAGAATTAAGAAAATGATAGATAAATTGGGAATAGCTGAAGGAGAAGCAATAGAAGATAAATTGGTTTCAAAAGCTGTAGAAGGTGTTCAAAAGAGTATTGAAAATATAAATTACAGGATAAGAAAGAGTACTCTTGAATTTGACCAGATTTTAAATAAGCAGAGAGAAACTATATATAATGAAAGAAATAAGATATTAAATGGAGAAGATATGAGCGGTTTTATTAGAGAAATAATTAAAGATGTCGTAGATAAAACCGTAGAGAGATTCACACAAAATAGTCCTTATCCAGAGGAATGGGATTTGAAAGGGCTTGAAGATTATCTGAATAATAATTTGAATTTTAAAAATAGAGTAAATTTGAGCAATTTAGATATGGAAGAAATAGAGAAATTGGATAAAAAATCATTAAAAGATCAAATTACACAAAAAGCTCTTGAGATACATGATGAAAAAGAAGGAATGTTTAATGAAAGTCAGCTTAGATATCTTGAGAGGTTAATACTTATGAAATCTATAGATGAGAAGTGGGTAGATCATTTAGATTTAGTGGAGCAGTTAAGACAAGGTATAGGGTTCCAGGGAATAGGTGGAAAAGATCCTGTAAGGGTATTTAATGAAGAAGCGTATAATTTATTTGAAGATATGTTACATGAGATAAAAGAGTTAACTGTAAAAGCTTTATTTGGATTGATAAATACACAATCTCAGCAAGAAATGGAAAGAGAATTAGAGATTAAGGAAGAAGAGAGAAAGAAAAGAGTATTGGATTTAGAGGATAAGTACAAGGTAAATAGAAAATACATGATGAAAATACCTGCAAATCTTCCGAGTATTAAGTTTAACTTGGATATAAATGCTACAGAGGAGATAGATGCCATAGTAGGTCTTTATTATATGGAAAATGGATATGAGCAGAAATTAAAGGATTATGAAGCGAAGTTAAATGTAAAGGGAGTTTTCCCAGTGGAATTTAAAAAGCCAGCTGATAAAGACTGGGAAATGGGATGGTATCAATTGAAAGTTTTTGTTGCAGGACAAGAAGCTACAAATATAAACTTTTTGGTAGTAGAACCTAGAGATCTTACATCTACAGGTGTGAGAGTAATTACGAATGAAAATATTAAGTTTTTCTCAAATAAGAGGGATAAGATAGCTTTTAATTTGAGTTTCCCTGAATTTGATGGAGATAAGATAGGTGTTACTTTAATTTACAATGGCAATAAGAAAAATGTTAAAACTTTTGAAATAAATGCAAAAAATAGATCAGCAGGAATAGAGCTGAATAGACCTGAAGACGGATGGCAAAATGGTGTTTATGAAGTGATATTTAATATAGGTGAAAAGAATATATCAATACCTTTTATGATTGTAGATGAGTTTACTGATGAAGATAAAGATATTGAAATGAAAGTTAATATACAAATGGAAGAAAACAGAAATATAAAGATGTTTGGACAGCTTATCAATATAGATGAAAAAGAGTTATTGAGCAATATACCTATAGATATAAATAAGTCAGGTCAGATAAATATTAATATAGATAAACAAAAAAATAAGTTGAGAAAAGGAAGATATGAATTTAGATTAATAGCGTCTAATAAGGTGATATTTTTAACTAATTTCTTAGTGAGTTAATTTGTAACTTTGAAAATAAATTAATTAGAAGGGAATGAATTTTATGCAACATAAAAAAACGATTAAGATGCCGACAGAAATACAAGAGTATCTTTGGAGTAGATATTTACCTGAAACAACATTTAAAATGTATGTAATGGTTGGATACTTGAATGCGGAAAATATAAAAGGAGAAAAAGCTACAAATACTCTTTTAAATGCTAATTTGACTGTGGAAAGGGAGATTCCTCAAGTTACGGAAGAAAAAAAGAGAGTTTTAGAAAAGTTAGGATATAAGTATCCAGAAACTAGAAAAGAAGATATAGAGCTTCTTTTAAAGTACAATCTTGTGAGAATTGCAGCTGATAAAGATGGGAATTTACTGTATTTATACAACACTCCAGTTCCAAGACCTGAAGAAGTGTTAAATTTAGATGAAGAAGAGCTTACTATATTGGAGAATATAAGATTTGAAATTAAGCATCAACATGCATTTAATATGTTTTTGACTTTGCTTTTAAATAGTAATGGTACTTTAGCAACTACATTAGATCATATACATAAAACTACTAAGGTTAAGTATTCTGATTTAAAAGAGGTTCTTGAGTTTTTAGAGAAAGAAGGATCAATTAATATAAAAGCTAGTAAAAATGTGAAGAATCTTAGAAAAAATGACAAGGTGTATATAAGTATAAATAAAGAAGTATTTGAACAAAAAAGATTTGTTATAGCTTAATATGCGATGATTTAGAAAGTCCAAATACTGCTAAATAGCAGTGTTTGGACTTTTTTGTATAAAAAATTAAAAAATGAGAAAAATTACAATGAGGTGTATTTTAGATGAAAGGGGTTATTGTTTAATGCAGATTGAATGTAGTGAGAAACATAATAATATAGATTTAGGTATTTTGTTATTGGGAATAGTGTTGTTTTTAAATCCTTTTTTTAGAGGGCTTTTTTTCGAGAAAGAGATGTATATAGCAATTATAGTTTTAGCTGTAATTTTTGTTTTTAATTTAAGGGAGATAGATTTGTATTCTTTTATTCATTATTTTGCTTTATTTTTTGGATTTATATATTTAGTTAATTTTATTTTTGCAATAGATAGGGGTAAAGCTATATATGAGGTTATAAAAAATTCTACTTATATTTTATTGTTTATGATAATTAGCAATAAATTAAAATGTGATAATCAAATAAGTTTTTTGAATTTAGTATTTGTTTTGAGTGGTTTGATTGTTGTGCTTATAGGGTTTTCGGTATTATTTGGTACTTTTGTGTATAAAGGAGCTATTCAAGAAGGC
The DNA here is from genome assembly GCF_900129915.1 of Tepidibacter thalassicus DSM 15285. Classification (GTDB taxonomy): domain Bacteria; phylum Bacillota; class Clostridia; order Peptostreptococcales; family Peptostreptococcaceae; genus Tepidibacter; species Tepidibacter thalassicus. Next base: position 25,771 of record NZ_FQXH01000017.1, read on the forward strand.
ATGATGAGTTCTACTTTTCAATATCATAATACATTTGGTGCTTATATTTTAGGTGTTTTTATTTTAGCTCTTGGAGAAATATCTGAAAGGAGTTCTTGGCAAAATTATATATTGAATGGAGTAGCTTATATTTTATTTTTGGGATTTGTATTTTCTTATTCGAGAGGTGCGTGGATTTTATTTCCGATATCTTATTTGGCAATTGTTTTATTATTAAATAATGAAGGGTTGATGAATGTAATTATATCTTTTTTTAGTGTTATTTTAGGATTTGCAATATCTTTTTTAAGAATAAATAAAGCTGTGAGTAGTGCTAAAAGTGGTTGGTTGTATATATTTATAGGTTTTTTGGCTGTGATTATAATGTCGTTTGTATTAGATGTATTATTTAAAAGAAAACTCAATATAAATATAAAGAGAAAATATGTAATATTGTCTTTGTTGATATTGGGTATTTTTGCGAAATTTTTGCCTAAATCTGTTTTGCAGAGAATTAGCAGTATAAACTTAAAAACATTTACAGTAGTAGAGAGAAATGTTTTTTATAAAGATGCATTAAAGATAATAAAAGATTATTTTGTATTGGGAACTGGAGGTGGAGGATGGCAAACTTTATATCCTCAATATCAAACTTATGCTTATACGACAACACAAGCACATAATTATATAATTAGAGTTTTTATTGAGGTTGGAATATTGGGGTTGATATTTCTTATAGGTTTTTATTTATCTGTATTGTATTCGAGTTTTTATGTAATTAAACATTCTAAAGATAATAGGATTGTAAGTGTGATTGTGGCAGTTGTTGTACTTGTGCTTCATACTTTTATAGATTTTGATATGGCTTTGGGTTCGTATTCTGTGTTGGTCTGGACATTAGTGGCGATGATAGCTTTTAAGTATAGGGAAATTAGAAATGAAAGTTTAAAAGTTAAGAGTGTAAGTTCTTTTGCTGTTGGAGTTTTTACTGTTGTGTTGTTTATGATTTCTTTAGCATTTGGTATGGGAATTTTGTATTACGAAAAAGGTGTAGAGAATTACAGAAAAGAAAAATATGTAGATGCAATTAAATATTTTGAGATTGCTTCAAAATTGAAGTTTTTTGATGCAGATTATAAAGTTGATTTGGCGAAAACCCAGTATTATTATGGAGAACTTAAAAAATCAAGAGAGAATATAGAGAAAGCACTTAAAATAAACGAAAGAAATGAACAGGCGATGATTGAGGCTATTAGAATTTATTTAGAAGATAGAGAAGTAGATAAGGGGTTAAATTTGGCAGATAAGTATTTAAAATATTATCCTTTGGTAGATACTACTTATGTGAATTATGTAAATATTTATTATACTTTAGGGGTTTCTTATATTGAAAAAGACAGGGATAAAGCGAAGAAGTACTTTGAGAAAGTGGTAAAAGTAGCTGAAGGTGTAGAGAAAATAAATAAAAAATTAGAAATTACAAAGAAAGAGCTGTTAAAAGGAGTAAAAGATGTACCTGAGTATTATGTTAAAGATAGATTTAGAGTGAATTTAGATAAGAATGTGTTGGATAAAATAAATAAATCGAAGTTGTTAGTGGATGTTTTGTAATTGATAAAAATTTAGGAGGATTTTTATGAAAGGGATAGTGTTGGCTGGAGGAAGTGGTACAAGGTTGTATCCTATAACAAAATCAATATCTAAACAGATAATTCCAATATACGATAAACCTATGATATATTATCCGATATCTGTACTCATGCTTGCTGGAATAAGGGAGATATTGATAATTTCAACATCGAGAGATTTGCCGTTATATAGAGAGTTGTTGGGTGATGGTAGTAATTTGGGAATTTCTTTTAGTTATGAAGTTCAAATAGAACCTAGAGGACTTGCAGAGGCTTTTATAATAGGAGAGGAGTTTATAGGAACTGATAAAGTGGCTCTTGTTTTAGGGGATAATATTTTTTATGGTCAAAGATTTAGTGAAACACTTAAAAGGGCATCATCTCTTGAAGAAGGAGCTGTTATATTTGGATATTATGTCAAAAATCCTAAGGCTTTTGGGGTAGTTGAATTTGATGCAGAGGGAAATGTTTTGTCTATAGAAGAAAAGCCTGAATTTCCAAAGTCTAATTATGCAGTTCCAGGACTTTATTTTTACGACAATGATGTTGTGAAAATAGCTAAAAATGTGAAACCATCGGCTAGAGGAGAACTTGAGATAACAAGTGTAAATAATGAGTATTTAAAAAGAGGGAAACTCAGGGTAGAGTTGTTTGGTAGAGGAATGGCATGGCTTGATACAGGAACTCATAGTGGACTTTTAGAAGCCAGTAATTTTGTAGAAGCTGTTCAAAAAAGACAAGGGCTTTATATTGCATGTCTTGAAGAAATAGCTTATAGACTTGGGTATATAGATAAACAAAAATTATTAAAACTTGCTCAACCACTTTTAAAAACGGATTATGGTAAGTACTTAGAGGATATAGCTAAAGGAATGTAGAGGTGATTTGATGGGGAAATTTAAGTTTATAAAAACTAGTATTGAGGATTTGTATGTAATAGAGCCTAGGGTATTTGAAGATAATAGGGGATATTTTATGGAGAGTTATAATAAGAGGGATTTTTATGAAGCTGGAATTGATGTTGAGTTTGTTCAAGATAATGAGTCAAAGTCTAATAAGGGAGTTTTAAGAGGACTTCATTTTCAAACGAGAAATGTTCAAGGTAAGCTAGTCAGAGTAATTAAGGGCAAAGTGTTTGATGTAGCTGTTGATTTGAGAAGGGGTTCTTCTACATTTGGAAAATGGGAAGGGGTAATTTTATCAGAAGAAAATAAAAGACAGTTTTATATACCAAAGGGATTTGCCCATGGCTTTTTAGTTTTATCAGATGAAGCTGTATTCAATTATAAATGTACAGATTATTATGCTCCTGAATACGATTCTGGAGTGATTTGGAATGATCCAGATATAGGAATTAATTGGCCATTAGAATATGTAGAGCAAATTATTCTTTCGGAGAAAGATAAAAGACAAAAGAGATTAAGGGAAATTGATATACCATTTTGAGAAGGAGAGAAAAAAATGAGAAATATATTGGTTACAGGTGGAGCTGGATTTATAGGTTCTAATTTTATTAGATACATGATAAAAAAATACAGTGATTATAGAATAATCAATTTAGACCTTTTAACTTATGCTGGAAATTTAGAAAATTTAAATGGAATAGAAGGATATAAAAATTATAGATTTATAAAAGGATCTATAACTGATAGAAGTTTAGTAGAGAAAATATTTAATGAAGAAAATATAGATTGTGTTGTAAATTTTGCAGCAGAATCTCATGTTGACAGAAGTATAGAATATCCAGAAATATTCGTAAAGACTAATGTTTTGGGAACACAGGTGCTTTTAGATGTAGCTAAAAAAAGTTGGGAAATAGGAAAAGAAAAAAAAGGTTATCCAGTGTATAAAGAAGGAGTAAAATACATTCAAATATCGACAGATGAAGTTTATGGGACATTGGGGAAAGAGGGTATGTTTAGTGAAAGTACACCACTTTCTCCTAATAGTCCTTATTCAGCATCTAAAGCTGGAGCTGATATGATAGTTAGAGCATATAGTGAAACTTTTAAATTACCAATAAATATTACAAGATGTTCAAATAATTATGGACCGTATCAATTTCCTGAAAAATTAATACCTCTTATGATAATAAATTGTTTAAATGAAAGGGATTTACCTGTATATGGAGATGGAATGCAAGTAAGAGATTGGCTTCATGTTAAAGATCATTGTAGAGCTATAGATGTTGTGCTTCATAAAGGTAAGATAGGAGAAGTTTATAATATAGGAGGAAATAATGAAAAAACAAATATAGAAATAGTTAAAATAATAATTAAATCACTTGGAAAATCAGAAAAACTAATAAAGTACGTAGAAGATAGATTGGGACATGATAGAAGATATGCAATAGATAATACTAAAATAACTACAGAACTTGGATGGAAAGTAAAATACACTTTTGAACAAGGAATAAAGGAAACTATACAGTGGTATTTAGATAATAAATATTGGTGGAAGAACATTCTTAAAAGGAGTGGGCGTAATAGTGTTTATCATATTTGAATTAGCTAAAAATGATTTTAAGGCAAAATATGCTGGTTCGTATTTAGGAGTAATATGGGGATTCATTCAACCTATTATTACTATATTAGTATTTTGGTTTGTATTTCAAGTTGGATTTAAAACTCCACCAATAGAAAAAGACATTCCTTTTATATTGTGGCTTGTATGCGGAATGATTCCGTGGTTTTTTTTCTCAGATGGTTTTGTGAATGCTACAAATTGTCTGTTAGAATACAGTTATTTAGTTAAAAAAGTCGTTTTTAGAGTTAGTATACTTCCAATAGTAAAGATATTATCTTCTATTTTTGTACATTTGTTTTTTGTTGTATTCATTTTTATAATGTTTTTTTTATATGGAAATAAATTAAGTATATATAATATACAAGTGTTTTATTATTCTTTTTCTATTGTGATTTTACTTTTAGGTTTATCTTTTATAACATCTTCTATTAATGTTTTTTTGAAAGATACAGTTCAGATAGTTTCTATAATTATTCAATTTGGATTTTGGTTAACTCCTATTTTTTGGTCATATAAGAATATACCTGTTAAGTATGTTAAATTTTTTAAATTAAATCCAATGTACTATATAGTGCAAGGATATAGAGATGCGTTTATAAATCATGTATGGTTTTGGGAAAGGTACAATCAAACTATTTATTTTTGGTGTTTGTCAATTTTGATACTTACAGTAGGTGTATTTATATTTAAAAGATTAAGACCTCATTTTTCAGATGTATTATAAACATAGGAGGAAAAAATGGAAGCGATAAAAGTTGAAAATTTAACTAAAATATATAAGTTATATGATAAACCGATAGATAGATTAAAAGAATCATTGAGTTTTATAAAAAAAAGTTATCACAGGGATTTTTATGCGTTAAATAATGTTTCTTTTGCAGTTAAAAAGGGAGAAACGGTTGGAATAATAGGAAAAAATGGATCTGGAAAGTCTACACTGTTAAAAATAATTACAGGGGTTTTATCTCCTACATTGGGAAGCGTGAAATCAAGCGGAAAAATATCAGCACTTCTTGAATTAGGTGCAGGATTTAATCCAGAATACACGGGGATAGAGAATATATATCTAAATGGAACTATGATGGGATATAAAAGAGATGAAATAGACGAAAAATTGGATTCAATTCTTGAATTTGCAGATATAGGAGAATTTATATATCATCCAGTAAAGACGTATTCTAGTGGTATGTTTGTAAGGCTTGCTTTTGCAGTAGCTATTAATGTAGATCCGGATATTTTAATAGTAGACGAAGCTTTATCTGTTGGAGATATTTTTTTTCAATCAAAGTGTTATAAGAAATTTGATGAATTTAAAAATAAAGGAAAAACTATATTGTTTGTAACTCATGATGTTGGAAGTATTATTAAATACTGTGATAGAGCTATAGTATTAAATGATGGAATTTTAGTAGAAGAAGGTTTGCCGTCTGAAATGGTAGACGTATATAAAAAAATACTTGTTAATTTGTATTCTAAAGAAGATGTAGAGGAAAAAGTACTAAGTGATAGTGTAGATACAAAAGTGGATTGGAAGAAAAGTTTAAATATAAATCCTAATTATTTAGATTATGGAAATAAAAATGCTGAAATAATTGATTTTGGAGTATTTGATGATAAAAATAATTTAACTAATACTATTACAAAGGGGAAAGAGTTTAAATTGGTGTTTAAAGTTAAATTTAATGAAAGTATAAAAGATCCTATTTTTGCATTTACTATTAAAGATTTTAAAGGAACTGAAATAACAGGGACAAATACTATGCTTGAGCATATAGATACAGGATATGTTAAAAGAGGGAAATTAGTAAAAGTAGTATTTAGACAAATTGTAACTCTTCAAGGTGGAGATTATTTGATTTCGCTTGGGTGTACTGGTTTTGAAAGTAATAATCTCGTTGTTTATCACAGATTGTATGATGTGTTTAATATTCATATAGTATCAGAAAAAAATAGTGTTGGTTTTTTTGATTTGAATTCAAAAATAGATATTAAATATTTGAATTAAAAGGTGGATGGTTATGTGTGAATTAATAGGGAATGTCAAATTAAATTTGAAATTTTATAAAGGAAAGGATTATTACAGTGATGGAGATATAGAAGATGAAATTTTGGAAATGGTGAAAAAATATGATAAATACGATGAATTGATATATAAGGATAATAGGTGGGCTGTACTGTATCATCTTTCAAAATTAAGAGAAAATATTATAGAATGGTATCCTTTCAAAGAGAATAGTGAAGTACTTGAAATAGGATCAGGATGTGGAGCTATAACGGGAGTTTTATGCGATAAATCGGGAAAAGTTACGTGTATTGAATTGTCTAAAAAAAGATCAACAATAAATGCATATAGAAATAGATATAGAGATAATCTTGAAATAATAGTTGGAAATTTGAATGATGTTAAATTAGATAAAAAATTTGACTATATTACGTTAATAGGTGTTTTGGAGTATTCGAGATATTATACAAATACTACTAGTCCTTGTGAAGATTTTTTAAAAAATATAAAAAAATTTTTAAAAGAAGATGGAAAACTCATAATAGCGATAGAAAATAAATTTGGTCTTAAGTATTGGGCTGGGTGTAGAGAGGATCATACTGGAAATTTTTTTGATAGTTTAGAAAATTATACAGGAACTAAAGATGTTATAACTTTTTCAAAAGAAGAATTAAAAAATATATTAAATACAGTGGGATTTAAAAATTTAGATTTTTACTATCCTATGCCGGATTATAAGTTTCCTAGTCAAATTTTTTCTGATAATAGATTACCGGGGGTAGGAGAATTGAGAAATTTAGTGATAAATTATGATCAAGATAGATTGCTGTTATTTGATGAAGGGTTAGTATATGACAATATAATTGAGAATGGAAAATTTGATTTTTTCGCTAATTCATTTTTGGTTTTTTGTGGTTTATAGAAAGCGAGGATATTTATGGATATTGTTTATGTTAAATACACTAGGGAGAGAATACCTCAATTTCAGATAAAGACGATTATGTATAGAGAAAATGGGAAATATTTTGTAAAAAAAGAAGCTCTTTATGAAGAAGGAAAAGCTCATATAAGAAATATATATGATAATTATATAAAATTAACTCAAAATTACAAAAATGTGTATATTTCAAAAGCTGAATTGAAGAACGATGAAATAATATTTGATTATGAATATGGGAATACTATTGATAAAATATTGCTTAATTTGATTTTAAAGAAAGATAAAAGGGGGTTTTTAGAAAAATTAAATTGGTATAAGAATTTTGTTGAAAATTTAGAAGGAAAAAATTATATAAATTTTAAATTTACAAATGAATTTTTGAATATATTTAGAGGTTGTGATAAATTAAGAGGATTAAAGTGTTTGAGAATATCTAATGTAGATTTGAGTTTTGACAATTTGATAGTAGATGGTGAAAATTTGGTAAAGATAATAGATTACGAGTGGGTTTTTGATTTTCCAATACCTATAGATTTTTTGGTTTATAGATCTGTAATTAATTTTTATTTTAGGCATATAAAATATACAGAAAAATTTGTAGATATTGATTTTATTTTTGATTCATTAGGTATAACTGGAGAATATATAAAAATATATGAATTGATGCTCAATAGATTTCACAGTTATGTTTTTGTCAAAGACAATGTTGATAATTATGTGTTTTACAGTAAATATTTAAAAAAATCTTATTTGATAAATCAAAGTATAAATAGAGCTTATAATATGCAAGTTTTTGCAGATGATGGCAGTGGATTTTGTGAAGAAAAAAGTATAGTTAAGGAAATGGATTTAGATAAAAATAGTTCTGTTAAATTTGAGTTTGATATTTCAAGTTTTAAATCAATAAAAAGTTTAAGAGTAGATCCTATAAATACAAATTGTGTTGTATATATTAATAAAATTGTCCTTGTCGATGAGAATTTGGTTGATGTAGAAACAGATGAATTTGTTACAAATGCAGAGTATATATTTGAAGGTAAATATGTATTTTTAAACGATGATCCTCAAATTATAATAGAAAATTTAGATTTAAAGAGATATGTCAAAATAGTAATTGATATAGATTTTTTAGATTTTGATTACAAAGTGAAACAGTATATGATGAATTTATATGATAGTTTAAAAAATAGTTTAAAAGATAATAAAGAGTTAAAACAGAAAAGAATGGAAATTGAGCAATTGAAAAGGCAGTTAGAGGAAAAAAATAGGGAAATTTATAAAAAGAACATTTATATTAAATCTATCGAAAATGAGTTGAATTTACTGTATAATTCATTGTCTTGGAAAATAACTGAACCGTTTAGGAAATTAAAATCTAAATTGAAAATTTAATGGAAGGGTGATTTTAATAGTAAAAGGTTATATAAGGAAGATAAAGAGAGTTATGGGTAATTTATTTGATTTGAAATTTGGTGATTTAGATTTAAAAGACAGTTTTGCTGTTATAGTATCTCACTCGGATTATCTTAATTCAATGGGAGGAACAGAAAAGTATATATACGAACAAGTTCAATATTTAAGAAGCAAAAAAAATATAGATGTAATTCAAATATTTCCTTATAGTAGGAGGTTTTTTTTAGATAATAAAAAAACGTTTTATGGGGTTAATTTGAATGAACAATTTTTGGGTTATTATAGAGTGGAAGAAATCGTAAAAAAATTTTTGGGGAATAAAAAAATAATAGAGGGTTTATATATACATCATTTAATGTATTGGCAGTATTTGGACTTTGATGTGCTGTTGATGAATTTAAAAAAACACGATGTAAAAATGGTTTATTATATGCATGATTTTTTTTCTTTTACTCCAAGTGTGTATAAGATATATCTATCTTATAATGTAAGAGAAGAACAGATATACAGTGTAGATCATAATTATGATATAGTAGATAGACTTTCTAGTAAAGATGAGGTAATTTTATGGAGGAATAAGTTTGATTTTATTTTGTCTAATATGGAATTAATAGTAGTTCCATCTGTATATTTAAAAAATATTGCTAAAAAAGTATTTCCAAATGAGGAGAAAAAAATTATAGATGTAGGACATTTGAAATTATTGAAAAAAGATCAAGTGAATAAAACTGTTAAAGAAAAAATAAAGATAGCGTATTTAGGGTATAAGTCCAATTTTAAAGGGTGGAAAACTTGGCAAAAATTATATTTGGATAGAAATTTAAATTCTAAATACGAGTTTTTTCATATAGGGAGTGTTGAGAATTATTCACGAAATGTATCGTGTTATGGATATTCGTTTATAGAAGGTGGAATAGATGCAGCTGTAAAATTGTTGAATTCTAAGAATATAGATATTGTAATTTTGTGGTCGATAGTTCCTGAAAGTTATTCATATACATTACATGAGGCTATTGCAGCTGGAGTGCCTATTATAACTAATAAAAGAAGTGGAAATATATATTATGTTGTACAGAGTTTAGGTTTTGAAGTGGGAATTGTTTTAAATGATGAGAAAGAGTTATATGAATTTTTGAATGATTACAATAGAGTTAAGGATTTAGTAGAGATGAAAAGGTACAGATATGATTTAAAATTCAATGAAAATGTGAATGGAAAGTGGGAATGATAATGATAATTTGTACTTCGATTTGTTCTAATTATTTGCCTAAGGCCATGGTGTTGGCAAAGTCGATAAAGCAATACAATAATGCACGTGTATTGGTTTGTTTGACAGAGAAGGAAATTCCACAAGTTGCGAGGGATTTTGAATATTTTGATTATGTTGTTTTGTCGAGAGATTTAGGATTTGAGAATTTTGAAGGTTTTATATTTAAACATTCTATTGTTGAAGCAGCTACATCTGTAAAAGGGCAACTTTTTAAGTATATGTTTGATGAGTTTCAAGATGAAGAAAAATTTGTGTATTTAGATCCTGATATAAAAGTATACAGTGAATTGAGAGAATTATATGAAATTTTAGATGAAAATGAGATAGTTTTAACTCCACATCTTACAATACAAGAAGATAGTTTAGAGGCAGTGATGGACAATGAATTGTGTGCTTTGCAACATGGTGTATTTAATTTGGGTTTTTTAGCTGTTAGAAGGGGGAGTGAATCTAGAAAGTTTATAGATTGGTGGAGAAGTAGATTGAATATGTTTTGTTATGATGATATACCTAGGGGAATATTTACAGATCAGAGATGGATAGATTTAGCACCTTGTTTTTTTGATGTATGTATTTTAAAGCATCCTGGTTATAATATTGCACCTTGGAATTTATCTAAGAGAAAAGTTAAAGAAGTTAAGAAATATGTTTATGAAGTAAATGGGATGCCTTTGAGATTTTTTCATTATTCGGGTTTTGATTCGGGAGCTAATGAAGCTATGATTAAAAAGTATGTGCCTAATAGAAATAATGCTATTTATAAGATGAGAGATGAGTATGTTAGAGAGATGTTAGCCATGGGACAAAGAAAATTGGGAAGTATTAAATGGAGTTATGATTATTACAACTCAGGAGAAAAAATAGATAAGTTAGCTAGGTTGGCGTATAGGGATAATATAAGATTGCAATATAAATATAAAAATCCATTTAATGAAAGTAATAGTACTTTTATTAAGTATGTAAGGACAGGAAATAAAATTAATACTAAGTTTTCTAAACTTGTTAGAAATTTTATAAAAAAATAATTTTGGATTTGAAATTTAATGGAAGGAATAATTATGTGTGTTCAGATAGTGATACCTAATTACAATGGATTGAGATATTTACAGAGATGTTTAGATTCAGTTTACAATCAGAATTTTAATGAAGTGGAGTTGATAGTTGTAGATAATAATTCTCAGGATAATAGTTGTGAATTTATAAAAAGGAATTATCCTGATGTAAAACTTATAAATCTTTCTAAAAACCATGGCTTTGCTAAAGCTGTAAATGAAGGGATAAAGTTAGCAAAAGGGGAATATGTTGTTCTTTTAAATAATGATACAGAAGTTGAAAAAGATTGGCTTAAAAATTTAGTTGAATGTATAAAAAAGGATAAAAAAATATTTTCAGTATCATCTAAAATGATTCAATATAATAACAGGAATTTAATAGATGATGCAGGAGATGAATATACATTGCTTGGTTGGACATTTAAAATTGGGGAGGGAGAATCTGTAAATAATTATAATGAAAAAAAAGAAATATTTAGTTCATGTGCAGGAGCAGCTATATATAGGAAAAAAATATTTGATGAAATAGGGTATTTTGATGAGAACTTTTTTGCATATATGGAAGATGTAGATATAAGCTATAGAGCAAAAAGCCATGGATATAAAAATATATATTGTCCTGATGCTGTAGTTTATCATATAGGAAGTGGAACGAGTGGAAGTAGATATAATGAATTTAAAATAAAGCTTTCGGCTAGAAATAATGTATATGTTCCATATAAAAATATGCCTTTATTTCAGTTGATTATTAATCTTCCATTTTTATTTTTGGGCTTTTTTATAAAATATTTATTTTTTCTTAAAAAAGGATTTGGAAAAACGTATTTAGAGGGATTAAAAGAAGGGATTACTACATTGAATAAAATAGAAAGAGTAAAATACAAAAATAAAAATTTACTTAATTATATAAAAATAGAATTAGAACTTGTAAAAAATACTTTTAAATATGTATTTTTAAATTGAGGAGAACGATTATGTTATCAATAATAATAGTTAACTATAAAACATATAAACTTACAAAACAAACTATAAACTCGATAATAGAAAAGGATCATAATTTTAATTATGAAATAATATTAGTAGATAATGCGTCAAATGATGGAAGTGTAGATAAATTAGAAAGAGAATTTAAACAAAAGATAGATGATAACATAATTAAAATTGTAAAAAATGAAGAAAATCTAGGTTTTTCAAAAGCCAACAATATAGGGATTAAAATATCCAAAGGGGAATATATACTTACATTAAATTCAGATACAGTAATAGTAGATGATTGTCTTAGAAAATGTTTAGAATACATAAAAAAAGATAATAATATAGGAGCTTTAGGATGTAAAGTATTACTTCCGAATGGTAAAATAGATAAGTCTTGTAAAAGAGGATTTCCAACTCCACAGGCTTCTCTTTTTTATATGTTGAAGTTTGATAGGTTGTTCCCGAATAATGTAAAATTTGGACAGTACAATTTAACTTATCTAAATGAAAATGAAATAAACGAAGTGGATAGTTTAGTTGGTGCATTTATGATAGTACCTAAAAAAGTTATAAGCGAAGTTGGGATGTTTGATGAAGATTTTTTTATGTATGGAGAAGATATAGATTGGTGCTACAGAATAAAAAAAGCTGGATATAAGGTAATATATTATCCAAAAGCTCAAATAATACATTATAAGGGTTCTAGTTCCAGGAAAAAAAGGTTTAAAACAATATACGAATTTCACAGAGCTATGTATTTGTTTTACAATAAGCATTATAAAAAAGAATACAGTAATTTAGTTACATTGATTGTTTATTTGGGGATATTATTTAAATTAATATTATCTTTATTGTTAAATTTATTCAAAAGATAAGGATGATTGCATGATAAAAGAAAATCAGAAATACTTAAATAGATTATTAGTATTATTAGATGTAGTATCGATAATAATGTCTTTCTTAATATCTTGGTATATAAGATTTGAAAGTGGATTAATAAAAGTTGGGATTGGTCATTTAAGTTTTAAAGAATATATTGTACCTGTACTTACTGTAATACCTATATATTTAAGTATATATAGTTTTTTAAATTTATACACTATTAGACGATTTAAAAATGTATATGAAGAATTTTTAAATATACTAATATCTAATATGTTAGGATTATTTATTCTTGCAACAATGTTATTTTTAATTAAACAGGTGCATTATTCTAGGTATTTGCTTTTGATATTTACATTTAATACTATAATTATAACTACTATTGAAAGAGGATTTATAAGGGCTTTTTTAAGAATTATAAGAAAAAAAGGATATAATTTGAAACACTCACTTATTGTGGGTTGTAGTGAGTTAACTGTAGAATTTTTAAAAAGGATTGAAAGAAACAAGCATTGGGGGTATAGTGTAGAAGGTATATTAGATGATAATAGAAATTTAGGTTATAAAGTCAAAGGCATAAATATTATAGGTAAAATTTATGATTTGGAGAGATATTTAGAAGGACATTACATAGATGAAGTCATTATAACTTTAAGTATAAAAGAATATGAAAAATTAAAATGGGTAATAGGTATTTGCGAAAAAATGGGGGTAAGAACTCAGATAATACCAGATTATTACAAATATATTCCTGCAAGACCTTATGTAGAGGAAATAGAGGGACTTCCTATAATAAACATAAGACATGTTCCACTTGATAATATATTTAATAAGACTATAAAAAGATTATTGGATTTAGTAGTTTCTGTTGTTGCTATTATATTGTTTTCGCCAATTATGATAATTATTTCTGTAATTATAAAATTAACTTCATCAGGGCCTATAATATTCAAACAGGAAAGAGTAGGGCTTAATAGAAAAATTTTTAATATGTATAAATTTAGATCTATGCGTGTTCAAAAAAAAGAAGAAGAAAAAATACAGTGGACTACTAAAGATGATCCACGAAAAACTAAATTTGGTTCTTTTATTAGAAAGACAAGCATGGATGAACTTCCTCAACTTTTTAATGTTATAAAAGGAGATATGAGCATTATTGGACCTAGACCAGAAAGACCTTATTTTGTCGATAAATTTAAAGAAGAAATACCGAAATATATGATAAAACATCAAGTAAGACCGGGAATTACAGGATGGGCACAGGTAAATGGATTAAGAGGGGATACTTCTATTACAAAGAGAATTGAGTATGATCTTTATTATATTGAAAATTGGAGTATTTGGTTTGATATAAAAATACTTTGTCTTACTGTGTTTAAGGGTTTTATAAATAAAAATGCATATTAGGGAGTGATTATATTGAAGATACTTGTTACGGGAGCAAACGGACAGTTGGGGATAGATGTTGTAAATAATTTATCTGAAAAGTATGAAGTTATTGGATTAGATGCAAAAGATTTGGATATAACTAATATAGACAATGTGATTAATACAGTTAAAAGAATAAGACCTGATATTATAATAAATTCTGCTGCGTATACTAATGTAGATGAATGTGAAGAAAATATTGATTTAGCATATAAGGTAAATGGATTGGGAGCTAGAAATTTAGCTATATCTAGTTTGGAAAATAATTCTAGAATACTCCATATATCTACTGACTTTGTGTTTGATGGAGAGAAAAATGAGCCTTATATAGAATTTGACAAACCTAATCCATTGAGTATATATGGAAAATCAAAGCTTGTTGGAGAAAATTTTGTAAAGGATATTTGTCCGAGATATTATATACTTAGAACTGCATGGCTTTATGGGAAAAATGGGAATAACTTTGTAAAGACAATGTTAAAACTATCTGAAAATAATAAAACATTAAGAGTAGTTGACGATCAAATAGGAACTCCAACTTATACGATGGATTTAGTTAAAGTTATAGAGATGATTATAAAAAACGATGCTTATGGAACTTACCATGTTTCTAATGATGGAAGCTGTAGCTGGAATGAATTTGCTAAAAAAATATTTGAATTTGGTAATATAGACATAGGAGTACTTCCTATAACAACACAAGAGTTAAATAGACCTGCTCAAAGACCTAAATATTCAGTAATGAGAAATTATATGTTAGAGATTGATTTTAATTATTTTATAAGAAACTGGGAAGATGCTTTAATAGAATATTTTATGGAGGTATAATATGGAATATTTAAAGACATATGAAGAATGGTTGAACAATCCTTATTTTGATGAAGAAACTAAAAATGAGCTTTTAAAAATTAAAGATGATGAAAGAGAGATAGAAGATAGATTTTATAAAAATTTAGAATTTGGAACTGCTGGACTTAGAGGAGTTATAGGTTCTGGAACTAATAGAATGAATAAATATACAGTGAGAAGAGCGAGTTTTGCACTTGCAAATTACATAATTAAAAAAGCAGGAGAAGAAGGAAAGAAAAAAGGAGTAGTTATAGCTCATGATAATAGACATAAATCTAGAGAATTTTGTTTAGAAACTGCAAAAACGATTTCTGCTTGTGGGATAAAAACATATATATTTGATGAACTAAAACCAACTCCTCAACTTTCATTTGCGATTAGATATTTAAATGCTATATCAGGAGTTGTAATTACTGCAAGTCATAATCCACCTGAATATAATGGATACAAGGTTTATTGGGAAGATGGTGCACAAATTTTACCTGATATAGCAAAGGAGATAATAGAAGAAGTAAATAAAATAAATGATTACAGTAAAATACCTACTATTGATGAAAAAGAGGGAATAGATAAAGGACTTATAAATTTACTAAATGAAGATATAGATACAGCTTTTATAGAAGCCGTTAAGGAAAAATCTTTGAGAAAAGATATAATAGAGAAAGTATCTGATACATTTAAAATAGTATTTACACCTCTCCATGGAACGGGAAATAAGCCTATAAGAAAAGTTTTAAGGGAAATAGGGTTTAAAAATGTATTAGTAGTTAAAGAACAAGAAAATCCTGATCCGAATTTTTCAACAGTTAAATACCCTAATCCAGAGGAAAAGGAAGCATTGAGTTTGGGAATAGAGCTTGCTAAAAGGGAAAATGCTAATATTGTCATTGGAACAGATCCTGATTGTGATAGAGTAGGGGTTGCTGTTAAGAATAATGAAGGAGAGTATTTATGTTTAACGGGAAACCAAGTTGGAGCACTTTTAACTGATTATATACTTGAAAATTTAAGTAAAAAAGGTAAACTTCCTGATAATGGAGTAATTGTAAAAACTATAGTAACGTCAGAATTGGGAAGTGAAATAGCTAAAAGTTACAATTTAGAAGTTTTGAATACTTTGACGGGATTTAAATTTATAGGAGAGAAAATAAGGGAGTTTGAAGAAAACAGAGAAAAAACTTATATATTTGGATATGAAGAAAGTTATGGATATTTATGTGGAACTCATGCAAGAGATAAAGATGGTGTAGTTTCAGCGATGTTAATTGCAGAAATGGCAGCTTATTATTATTCAAAAGGCATGAGCTTGTATGAAGGGTTAATAGAGATTTATAAAAAATACGGATATTATAAAGAGTGTTTAAAATCAATTACTTTAAAAGGTAAAGAAGGACAACAAAAAATAAATGATATAATAAAGTATTTTAGAGAAACTAATATAGAAGAAGTGAATGATGTTAAAGTAAAGGAATTTAAAGATTATAAAAAAGGAATAGACAATCTACCTAAGGCAGATGTATTAAAATATATATTAGAAGATAACTCTTGGTTTGCGATAAGACCTTCTGGAACAGAGCCAAAGATTAAATTTTACTTTGCAGTAGTAGGAAAATCAGAAGAAGATGTTGAATTGAAGTTAAATAACTTAGTAAATTCAGTTATGAAAAAATCCTAAGCAAATTTGCTTAGGATTTTTTTTGAAATATAAATGATAAAATGGAATTTGTGAAATAATAAAGTTAAAAGACAATTAGGAGGAAAAATATGAAAAGTTTTTTAGGTGGTTTAATAAATCCTCACGATAGAAAATTAAATCAGCTTAAAAAAAGAGTTGATAAAATACTAGCTTTTGAAGATAAAATAAAAGAATTAACTGATGAAGAATTAAGAGGTAAAACACAGGAATTTAAAGATAGATTAAATAGTGGTGAAAAACTTGATGATATATTAGAAGAAGCTTTTGCAGTTGTAAGAGAAGCTTCACATAGAGTGCTTGGAATGAAACACTTTCCTGTACAGTTAATGGGAGGGATAGTTCTTCATGAAGGAAACATTTCAGAAATGAAAACTGGTGAAGGAAAAACATTAGTTGCGACACTTCCGACATATCTCAATGCGCTTACAGGAGAAGGAGTATTTGTTATAACAGTAAATGAGTATCTAGCATCTAGGGATAAAGAGCAGATGGGAAAATTACACGAATTTTTAGGGCTTTCCGTTGGACTTATAAAAAGAGGTATGAGTTTACCTGATAAGAAGGAAGCTTATAAATGCGATATAACTTATGGGACAAATAGTGAATTTGGTTTTGATTATTTAAGGGATAATATGGCTATATCAAAAGAACATGTTGTTCAAAGAAATTTAAATTATGCAATAATAGATGAGGTAGATTCAATACTTATAGATGAAGCTAGAACTCCGCTTATTATGACAGGAGAAGCTGGTAGACCTTCTCAATATTATATAACTGTAGATAAATTTATAAAATCATTAAAAGAAGAAGATTATGAAAGAGATATAGAAACAAATATAGTCAATCTTACTGAGAGTGGAATGGATAAAGCTGAGAAAGTATTTAATCTTGAAAATATTGCAGATATAAAAAACACAGAACTTTTACACCATATAAGACAAGGGCTTTATGCAAATTATGTATTTGAAAGAGATAAGGACTATGTTGTAAGAGATGGAGAAATAATAATAGTAGATAAATTTACAGGAAGATTAGTGCCAGGAAGGAGGTTTAGTAATGGACTTCATCAAGCTATTGAAGCTAAAGAAGGAGTTGAAATTCAAAAAGAATCAAAAACTGTAGCTATGATTACATACCAAAACTATTTTAGAATGTTCAATAAAATAGCAGGTATGACTGGGACAGCTTATACAGAAAGACAAGAATTTAAAGATATATATGGAATGGATGTTATATGTATTCCAACTAACAAACCTGTTCAGAGAATAGATAAAGATGATTTGGTGTTTAAAAATAAAGAAGCAAAATTTAAATCTGTAGTAGATGAAGTTGAAAGAAGATATAAAAAAGGACAACCAGTACTTCTTGGAACTATATATATAGATGAATCTGAAAAGCTCAGCAAATTATTAAATGAGAGAAACATACCTCATAAATTACTTAATGCAAAACAGGACAAAGATGAAGCCGAGATTATATCTAATGCAGGACAAATTGGGGCAGTAACTATAGCTACTAATATGGCTGGGCGTGGTACTGATATAAAATTGGGAGATGGTGTTGCTGAACTTGGAGGGTTATTTGTACTTGGAACTGAAAAGCATGATTCAAGGAGAATAGATAATCAATTAAGAGGTAGATCAGGTCGTCAAGGAGACCCTGGAGAATCTCAATTTTATATATCTTTAGAAGATAGTTTATTTGATAAAGTAAAACCTGAGGTGATGGTTACTGTAAAAAAACTTGTAGAAAAGTTAGGGTTAAAAGATGATGAAGCTATAGAGGACAAATTGGTTTCACAGGCGATTGAAGGAGTTCAAAAGAATGTGGAAATTGCCAACTACAATGCGAGAAAATCTACATTAGAATTCGATCAAATTTTAAACAAACAGAGAGAGACTATATACAGTGAAAGAAATAAAATATTAAATGGCGAGGATATGAGTTCATTTATAAAAGATATAATCAAAGACTTTTTAAGTAAGTTAGTAGACAATTATACTGATATGAGTCCATATCCTGAAGAATGGGATTTGGAAGGATTACAAAAATATTTGAATAAAAATTTGCATTTTAATGATAGAATTGATTTTAAAAAGTTGACTTCTGAAGAAATAGAAGATTTGGATAAAGATACGTTAAAGGAAAAAATAATAAAAGAAGCTCTTGATATATATTCTCAAAAAGAAAAAGAACTTGGAGAAAAGCAGATAAGATATCTTGAAAGGTTAACTTTGATGAAATCAATAGATGAAAAGTGGGTAGATCATTTAGATATGGTAGATCAGTTAAGACAGGGTATAGGATTTCAAGCTATAGGAGGAGAAAAACCGATAAGGGTATTTAATAGAGAGGCATTTAATTTATTTGAAAATATGTTAAATCAAATAAAAGAATTGACAGTAAAATCTATGTTTTTATTAGTAGGTATAACTGATATGGATAAAGAAGAACAAAAGAGAAATGATATTCAGCGAATTCAGTTTTTTTCTAATCAATCTGATGAAGTATCTTTTGATTTATCATTAAAAGGATATAAAAAAGATAAGGTAAATGCAGAATTAGTATTTAATAGGGATAGAAACAATGTTATTTCATTAGAGTTACCTGTAAAAGATGAAAAGGTAAAGGTGGCTATATCAAGACCGGATAACGGTTGGACAAATGGGTTGTATGAGTTGGTTTTGTTATTTGAAAAAAATAACATAATACTTCCTTTTATGCTTGTAGATGAGTATAAAGATTATGAAGATGAGTTGAGAATAAGAGTTGAGTTAAATATAAAACAAGATGATTCTGTAGAAATGTTAGGTGAACTTGTATATTTGGAAGAAGATGAAGTTGTAAAAAGTTTGCCTGTGAAAATCAAGCAGTCAGGAGTTTACACTATTGGGCTTAAGAAGAAAGATAAAACTTGGAAAAAAGGAAAGTATGAATTTAGAATTACGGCATTTGATAGAGTTGTTTTTAGGAAATATTTATTAATAAGTTAATAAAAACAGAAGGGAGAAAAGTATCGATGGGTAATAAAGAGATAAATATAACAAAATTAATGGAAGAATATATGTGGTTTAGGTATTTGCCTGAAACTACTTATAAAACTTATATAATGATAGGACATTTACAAAATGAAGATTTAAGAGGAGAAGAAGCGAGTAAGAAGTTATTGACTTCGCATTTTGAAATCAAGCACGAAACAGGACAATTAAAAGAAGAAAAGGAGAGAGTATTGCAAAAAATAGGGCATAAATATCCGACTAATAGGTTAGAGGATTTAGAGCTTCTTTTGAGTTATAGACTTATAAAAGTAGTAAAAGATGAAGATGGGAATTTAGTTTATTTGTATAATATTCCAATACCAAAACCAGAAGAAGTATTAAATTTAGATCAAGAGGAAAAAAGTATTTTAGAGAATATTAGATTTGAGTTTAAACATCAAGATGCATTTAACAGTATTTTGACGTTAATTTTAAATAGTAATGGTAATTTGATGACTACATTAGATAATATTCACGATGTTACAAAAGTAAAGCATTCTGATATTAAAGAAGTATTAGATTATCTAGTGAAAGAGGGATCGATTAAAGTAAAAGCAGATAAAGATGTAAAGCAGTTGAGAAAGAGTGATAAAATATATATAAATATAGATAAAGATGTATTTGAGAAAAAGAGATTTATAATAGATTAAAAGACCTATTTCAATAGGTCTTTTAATTTTGCCATAAATTACCTCGATATTGTAACACTTCTGTAATTGTAATTAGGGGTATAGCATTGTATAATAGTCAATGTAGACGAGGTAAAAAAATAACTCCGAATCATCAAAAGGAAAATGACATCTAAGTTTAAGGAGGAATATATATATGAAAAATACTAAAAAAGTTTTTTCGATGGCATTAGCAGGTGCATTAGCATTTGGATCAGTAGGGGCAGCATTTGCGGCAGCTCCAGAGATGAAGCCGGATACAGATAAAAAGGTAGTAGAAGCAGTAGAAAGATTAAGTGCATTTGGAATAGTAAATGGTATGGATGATGGAAAATACCATGAAGAAATGAAAGTAACAAGAGAGCAATTTGCAAAATTATTAGTAGAAGCTTTAGGATTAGGATCAGCAGCAGAAGCAGCAAAAGGA
>NZ_FQXH01000041.1 GCF_900129915.1 Tepidibacter thalassicus DSM 15285
AAGCCACCCTCAAGATAAGATTTCCCACCGTAAGGGTAAGACCCCAGGAAGACTACCTGGTAGATAGGTCCAAGGTGTAAGCTCAGTAATGAGTTCAGCTGATGGATACTAATAGGTCGAGGAC
Organism: Tepidibacter thalassicus DSM 15285; assembly: GCF_900129915.1. GTDB lineage: Bacteria > Bacillota > Clostridia > Peptostreptococcales > Peptostreptococcaceae > Tepidibacter > Tepidibacter thalassicus. The sequence continues at coordinate 125 of NZ_FQXH01000041.1, forward strand.
TTGACCAATAAATCTGTGCAGTTTTGAAAGTATGAAAAAAAATAAAGATTATGTGGTTACAATAGCGAGGAGGATACACCTGTTCCCATTCCGAACACAGAAGTTAAGCTCCTCAGCGCCGATGGTACTTGGAGGGAGACCTCCTGGGAGAGTAGGACGTAGCCACGTAATCTTTTTTTATTTTTTGTAAATATTGAATTTGAATGTATGATGGTTTTAGATTAAAATATAGTTATGATTTATTTTGATAAGGAGGAGTTAAATGAATTTAGATACATTAAACCCGAGACAAAGAGAAGCAGTAATTAAAACTGAAGGACCTGTTTTGATATTAGCTGGGGCGGGTTCTGGAAAAACAAGAGTTTTAACTTATAGAATAGCTTATCTTATTAAAGATTTAAATATAAAGCCTTCTAATATACTTGCGATTACATTTACTAATAAAGCTGCTAATGAGATGAAAGAAAGAGTAGAAGGAATTATTGGTTCAGATGCAAATGATATGTGGATAAGTACATTTCATTCTTGTTGTGTAAGGATATTAAGGAGAGATATAGATAAAATAGGATATACAAGAGGATTTGTCATATATGATAGATCAGATCAGATGACACTTGTAAAAGATTGCATAAAGGAACTTAACATAAATGAAAAGATGTATGAGCCTAAAGTTATAATAAATCATATCTCTGATGCTAAGGATAAATTGATATCTCATAAAGAATTTCAGCAAATACATGAAAATGATTTTAGGATGAGTACAATAGCGAAAATATATTCTTTATATCAAGAAAGACTTATGAGAAATAATGCTTTAGATTTTGATGATCTTATAATGAAGACAATAGAGCTTTTGGAAACAAATAAAGGAGTTTTGGATTTTTATCAAAGGAAATTCAGATATATAATGGTAGATGAGTATCAAGATACTAATAGAGCTCAATATAAACTTGTAAATATGCTTGCTAAAAGACATAGAAATTTATGTGTTGTTGGAGATGATGATCAGTCTATTTATGGATGGAGAGGAGCTGATATAAAAAATATTTTGGAATTTGAAAAAGATTACAATGATGCTTTGGTGGTAAAACTTGAACAAAATTATAGGTCTACTCAAACTATACTTGATGCTGCAAATTGTGTAATAGCTAATAATATAACTAGAAAAAATAAAAAGCTCTGGACACAAAGTAATAGGGGAGAAAAAATAAAAATATTTAAGGCTTTTGATGAAAAAGAAGAAGGGGATTTTATAGCTTATAATATAAAAAAAATAAGTAAAAATGATGGTAGAAATTATAGTGATTTTGCTATATTATATAGAACTAATGCTCAATCACGTGCATTGGAAGAAGCTTTAATGAAACAGAATATACCGTATAAAATATATGGGGGTATAAAATTTTATGAAAGAAAAGAAATAAAGGATTTGATAGCTTATTTAAGAGTAATACAAAATCCGATTGATGATATAAGCTTGAAAAGAATAATAAATGTGCCAAAAAGAGGTATAGGGCTCAAAACATTAGAAAAAATAGAAGATGTAGCTTTGTTAAAGGGAGAAAGTATATATTCTGTATTGCTTGATGTAGATAGTATAGATATTTCAACTAGAGCTAAAAGTAAAATAAATGAATTTACAACTCTTATGTCATCTCTTATGGCTATGAAGGATATATATTCTATAAGTAAGTTTATAGAAAAAGTTTTAGAAAATACAGGATATATTAAAGAATTGGAAAAAACTCAAAGTGTAGAAAATCAAACTAGAATAGAAAATTTAAAAGAGTTTTTATCTGTTGCAGTAGAATTTGAAAGTACTAGTGAAGAAAAAGATTTAGAAACATTTTTGGCTACTATTTCGCTCATATCTGATATGGATTATACTGATGAAGATGCTAATTTTGTATCATTGATGACTCTTCATACTGCGAAAGGTCTTGAATTTCCTGTGGTATTTTTAGCTGGAATGGAAGAAGGGATATTTCCTATATCTAGAGCTCTTACAGATGATGTTGAACTTGAAGAAGAAAGAAGGCTGTGTTATGTTGGTATTACTAGGGCTATGCAGAAATTGTTTTTAACTTATGCGACGTCTAGAACTATTTATGGTAATACTAATTATTTTAGAGTATCGAGGTTTATAGATGAGCTTCCTAATGAATGTGTAGAACATTTAAATTTAAATAAATCTAATAATAAAATTCGTTCTAAAAGTAATTTGCTTGAAAAATATAAACAAAAGTATATGAAATCTTCAGTTGAAAAAAATATAGATAATAGCGATGTGAATGTTGGATCTAAAGTATTACATCCTACTTTTGGTACAGGTACTGTTGTTTCTAAGAAAGGATCTATAGTAAGTATAGCTTTTGAAAATAAAGGAATAAAGAGTATAAATTTAGAATATGTAAATTTAAATATTTTATAAATAAGGAGGGAAAAGACGTGAAAGAGTTTGCAAAGGATTTGATAGAATTTATTAGTGATAGTCCAACTGCATTTCATGCTGTGAACAGCTGTAAAAAAATATTAAAAAAAGAAGGATTTAAGGAACTTTCTTTTGAAGAAAAATGGGATATAAAGGAAGGAGGGAAATACTTTGTAACTAAAAATTCTTCTGCTATTGTTGCTTTTGTAATTAATTCTGAAAATGTGGAAAAGGAAGGTTTTAGGATAATAGCATCTCATAGTGATGCTCCTTCTTTTAGGGTTAAGCCTAATCCTGAGATGATAAGTGAAAAGGCATATTTAAAGCTGAATACAGAAGTTTATGGAGGACCAATACTTAATACTTGGATGGATAGACCTTTATCTATAGCTGGTAGAGTTACGTTAAAAAGTGAGAATTTACTTAAACCTAAAGAGGTTTTAGTAGATATAAATAAGCCTATTTGTATAATTCCGAATTTAGCTATACATATGAATAGAAATATAAACAGTGGTATAGAGCTTAATAAACAAATAGATATGATTCCATTACTTGGAATGATAAGTGAAAATTTTGAGAAGGATAATTTTTTGATGAGAGAAATAGCTAAAGAGTTAAATGTAGATATAGAGGATATATTGGATTTCGATTTATTTTTGTATGAATATGAAAAAGGAACTTTAATAGGAGTAGATGAAGAGTTTATTTCATCATCTAGACTTGATAATTTAGCCATGGCTCATGCAAGTCTTAATGCCTTTGTAAAATCTGGTAATACAAAGGGAATAAATGTATTTGTAATGTTTGATAATGAGGAAATAGGAAGTGCGACAAGGCAAGGTGCTGATTCGCCTATGTTGAGGAATGTACTTGAGAGAATAAATTTATCACTTAGAAAAGATAGAGAAGATTTTTTTAGAAGTATATATGCATCATTTATGATTTCAGCGGATATGGCTCATCCAGTTCATCCAAATAAACCAGAGAAACATGATCCTACAAATAGACCAATTATAAATAAAGGACCTGTAATTAAAATAAGTTCTAATTATAGATATACAAGTGATAGTTATTCTATAGCAGTTTATGAAAGTATATGTAAAGAAGCTGATATTCCTTATCAAAAATTTGTAAATAGATCAGATGAGAGAGGTGGGTCAACAATAGGACCTATTTCATCAACACATCTTGATATACCGTCGATTGATATAGGAACACCTATTTTAGCAATGCATTCTATTAGGGAATTAGGAGGAGTAATGGATCATTATTATATATACAAAAGCTTTTTAAAATTTTATGAAATTTAGGGGGGAATATATGTTTGGGATTTGTTTACCAGGAGGAGGAGCAAAAGGAGCATTTAATGCAGGTGTAATATATGGATTTTATGAAAGAGGAATAAATTTCAATGTAGTATCAGGAACATCTATTGGAGCTATTAATGGATATTATATATACACAAATAATGTAGATAAGTTAAAAGAAGTGTGGATGAATATACATGATGAACAATTAAAAACACAGAAAATTTGTGGAAAAGTTATAGATAATTCACAGCTTATAAACAATTTAAATAAACTCGAAGGAAAAGATGAAAATATTAAAAGTTTTTATGTTAATTATGTAAATATACATAATAAAAATTTAAAAGAAGTTATAGTTGATATATCTAAAGTTAATAAGGATGAAGCGTTAAAATATATAAAATACAGTTCGCTTCTTCCTTGTAGAATAAATAAAGAGATAACTATTAAAGATTTAGTAGATAATTTTGATTCAAATAGATTATTTGATGAATTTAGAGAAGATGTAGAGAATGGAGTTTATGATGGCTATAATTTAGATGGAGGAATTGTGAACAATGATTTGCTTTCTCCTTTTATAAATGATAAAGTAGAAAAGTTATTTATAATATCTTTAAAAAGGGATTATAAATTACCTGATTATATATTAAATTATTACAATGTGGAAGATATAGTGATAATTGAACCTAATAGATATATGAAACCTAATGATACATTGAGATTTGAAAAAGATTTTTGTAGTGATTTATTTAATGAAGGATATGAAATAGGTAAGAGCATGTGAATATATGCAAATGAATAACGAACAAAATTATTGGAAATATTAAAAATTTTAGGGTTATTTGTTGAATAAAATACAAAAAACTAGTATAATGTATTAGTCGTCTTAAAAAAAATGAAATTATGGAGTGAAGTATAGATGGCTAAGAGAATTGCGGTTTTAGGAGGCCCAAGATGTGGCAAAACGACTTTGATACAACATCTTTATGTAGAAATGAAAATAGCAGGATTAAATGTAGGTTATGCACTTGAATATTCGACAGAATATTTAAGAGATAAAGGCATGATTGAATCTATAGCAGAGCAATATGGTATATATTTAGGACAAAAGAGATTAGAAGATCAATTAGAAGAGTTTGATTATGCTCTTACTGATTATGCTACTTTTGTACCTTATATTTATGGAAGATTTATGCTTGGAAATAAAAAGAGAAGTAAAAAAGAAACTGAAATATTAAAGGATTTATATTCTTTAGCACTTGAAGATATTTCAAAATATGATCATATAATATTTCTTCCGAGAGAATTTGGATATGTAAAAGATGGTGTAAGATGGCAAGATGAAGGTTTAGCAAAGCAAGTGGATGAAGCTATACTTACTTTTTTAAAGTCTGAGAATATTAATTTTGTAGAAGTAAGTGGCAGTACAAAGGAAAGAGCAAGAAAAATATTAGAAATGTTGGGTTTGGAATATATAGAAACTAAAGAATTATGTGAAGAAGTAAAATAAAACTGCTTATTGGAAAATAAGCAGTTTTTTATGTGTTAATGTTTTTTTATAGATATATATATATTTATTAAAATGTCTAATTTTTGGCTTAATTTTAATATTTCATCATTATTTTTTATAGCATTTTCATCTTTTATAAGTATATTTAATTTAGTTCTCGTATCTTCTATTTGTTTTTTGAGTATATGTATATCCATATACATCATTCCTCTCTTTTATATAAACTATACCACAAAAAATAAATATTAAACGTTTAGTGTTTTAAAATTTACAGTATAATAAGAAGTAAATACATGATTATAGAGGATGGTTGTATGAAAAATTTTAAAACTATATTGTATAGAGCCATGGGGTTTGTATATGTGCCAAAACATTTAAAAAAGAGGAGTGAAGAGATAATTCTGCATATATCAGATACGCCATATAGTTTTTTTTATGCTTTAAAAAAAATAATAAAAGAAATGAAGCCTGATTATATTATTCATACAGGAGATTTAGTTGATAATATAAAACTTGAATTTTGTTCTTATCTTTTAAGTACATACAAAAAAAGATTGAAGAAATTAATAGATATACTTGAAAATTCACAAGCTAAGGAAATATATGTATGTGTAGGAAATCACGATAAAGAAGAAATAATAAATGAATTATCTAAAAAAATATACATAATAAAAAAAAGTAAAAATATAAAAATAAAAAATCTAAATTTGAGGATAAGTCATTATTCAAATGAAATAATTAAAAATCCTTTAGAATATAATTTATTTGGTCATGATCTTAGTATAAGAAGTAAAATAGATAATAAAAAAATATATTTAAATGGAATAGAGAGTATTAATATTATAAATATTGACACTAGAAAAATAATAAATCTTCCTTATCCTTTTGGATTAGATGATGAAAGACTTGGAAAGGGAAAAGTTGGTTTATAGGGGGGCAGTATAATGTTTTCTATAATTAGAAGAGGATCTAAATTTTTAGTAATTGAAAGTAAAAATATACATAAATTAAGTGAATATTTTGTAAATAAACTAGGTGCAGTTAGAGAGTCTTGTTTAGTTACAGCTTTTCGAGAAGCTGGAGAAGAATATACAATTATATTTTTAGTAGAAAAAGTTAAAGAGGTAATAAGGTGCAGTGAATGTATTGATATTTTAATAATAAAAGAAGAACCGGATATTATTTTGTGTAAAGTATTAAATGATAATATAAGAGAATGTATAACTTTTTCGAGAATTGCTCCTAGAATTATATTTATGAGAACTTTTGGAGATATTGAAAAAACAATAGAAAAAGTAAAAGAAGATTACATAGCAGAAGAGGGACATATTATTGATTTATTAGATAATTACAATGATAAAGGGACTATACTTGCATTTACAGAAAAACCTTTAAAAAAATCAATGAATTTAGAAGATATATATGAAAAATCTCTATTTATATATGAAAAATATTCAGATATATTTAAGAAACTGAGAATACATGCACTTAAATATTTAAATGCAGGACTTGGTAATAAGGATTGGTATGAAATAGAAATTAAAATTTACGATAGATATGGGGCATATAAACTTCACTATGAAAGACTTTTAAAAGTATTAGAGGAATTAGAATTGGGATTTATACTAGGAGAATCTTGGACAAAAGATTATCCAAGGTTATTTATGGCTGTGGGAGTGTATAGAATTAGGTTTTTTACATTTTATGATCCAAAATATATAAAAAAAATACTTGTAGGGTTGGAATTTTTAGAGAATGGAATTAGAATAGTAGATTATGATGTGTATTATAATAGAAAAAAAATTAATTGGACAGATGTTATAGAAGATAATTTAAGGTCTAAAAATCTTTTATCACAAAAATATAGAAAAGAAATATTTCTAAAATTAGAGGAAAAAGAGATAAAAGAAATAATGGATTTAGAATATAAAATAATTAAAACTAGAGATTAAAAATTTGATATAATAATTGATATATTAATAGTAAGGAGTTGAAAGAAAAATGCAAAAAAATCCAATTGTTACAATTGAGATGGAAAATGGAAATTTAATAAAATTAGAGCTGTATCCTCACATTGCTCCTAATACAGTTAGAAATTTTATATCTTTAGTAAAAAAAGGATTTTATGATGGACTTACTTTTCATAGAGTAATTCCGGGATTTATGATTCAAGGAGGATGTCCTGAAGGAACAGGAATGGGAGGACCGGGATATTCTATAAAAGGTGAATTTACAATGAATGGACATACAAATAATTTAAAACATGAAAGAGGAGTAATCTCCATGGCTAGAACTATGGATCCTAATTCGGCTGGTTCTCAATTTTTTATAATGGTTGCAAAATCACCACATCTTGATGGTCAATATGCGTCTTTTGGTAGAGTTATAGAAGGGATGGAAGAAGTAGATAGAATTGTTAATGTAGATAGAGATTATTCAGATAAACCTTATGAAGATCAAAAAATGAAAAAAGTAACAGTTGAAACATTTGAAGTGGATTATGAAGAAGTGGAAAAAATGTAGAGAACTATGAGATTTCACATGAGAAAAAGAACTAAATTGATGTATATTAGTAAAAATCAATTTAGTTCTTTTTTATTTTTGTAATTATTTAGTTGATTTTATAGCTTCAGTTAATTTTGGAACTAGTTGTTTTTTTCTAGAAACAGCTCCATCGACGAATACACCTTGGTGTCCTTCTACATTAAAGGCAGTAGAAATTAGTTTGTCTTCTGCTTTATACAGTAAATAAGAGCCTTCTTTTAATATATCAGTTATAGCGAGAAGGCATATATCGTATTCAGTATTATTTATATAATTTAAAAAGTCGTCTTTTTTACTAAATATTGCATCAGTATCTAAAGTGAATACTTGTCCTATACCTGTTTTTAATCCTTCAAGATTGAATTCTTTAAAGTCCATATTAACTATTTGCTCTATACTATATCCTTCAAGAGATGTACCTGCTTTAAACATTTCCATAGCATATTTTTCTATATCTAAATTTAATATTTTATTGAGTTCTTCTACTGCCTTTTTATCCATATCTGTAGTAGTTGGAGATTTAAATAAAAGAGTATCTGAGATTATACCAGATATTAAAATTCCTGCAATTTCATAAGGTATTTCTATATTGTTTTCTTTAAACATATTATAAACTATAGTACAGGTGCTTCCTACAGTCATATTTCTAAAGTTTATAGGAACAGAAGTTGATATACCACCGATTTTATGATGATCTATAATTTCGAGTATTTCAGCTTGTTCTATACCTTCTGCACTTTGAGCTAATTCATTATGGTCAACCAATATAACTTTTTTCTTATTAGAATTTAAAAGATGTTTTCTTTCCATAAAACCTAAGAATATATTATTTTTATTTATTACAGGATAATATCTAAAGTTAGTACTTAACATATCATCTTTTATATTGTCTATATATTCGCTGTCTTCAAATTTTAGTATATCAGACTTCATTATAGATGATACAAAATTAGTTTGATTTATTAATTTAGAAGTTGTATAAGTGTCAAAAGGAACAGAAATTATTGATACATTATTTTCTTTAGCAGAATTTAAATATTTTTCAGGAATTTCATTTCCGCCAGTTACAATAATTAATTGAACTTTTGAGGCGATAGCATGTTCGATAATATCGTATCTATCGCCAACGATTATAATATCTTTTTCAGATAATGTACCTTCGATAGTTTTGTAATAAAAAGCAATTATAGATAATTTGCCATTTACAATATCATGACAATTCACAAGTATTTTACCGTTTAAATCAGAAGCTATATTTGAAAGAGATGTTTTTATATTATGAACATCACCTTTTATGAGTTGCATAGCAATATCTTTTGTAGTGATTATACCTAATAATTGATTATTTTCATTTACTACAGGTAATGTTTTTAAATTGTTATGTTCCATTATTTTGTAAGCGTGTAAAATGGAAAAATCAGCAGTAATTCCTTTTACTTTGTCGTAATTTAAGTCTTTAACTTGAGTTTTGACATTTGTTATTGAATTAGGATATGATAATTTAAAGTAGTCAAGTACGAATTTAGCCTCTTTTCTTAAATCACCTAATACACATGGTTTAGTATCAAAACCTAATTTGTTTTTAAGATAGGAAAAGGCTATTGCTGAAGTTACTGAATCGGTATCTGGATTTTTATGACCGAACACTAAAATTGACATTGGCAATTACTCCTTTCAATTATTAAATCTTCAAAATATTATTATATCAAAAGGAAGTGATATATTGATAGGGAAAATGAATAAAAATAAAATTCTGACAATTTTATTTTTGGTAGTTGTTTCTTTTTTGATATTAATTAATTTTAATGATGTTTTTTATAATAAACAAGAGAATTCGACTGTGATTTTAGAAAAAATATCTAAAATGAAAGAACTCACTACGACAAAATATTACTATAGTAATATAATATCCTTTAAAGAAGATAAAAAAATACAAAATATAAAAATACCTTTTACACAAAAATCTTTTTTAATAAAGTATGAAGGAGTTGTAAAAGCTGGTATTGATATTAATGATGTAGAAATACTTGAAAATAAAGAAAAAAAAATAAGAATAAAATTGAATAATTCTAAAATATTAGAGCATAATATAAATGAAAAGAATATATATGTATATGATGAAAAGACTTCCTTATTCAATAAATTGAGCATGAAAGATGTATTCAATGAAATAACAAAAGAGAAAAAGAATATAGAAAAAAAATTGGTTGAAGATGGTTTTTTGGAAGAAGCAGATAAAAATACAAAGTTATTATTGGAAAGTATACTAAGAGATTTAGGATATGAAAAAATAGAGATTGTATTTGAAAAATATAAGTAATTTAATTATATATTATATTTTTATGAAAAAATTTATAAAAAAGTGTTGACAATGAAAAACAAAGATGATATATTATTACTTGTCGTTAAGACAACGCGAAAAAAATTGAACTTTGAAAACTAAACAGTAGGTAAAGCCAGTAACGAAGTTTATTTTGAGAGTTTGATCCTGGCTCAGGATGAACGCTGGCGGCGTGCCTAACACATGCAAGTCGAGCGAGGAGAAAAGAGCTTGCTCTTGGATCCTAGCGGCGGACGGGTGAGTAACGCGTGGGTAACCTGCCCTATACACACGGATAACATACCGAAAGGTATGCTAATACGAGATAAAGCTAAGATAAGGCATCTTATCATAGTCAAAGCGAAAGCGGTATAGGATGGGCCCGCGTCCCAT
>NZ_FQXH01000042.1 GCF_900129915.1 Tepidibacter thalassicus DSM 15285
CAATGTAGGAACAACAACTTCAAACCTTGTAATTTCAAGCTTTACGAAACATCGGTTCAAAATCTCAAATATTTTTATAGGAACAAAACTTTTTATTGATAATATCATTTATATTTTTTACATTTACATTTTAATTTATCAGCAATTTTAATTACCTTTATTGTTCATATATACCTAATAACAAGTAATATTTTACCATATAAAACATCAACAATCAAACACAAAAACTGCCATGGCTGACATCAAAATGTTAATTAAATATCTTCTATATTTTTATTATTCTTTACCATTACTTTCTGTATAATATTTATTTACGAGAATAGCTTTTTTTATGTATTAAATGTATTACTAAATATTTTCACCATAACATAATAAGCTATTCTCTTTTTATTTTTTCCTAAAATAATTTCACCTAAAAATAAACTAGCTAATATTTAATTAATTTTCTATCACATCTAATATTTCAGAAACAGCAAAATTTTTAACTAAAAGCAAATACGATAATATATCTATTGTAACGATATTTTGATATTCAATATTATCATTAAAATTTCTATCATTTAACAATATATCTTCAATTATATCTTCAACAATTGGATTGAATTTATCATTATAGTAATTATTTATACTATCATATATATATTTATAAACATTGTCATTCTTCCCTTTTATAAAAACTAATGTATTTATTAATCCATTCACTTTTATCATAGTAGGTATTCTAATTGAATAGCTTCTAAATTTTTCAAGTTGTATTTTCCTTTTATTTTTTTCATCTTTGAATTCTTTTTCTATAAAATTTCTTACCATCAAGAAAGCCTTCTGTATTTTCATTACTTTTTTATTATTTAACCTGCTATTCAACTATTCTCCCTCCTCTGACAATATTCTTAAAAATCCCTTACCTAATGTCTTGTTACCACCAATTTGAATTTTAGTCCCCCTAATTTTTTTCATAAATACATCATTAAAATAATCTTTATCTTCTTTTTCTTTATTATCAATCAACTCAAAATATACTACATTCATATACAAAATTGACTCTTGTGACAAATACTCTACTGTAAATAACCCTTTATCACTAGCTGTACCTGTTTCACCTATCTTATTTCTCGTTACTATCTCAGTACAATTTGATACAAAATCAATAAAATTATCATCTGATACTATTGCTACCTTATCTATATATGGAATTATATTCTTACATTCTTCTATACAACTAATATCTAATATTTTACTATCAAATATGTATTCATCAAGCATAACAAATTCTTCATTCACAGATAATATATTATTAAGTATATAACATTCACCATTATTTATAAAATTAATTTTTTCATTTAATAATCTCATAAATATATTCATTTTATCTTCTTTATTTTCTTCAACTTCTTCCAAGTACCTCTCTATAACAAATGGACAAGTTATAAGTGCAAATATTCCCTTTGCAGATTTAATAGGAAAAAATAATAATCTAGCATCAGTAAATCCAATAATACCTGCATTATCAGTTTTACCAAATAATATATCTTGTTCTTTTCCTGTAAATAACTCTCTAAAACACCCTTTCAATCCTGAAGCTTCTATTTTAGGAATACCAGTTGTAACTTCCCTCTGAATTGGCATATCAACAATACCTGTATCTTCTCCTGCTCCTGCATGTATAGCTGTGATAGCACTCATATATATAGGTTTCATTATTTCTACTCCTTCCCCGTTACATCCTCAAACAATTTTTCTAATTTTGTGTCTAGCTCATCTATTCCCCACACATCTATGTTAGACTTCTTTGCTGCTTCTATAGCAGAATATATATCTTTACAAACATTTTTACTATCTTCTCCATTAGTATATTTTCTGCTATCAAGCTTATCTTTTTGTTCTATTTCAATAGAAAGTAATGGTGTAATAACTATAGGAGTTCCATATACCCCTCCTACTGCATAGCTAGTATAATGTCTTGCCTTTGCCACTTCGCCTGTCATTCCACCACTTTTACATTCAAAAATTATCAACTGCCCTGCCTTTGTTAAAAGCACAACATCAAATTCACAAAATTGTTTTTCCTCCTTTAATTCATCATAGTTATTTCTTATTTTCAAGCTATGTTTTAAATCTATAAAATACCCCTTTAATTTATCATCTTCTCTTATCTTTTCATTTATAATTTCTTTAATTTTCTTAACAATTATAAACTCTAAAAGATATCCAAATTGATATTGATTTTTATTTTCCTCTTTCTTTCCTTCTTTCTCAAAAATTCCTTCTTTTAAACATTTCATAAATTCATATTCTTTAATTATATTTTTCCACGCTTCTTCTCCTACTGGTACTCCATAATTTTCTCCTTTTTTCTTATTTGTAGCTATCATATTCAATCTAAATTTTTGTGAGTTTATATCTTTATAATTATCATAAAATTTATCTAAAAGCTTATCTATTTTTTCACTTATCACATATTTTCTATTTAAATAATTAATACATTTATTCCCTTTACCATATAAATCAAACCCAGCTAGCTTCATAGCCTTTTCAATAGTTAAATCTTTAATTTCATATTTTTCATCATATTTTGTATACTTTATTTCTCCATTTTCACCACATGTTCCTATAATTATGTCATTAGTATTTCCTTCAAGATAAATCATTACATCTTTTTTACCATCTGCATATCTTTTTCTAACTATTTCTTGTATAGCTACAACTGTACTTCGCTGTCCTCCTGTTATATTCCAAAGAATTTTATTTAGACTCTCTATTTTACTATTAATAAAATCTTTATATTCTTTGAAATCAAACTCTCTTTCTAAAATTATATTGTTCTTAAACTCCTTATTATCTAAAATTTCATTCTTATCAATTTCATTATTATCCTTTAAAACTTCAATTAAATTTTTATCCCAATTATCACTATTAAATTGTTTTCTACTTCCTTTGCTTTTAACTTTTATATTGATTATCTTACCGATTTTTACTCCTTTATCTTGCAACATTTTTAACGGTATATAATTCACAACTTGATTTAATGTTGAACATATAACATAAGCATCATAATTTTGCACTAACTGCTTTTCATTCATTTCTACTCCCCCTTAAATATAGATAAAACAAATCTATTAAATCCTCTATAGCTATTTTTTTCACTAAAATCTATAGCTTTTTCTATTTCATCTTTTATATCCTTTAAACTCTTGCCTTTTACATTTTCAAATTCAAGTATATATACACATCCCTTTTTATTTGCCTTCATCATTGGCTTAGGTCTTTTTCTTAGCATATCATAACCAGCAATATAAATAGGTTTATCATTTACTATACCAACAACTTTTGCATTTATATCCTCAATCTTCGGAAAAAATGCCGTTTCTTCAAAAATACTCTCTGTAGTCAATACAAGTTTTACATAGTTGTTTTCCAAATTAATATTTTCATAATATTCATTTAATTTTTCTATAGAATAGATTTTTCCATTTATTATCTCAAGTTTTGCCAATTTTCCTTCTCCACCTAACTTTATACAACCAGATGTAAGTTCTATATCCTTATCTATTTCATATTCAATCAAAAATCTAAATCCCTTATCTATAAATTCAGAAGTATCTATTCTATATAAATTTCCTTCTTTACTTGTTCCGTATTTATTTAACTCTATACCTACCTTATAAAATTTTTCAAATATATTATTCTCACTTATCAGTAATCCATTTCCTCTTTTACCTTTAGTATAATATCTTAAAAAGTCTAAAATATTTATATAATAATTATCAGCTCTATTATAATCCTTAATATTTTTCATTAAATATTCTAGTTCAACTTCATTATTACAACAATATTTTTCCTTGATAAATTCTCCATACTTTATTTCACCTTCCTCATCAACAAAAATATCTAATGGTGCAGGAATATAAACATCATTTCTTCTTTTATCATAAAGATATATATTCTTAATTCTCAAATAACCCATTAATTTTAATTCTACATCTTTGCTTAATCTATTTAATTCTTCTATAACATATTTATTTTGTCTAAGTTTTTCAATTTTTTGCCTTATCTCATCAATCTCATTACTTATTTTAGGATTTCGCCTTATAATATGACTAAAAATTGCTCCATAAATAGTTGATGGATATGGTGTATTCATCCCAGATAGCCATCTACTTATCCCTTTTTCAAACGGCTTGCCATCTCTAAAAAAAAGGCTATCATATGGTTTAAGTAATAAATATCCCATTTTTTATTCTCCTTTTAAAAGTTCTCTTGAAATATTACTTATCACATGCAAAAAATTAAATACATTATTATAATCAAGTCTATATGAATTTGCTCCTAGCTCAATAGTTCCTTGATTTAGTAGCTCAAGTAATATATCTACCACATTTAACTCATCTTCACTTTTTCTTGCCAATAATCTTCTAGCCTCACTTTCAAATATCTGTTTCATATTAAGCATTTCTCCATACTCTATTACTGCATCTACTTCCTTTAAATTCATTTCCAACTGAGTAATAAAACTTTTAGATATATTATTTTCTTTAAATTCATCTATAAAAGCTTTCAAAATATCTACATTTATTTTTATTGTATTTTTAAACATTGTAGTTCTATAAGTATTACTTCTCGTAATAAATGTAATTGCTGTTCCATTTTTAGATATAACTTTACTTAATTCACTTTCTTTAAACTTTTCTTTCACTTGTTCTAAAGTAGATGTTGTAATATTTATTACATTTTGCAAAGGTGTTGTATAATGAGCTATTGTAATAGACTTTGATATAGTCAATTTTTTATTATAATTTTTAAGTTCAGTATTTATTCTTTCTACACCGTTATCTAACAATTTTATAACATTAAATAATTCCTCTAAAGTAACAAATAATAAAAAATCATCTCCACCTGTATATATTGTCCTTCCTAATTTTTTATCAATAAACTCCTTTTCAATAATTTTTCCAAATTCAATAATTTTTTCAGATAAATTTTTTTGCTCCGTTAAAAAATCATCTGTTTGAAAATAATTTCCAGACATCCATTTCCCTAAATCATCAATATCACATTTTACTAATGCATAATATTTTGTAGGTTCATATTTTGAAAACAACTTTTCATGATAATTTGCAAAAATATTTTCACATGTCTTAACCTTGTCATTTTTTTTTACTTCATTTAGTATGACATCTCTATAATAATAACATGCTTTATCTAATTCAGTAGTTTCCAACATTTCTTTTATTTTATTCTTAAATTCCTTTAAACAAATTTCATCATTTTTGTTTTCCCAACCCATTACTGCTATACCAACAGTAGATGGAAAATTTTCTTTTTCACTTTCTTCACTATAGATTCTCTTTAACCAACAACTATAACAAAGATGTTCTTCTTTAAATAAAAATTTTTTAACATTTCTACGACCACATAATATGCATTTTTTACCAACCTCACCTGTTAAATAATGATTAAAACTCCTTACATTTTTATACATTTCAAGTTTTTCATATAACTCATTATATGCTTTTTTATAATCATCACTTTCTACCTTTACCGAATATATATCAAAAACATCACTGATATGCTCTTGCAATATTTTATAATCTCTTTCTTCTATATTAAATTTATATTTAATTTTTTTTACAAAATCATCAATCACCTCTTTATAAATTCTTATCACTTCATTTTCAATATCACTAAATATACTATTATTTCTACGAAATTCAACTATAAAATAATTTGGGATACTCCTGCCTTCTTGACAATATTCTTCTATTTTCATACTCGGTAATATAATTTCTATATCTATATATGTATATTTACATTTTAAATATAATTTTTCTACTATTTTCCTCAATATGTCTCCTATAATTTTCGAACTGTTAAAAAAATCTTTTATCTTGCGAGATTGTGCTATATATGACTGTACAGGTCCTATGGTTACTAATAAATATTGATTCATTTTATGCACTCTCCTATTATATTTGATACATATCGCTTATATTTATAATAATTTTCATTATCTTCTCTTATTTGAGTATTATAAAGTATAGTAATAATAGGTATAACACTATTTGTATCCTTCTTATAACATGCACTTATATATACTGGACAAGCATACCTTTTTGTATTCTTGTATTCATTTTTTTTATTAAAATTCTTCCATATTGCTCTTTCTATATTTTCTTTATAAATATTAAAACTCACTTCTTTTCCAATAAATATTTCTTCAACATACGAAAACCCACAATTTGGTTTACACTCTTTTTTTCTTGCAATTACATTTTTTTCTAAAATATATTTAGACTTTGCTACTTTGTATATATTTCCAAAAATCTCATTTATTTTATTTTTTAAAAAATTCAAATTTATACTTAAATAAATATTAGAATTATCAATTCTAAAAACTCCATAACCACGTCTTATTCTTTGTCCAACCCCACCAAGAATTGAAACTATCTCTAATAAGCTATAATACTTATTAAAATTCCAATAATCTATCTGACTCAACACCTGAGGATACTTTAAAATTAACGACATTTCAAATTCAACTTTTTCAAAACCTCTAATGCCATAATTATACTTTTTTATATTTCTATTTTTGATATTTTTCAACCTTATACTAATCGGTGAAGCATTTTTCTTTGCATCTCCAAAAATTTTACCCTCCATAGCCCTCATTTTATTAAAATAGTCAAGCTCATCATCTTCTTTCACCTCAAAATAACTTAAAGCCCTCCACCAAAATCTCATTGCCGACTTAAATTCTGGTATTCTTATTTCTGGACTTTTCCCATCTCCACCATGAGATAACATAGGAGTAACTGATGAAATTTTTATATTTTTAATCTTCTTTTCCATCATCATTACTCCCTTCTACCTCAAAATATCCATAACCCACTGCTTTTTTTGCTCCTAAAGCTTCATTATCTAAAAATTTGCTAAAACTATTTCTAATAATTTTTTCTACATCTTTACAAACTTCTTCTTTTATAAATAAATTAAATTTAAATTTAGCTTCCTTAATAGTTATAAAAAATATTGGTTTTGGCTTTTTATCATCCATAGGAGCTTTATTTTCACTATAATAATCTGAATAATGAGGATTTATAATATCTTTTGCAATTTTAAACCCTTTTTCTGGATAAATATCAGTGAATATAAGTTTTCCTTCTTTTTCTTCAGTACCAAATAATTTATCTATTATATCATCATAATATACTTTTTTACTTCTATCTTTCTTATATAACATATAATCGTTCTCCATAAAATTTCTATATGCACCTTTAATGGTACTAGCTGGAATATATGGTATACCATATAAGTAGTCTAATTTTATTGAAGTTTCCCAGACCGATACTTCTCCAAGTCCTATAACCATAGAAGAATATAAACTTATTGTTAAATTTTTAATTATTTTTTTATATCCTAAATTAGTCAACATTGATGTCTTATTTCTTAAATATTTTGATATTTTTTCGTCATAATAAGTAATAGTTTCAACTGTTAGATTACATGGCTTAACTTTATCTTTTTTACAATTGTAATAAAGCAATTTATTATACATTAAATTGAAATTTTCAATTTCTTTTTTCCCATTAATAGTTGGAATTTTAATGTTTTTACATAATGAATTCTTCTTAACTTCTTTTTCCTTATCTTTTATATCCTTATTTTTATTAACATCACAATTTCTATAGCATTTCATATTTAAATATAAATAATTTTCCTTTAAAATTTGCTTTGTTTTAGTATTTTTATTTTTCTTTTTATCATCTTGCTCCTTTATCCCATATTCCTTTTCCAATTTTTTTTTGATTTTATTATCTAATAACTCCTTTATATTTACCATAAATACCTCCACTACATCGTTTTAAAATAAATTTTCAATTGGCAGGCAAATTCATAAAACTCATGTGTATACATTAAATACTCTCGATTCAATTCCTTATGCATATTAAAAACATCAATCAACAGAGTATCTTTTTTTGAAATTACCTTGTAATAATCACCAAGCATTTCTAATATAATTTTTTCTTTATTCTCTAAATAAATCAATGTATTAAAAAATCCATTATTTCTAATCATAAATGGCATATCTTCAATATGCTTAAATTTTTCTTTATTTTTCACACTTTCTTTAAAATACTTATGTATAAACCTTATTTTTTCATCATTAGAAGTAATCATATTATTCTCCTCCCAATATTAATTGAGTTATTCCTTTTCCCAAAGTTTTATTTCCCCCTAATTGAACATATTTTTTTTCATTTAGAATTTCTTTTATATAATTAAACTCATTGACTACTAATTTTTTATTCTCTAACTTTTTTTTCATCTTTTCACATAAATATTCTTTTTCCTTCTTTGTGTTTTTTTCTCTTTCAGTCATCATAAATTTACCTACTGAAACAAATCCATACATTATTGTTTCCATAGGAAGATATTCTTCTGTAAATAAAGCTCCTTTTTCAACTATACCGTCAATACCTATTTTTATTCTAGTATTTATTTCAGTATACATTTCTGTAAAAAACTTAAACTCGTCATCAGAAAGTATAATAATTTCTTCATTCACAATTTTATCCTTTAAATAACCAGGTACATTTTTATCTTTTTTTATATTGCTAATAATTTCATCTAAAACTTGAAGTTTTTTAATTCTTTTAAGATTAAATTTAAAATCCTCTAAAATAACGTCAACAGTATCTTCAATTTTATTCTGAGAATAATATTGATTTTCTCCAACAATATTAATCTCTTCATTTCTTTCCAAAAATAAATTATAATCCTTTATAAATCTATTTAAAACCAAAGGACATGTTATCCATTTAAATATTCCTTGCACTGATTTTACTGGAAATAATAAAATTTTACCATCTGTAAAACTAATACATGATGAATATTCACTTCCATCAACCTCTGGTCCAAATATTGCATTGGTTAAATCTTTATCCTCTCTTTCAAATATTTTTCTAATCGAACCTTTTATCCCTGAAGCCTCAAGTTTTGGAAACCCCGTTACTTTTTCACGCTGTATAGGCATATCAACCACACCAATCTCTGTATCACTCCCCATATGTAATGGTGTTTCTACTCTATAAAATAATAAAAAATATTTATCTATCATTTTGCCCCTCCTAATTACGTACTTTATATCTCTATATCTCTTTTTGTTTACAACCTCAATGATTTTTTATTTTATAACCATTTTTACATATTCTCCAATAATATCCAAATTCCTTCCTTAAAATATGTCAAAAATTTAAAAAACCGTCTAAAACCTATTCGGTTTTAAACGGCTAACATTAATTTCTAGTAACCCTACTTAACAAAACTCCCCTTTATAACCTTCTTATCCCTCAACTACTAAAACTTCTTTTCCTTCAAATGCTATTCCTAGCTCTATTATATTTTTTATGCCTATATCTAATAATTCCTGCTTGTAATTTTTTTCTTTTATCTGCTTTAATGCATTTTTTGCAGCTATATCTAAAGTTTCTTTATCATCTTTATCTACTTTCTTAAATTCAATTATTATCCCTAATTTACTTTTATCTCTTGGAATTAAAGCTACATCATATCTTCCATATCCACTTTCTCTATTTGACTTTACTTGATAATCATCACAAAGCGCTACAAGCATACCAAGTACAAAAGCGTGATATACCTTTTCACTTTCTTTTGCTGTATCAAAGTAACTAATACTGTTTAACACAAATTCTTTTAATATTTTTCCAAACGTTTTTATATCTCCATTTATCAAACTCTTTAACATAACATCAAATTTATCATTATTTATACTTTCACTAAACCAAGACATAATTATTTCTTCATATAAATAATTTACTTCTAAATTAGGAATTTTTAGATTACAATAAACCCTACCTCTCTTAAATTCTTCTTTAACTACCTTTAAATATCCACTAAAAAGCAAAAAACTCCATACATTTTCACTACCTTTATCTATATCATGAATAACTATATCCTCATTTATAGTTTTTACTATATCTTTTCCTTTTATTAAATCTTCCAATTCTATTTTTATTTTTTCTCCTGATTTTGCAAGCACACCCTTAACCAAATCATTACTGCTCGTATTCACCCAATAAGGTCTAAATCCTTTTTCATGATTTTTCACATAATTCAGTATTGACCATGGATTGTATATTACATTTTCCCCAAATATATATCCATTATACCATTTTCTAACTTCATCCATTTCAAACTCTATATTATAATGCTTTAATATTTCTTCTACTTCACCTTCTAAAAAACCAAACTTATCACTATAGTAATTGTTTAATATTGTACAAACCTCTAAATTGTTTAGTCCCGAAAATATACTTTCTTTCGCTACTCTTAATATTCCAGTAAGCACTCCCTTTTGCAAATACTCATTATCTTTAAGAGCACCACTCAAAAAATTTCTCATAAATTCTATTATTTCTTTATAGTATCCACTTAAATATCCGTTTTGTATTGGTGTATCATATTCATCTATCAACACAATTGTTTTTTGATTATAATATTCACTTAAAAACTTACTTAAATTTTTAAGGGTTGTTTCGTATTCAACTTGAGATGCTCTCTTATATAATATGTTTTTAAAATATATCTCATCTTCTTCATTTAAA
>NZ_FQXH01000043.1 GCF_900129915.1 Tepidibacter thalassicus DSM 15285
GCTAAATCCATACAAACTGCATGAAGATGTTTTGCATATACTTTTGCATAATCTGTATTTTGCTTACGAAGTAACTTAATTTGACTTCGCTGTTCTGACATTTTCATGTTTTTATTATAACAAGTATAATATTCTTTTCTTTGAGCTAAATAAGTATTATAAAGGAGTTTACATAAAAAACTATCTCTTTCTATATCTGCTATTTGTTCTTTTGTAGGATATATTTGAATTTTTTTGCATAATATAATACTATTTTCATTTTTCTTCTTGAACCCCATCTTCCAAAACTCCTTTATCTCTTTATTTTTCTGAAAATTTTCCTATTAAATACATTAACATTGCCTCTGATATTAAAACATCGTAAATATGTAAATTATTTAATAGGTTTTTGTATATTTTTATAGGTTTTCATCAACTGTTATAATCACCTCCTATTTCTTTTTATCAAAAATAAAAAGACTCCTCATCATTTAAGGACGAGAAATCCCTACCACCTTAATTCGCACAAAAATGCCTTTATCCACTATAACGTGTGGAATTCGCCGAAGCTTTTGACCTCGAAGTTCCAGAGTGTATTTCATCTAACCATGTACTGTAAATCTTTCACCAACCGATTTACTCTCTAATATTGTAACCATGGGGACTACTAAACTCCTTCATCACTTTATATCAATTATATTTTTTCTCATTTTATCATAATTATAAGTTTTTTTGCAATAAATAGTGTAAAATTTTTTGGTTTACTTACTTTTTCATTTTTTGCCGTTTATTACACTAATGTTACAAATGACATTCTTCGTAAAATTTATAGATTAAACAAAATTTTGTGTGTTATAATATACAAGATAAGGAGGGAAATAGGATGCGAAACGAAAAATCCACAAAAAAAAGTAAGGAAAATAAAAACAAGAAAAAAATAAGTATTTTTAGAACAGTACTCCTTACTTTTATCATCTTATTTATAACTGGAACAGCATGTGGTCTTGGTATAATATTTGGAGTAATAAAAAATGCTCCAGCAATAGATCCTAACAACATTGAAGATATGCTGGATGAAAGTTCTTTTATATATGATAAAAATGGCAATCTAATAGAAAAAGTCCACGGAACAAATTTTAGAAGTATAGTCACCTTAGATAAAATTCCAAAACATTTACAAAATGCTGTTATATCTATTGAAGATGAAAGATTTTATGAGCATAACGGAATAGATATAAAAAGAATATTCGGTGCACTTTGGTACGATCTTAGAACACTAAGTAAAGCACAAGGTGCAAGTACTATAACCCAACAACTTGCAAAAAACATGTATACTTCTAGCGAAAAAACTTTAACAAGAAAAATAAAAGATGCTTATTATGCTCTTGAAATAGAAAAGCATTTAAGCAAAGATGAAATATTACAAACATATCTAAATACTTTTTACTTAGGTAGAGGAGCAGTAGGAGTACAAGCTGCAGCTCAAACTTATTTTTCAAAAGATGTAAGTGAACTAACACTTGCAGAATGTGCAATGATTGCAGGTATTACTAAAAACCCATCTAAATATTCTCCATACATTACAGCGAGATTAGATGGTAGTGAAAATTTAGATGAAATAAAAAATCTATTAGTATTTTATCCAAAAACACCTAATACAACTCCTGCAAGTGAAGTTGAAAAAAATATGTTTAAAAAATTACTTTCTAAAGGACTTATAGATAACTTCCAATATGACCAACTAGCAAAAGAACAAATTGTAGTTAGAAAAGCAATATTAAATCCTGAATCTAAAAAAAGACAAGAACTTATATTAAAGAAAATGCTAGAACTTGGCTATATAACTGAATCTGAATATGAAGAAGCTAAAAATGAACCTATTGTAATAAAAATAGGCAATAAAAAAGCAAGTAATGTATCTTCATATTTTGTAGATTTAGTAAAAGATGAAGTAATAGATGCTTTAATTAAAAAAGGATTCAGCGAAGACGAAGCTAGAGATATGCTTTATAATGGGGGCCTTAGAATATATTCAACTATGGATATGAACATGCAAAAAATACTTGAAAAAGAATATCAAAACAATGCAAACTTCCCGGGAACATTTAAAGATAAAAACGGAAATATACAACCTCAATCTGCTATGGTAATAATGGACTACCACACTGGAGAAGTTAAAGCTTTAGTTGGCGGAAGAATGCTTGGCGGAAGTAAACTTTTTAATAGAGCTGTAAATCCAAGACAACCTGGTTCTTCTATAAAACCTTTAGCTGTATATTTACCAGCTCTTGATAACGGAATGACAGCAGCTACTCTTATAGAAGATAGCCAAGAAAACTTTAAATACACCTATCCTAATAACTGGAAACCTAAAAACTACGCAAATAGATATAGAGGTGTCATTACATTAAGAGAAGCTGTTCAACATTCTTCAAATGTATGTTCAGTAAAAACAGCTGAAATGTTATCATCAAGTCTATACTCTTCTATAGAGATGATGATTGACTATTTAAAAAATCTGGGAATATCAACTATAGTTACTACCCCTGGACATAACGACAAAACATTCTCTGCGTTAACTCTTGGAGGTATGACAAAGGGAATAACACCACTTGAAATGACTGCAGCTTACGGAGCAATCGCAAATAAAGGAACATATATAAAGCCTATATTCTTTACAAAAATTGAAGATTCAAACGGAAAAATTTTATTACAAAGCAAGCAAATTAAACATAAAATCGTAAGTCCCCAAACAGCTTATATAATGACTGATATCCTAACAAGTGTAGTAACTTCAGGAACAGGAAGACGTGCCAGACTATCTAATATGCCTGTTGCTGGTAAAACAGGAACTACTAGCGATAATCACGATGCATGGTTTGCTGGATACACTCCTTACTACGTTGCTGCAACATGGATAGGTAATGACTGGAATCAATCTCTAAAAAAAGGAAGTTCTATGGCAGTTTCACTTTGGAAAAAAGTAATGTCACAAATACATAGCAACTTACCTAGAAAGTCATTTGAGCGCCCTAGTGATATTATTCAAAAAACAATATGTCTTGAATCTGGAAATTTAGCTACACATTTTTGCGAAAAAACAAAAACTGAAATTTTTGTAAAAGGAACAGAACCTAGTGAATACTGTGAAATACACACTCAACAAGAAGAAGATGAACTTGATGAAAATACAACTCCTTCAGATATAATAAACAAATGGTTATTTGATGAAAAAAATTCAAATGAAAACATTCAAAATAATATAGATGATAGTAATACAAATAAAAAAAATACTGATAACAATGAAAATATAGAAAATACTCTTTTTAAAAAAACAAACAAAAAAAATAAGAAAAATAAAAGCAAACCAACTAAAGATACCTCAGATAATAACAATACTGAAAATACACAAATCATAGAGAGCGATTAATTGCTCTCTATTTTTATGGTTTTGCTTTTGGAGTAAACAACAGTGACATTATATATCCAAAAAATACAGCTGCACCTATTCCTCCTGCATTAGCAGCAGTACCTCCTGTAAATGCTCCTAAAAATCCTTTTTTAGAAACTTCCTCTATAACCCCTTTTGCAAGTCCATATCCAAACCCCGGAAGAGGCACTGTAGCTCCGGCTCCTCCAAACTTTACTATAGGTTCATATAATCCTAATCCCGTTAATATAACTCCTGCTGTTACAAAACTAACCAATACATAAGGAGATGGTATTTTGAAAAAATCCATTAAAACTTGTCCTATAACACATATCATACCTCCAACCAAAAAAGCTCTTAAATATTCCATTTTATCACCACCTAATTTTCTATTACTACAACATGAGCAATTGAAGGAATACTTTGCTTCTGTAGTGTACTAGTTGGAGATAATAATGCTCCAGTAGATACCAACATCACTTTATTAAGTTCTTTATTTAAAAGTTTTTTATATATATACCCATTAAATACAGTAGCTGAACATCCACATCCACTTCCACCTGAATGAGTATCTTGTCTTTTATGATCAAATATTTCAATTCCACAATCCATATATACATTTGAAATATCATAATTCGCCTTTTGCATAAACTCCAAGAGAATTTGTCCTCCTATAATGCCTAAATCTCCAGTTGCTATTACATCAAAGCTTTCTATTTCATCCTTCGTATCATCAAAATAAGTTTTTATTGTATCATATGCAGCCGGTGCCATGGCAGGTCCCATATTATTTGCATCAGTAATCCCTCTATCTATTACCTTACCTGTCGTAATCCTTTTAATTTTAGGTCCTTTTCCACTTGAAGATATAACAGAACACCCCGCACCAGTAACTGTCCACTGAGCTGTCATCGGTCTTTGATTTCCAAGTTCTAAAGGAAATCTAAATTGTCTTTCAGCTGTACAAAAATGACTAGATGTTGCTGCAACTACTAAATCTGAATATCCTCCATCTACAATCATAGAAGCAAGAGAAATCGCTTCACTCATTGTAGAACAAGCTCCATACAATCCAAAAAAAGGTCTTTTCAAATCTCTAACTGCAAAAGATGTAGACATCAATTGATTTAATAAATCTCCCGCAAATATGTAATCTACTTGATTTAATACATAATCCGTTTTATCTATTGCCATTTTTATAACTTCTCTTACCATTTTACTCTCTGCAAGTTCCCAACTATCTTCTCCAAATAAATCATCTTCTAAAATTTTGTCAAAATAATCTTTAAGTGGACCATCACCCTCTTTAGGACCTACAATAGAACAAGCTGATATTATAACAGGACTATTTTCAAGCTCTATAGTTTGATTTCCCAATCTTTTTTTTGCCATATAATTCTCCTTTCCAACTATTTTCCTAAAAAATAATAAATCAGTCCCAATATTACAGAACTCCCTATTCCATATACAAGTACCGGTCCTGCTATTGTAAACATTTTAGCCCCAACTCCCAATACATATCCTTCTCTTTTATATTCCATGGCAGGAGATACTATTGAATTAGAAAACCCAGTTATAGGTACAATAGACCCTGCTCCCGCTCTTCTCCCTAAAATATCGTAAACTCCAACTCCAGTAAAAAATGCACCTAAAAAAATCAATGTTATAGAAGTAGAAGTTGAAGCCATTTTTTTATCTAATCCAAACCTAATATATGTATTTAATATAACTTGACCTATATCACATATAAGTCCGCCTACAACAAATGCCCATATGCAATTTTTAAAATAGGTAGGCTTTGGACTTTTTTTATCCACATATTTTTTATAATCCACACAAATCACCTCAATTTTAATATTGTCCAATTTATTATAGACCCAAATACTTTTCCAAATATAATAACCAATATGATGTACTTTGCTTTTCCATGTATTTTAAATCTTCTTTCTATTACAGGAATTACATCTATAGCTTCAGCAAGAGCTGAAGCTAAAAGCCCTATAAATATCCCATAAAATATTCCCATAACAACCAAAGTACAATTTCCTAAATTAAAAGTTATATTAGTAAGCGAAAATAAACTACCAAAAAAAGTTCCCGCTATAAGCATTAATTCATAGACTTTTAAATA
Organism: Tepidibacter thalassicus DSM 15285; assembly: GCF_900129915.1. GTDB lineage: Bacteria > Bacillota > Clostridia > Peptostreptococcales > Peptostreptococcaceae > Tepidibacter > Tepidibacter thalassicus. Next base: position 5,541 of record NZ_FQXH01000043.1, read on the forward strand.
TCCATAACTATTTGTAATTTGACAAAGCCTTGGAATTATATCTAAAAGTGTAAGCAATGCCACTACTCCTGCCCCTACAACAATCCCTTCTGAAAAACCTAGTAACACTAAAAATGCTTTCAATGCAGCCTCCTTATTTTTCATTATTTTCTATAATGTAATTTTGCACTTCGTTTTTAAAAGCTGATACTTCAAGTTCTAAAGGGCTCGGCTCTGATTTTGAAAAATTAGGTATTAATTTATTGTAAAATGTAGCTACTCCTATACCAATCCCTAAAGAATATGGTATTTGAAGAAATAATAAATTTTCATCTTTACTTCCAGTTAATATCTTGAGTATAGTTCTATGAGATTCATTCATATTTACATCAGAATGAAAATTTATTATAGCCATACCAGCTCCCAAAAATAAAATAATACATACTAAAACAACTCTAATAAATAAATATTTATCTCGTTTGTCATTTTTAAAATATATTAATAAATTATTATTATCTAAAAAATTTATTTTTATGTTGTTGTTAAAACTTATTTTATTTATTACTTCTCCAAGTTCTATAACATCATAATCTTTATCTATATTTTCAAATTCTCTTATAACAACATCTTTTAACAATTTTTCTTTTTCGCTAGGATATATCTCAAATAAATCATTTAAAAAAATCTTATGTATATTTTTACTGAATTTTAAATTTTTTTTTGGTATTAAATATATCTCCATCAATTTTAAATCCCAGCTTTATAAAATCTATAAAAATCTAAATAAATATATAAAAATTATAGATTTTATTCATACACTCAATATTTTTACAAATATTAGTGTACATAATAGCATATCTCTACAATGCTATACCGCAAGCCAACGGTACTTTTGTTCAC